>NZ_CP136709.1:2802500-3402500 GCF_032926325.1 Aestuariibaculum lutulentum
CTTAGTTGATGATGCTCACGGTTTTGGTACTTTAGGTAAAACTGGTGCTGGAGCAGGTGAGGAGCAAGGTGTACAAGACGACATCGATGTGTACTTCGCAACTTTCGCTAAATCTATGGCTGGGACAGGTGCATTTATTGCAGCAGATCAGGAAATCATAGATTACTTAAAATACAACTTACGTTCTCAAATGTTTGCTAAGTCTCTACAAATGCAATTAGTTGTAGGAGCTAGAAAACGTTTAGAAATGCTTAAAACTATGCCAGAGTTAAAAGATAAACTTTGGGAAAACGTTAATGCATTACAATCTGGTTTAAAAGAAAGAGGTTTCGATATCGGAACAACTCAAAGTTGTGTTACACCAGTTTATTTAAAAGGAAGTATCCCTGAAGCGATGGCTTTAGTTAAGGATTTACGTGAAAACTACGGAATTTTCTGTTCTATCGTGGTGTATCCTGTAATTCCTAAAGGATTAATTTTATTAAGATTAATTCCTACCGCTACGCATACTTTAGAAGATGTGAGAATTACTTTAGATGCTTTCGATGGCATTAGAGAAAGATTAGAAAACGGAACTTACAAGCGTTTATCTGCAGCTGTAATGGCAGCAATGGGTGAGTAATTATTCGTTTAATAGATAAAAAAAACGCCGCTTAA
The DNA here is from genome assembly GCF_032926325.1 of Aestuariibaculum lutulentum. Taxonomy (NCBI): domain Bacteria; kingdom Pseudomonadati; phylum Bacteroidota; class Flavobacteriia; order Flavobacteriales; family Flavobacteriaceae; genus Aestuariibaculum; species Aestuariibaculum lutulentum. Next base: position 2,803,158 of record NZ_CP136709.1, read on the forward strand.
TTTTAGCGGCGTTTTTTTGTTGTTATAAGTTCTTTTTATACGTTCGTCTGCGCGCATAAACTTTAGAATCGAAATGTTTCCAAATCTGCCTTATGGCTATATTGTCGTCTAATTCAGGAGTTCTTACACAAGTTTCAACGCCTTTTTCCTTGAACGTTTCGTAAAATTCATTAAAGATAAGGGCATGAACACCTTTGTGTTGATAATCGGGATGCACACCGATTAAATAGAAAATCGCATTTTTGCTATTTTTCTTAGCACGTAAAATATGGGCGAATCCAAAAGGAAATAATTTACCCTTCGCTTTTTGTAAAGCTTCAGCGAATGACGGAAGTACAACAGCGAAGGCTATTAAGTTATCGTCTTTATCTACTACAAATTTGATGTACTCTGGATTAACAAATCCGATGAATTTCTTTTTAAAATATTCTTTTTGAATATCGGTAACAGCAACGAAAGACGATAGTTTAGCATAGGTGTCGTTAAACAAATCGAACATACGATCTACATAAGGCATCACTTCAGAAGTTTTAGTGAAGTTTAACGCTTTTAGCTGATACCTCCTGGTAACAATATCGTTGAGTTTTAAAAATACTTTAGGATCTACAACATCAAAAGAAAAGCTACTTTCAGAATAGGACTTTTCAATGTTGTAACCTAAGGCTTCATAGTGCTTTATATAATAAGGATGGTTGTACCAGGTAACCATGGTGGCTCTGTTTTCAAATCCGTCATACATTACACCAACTTTGTCTAAATTTGAAAAACCAACTGGACCTTCAGCATATTCTAAACCATGAGAGCGGCCTATTTCTTCAACTTTATTTAACAAGGCTTTAGAGACCTCTAAATCGTCGATGAAATCGAACCAGCCAAAGCGCATTTTTTTTACGTCTTGGCCATTAACCTCAAGCCAGTTTATCATGGCAGAAACTCGCCCTACAATTTCATTATTCTTATAAGCTAAAAACAATGTGGCTTCTGCATCGTTAAAAACAGGATTTTCGTTAACATCGAACGTTTTGGCTTCTTCTGAAATGATGGGTGGTACCCAATATTTTGAGCCTTTGTAAAGCTTAAATGGAAACTTAACAAAGTCTTTTAAATCTTTTTTAGTTTTAACTTCTTTTATTGTAATCATAAAGTGCTTTTAAAACCGCAGGTTTAATTAAAGTCTACGGTTTCGCGTTTTTGTTTTGAATTAATCAAGTCGGAATCTCCTTTCTTGTTTTTATTTCGGCGAGATCTGCGTTGGCCTTCATCTTTAGCCGATGTGCCGTTATCAATTTCCTTATATGGGTCCTGGTGAAAATCTAAACGGTACGACATTCCAAAATTAACACCAAATACAGATGGGGTATCTTTTGTGTTTAAAGTCATGGCTGTGTCTAGCTGAAAGTTTTCACTTAACAAATAGGCTCCACCAAATCTAAACAGATTGTCGGCATAGAAATCGCTTTTTATCCCTTGTGTTTCTGCAAAAATAACCCATTTTGGACTAAAGGAGTGGGTTAAGGTTAAAATATATTGAAAGTCGGATTGATCTGTACCAATACGGTCTTTAATAAAGTTTGTAATGAACACAAAACCGCCTGCAAAATTGTTTTGAGTTGCAATCATGACTTTAGGGCTAAAACCTTCAATACCCACCGCTGTATATGGGTTTTTATCGGTGTCGTAATTCACGCCGGCATAAACTGAAACCGCAGGAATTAAATGTTTCCATTTAAATTTGTGGTTCGCTTTCCAGCTATATAAATTAGGTTTGTCCTCTTCTGCATTTTTATAAGGATCGAAAACTAAATATTTGGCGCCCACGGTTAAAAATTTGAAGTTCGCTCGTTTGTCTTCAGCGTCTATAGTTGAAGTATATGTTTTGGTGTCACTTTGAAAAGTGCCTTCTACATTTAACTCCAGTTGCTCCCATAATAAACCATAACGTGCAGCAAAATCGACACCAAAACCTTCCACTTCATAGCTAGGTGCAGGTGTTCTTTTTTCGTTTATAAAATAAGGCCCAGCTTCAAATTGCAAGACATTTGTTCCTACAGAAAAAGCACTTCTGGAAGCACCTGGTCGGTTAGAATTTATAACGTCGGTGTATTGGGCAAAGCCTTTGGCGGCTATTAAACTAAGTGAAATAAACAGAGTAGATTTGATTAGCTTCATAATGTTGAGTTTAATTTTCGCTGTATCAAAAAGATAAAACGAATACAGTATTTATACCGCTTTAGGCATTTCAAATATAGAGATTTTATAGTTTTTTTATCATTTTTGAACGTTTTTTAAGCATATAGAATTGTATTTTTGTTAAAAAGAATTTTATGATACAGCAAGCATCGGTGAACGGATTGATACGAATGATTTTGATAATTATTCTTGTGTATTACGGAATAAAAATCATTTCAAGGCTATTAACGCCGTTCCTTATAAAATATGTTTCTAAAAAAGCAGAACAAAGATTTGGTGGGCAATTTGGTAATTTTCAGCAACAACGCCAGCAGGAGCCTCCAAAAAAGGAAGGAGAGGTAACTATCGATAAAATGCCAAATAGAAAATCTTCAAATAAAGAGGTTGGTGAATACGTGGATTACGAAGAAATTGACTAATTTTCGCACTCATTGATTTAAACCATTTTCATGCAATTTTCATTTAAAAAAGCACTTCCACATTTATTAGTTATTTTAGGGTTTGTTATTGTTGCGCTAGCATATTTTAACCCGGTTTTAAAAGGAAAGAAAATTTTTCAGAGCGATATCATGCAATATATAGGCATGAGTAAGCAACAAAATGATTTTAGAGAAGCAACAGGTACCGAAACCTATTGGACGGACAGTGCTTTTGCCGGGATGCCTACTTATCAGTTAGGGGCAAAATATCCGCATAATTATATTAAACAATTAGATTTAGCTTTACGTTTTATTCCGCGTCCGGCTGATTATTTATTTCTTTATTTTTTAGGCTTTTACATCTTACTTTTGGTGCTAAAAGTCGATTTTAAACTCGCTGCTTTAGGGGCTTTGGCCTTTGGTTTTTCAACCTATTTAATCATTATTCTTGGAGTTGGGCATAATAGCAAGGCACATGCTATAGCCTATATGCCATTGGTGCTAAGTGGTATTATTTTAACTTTTCAGCGAAAATATTTAGGAGGATTTTTACTTACAACTGTTGCGATGGGACTGGAGTTGGTTGCAAACCATTTCCAAATGACTTACTATTTAATGTTTTTGGTCATTATTTTAGGAATCGCTTATTTGGTTGATGCATACAAAAGGAAAACCTTACCAGACTATTTTAAAGCTATTGCAGTATTAGTTGGGGCGGTTGTTTTGTCGATAGCTTTAAATGCTACGAATATTTTAGCCACTCAAGAATACGTAAAGGAAAGCAAACGAGGAAAAAGCGAATTAACTATTAATCCTGATGGTTCACCTAAGGTTGCAACTACAGGTTTAGATAAAGACTATATTACACAATTTAGTTATGGAATAGCCGAAACATTTAATCTGTATATCCCAAGATTTATGGGAGGAGGTAATGGTGAAGATGTTGGTAAAGATTCTGCAACTTACGATGCTTTTAGAAAGTTAGGAGCAACCACTACACAAGCAGCTCAGGAAGCTAAACGTGCACCGATGTATTGGGGAGAGCAACCAATAGTTGAGGCTCCTGCATATATTGGAGCAGTTGTACTATTTTTATTTGTACTGGCTTTGTTTTTAGTAAAAGGCCGATTAAAATGGTGGTTGGTTGGCGGAACTGTATTTTCATTACTATTATCTTACGGAAAGAATTTTAGTTTACTAACCGATTTCTTTATTGATTATGTACCACTTTACAATAAGTTTAGAGCAGTAACATCTATTCAGGTGTTACTGGAATTGTGTGTTCCGGTGTTAGCTGTTTTCGGACTGGTAAAGTTATTTAAAGATGAAAATACTAAAGAAGAAAAGTTAAAAGCTTTAAAATATACTGCTGGTATAACTGGAGGAATAGCTGTTTTATTCCTGTTATTTAAGACTTCCTTATTCGATTTTGTTGGTGTAAACGATGGATTCTACCGTCAGAATTATGGGCCAGATTTTGTTGAAGCTTTAAAGGCCGATAGAAAAACATTATTTACTAATGATACGATAAGAACTTTGGTTTTGGTGCTGTTATCAGCCGGAGCGGTTTACATGTTCTTAAAAGAGAAGTTTAAACAACAAACCGTTATTTTTGTTTTTGCAGCCTTGATTTTATTTGATTTGGTGGGTGTAGACAGACGTTACGTAAACAATGACGATTTTGTCTCAGCGAGAGAAGTCGATAAGCCATTTACAGCAAATGCGATTGATAAGGAAATTTTAAAAGACGAGAGTCATTTTAGAGTTTACGATTTAGTTTCAGGGCCATCAAAACCTTCGTATTTCCATAATTCTTTAACGGGTTATAACGCAGCGGAATTACGCCGTTATAATGATGTTTTTGAGTTTTATGTGGCTAAAAACAATATGAATGTATTGAATTTGCTGAATACAAAATACATTATTGCTCAAGATAAAGAAGGGCAGATGTTCCCTTATGTAAATGATGAGGCTAATGGTAATGCCTGGTTTATTGAAAGTTTTAAAACCGTTGATAATCCTAACGATGAAATCTTAGCTTTAGATAAGTTGGACAATAAAAAACAGGCGGTTTTGAATATCGTTGATTTTGGAAATACCTTCAAATCTGAAATTCCAAACTACACAGTAGATTCAACCGCAACCATAACTTTGGTTGAACAACAACCTAACTATTTAAAATATCAGTCGGTTAACAAAAATGATGGTTTTGCTGTATTTTCAGAAGTGTATTATGGAAATGGTTGGAAAACGATTATCGACGGTAAAGAGGCTTCGCATATTCGTGTAGATTATACCTTACGCGGTATGGAAATTCCAGAGGGTAAACATACAATTGAGTTTAAGTTCGACCCGGATGTGGTGAAAACCGGAAGTACAATAACTTTAGCGGGCTCATTACTTTTTGCTTTGCTATTGGTTGGTGGATTATTTTACGAGTTTAAAAAGAAAAAGGAAACTATTGCCTAAAAAAGTCCTCATAATAAGCTATTACTGGCCTCCTGCTGGAGGTCCCGGAGTTCAACGTTGGTTAAAGTTTGTAAAATACTTACCAGATTTTAATGTTGAGCCGATAGTTTATATTCCTGAAAATCCTAATTATCCACTTCTTGATGAAAGTTTATTAGAAGAAGTTTCTAAAGATGTAACAATCATCAAACAGCCGATTAATGAGCCTTATAAACTGGCAGGGTTATTTTCTAAGAAGTCGTCGAAAGCTATTAGTAAGGGGATTATTCCGGAACAAAAAAAGCAGAGTTTAACTGAAAAACTTTTGCTGTTTGTACGTGGAAACTTTTTTATTCCTGATGCGCGTAAAGGATGGGTAAAACCTTCGGTTAATTTTCTTTCAGAATATATTTCAAAAGAACATATTGAAACTATTATAACCACCGGGCCACCACATAGTATGCACTTAATTGGTTTACATTTAAAAACTAAATTAGGCGTGAAATGGCTGGCCGATTTTAGAGATCCGTGGACAACGATTGGATACCATAAGCAGTTAAAATTGACGTCCTCTTCAGCTAAAAAACATAAGGCTTTAGAAAAGGAAGTTTTAAATTCAGCTGATGAAATTATTGTAACCAGTTTTACTACAAAATCTGAATTTGAAGCAATTACAAACAAACCTGTTCATGTTATTACCAATGGTTATGATTATGAGCCTTTGGAGGAATTTACAATGGATTCTAAGTTTTCTTTGGCGCATATAGGTTCCTTATTATCAAAGCGTAATCCGGAAGTTTTGTGGCGTGTGTTACGCGATTTAAGGAATGAAAGTGATGGTTTTGCCAAAGACTTTCAATTGAATTTAATAGGGGCCGTAAGCGAAGATGTGCTAAGATCTATGAATAGATATGGTTTAGATAATTGTATTAAAAATATAGGCTATGTATCACATCAAAAGGCGATAAAGCATCAAAAGCAGTCGCAATTGTTGCTGCTTATTGAAATTGATTCAGACGAAACCAAATGCATTATTCCAGGAAAACTTTTTGAGTATATGGTGTCTAATCGACCAATTATAGCCTTAGGTCCTAAAGATTCAGATGTCGAGGCCATTATTAAAGAAACCAACACAGGTAACTACTTTTACTATAACAGTTACAGTTCATTAAAATCTGTTATTTTAGAGCATTATAAGGCATTTAAAAATAACGAATTACAAGTGCACGCCATTGGTCTGCAAAAATACAGTCGTAAGGCTTTAACCAAATCGCTATCAAATTTGATTTAAATGGGTATTGTTGCTTCACAATCTGTAAAAAATATCATTTCTACTTACTTAGGTTTTTTTATTGGAGCTATTAATACCTTGTTCCTCTATACCAAATTTATGAGTGATGAGTATTATGGAATGGTGGGTTATATGTTGTCGTTAGCTTATGTTATAATGCCAGTAATGGCTTTTGGGGTGCATAATACTATTGTCAAGTTTTATTCATCTTTTAAAACAAGAGTATCGCTCAACAGCTTTTTAACATTGATGCTTTTTCTACCCATCATAGTTACTATTCCATTAACTGTTTTAGGAGTTTTTAGTTATGATACCATTGCCGGATTTCTGTCAAAGGAGAATGTAATCATTAAAAATTACTTATGGCATACCTTTATTATAGCGATAGCCTTAGCGTATTTTGAAGTGTTTTTTGCCTGGGCAAAAGTACAGATGCAAACCGTGTTTGGAAATTTTATGAAAGAGGTTTTTCATAGAGTAGGTGCTATGATACTTTTGTTTATGTTGCATTTTGAAGTTATAGGTATTGAACAGTTTATGCAAGGACTGGTTTTGGTTTATATTATTCGAATGTTAATTATGAAACTTTACGCATTCAGTATTAAATGGCCGGTGTTGACCTTTAAAAAGGTGAATAACCTGAGCAGTATTTTAAAGTATTCATTTTTAATCATTATTGCAGGTTCTATTGCCACGGTATTGTTGGATGTCGATAAGGTAATGTTAGGTCATTATATTCCTATTGAAGAAATAGCCTATTATAATGTGGCAATTTTTATTGCAGCGGTTATAGCGGTGCCACAACGGTCAATGCATCAAATTTTGCTGCCACTATCGGCAAAATATATCAATGAAAAAGATATTAAATCATTGGAGGATTTATCAAAGCGTAGTTCACTTACCTTATTTGTGGTTAGCGGATTAATTTTTTTATTAATCGTTTTAAACATAAAGCAGTTGTATCACATCATACCGGAAGAGTTTAGTGATGCACTGTTTGTAGTCATTATTATTAGTGTGGCTAAATTATACGATGCGCTTTTAGGAAGTAATAATGCTATTTTATTCAACAGCGATTATTACAGGATGGTATTGTTACTTGGGGTTATTCTGGTGGTGTTAATGGTGTTATTAAATGTTATTTTTATCCCGTTATTAGGAATCAATGGCGCGGCATTAGCAACGTTTTTAGCTATGTTTTTATACAATACGATTAAGCTGATTTTTGTTTACAGGAAATTTAAAATTTTACCATTTACAGCTAATACTTTAAAAACTGGTGGCGTTATAGTTTTGGCAGTTATTCTATTCTATTTCTGGGATTTTCCGTTTCACCCGATTTTGAATATTAGTTTAAAGTCAGCTTTAGTTGGGCTGATTTATGTTTATGTTATTCATAAGTTTAAATTATCGGATAATATTTCTTCACTTCTCGATAGATTTATCAAACTTAAATAATATAAAAAGAAACCCCCTCGAAGTTGCTTTAGGGCGAACATATCGAAGGGATTTCTAAACTAACCAACCAAAATTTTAAGATCGTCTGTTATGTGAATTTGCCGATCTGTTATTGTCTTTACTATTATTACCTCTCGTGTTAGATGCCATTGGTTTACTTTTTGAACCTTGGTAAACATTTGAACTTCTTTGTTGTGTTGCTCTTGATTTATCATTTGATCTTTGAGCTATTTGAGAGGACTTTCTGGTGTCTCTGTTATTGTTATTGTATATACGAGTATTATTACTGTTTGGTTTTTGTGTTACTCGATTTTGTTCGTAATTTCTTGAATTGTTATTTCTAATCGCTTTGTTATCTCTATAAACGTTATTGTTTCTAGAATTATTGCGATTAACGTCTGGTTGATAGGTTCTATTAGAACTTCTGTTAACCGTTTTATTGTTGTAATTTCTATTGTTATCTGCTGTATAACGGTTTGAATTTATGTTTTTAGGACTTCTGTTAACAGTAGCATAACTACTATTTCTTTTAATGGTATTACCATGTCTGTTGGCAACCGAAGTTCTTGGTCTATAATTGTTATAATACGGTCTGTGGTATTTGTAACGTACAGGTTTATAGTACTGTCTGTAAGGTCTGTTATACACTACACAATAATCACGGGCAGGAATACTGTAGTATCTGTGCCAAGGTCTGTATACATAATGTCTGTTATATACATTAATGTATCCGGTACAGTGCGAAAACACGTTGTATCTGTTGTAATGAACATATAGTCCGCCAACACGGGTTACAAATCCGTAGTTATTGTAATTTATATTTACATGGCCTACTTGTGATACGCGACCAAAGTAATCGTAATAAATTGGTGTGTTTTCAATTTGAATAATAGCACCAAATTCATCGTATTGCACATAAGCGTTATAATCGTAACCAGAATTAAAACTGATGTTGAAATTTGGTGATCCAACCGATACGTTTAGTTGCGAATTGTTTCCAAGTATGTTAAAGTCGAACTGTCCATCTCTAAATACTGAAAACTCAATACCGTTTTCAACAAATATGAAAGAATTACCATAACCTCTGTTATAAATGGTTGTTTCTGCATGTTCTGTATTGGTGGTTGTGGCTGCATGAGTAGTGAAGCCTGTAAGGACTAAACCTGCTAATAAGAATATAAACTTTTTCATAATTGCTCGTTTTTTATGTTACGCTTATTGAATTACAAACAGCGTGCCAAAAATAAAATACAGTAGGAGAGTTGTGTTTAAGTTATTGTTTATTAGTGTCTTATTTGTGAAAATAAAAAATATTTATTGTAGTGAAGAAATACTTTTTAAGACTGAATTTTGAGAATAAAAGTTAGTAAAGTCAGAGAATACTCATTATTTTTGAGTTATGAATAAAAAAGTGTTTTTACTTCTGTTTTTCATTGGGTTACAAGGCATTTTTTGTCTTAAAATTTCGGCACAACAAATACAGGATAGTACCAAAATTTATTATAAAGCTATAACCGAGTTTAAGGACGTTAATCTATCTACAAAAGCGTTCGATTATTTTAAGAAGAAAGTAACTAAAGCATTAAATGATAATAAACCTGAAAAAGCAGCTTATAACCTGGAGTTAATCGCTTATGGGCAATATACAATGGGATTTTACGACCAAAGTGAGCAACTTATCATTGAATCTTTAAAACTACTGGATAAGGTTGAAGAGCAATCAAAAACTCAAGCTGCACGAGAGCGTTTATTTAATCAATTAGGGACTATTTACAGAAATCTTAAAGATTATGAAAATTCCAATCGATATTTCGATAAGGCATTAGAACTTAATCAAGACCCTGAAAATATTATCGCCATTACTACCAACATCGCTAATAATTTTGCCGATCAGGGTGATTATTTAAAGGCTGTTGAGATTTTAAATCCACTTTACAATCAAGCACTAACCATACAAGATATTAGCATAAAAGTTGTTTTTATTGACAATCTTGGCTATTATAAAACAAAAGCAGGAGATAACTCAGGTGTAGAGCTTATGAAAGCCGCTTTGGCTATGAGGAAGAAAAGTGAGCTTTTATCAGGTCTTTTTTCCAGTTATAGACATTTGTCTTTGTTTTGTTTAGATGCAGGAAATAAAGTAAAAGCTAAATCATACATAGATTCGTTACAAACCATTGGAAATAAAATCGGAACTCCGAGTTATCAGTTAGAAGCTTTAAAATTAAAGTTGAGTTTAGAACATAATCATGATTTTAGTGCCTATGTAAATTTGAAAGAACAGGTTGAAAACGAACATTTTTTGAGAGAAAATAAGTTTGCAGCCATACGATACAATGTTGCAGAAAAGGAGAAACAGTTATTAGAGAAAGAACAGGAATTAATCACTGCCGAATTAGAAAAGCAGAAAGAAAGGAATTTTAAATTGCTTTATTTATCTATAGGGGTGTTAGTTTTGATTATTTCAGGATTTGTGATGATGATTCTAAGGGTAAAATACCGTAAAGATAAAGTACAACAGGTATATTTAACAGAAGCGCGAATTTCTAAAAAAGTACACGACGAGGTAGCGAACGATGTGTATCAGGTCATGTCAAAGCTTCAAACAACTCCACAAGTCAATGATAATATTCTAGATGATTTGGAAGCCATATATTCTAAAACCCGAGATATTTCAAAAGAAAACAGTACAATTGATCTTAATGAAAATTACCTGAGTATTTTAAAAGACCTGTTGCAAGGCTACCGTAATAATTCGGTAAATATCATCACAAAAGGAATCAGTCAGGTGCCATGGGAGCAGATTGATAACATAAAAAAAATAACACTGTATCGTGTGCTTCAGGAATTGATGGTAAATATGAAGAAGCACAGCCAGGCTTCTAATGTGGTTATGAGTTTTAAATATGAGAACAATAAAATTCAAATTGCTTATACCGATAACGGTCGCGGATGCAACCTTTTAAAAGGAACCGGAATGCAGAATATGGAAAACCGTATAAAATCTATAAACGGAACGATTATTTTTGAATCTGAATCGGGTAGAGGATTCAAGTCAAAAATCTCAGTATAATTATGTTTAAAAAGGTTTTAATAGTTGATGATCACGATGTAGTAAGCGAGGGCGTACTTTCAATACTTAATCAAAATGATATAACCAATGTGGTTCAGGCACAATATTGCGACGAGGCACATTTAAAAGTAAAACGTGCTGTTTTAGATGCAGAGCCTTTCGATTTATTAATTACCGATTTATCTTTTAAACAAGATTATCAGAATACTACTTTAGAGTCTGGTGAAGATTTGGCAGCGGTCTTAAAAGATGAATTTCCGGAGTTACCGATTATCGTGTATTCTATGGAAGATCGTTTGCAAAAGGTTCGTACTTTAATTAACACTCATGGGGTTAATGGCTATGTTTGTAAAAGCCGAAAAGGAGCTTTAGAGTTGTCGCAGGCCATTAAACAAGTTGCTAATCAAAACATATTTCTTTCCCCGCAGGTTGAAAATGCCCTAAACCAAAATAACGAACTCGAAATTGACGATTACGATATAGAACTGATTAAACAATTGTCTATGGGGTTTTCTCAGGGAGAAATAAGTCAGTTATTCAAATCAAAGAAAATGGTTCCAAGTAGTTTAAGTTCTATTGAAAAACGTATCAATAAGTTAAAAGATGTTTTCAAGGCAAATAACACCATTCATTTAGTTGCGATTCTTAAAGATTTAGGCCTTATATAAAAAGAGATCATGTTACGGTTTTCCATAAAATAGAACCATATTAAAGACTTATGTTTGTCATGCTATTAATCCTTTTACCATAGGGAGCATTAGGCACGTCTTTTTAAGCGTGCTTTTTGTTTTTAGTTAACTAACCACATAAAAAAACACCTTAACATAAATTGCTAAGGTGTTTTTTATATCAGTTGATTCAGAATTACATACTGTGAAACTCAATAAGATTCGCTTCGTAGTATTGATCTCCTAATTTACTTAATAAGTTATTGATGGTGTTACTATCACCGTCAACAGCTAAAGCCGAATAACCAACGTTGTTTAGTTTTCCTAATCGTAAATCAATAATATTGATATTTTTAGAAGCTAAAGCTGATAATAAGATTAATAACACTCCAGGTGCATTATGGTGTTTAGTAACTATAACTTTTTCGCTTAAAGCCAAGTTTAGATTTACTCCATCCATTTCCAATAAATACACGCCATCACGGTGGTAGTTTGGTAGTTCGGCGTTTTCTTTATAGGTTAAATTTGTAAAGGTTCCGGCATCGGTTCCGTTAATGAAATCGATAGCGCTTTTTATATTTTCATTATCACCATTAATAGATAAAAAAGCTTCGGCAGTTCCGTCGTCGTTCGATTTTAAACGCGCGGTTTCTACGTTAATACCTTCAGAAGCTAACGTGTTGAATAATGATGAAATAACCCCTGGTTTATCTAAGTGTTTAGAGAATAATCCGTTAACTTTTTTGGTTGGTTTTTCAGGAATTTCGTTTGTTACCGTGATAGATTTCCCGGTTTTACGAATTCTAATGGCATTGTATTCGCCCATACTGGTTGAACCTTTATAAAGATCAACGAATTCAGAAAAAGACCCTCCGAATGAAAAATCAGGGATAATACGTCTTTGCTCGGTATCTAATCGTTGATTTAAAAGTTCGATACCTTTATTTAAAACGGTGTATTTAACTTTTAGCTCGTGATCGTCGTAAATGGTACGGTTTTCAGGAATTAACTTCGAGTAACTCACGTAGCTCTCGTAACCAGCCTCCTGAATGTATTCTAAACTTTCTTTAAAGTTAAGTCCGTAGTAACGTACATGGTGCGTATCGGTACCTACACAAACCGGAATTTGTAATTCTTTAGCGCGTCTTAAAATGTTTTGAACCGGGTATACACCAACACCTTTAAACTTACCAGCCATATTAACGTCCAGCGCTAAGTTACGGTCGGCAATTAACTCTAAAAGGGTTCTGAATTTGTTTGCTAATGGATGCGCACTGGTTTCAAAATTAATTAAAGCTTCAGGCATATCGACATTAAGCTTTGGTAAATCGATGTGACCAATAATTTGAATCATGTCTCCGAAAGATTCAATCATCTGGATCATTTCATTAAAATAACCATCCCAGTAAGCTTCCAGACTTCCACGAAGTTTTAATAATTCCAAGGCTTCTTCCTTCGAGCCATCGTAAGGTAAGCCTTCCGGAGCAAAGTGTACTGAACCAATAACATAATCGGCATCTTCGGCCTGGAAAATTTTAGAACGGCTCCATTGTAATCCTAATTCAGGTCCCATCCATTCTAATTCTACTCCGTATTTAATATTAATTTGTCCTTCGTATTTTTCACGAAGGTTGGCAATACGTTTTGGGTAGTTTAAATACGAACGGTTACCACGAATGAATTTTACATTGGTTTCGCGCTCGGCTGTATATCGAAAACTTGTTAAGCGAGGGGAGTGAATAATAAAGGTAATACTCGGGTGACCGGCTTCAATAGCTTTATCAATAATATCCTCTAATTTATCAATACCATGCTTTACGTGGTCTTGTTCTGTACCAGCATGAATACCGTGTGTTTCCCAAATAAACTCGTTAAGTTTTCTCATAAAACTAAAATGCTTTAAAATTGCGTTTAAAGGAGCAAATTTAGTTATTGAAATGAAATAATAGACTATTATAAAGTGCTTTTCAATTTTTTTTAAAAAGAATTCTTTTTCACTTTAAAAAATAGTCTTAAACAAAAGGCTTATTAAGAATTTAATAATCTTTTCTTTTGAATCTGAGTAATGATTAGGTGACGTTTTTTTGTTGAATTCATATTAGTGAATTAAAAATGTAAATTCTTGATTAATCTCAAGTTATCTTGTTTTTAGTGTTAAGTATTGTCTTTTTTTTCTTAGATTTAAGATGAAAAAATGGATTGCTTATGCCTTGTAAATTACGCTTCAGTTATAATTCAATTTTTAATGTTTTTAAGAAGATTGCTTTAACAGGTCTCTTTTTAATAATTTCCAGCAATAGTTTCGCTCAGTATACATCGAAGGAATTAAACCCATACCATAAGGCTTATCACGATAGTTTACAAAGCCGAGAGTACCCCTATACATTTCCAATTTTAGCCAAACAAGCTTATAAAAAAGGATTCGATGTGCCATTTACGTATGGATTGAGTACAGCCTATTATACACAAGTTCAGGATGTAAATATTAAAAGAACCTTGATAGGTTTAAACGATCTAGAGCCTGTAGATTTAAGTGATTTTATAAAGTTCGGAACGGTAGAAGCAAGAACAGAGGCATATACAGTTAGGCCAGATATGTGGGTATTACCATTTTTGAATATCTATGGTATTTTTGGAGTTGGGTCGACCAGTACAGCTGTTCCTTTAGTACGACCGGTTGATTTCTCTACAACCCAACATTTTAGTGTAACCAGTGCGGGTTTTGGTTTTACGGTAGCAGGAGGATTTGGCCCTTTGTTTTTTGTGGTTGATAATAATTTTAATTTTGGAAATGTAGAGGCATTGGTCGAGCCGGTACCAGCTCATAATTTAGACATTCGTTTAGGGCATAATTTTGTAAATCCACGTCGAGCCGATCGAGGCTTAGCTGTTTGGTTTGGTGCTTTTCGCCAAAATATTAATGGGGATACTAACGGAAGCATAACAATTAAAGACTTATTTCCTAACGGAACTGATGGACTTCAGGAGGGTTTTATAGATCGTTTGCATGAGTGGGCGGATGGGTTGCCTCCCGGACAAAAATTAGTTGCCAATCAAATAATTAATAAAATTGATGATCATTTAAGTGGGGTAGATGTTGGAGATGCTCAAATAACATATGCATTAGATAAGGAATTAGCGAAGCCCTGGAATTTGATTTTTGGAGCACAGTATCAACATAACAAACACTGGCAACTTCGAACTGAGTTAGGAACTTTTGGAAAGCGTACCTCGTTTTTAATTATGGTGAATTACAGATTTGAAAGTTTATTTAATAAAAAATGATGAAAAAATATTTCACTTCGGTTTTAATTCTGTTTGCGCTTTTGGTAAGCTATAAGGCGCCTGCTCAAATTTTACTGGGCCTAATTTTTGGAGACGATTTAAACTCTGAAAAATTAATTTTCGGAATCCATTTAAATTATTCATGGAATGATATTTCAAATCTCCCGGAATCGGGAAGTTTGAATGCATTTAACCTTGGCTTAAATTTTAATTATAAGATAAGTGATAAGTTTAGGGCACAAACCGAAATGTTGGCAAAATACACTCGTGGCGCTGGAGATATTCCTGTGTATTCCTTGGGAGATGAACATTTGGATGCGTTATATGCCGATGGAAAAGTATCCAGAGAAATAAAGTATTTAAGTATCCCAATGGCCATTCAGTATTTAACAGCTATTGGAGTGTATGCCGAAGCTGGTCCGCATGTTTCCATGCGAATTAAAGCTAATGATGTTTTTGAAGCTGATACACCGGAGGGTAGTTTGGAGTTAAAACGGAACATTAAGGATGTAGTAAACCTTTGGGATTTTGGATGGATTGTAGGTGTTGGTTATTATATAGCGCCATTAAAAACTACATCGGTGGGTGTTCGTTATTATGGTGGATTAAGCGATGTTATGGATGGACCAGGAAAGCAGCATCATCAACAATGGGCGGTTTATGCCAATATTCCGTTAGGACGAAAGGGAAAAGATTTAAAGGAATAATAAAAATATAAATTAATAAAAGTAAGATTATGGGAGACAATAGTCTGTATAAGTTTAATTTAAAACGTACTAAAGGTTCAATTGTATTTAATGGTTTGAGTAAAATTATAATAGTTGTTATTCTATTATTCGGATATAGTGTTCTGGCTCAGAATGATACTTTAGTCCTTAAAAATAATAATCGCATAGTAGGAGAAATAAAGAGTATGCAAAATGGAGTTTTGGCAGTTGAAACCGATTATAGTGATTCCGATTTTAAAATTACATGGGTAGAAGTTGCTCAAGTTAGCGGGAAACAGTTGTTTTTAGTAACCTTAAAAAATGGAGAACGTTACAATACAGCACTTGGTTTGGCTTCAGGCACAGGAAAGGTTAAGTTAACCAATGTAGGAGATGGAAGAGTGGTTAGTATTCAGGATATAGTCTTTATAAAGTCGGTAAAATCCAGTTTTTTATCGCGATTGGATGCCTCTATTTCAGTTGGTTTTAATTTAACGAAAAGCAATAATTTAAGACAGTTAAATGTAAGGAGTTCAGTGGGGTATACGGCTGATTACTGGCAGCTATTAGGGAATTATAATTCTGTTAGAAGTAAGCAGGATGGGAGTAGCGAAATTCATAGAACTGATGCCAATATTAAGTTTACTTACTTTTTGAAAAATGATATGTTGGCTATTTTTAATTCTGAATATTTAGCAAACGACGAACAAAAAATAGATTATCGTTTTACTAATCGTGTAGGTTTCGGTAATTATTTTATTCATACCAATTATTTGTATTTCGGGGCCGCAGCTGGTTTGGCTTTAAATAATGAGCGATTCTCCGATGATGTTGGTACAAATCGAAACAGTTTGGAGGCATTTGGCTCTTTAGAACTCAATTTGTTTGATGTTAAAGATTTCAATTTGTTAACCAATATTATTGCCTATCCAAGTATTACAGAGAAAAATCGTTTAAGGGTAGATTATACTTTGGATTTAAAATATGATTTACCGTTAGATTTCTTTATAAAATTCGGTGTAACCTATAACTTCGATAATCAGCCGGTTCAAGATGCGTCGAAAGATGATTATGTATTTCAGGCCACTTTTGGTTGGGAGCTGTAAAATTAAAAATTCTTATTTAAAGGCATACATAGCGGTAATGGTTGGACCATTATACCCCCATTTTAAAAATCCGTTTAGCTTTTCTTTTTCAATATCTACTCGAAAGTTAAGTCCGGTATAACCTAAATTTAAATTCAGATTAGGGATTACATTATAAGAAAGGGAAGCATTGTAGCTTAAAATACGACCTTTAATATTGTTTATTTTAAGAGATAAATAATTAAAGTTACTATAAATGGCCAGTTTTCTGCTGATTAGGAATTTATTCCAAATACCTAAATCAGGTAAAGGAGCGGTAAAATCTAAGTTGTCTTTTATTTCAGCTGAACCAACATTTGTTTCAGCTTTCAGTCCAATATTTCCAAATAAAAGATGTGTCCCGATTAAAGCTCCAATTTGGTATTTAGGTTTATTTATTATGGCATAACCATATGAAAACCGTAAAATCTGAGTATCAAAAAACGCCTCTAATTCGGCATCGGCATGATAAGTGTTTTCACCAAAAACAATGTCTTTATCTATAGTATAACGTGTTGAGCGACTCAAGTAAAAATAGTTTAAGTCAAAACGCGAACGTTTCGAAGCCTGCCATGAAAATGTTCCAAAAAAGGAGGTGGTATATTTCGAGAAACCTAAATTATCCTCAAGGTCTAATAAGGTACCTTTTCCGCTGGATGTACTTCCAACACGAACCTGAGTGTTGTTTAAAGGGAAAAAAGCACCAAGATGCATTTCAAATTTATGAGTATACCAATTAGGTAACTCGCTTTTGTGGTTTGTTGAAATAGAAGGAATGGTATCTTGAGCATTTAAAAAGAAAAAACCTAAGAGACAAACCACAATCGATGTGTAATGCTTTTTCATTATAAAACCTGAATTATAGTTAGTGAGATAGTTTCCAAAAACTTACTATTATAAATGTACGAAATAGTTTAGTTTAAAATGAAGATGGCTATTGATAAAATTGAAAGATATTCAAATAAAAAAAAGCATAAAGCAAACATAAATAGGGGTTAACAGTTTGCTTTATGCTGTTCAAGAGTGACCTCGAAAAATATGTACTATTGCTATTAATTGAATTTATTTAGGAATAACCAGAAAAGGAACGGTAGGATGAAACCCAATACGTTTGATTACTGGTTCTTTAATAATGTCTTCAATAAAACTGTGTTTATAATTTACCATTGTTAAAGCATCTATACTAAGTTCTTCAATAAAATCATTAATTTCTGAAGCTTTATTGGCATAGTCAGGCATCCAGTGGAAGCTATGCTCGTAATCGGCTAAAAGTGTTTTTAAGTGTTCTAAATTTTTTTCCTGATTTGCTGTTAATTTCTCTTCTACGTTAATGTGCACCACTCTAATTTTAGAGTTAAATAAATCGGCTAAATGTTTTATTGGCGCCAATTCCGTTTCACTATAAGCTCGATTAAAATCGGTAGGGAAAGCAACTTGTTTTGGCACATTAAAATCGTAATCTTCAGGTATAATTAAAACTGGGCAATCATGAATGTGATTTACTACTTGAATGGTATTGCTACCAAAGAAAAACTCTTTAGCACCAGATGCCCCTCTCGTTCCCATAATAATAAGATCTATGTCTTTTTGCTGAACAATTTTACGCATACAGGTAACTATATCTTCTGTTCCCTGAAGAAAGTGAAATTCATGATTGGCATTATGGTCGCAAGTTTCAACAAGTCTTTTTAGGTCTTCCATTTCTTTTTTACTATTACTTTTCATAGTATCTTTTAATTTACTGGAAAGACTACCATAAGAAGCTGTTTGAATGGTAACCGTATTTAAAATATAAAATGTACTAGGCTCATCGGCATACAACTTAAGAGCGTAAACAACTGCGTTCCAAGCATTGTCTGAAAAGTCTGTGGGTAATAGTATATTTTTCATGAGTAATTAGTTTTAAATATGTAGTAAAGTTAGAGAATGATATTTTTTTAAATTATGACAAATGTCATTCATCTTATTAAGATAATTCTAATTTCTCAAATTTTCAACATGAAAATTGTTAAATTGATTGAAATACAGTCTGTTTGTTAAACGGGATGTCCTGAAATGAAGTGTGAATGATATCATAAAAAAAAAGGATTCTTAAATTAGAATCCTTTTTTTTGACCTGAATTGCAGGTTTTACAACTTAACTAATTTAGCGAAGCCTGTATCGCCGGAATCATTTTTTATTTTAATCAGGTAAATGTTTTTAGATAAATAGGAAATGTCAATCTCAGTTCCTAAATCTATATTACCATTATATTGTTTAATAAGCTTACCTGTAATATCGTATATTTCCAGTTGTTGAACGTTTTGGTTTACCTTAAATGCGTTTGTAGCAGGGTTTGGAAATAATCTGAAATTCGTAGCATTTTCAATATTTGAAACAGATAATGTACTGCTTTGGTTTCCGTAAATTTTAAATTCACCCGGATTTAACTGAATACTCGTGGTTGCAGCATTTATTACACTGTTATCCATTAAATCGTACCATGTACCTGCATATGGGAAATTTGGATTAATAGCTTGCGTTGTAACATCAAAATTCGCAATAACAATTACGTTTTTTAGTTCAACACCACTGGTATTTTCATCACCTGTGTAAATGCTAATTCTAGGGGTTAGATTTCCTGAACTAATAGTATAGCTTCCTTCAAAAACAGGTTCGTTAGTTTTCAAATGGTTAATTCGTGCCCAATCATTATAAATTTGGTTTCGAGTAGCATTACCTAGCCAGTTATTCGTCCATTGTGGTTGAGGTTTGGTGTCCAGTTTACAATCTCCATCAGTAGCATCATCGGCAGTATTAACCGACCCGTTGTTACAGGTATAAATGGAGTTTTCCATGCCTAATTCGCCAAAGTGCCAGATCATTTTTGGTCCTGGAATGGTTAACGAGATGGCTCCTAATGCCGACATTCTTGATAATGCGGTTTCCAAATTTGTCACATCGTATTCAGCATTAATATTGCCATATTGAAGGTTTTTATACATTAAACGTTCTTCATCGTGGCTTTCGACATAACCTACTAATCTTGGGCTTGTATATCCTCTTGAAGTGTGTCCCATTTCTGTAATGTCTCCGGTATATCCCATGGTCAATTCGTTATACTGGTGATTTAAATTACCCCATAGCATGATACCTTTACCTTCATCAATTCTGTAGTTGGCCCATTCGGTTTCTTCATCTCTTGATGTTTTTCCATCGCTGTTGGCATCCCAGTCGGCACCCAAATGTTCAAAAATAACATAATGATCAGAGTCTAAACTCCAGCTATAGTCAGCATATTCTTTTAAAACTGCGACTCTGTCTGCGTTATAATCGTTAGTACATCCTTCATTATTTTCACAATTTTGGGTAAATCCTTTGGTTAAATCCCAGCGGATACCATCTATTTTAAAATCTTCAATCCAATGTTTTACCACGCGTTTGGCATATGTTTTTGTAAAACCGTTAGCATGATTAAAATCGGAACCTACATTATAGGAGTGTTTGGCCGTTTGATTAAAATATGGGTTTTCAGAACTCGGATCTCCCCAGCCATCACCATCGTTATCCTGCATCCATAATCGAACCATAGGGTTTCTTCCAAAAGCATGATTTAAGGCAAGATCTAAAATAACAGCAATACCGTTTTGATGACAGGTGTCTATAAGTTCTTTAAACTTTTCTTCTGTACCGTAAAATTTATCTAAAGCCATATGAAACGCGGTGTTATAACCCCAACTTTCGTTGCCTTCAAATTCCATGACAGGCATAAGTTCAATGGCATTAATATTTAGGTTTTTGAAATAATCGATGCGATCAATAATATCCTGAAAAGATTTGTTTGCATCAAAATCACGAACCAGAACTTCATAAATAATTAAATCTTCTTTTTTAGGTTTCGAAAAATTGCTGACCTGCCAGTTGTAATCGGTTTGTCCGGTCTGTAAAACCGTAACTTCACGTTCCTGTCCTTGTGGATACTCCGGTAAATTCGGGTAGGAACTTGCCGGGATATAAGGATCATCAAAAGGAGATAGAACCAATGTAGAATATGGGTCTGCAGTTTTTACCAATACAGGTGAATTTGCTAAGGGTGTCTTATCAACCGCCCAGTATTGGTAGGTTTCAATCTGTTGGGGTGTTAAACCTGATAATGTAATCCAGAATTTACTGTTGCGCGAAGGATCGCGTTTCATAGCATATGTAGCATCGGGTTGCCAGTTATTAAAGCTGCCGGCAACATATACAAAATCTTTTCCTGGAGCATAAAGTACTAGGGTTACTTTGGTATTATCGCTTTCGTCGTAGGTAATGCCGTCTTGGTAGGTTTCAGGCATAATTTCTGAAACGGTAACAGGGTCTAAAATGGCTGTAAATGATTTGGTTTTAGTTTCTCCGGAAAAGGTAACTTCCAACGAATAATTTGTGTTTTCAGTAAAATTTGTATGGGTAAAAGTATAAGAAGAAATACCATTTTGAGTATCGATAGTAACATTGTTGGCTTTTAGAACATAGTCGGCGTTTCCTCCTGTATTACTGGCTGCAATAGATAAATTATCTCCACTATTTAGTATTGATGTGCTGGATGATGGAGCTGTTAATGAGACAAGAAATGTTCCGACATTAATGGTTTCATCCTGAGATTGTTTTTGTTCTGTTCCATCTTTAGCTTTAATAAGAAAGCCTATTTGCCCTATACCTGTGCGGCTGTAAAATGTAGTAGGGGTAAAGGTAATTGTATATTCATCGGCAGTGGAGTTATATGTTAAGCGGTTGGATTCATTGGAATTATTCCAACTTCCGTTAGTTGGACAATCTTGTTGGTTTGACAAGTTTGTATCAAAAGACCATGCCCATAAATACAAAGCATTATCGGTAACCCCCCAGGCAGATTCGTCGATTGTAGCACCATCAAAAGTAATGGTAATGCTGTCGTCTTCATCAAAGGGATTTGGCGATAGGTTATAATCTACATTTTGTTTTTGAGCCTGACCAACAAAAAAAGATAAGAGTAGTGTTAATAGTATTAGTTTTTTCATTTTGTTTAAAGTTTAAACAAAAAGGGTTGCATAATTATACAATAACACAACCCTTTTATCATTACTTATAAATATGAATTAGTCACCATATTTTATCGTTTTCCTAAATAATATTTAGGACCTTCAGCATCATTGAAATCAATACTAATAACATAGTTTCCTGCGGTCACGACAATATTATTGTCCGGATCCTGATCTAGAATGTTATCCACATTGGCATCGCCATAATCTCCATTCCATGCATTATCAGGTCTGAATTTAATTAACCCATCAATTAGAGTTATGTTTTCTGCAAACCAAACTCCTGGTTGAATTTCCGTTAGGGCTGCATCAGATATAAATTCTTCAGCTGTTGCTGTATCTCCGTCATGGTCCCATTTGTCGCCACCCCAGTTGTTGTATCCTGATCCTACAACACCCCAAGTATTTGACTCCTGAATAGTATACGAGTTGTCTTTTAAATCTAAGGTTATTAAGTAATGCCCTTCAGTTACGGCAATGTTGTTGTCGCTATCCGAATCCAAAATACCATCTAAGTTAGCATCGCCAAAGTTTACAGACCAGGCATTATTCATTCTAAACTTAATTTCTCCATCAAATAATTTTACACTAGCTTTAAAAGTATCTGTAGTGTAATCATAATATAATTTAGCATCTGAAACCCCAGGAGTATTTCCCCAGTTATTAAAACCACTACCTACAATTCCCCAAGAGAATTCTTCTATAGTATATGAGTTGTCGTTTGTGTTAATGGTAATTTTATAATCACCTGCAGTAACCGCAATATTATTATCGGAATCAGCATCTAAAATACCATCCATATTAGCATCACCTAAGTCACCCGACCAAGTATTGTTTTCACGGAATTTAATTTCTCCATCAACTAGGTTCACATAAGAAACAATAACACCCGGTGTTGCTGTGGTATAGAATTTCCCATCGGCAAAGGCTCCCCAGTTATTGTAGCCCGAACCAACAACACCCCATGTAGAAACTTCGTAAGCGCTTCCACCAGTAACAGCCTCAGGTAATACAACATTTAAGGTTTGAGTTTCGGTGTAAACAGGTAATCCGCCATCGGTACCAGGTGAAGCCATTAGTCTAAAGTAAAGTTCCCCTGAATTTGGGTTATCTGTATTCGGATCGTTGTCAAGACCTGCAGCAGTGGCATAGGTTAACATATTTCCAATAGTGATAGAAAGCTCATTACCATCTGTAGTAGCAACAACCGTGGCATCTGTAAAATCTCCTGAAAGGGAGTTTTGTAATTCATATTCAATGTTGGTAGGAACTCCGAAATAGGCGTCCTCCCAAGTAAAACGTTCACCAATATTTTTAGAAGTAGCTGTAGTTAGCGTATATTCTTCTAAAAACATATTTGAAAAGCTTATACCTTCTTCAGGTACTTTAGCAACAAACACTAAATCGTCTTCCTGATCACAAGAAGTAAAGCCAATAGCGGCTAAAATTAAAAGCGATAAAAATTTTATATATTTCATAATAATTAGTTTAGTTTTTAATAACCTGGATTTTGGCTTAAGTTAGGATTGGCTTGTAATGCAGAAGATGGAATAGGGTATACATTATAAGTTGATGGAATAGAAGCACCATTTTTTACACCACCTTTCCAAGGCCATATATAAGAACTGCCTGTAAACATTCCAAAGCGGATTAAGTCGGTACGTCTGTGTCCTTCTAAATTTAGTTCTCTTCCTCTTTCATCAATTATAAAGTCCAGCGTTAAATCACCAGAAGAAACAGTGCTGGCATGAGAACGTGTTCTTACATCGTTTACATATCCAAGCGCGGTGCCCTTATCGGTTCCGGAAGCATCTCTTATAGCACATTCTGCATACATTAAATAAGCATCAGCCAGTCTGAATAACGGAAAGTCTGTACTTGAAAAGCTTGAAGCTAACGAACTTCCTGAGACATTAGTATTTCTGAATTTAACAGAAGGATAACCGTCTGTCCATTCTTTATAATCGTCCATTTCGTAGTTATGACCTTCTGTCCAGAATAATTTGGCTCTGTCGTCGGTTGAGGTTGCTAAATCTCCGTAAAGACCGTACCAGGCTTTTGTTGCTCTGTGACCTGCCCAACCATCGGTTGCGCCAAATTCTGCAAGTGGCATAGTGTCTGAGCTTAAGTTACCATTCACAATGTAAGTGGTATTACCATAACTCTGACTCACCTGAGAGTCTGCAATTAAAGGGAAAATGATTTCTGATGAGGTATTGTTGTCTGCAGAAAACAAGCTCACATAATTATTTACAAGTGTGTAATTACCTTCTGTAATCACTTTATTAGCATAAGTTGCAGCCTCAGCATATTTTGCAGTTCCAGTATAAACTTCTGCATTTAAATACAATTTAGCTAATAACATTTGAGCTGCACCTTTAGTCGCACGACCATAAGTGTTTTCAGATGATAGAAGTGGTTCGATAGCTAATAATTCCGCTTCAACATAATCAAATAATTCTTGTCTTGAAGCTTCCGGTAACGGATCGGTTTGTCCGTAATTTTCTTCAGTAGCTAAAACTCCTTTACCAAATACATCTATTAAATAGTAGTATGCTAAAGCTCTGATAAATCGAACTTCTGAAGTTATTACTTCCTTGTTTTCTACATCAACATTTGGTAGAATAGCTAACAGGTTGTTACATTGTGGAACGGTAAAGAAAATTCTGTTGTATAAATATCTGAAGAATTTATTTTCCGGAGTCCAGTCACTAGTTGTAGTTAATTGGTCTAAACCATTATCACCCCAACGGTTTTTCATGCCATCGGCAGCGAAATCCTGAAGGTTAACAATTCCCCTTAAAAAGGGAGATTCTCCAGCATTATCACTAATATCTGAACTCTCAGGACCATCTGCACCCGAAAGGGCAAACGAACCATAAAGGCGAGATAAAATACCTTCAACAGCTTTTGGATCTTGAGATAAGAGTTCTTCCAAAGACAACTCAATTAGTGGTTCGGTATCTAAATCGCTGGTACAACCAATATTTAGAGTACTAATAAAGACCAAACCAAGTAGTATTTTAAATATATTATTTTTCATTTTTTTCATAGTTTAAAAGTCAATATTCACACCTAAGTTGTAAACTGTTGCTCTAGGGTAAAAGTTATTATCTATTCCTAAAAAGTTCTCCGGATCTTGACCTGAGTAATTTGTGATTAGGAATGGATTATTTACAGCACCGTAGATTTTAAGGGTCGCATTTTTTATAACATTATTTAAAGTATGTGCCAATACAATGTTTTCACATCTTAGGAATGATGCACCTTCAATAAAATAATCTGAATATTGAACGGGATCTAAAATATCTGTGAATACCGGATTTGCAGTTCCATCAAAGAAGTTTAAGGCATTATTAAAGAAGGTACCATCTAACGATTTTACGTTTTGGATTTCACCATGAGTTAATCGTCTGGAATTGTAAATTTCTCCATCTAATTGTCCCCTGAAACTAGCAGTTAAATTCCAGTTTTTATAGTCCATGTTAATTCCGAAACCAAAGGTCCAGTTAGGTTGAATAGCTCTGTAGTATCTGTCGTCTTCAGTAATTCTTCCATCATCGTTTAAATCGACAAACGAACCAAGTATTGGGTTACCATCGGTATCGTAAACCTGTTTAAGTACCCAGGCAGAACCCGCTTGTTGTCCAACAGCATGGCGTAACAGAATGTTACCGGTACCAAACGATAAACCACCATCTTTAGCATTAATTTGCTGCGCTCCTTTTAAGTCGGTTACTTCGGTGTAGTTATAAGATAAGTTTCCGTTTAAGGACAGATTGAAGGTTTCTGTTTGAACAGGATTCATATTTAAATTCAATTCAAAACCTTTACTTTCAGTGGTACCAACATTTTGAATTACCTGATCGCTTAAAGCTTGTCCCGGAGGTACGTTGGTTAATACTAATAAATCGGTTGTTTCTTTTTTGTAGATATCAAAAGATCCTGATAAAAAACTGTTTCTAAAGAAATCGAAATCTACACCGGCATTATAAGTGGTTGTTTTTTCCCAGGTTAAATCTGGGTTATATTCCTTAGCGTTATATAAGTTTACACCCGATAAATACTGACTTTGAGGAGAACCTATTTCGAAAAGTGGAATGGAAGGATAGAACCCTACCTGTCCTGAAATATCCTGTTGTCCGGTTTCACCCCAACCAATACGGAATTTAAAATCGTTAATAAAGTTGACATTCTTTAAGAAGTTTTCTTCTTTAACTTTCCAGGCTAATGCTGCTGATGGAAAATATCCCCAGCGGTTTTCTTTGGTAAAGAATGAAGAGGCATCCGCTCTAAATGAAGCTGTCAGTAAATATTTATTAGCTAGATTAACGTTGGCTCTTCCAAAAAACGATTGAAGGTTTAATTCGTTGAAATATCTGTTATTTAGATTTAATGAGTCTATATTAGGAATGCGTTCTCCTGTTATTTCGTCGTTTCTATATTCATCTTTATTTCCATCGTTTTTAAAGTTCTGGTAGGAGTATCCTCCCTGTACATCGAAATTATTGATGAATGTATCTTCAAACTCTTTTTTATAAGCCAGATACGATTCCATTGTTGTATTTGTAATAGTTTGTCTTTCTGCAAAACTTATTCCTGGATTAAAAATATAGGTGCCTTTTGGAACACTTGGGTCTGGAACTAAAGTATATGAGTTTACGGCATTTTCGGCAAAGCGTTCTTCGATGTCTGCTTTTGCGGCTTCAAGTCCTAAATTAACTACTGCTCTTAATTCTGGTAAGAAATGGAACTTGTAATCAAGTTCAACATTACCTAAAATACGTTGTACTTTCTCAGGTCGACTTCTTTGTTCTAAAACAGCTAAAGGGTTGCTTGCTCCGGCTTTTGCATTTGGATTATTAGCATCGTCTGAAGCTCGTAATTGTTGGTAATAACCATTGAAAATAGAGTTGCTGTCGTAAATAGGTTTTGTAGGATCCATAGAAATGGCGCCACCAATGGCACCGCCGTCGTCTACTGAGTTTTTATCTACAGAAGTTCCTTTGGCATTAATATCTACTTTTAAATGCTCATCAAAAAACTTTGGAGTTAATCGAATTGAAGCGGTAATTCTTTCGTAGTCGTTTGTTTTAACAACACCTTCTGTATTGTTGTATCCAATAGATGCTCTAAATGGTACGGCTTGAAATAAGTTGGCACGAACTCCAAAATTATAATCTTTAGTAACAGCAGTTCTATAAATAGCATCTTGCCAATCGGAATTGTAAATGGCGCGATCACCTTCCGGGGTGCTAATAACTTGAGTTACTGGCTGTGTTGTAGAAATCGATCCTACAGGTACACCTAAAATTCCAATATCATCCGGGTAGTACATTTGCACAAACTTTACAAAAGTATTTCCGTCCATGATATTAATTTGCTGATTTTTGGAAATGTTGCTAATGGATGTTCTTGCTGAAAAATTGAATTTAGCATCACCCGAAGTTCCCTTTTTTGTAGTAATAATGATAACCCCGTTAGAAGCTCTCGACCCATAGATTGCTGTTGCAGAAGCATCTTTAAGCACACTAAAGCTTTCAATGTCATTGGGGTTTATTAAACTTAAAGGGTTGCCTACACCAGCAACGCCACCGTTATCTAATGGTACGCCATCAATTACTATTAAGGGAGCATTATTTCCAGAAAGGGATGAACCACCACGGATTCTAATGTTCGGGGCTGCATCGGGCTGTCCGCCGGCACTGGTAATTCTAACACCAGCAGCTTTACCTTGAAGTAATTGGTCGGGAGATACCACAGCGCCTTGGTTAAAGTCATCTGAAGAAATCACTTCAACAGATCCGGTTAAGTCTTCTTTTTTTACACTACCGTATCCAATAACAACAACTTCGTCTAAACTTGCTGTGTCCTCAACTAAAATCACATTTAAAACCGTTTGCCCGGTATAGGTGATTTCCTGAGTCTGATATCCGATAAATGTAAACGTTATTACATCTCCTTGATTTACCTGAAGTTGGTATTCGCCGTCAAAATCGGAAGCAGTACCATTGGTAGTACCCTTAACGAGAATATTTACTCCGGGAAGTGGTAAAGATGTAGATTGTTCAGTTACTGTTCCTTTTATACTTGTTTGTGCCAAAATGGTTGCGGGAACAAACAAGAGAAAAAACAGTACGCCATTAATAATTGTCTTCATACAGTTCTTTTGTTAATGTCTTTGTTTAGTTTATTATATCTTCACTTCTCACCATGAATTATTGCTAATGTAATAATTAAGCCTATTGGTGAATTGTCAAATTCGTAACGCAAACGTTTCCGTGTTAATAACTTTTACGAAATTTTTAACGCAAACGTTTCCGTAGTGATATTTTTTTGATGCTTAGGTTTTTTAGATGAAACGAACTAAATTAGCATTACTAGGTTAGTCTTATTTTTTTAGTAAGGCGTTTTAAATTTAGCTATATTTAAAATAAATAATGAAGAAAAAAGTCACATTAAAGCAAATAGCAAGAGAACTCGATGTTTCAGTATCAACGGTATCCAGAGCTTTGGCAGATAGCAAGGAAATAGGGGAAAATACCAGACGACGTATACAGGCTTTTGCTAAATTTCTGAATTATAAGCCTAACAATATAGCCCTAAGTTTAAAAAATAAGAAGACAAAAACAATAGGGGTATTAATTCCTGAAATTGTACATCACTTTTTTTCTACGGTTATTCGAGGTATCGAAATAGTAGCTAATGAACGTGGCTACAATGTTATTGTTGGTCTCTCCAACGAATCATTTAGTAAAGAGGTTTTAAATATGGAAATGCTGGCTAACGGAAGTATTGATGGTTTTGTATTATCCATTTCAAAAGAGACTTTGCTAAAACAGGATTATCATCACTTTAATGAAACCATAAGTCAGGGGATACCCATTGTTATGTTCGACCGTGTCGTTAATGAGGTGGAATGTGATAAAGTAATTGTTGACGATTTTAAAGGATCTGTTAAGGCTGTAAAAAAACTGGTAGCTAATGGTTGTAAACATATTGGTTTAATTACTACGATGGATTACGTAAGCGTTGGTAGACTACGTACACAAGGGTATTTACGTGCTTTAGAAGAAAGTCAGGTGTATGCTGAACCTGATTTAATTCTAAAATTGGACGATATGGTGTCGTTAGAAGAAAATCTCGATATTCTTGAAAATGAAATAGAACAGTTATTTAAAAAGAATCCGAAAATTGATGGTGTTTTTGCTGTGAATGAGTTATATGCTGTAACGGCCATGAAAGTGGCTAAGAAATTAGGATTGGCTATTCCTGATGATTTACAAGTCATCGGATTTACTGATGGTGTTTTATCTAAACACGCTTCGCCAAGCCTAACTATTGTAAGTCAACACGGACAAAAAATAGGAGAGAAAGCAGCCGATTTATTAATCGATCGTTTAGAAATGGAGGACGAGGATAATGACACAAATGTTAACGAAAACACTAGAGAACAGGCATTTGAAACCTATGTGATAGAGACCGAAATTATTGAAAGAGAATCGACTAAATAAAACTTTTTTAGGAATTTTAAAATTCTTTTCTATATCTTTGACGCAGAATCAAGACTTATATATTCACTTCTCACATGTAAGTTTTGATAAGTTTTATGCTTATCAATAGTATCAATTAAAATACTATTTCGATGGAAAAGCGTAAGTTAAGTTTTCTTCAAATCTGGAACATGAGTTTCGGATTTATGGGAATTCAAATGGGTTTCGCCCTGCAAAATGCCAATGCAAGCAGAATACTTCAAATTTTTGGAGCCGATGTACATCAGCTGTCCTGGTTTTGGATTATAGCACCTTTAATGGGCTTAATTGTTCAACCAATTGTTGGGTACTACAGCGATAAGACTTGGGGTAAATTTGGTAGAAGAAAACCGTTCTTCTTAGTTGGAGCTATTTTAGCTTCGATAGGATTGGTGTTAATGCCACAAGCCGATATTTTTACAGCCTTTTTACCTGCTATTTGGGTAGGTGCAGGATTCCTGATGGTTATGGATGCCTCTTTTAATATTGCTATGGAGCCGTTTAGAGCTTTAGTAGGTGATAATTTAAGAACAGATCAGCGTACCTTAGGATTCAGTGTGCAAACCGCTTTAATTGGTTTTGGCGCAGTTATTGGCTCCTGGTTACCGTACACGTTAACCAATTGGTTTGGCGTATCGAACGCTACGGTTGCAGGTGAAGTTCCGTTAAACTTAATTTTATCTTTTATTATTGGAGCCATTATTTTGGTGCTTTCTATTCTGGTTACCGTATTCACAACTAAAGAGTATTCACCAGAGGAATTAGCACAATTTCAGGATGATCAAGCTTCAAATTCAGAAGATGAAGACACTTCAGAAAAAGCAGGCTTAAAAACCATTTTCGAAGATTTTAAAAACATGCCAGTTACCATGCGTCAGTTAAGCTGGGTACAGTTTTTCTCATGGTTTGGGTTATTTGGTATGTGGGTATTTGCAGTTCCAGCTATTGCTCAGCACCTCTACGGTTTACCAGTAAACGATAGTAGCAGTGCAACTTATCAAGATGCTGGCGACTGGGTAGGTATCCTTTTCGGCGTTTACAATCTCATTTCAGCCTTATATGCTTTTGCTTTACCGTTTATCGCTAAAAAAATAGGAAGAAAACGTACGCATGCCTTATCCTTAATTATTGGAGGTATAGGACTGCTTTCGGTTTACGTCATGCCTGATAAAGACTGGCTTATTCTTTCTATGATTGGTGTTGGTATTGCCTGGGCTAGTATTCTGGCCATGCCTTATGCTATTTTGGCGGGGTCTATTTCACCTAAAAAAATGGGTGTCTATATGGGGATCTTCAACTTTTTCATCGTTATTCCGCAAATTATCAATGCCTTAATTGGAGGTCCGTTAGTTAAGTATGCTTACGGAGACCAGGCAATTATGGCACTCATGATAAGTGGGGTTAGTTTCTTAATTGCTGCTACGCTAGTATTTAAAGTTAAAGACGTCGACGACGTTATCCAATCTTAAAAAAAATCATCGTAATGAACGGTTTTATTTTTGACCTCGATGGGGTCATTGTAGATACTGCAAAGTATCATTACCAGGCTTGGAAGCAATTAGCTAACAAAATTGGAATAGAGTTTTCGTTGGATAAAAACGAACAACTTAAAGGAGTGAGTAGAGTAGAGTCTTTAAAAAAGATCCTTCATTGGGGACAAAAAACTATTTCTGATGATGAATTTACAGCTTTAATGACTGAAAAAAATGATCACTATTTGAGCTTTATTGAAACGATGCAGGAAGATGAAATCTTGCCAGATGTTTCAAAGGTTTTGAACTATTTATCTTCAAAAAATCAAAAAATAGCATTAGGCTCAGCCAGTAAAAATGCAGTTGGCATTCTAGAAAAAGTCAATTTAACTCAGTTTTTTGATGCTATTGTAGACGGTAATCAAGTTACTCATGCCAAGCCAGATCCGGAGGTGTTTTTAAATGCAGCAATACAAATGCATGTGCAACCCGAAGATTGTATTGTTTTTGAAGATGCTGTGGCCGGAATACAGGCAGCAAATGCTGCAAACATGGTAAGTATTGGTATTGGAGATGTCGATGTTTTACATGAGGCAGATTATGTGTTCAAAGATTTTACAGAGATGTCTTTAGACTTCTTAGACAAACTAATTAACCCTAAAAAATAAACTGTCTTTAGCTGAAAAAAATCAATTAAATACAGTACAAAATACAAATGAATCAAGATTATATAAAACCAGATCAATGGTCTATCATAGAAGAAGGCTTTGATGCGAGTCGTGTAAAATCCTCGGAAAGTCTGTTCAGTATCGGTAATGGTGCTATGGGGCAACGTGCTAATTTTGAAGAACAGTATTCAGGAGCTACATTTCAAGGGAGCTATATTGCCGGCGTATATTATCCAGACAAAACCCGTGTAGGCTGGTGGAAAAATGGTTACCCTGAATATTTTGCGAAAGTGTTAAATGCGCCAAATTGGATTGGTATTAACGTTAAGGTGAATGGTGAATCTTTAGATCTTTACAAAAGCAAAAGTGTTGAAGGTTTTTCTCGAGAATTGAATATGAAGGAAGGCTGGTTATCCAGAAGTTTTAAGGCAACACTTCAAAATGATGTTCAGGTTGCTGTTAAAACCAAACGCTTTTTAAGTCTGGATTTTGACGAACTTGGAGCTATTCGGTACGAAATTACCCCGTTAAATACCGATGCTTCAATTACATTCTCTCCGTATGTAGACGCCGGAATTACCAACGAAGACACCAATTGGGATGATAAATTCTGGGATGTGTCTAGAGTATCTCATGAACATACTCAGGCATTTATTGAAGCGAAAACCATGAAAACCGAATTCCATACCTGTACGTTTATGGAATCGCAGGTGTTTGTAAATGATGTTTTCGTTGACTTAAATCCACAAATGGAGACTACTTCAAATAGTATTTCATTCAGCTTTTCAAAAGACATTAGAGCAGGTGAAACCTTTAAAATTGAAAAATTCGGAGGTTATACGGTTGATAGTAATCATGAAAAATCTGCATTAATATCTGCTTCTCAAAATGTATTGGCTAAAGCAAAAGATTTAGGCTTTTTAGGTTTGTTGGAAAGGCAAATGCAGGCCTGGGCGAACATCTGGGATATGGCCGATATTACCATTGAAGGCGATGTTAAAGCACAGCAAGGTATTCGTTTCAATATCTTCCAGTTAAATCAAACTTATCTTGGGAAAGATTCAAGACTAAATATTGGTCCGAAAGGATTTACTGGTGAGAAATATGGCGGAAGCACGTATTGGGATACCGAAGCCTATTGCATTCCGTTTTACATGGCGACCAAAAACCAAAGTGTTGCGCGAAGTCTGTTGGAATACCGTTACAATCATTTAGAGCGTGCTATTGAAAACGCAGGAAAACTTGGGTTTACAAATGGTGCTGCATTATACCCAATGGTGACTATGAACGGAGAGGAATGCCATAATGAATGGGAAATTACCTTCGAGGAAATTCATCGAAATGGCGCCATAGCCTTTGCAATTTATAATTACTACCGTTACACGAACGATTACAGCTATATTCCAAATAAGGGATTAGAAGTTTTAATAGGAATAGCTCGTTTTTGGCAGCAACGCGCCACTTTTTCAACCGACAAAAACAAGTATGTTATTCTTGGAGTTACCGGACCAAACGAGTACGAAAACAACGTGAATAACAACTGGTATACCAATTATTTAGCGCAATGGTGTATCAATTATGCGATTGAAAATATAGAGAAAGTTGAAGCGGAATATAGCTCAGATTATATCCGGATTATGAATAAAACCAAGCTGTCTACATCTGAAATAGACGAGTGGCAGCAAGTTGCAGAACATATGTATTTTCCATATTCAGAAAAGCATCAGGTGTATTTACAGCAAGACGGATTTCTGGATAAGGATTTGGTTACAGTAGCCGATCTGGATAAGTCGCAACGTCCAATAAATCAGAAGTGGAGCTGGGATCGTATTTTACGTTCGCCATATATTAAACAAGCCGATGTGTTGCAGGGGTTCTACTTTTTTGAAGACCAGTTTTCTCAGAACGAATTAGAACGTCATTTCGATTTTTACGAACCGTTTACAGTTCACGAAAGTTCTTTATCTCCTTGTGTACATAGCATTCAGGCAGCTAAATTAGACCGTATGGAGCAGGCGTATACCTTCTATTTACGAACGTCTCGTTTAGATTTAGACGATTATAATAAAGAAGTTCACGAAGGTTTACATATCACTTCAATGGCTGGAACGTGGATGAGTATTGTTGAAGGTTTCGGCGGGATGCGAGTAAAAGATAATATGTTGTCGTTTACACCTAAAATACCAAAACAATGGAGCGGGTATTCCTTTAAAATCAATTTCAGAAATCAAATATTGAAGGTTCATGTTACTCAGCAGGAAACGATATTTGAACTGGAAAGTGAAAAGGAATTGAAGATTTTGTTAAATAATGAATTACAGGTAATTACTCCTAATAATTATGAAAATGTCTCTGGCTAATCTAAAAATACATGGCATTTTAAAATTAGGTTTTGTTCTTTTTACAATAGCCTTAAATAGTGCCTGTAAAAATGATACAAAGGCAAAAGAAGTAGTATCTTATACCGATGTTAAAATTTCAGAATACAAGGATTTGGAACGCATAGAACCTTTAAATTGGTGGGTAGGATTTAAAAATCAAGAGTTACAATTGTTGGTTAAAAGTCCTGGTATTTCCAAGGCGCAACCGGAAATTAATTACTCGGGAGTAACCATTACATCTGTAAATAAAGGCGAAAGTCCAAATTATTTGTTTATCGATTTGCTTATTGATCATCAAACGAAACCGGGGAAATTTAATATTGAATTTAGGTTTGAAAATGGCGAGGTAAAAACACAAACTTATGAATTAAAACCAAGAATCAAGTCGGCGGACAATTATGTTGGTTTTAATAGTTCGGATGCGATTTATTTGATAACACCCGATCGCTTTTCAAACGGAAACCCTTCTAACGATATTAATGTAAATCTGTTAGAAAGAGTGATTGACAGAACTAATGATTATGCGCGTCATGGTGGTGATATAAAAGGAATTACCAATCACTTGGATTATATTGAAGATCTAGGGTTTACAGCCATCTGGCCATGTCCGTTACTTACTAACGATATGCCTGAAAGTTCATATCATGGCTATGCTATGACCGATTTTTATGAAATCGACCCACGTTTTGGAACTTTAGAGGATTATCTGGAATTATCCGAAAAAGCACGAGAAAAAGGAATCAAACTTATCATGGATCAGGTGGCGAATCACTGTGGATCGGAGCATTGGTGGATGAAAGATTTGCCGTTTTCAAATTGGGTAAATCAGCAGAAAACCTTTGAAAATAAAGAGCATCTAACAAATTCTAATCACAGACGTACAAGTAATCAGGATCCTTATGCATCTGCGAAAGATAAGCAGGACATGAGTGATGGCTGGTTTGTACCTTCTATGCCTGACTTGAATCAGAAAAATCCGTTTATGGCCAAGTACATCATTCAGAATAGTATTTGGTGGATAGAAACTGCAGGATTAGGTGGTATTCGTCAGGATACTTATCCGTATTCCGATAAAGAGTTTATGAGTCGTTGGGCGGGAGCTATTATGAATGAATATCCTAATTTTTCCATTGTTGGAGAGGAGTGGAGTATTAATCCGTTAATTATTGGCTACTGGCAGGAAGGTGCGAATAATCGGGATGGTTACGATTCCAATTTAAAATCTCCAATGGATTTTGCCATGCAACGCCAGATTGTAAATGCTATGAATGAAGAGGAAGGTTGGGATACCGGATTCATTAAAATGTATGAAGGACTGGCTAACGACTTTTATTATGCCTCACCAAAAGACATACTCATTTTTGCCGATAACCATGATATGAGCCGTATTAGTACTCAGGTTTATGATGATGTCGATAAGATAAAAATGGTTTTAGGATATATTTTTATTATGCCAAGAATTCCTCAGTTTTACTATGGTACCGAAATATTAATGAACGACACGGCTAAACCTGGCGACCACGGATTAATTCGAACTGATTTTCCTGGTGGTTGGGAAGGTGATTCAGTCAACGCGTTTACCGGAAAAGGATTGTCAAAAAAACAATTAGACATGCAGCAGTTCGTTAAAAAAATAGTGAAATACAGAAAGGGAAGTAAGGCCATTCATGAGGGGAAGACCATTCATTTTGCTCCGGAAAATGGTATGTATGTCTTGTTTCGTGTTTTAAATGATGAGGTTGTTGTTGTTATTTTGAATAAAACATCTGAAATAAGTTTGTCAACTTCAAGGTTTGAAGAGCTTGGTTTAAAAGGAAAGAACATTAAAAATATAATTAGTGGTGATATAAGTGTTTGGGAAGATTCTATTACAATCAAACCTAATGGGGTCACTTTATTTTCAACTAAAAATTAAAACTAAAAAATAAGATATAATAATGAAAAAACTAATGTTATTAATCCCAGCTTTAATCATC
The DNA here is from genome assembly GCF_032926325.1 of Aestuariibaculum lutulentum. NCBI lineage: Bacteria > Pseudomonadati > Bacteroidota > Flavobacteriia > Flavobacteriales > Flavobacteriaceae > Aestuariibaculum > Aestuariibaculum lutulentum. The sequence goes on from NZ_CP136709.1 coordinate 2,838,890, forward strand.
TTCATTTCGTGTAAAAACGAAAAGAAACAGGTTGTGCAGGAATCTGAAATATCTCAGGAAATAAAGGTAATTGAGCCTATTAATAATGCTGTTTTAGAATCTGCAGTTATTTACGAAGCCAATATTCGTCAGTATTCTAACGAAGGTTCGTTTAAGGCCTTTACTCAAGATATTCCGCAGTTAAAAGAATTAGGGGTGAAAATTATCTGGTTGATGCCCGTATTTCCAATTTCAGAAACTAATAGAAAAGCCACCGGAGGTGATTTTGCTTATAAAATTGAAGATGAGGCCGAACGCGATAAAATGTTAGGAAGCTATTATGCGGTTTCCGATTATACCAAGATAAATCCTGAATTCGGAACTATTGAAGATTTCAGAAATCTGGTTAAAACAGCTCACGATAATGGCATTTATGTCATCTTAGATTGGGTGCCAAATCACACAGGTTGGGATCATGAATGGATAAAAAATCACCCAGATTATTACACCCAAAACGATAAAGGTGAGATTATAGATCCAATTAATCCCGATACCGGAGAATCGTGGGGTTGGGGAGACGTGGCCGATTTAAACTATGACAATCCTGAAATGCGTAAAGAAATGATTGCCGATATGAGTTATTGGATTACCGAAGAAGGTGTAGATGGGTTCCGATGTGATGTGGCAAGCAATGTGCCAACCGATTTTTGGGCGCAGGCCATTCCTGAACTTCGAGCAAAGAAGGACATTTTTATGTTGGCCGAAGCCGGACAGCCGGAGTTGATGAAAGCTAATTTATTTGATATGGGCTATGGCTGGGAATTTCATCACATTATGAATGAAGTCGCACAAAGTAAAATGAATGTAAACGATATAAAAACTTATATTGAGAAAAGCAAAACGGAATACGAATCGGATGATATTTTGATGAACTTTGTTACCAATCACGATGAAAATTCATGGAATGGTACCGTAAAAGAGCGCTTAGGTGAAGCTTCTAATTTAATGACAGCTCTGACTTATGTGATGCCCGGCATGCCATTAATTTATTCAGGACAGGAATACGGTTTAGATTACCGATTAAAGTTTTTTGAAAAAGATTCTATCCCAAAAATAAAAGGTGCAACATGGAATCTATTAAAGGAATTAGGTCAACTGAAAAGTACCAATCCAGCTTTAAATGGCGGGAAAACTTCCGCAGAATTAAAGGTTTTAGATGTTGAAAATCCAGATGTTTTGATTTTGCAGCGATATAAAGAAAAAAACAAACTTGTTTTTATTGGTAATTTTTCAAAAGTTGAACTAGAGGTGGATTTACCTATCTCAGGGCATTTTATCAACTTTAAAACCAATACGCCTGTAGAATTTAGTCAAGACAAAAAGTTAAGATTAGAACCTTGGGAATACAAAATTCTAATTAGCAAATAGCAGAATAAACTAACTAAATAAAATAAGCATGAAGAGGCAGAATATATATATACTGCTGTTTACTCTATTAACCTGTTTCGGAGTAACAGCACAACAACTTTCATCGCCAGATGGAGATGTTGTCATGGAGTTTTCCTTAAACTCAGATGGAGCACCGGTTTATCAAATAGCTTTCAAAAATAAAGCAGCTGTAAAATCAAGTAAACTTGGATTTACACTTAAGGAAACTGAAAATATGGATAGTGGATTTTCAGTTTTAGATACACAAACATCAACATTTGATGAAACCTGGAAACCGGTTTGGGGAGAGGAAAGTGAGATTAAAAACCATTATAATGAACTTCTTGTTCGTTTAAAACAGGAATCAACAGAGCGTTTAATGAATATTCGTTTCCGCGCATTTAACGAAGGCGTTGGATTCCGTTATGAGTTTCCTGAACAACCTAATTTAGGGCACTTTATTATTGAAGACGAAAAAACACAGTTTGCTATGACAGGCGACCATACGGCATTCTGGATTCCGGGTGATTATGATACCCAGGAATACGATTATACAGAATCTCGCTTGTCTGAAATTCGTGGATTGATGGATAAATCGATTACCGAAAACTTGTCTCAAAAATCATTTTCTTCAACTGGCGTTCAAACGTCATTAATGATGAAAACCGATGAAGGTCTGTATATCAATATTCACGAAGCAGCATTAATTGACTTTTCAGTATTACACCTCGAATTAGATGACGAAACTATGGTGTTTAATGCTTGGTTAACTCCAGATGTTCAAGGAACCAAACCATATTTGATTGCGCCTTCAAATACGCCTTGGCGTACCGTTATGATTAGTGATGATGCCCGAGATATTTTAGCATCACGAATGACCTACAATTTAAATGAACCTTGTGCTCTTGAAGATACGTCGTGGATTAAACCCGTGAAGTATGTTGGCGTTTGGTGGGAAATGATTACAGGAAAAAGTTCCTGGTCTTATACCAATGATTTTAAAGCCGTGAAATTAGATGCCACCGATTATAGTAAAGCAACACCGAATGGTACGCATGCTGCTAACAATAAACGTGTAAAAGAATTAATAGATTTTGCTGCATTGCATGGTTTTGATGGTGTTTTAGTTGAAGGCTGGAATGTTGGCTGGGAAGATTGGTATGGGCATTCTAAAGATTATGTCTTCGATTTTGTTACCCCATATCCCGATTTTGATGTCGATGAGATTCAGGCTTATGCCAAATCTAAAGGAGTTGAAATGATTATGCATCACGAAACGTCTTCATCAGTTAGAAATTATGAAAGACATCTAGATGAAGCTTATCAGTTTATGAAAGATCATGGTTATAATGCCGTGAAGAGTGGTTATGTGGGTGATATTTTGCCAAGAGGTGAAAATCATTACAGCCAGTGGATGATTAATCATTATCAGTATGCAATTGAAAAGGCAGCCGAATACGAAATTATGGTAAATGCTCATGAAGCTGTTAGACCAACCGGAATTGCCAGAACCTATCCGAATTTAATAGGAAACGAATCGGCGCGTGGTACCGAATATCAGGCATTTGGTGGTTCGAAACCTAATCATGTAACGGTATTGCCATTTACACGTTTAATTGGTGGTCCTATGGATTATACACCTGGTATATTTGAAATGGACATTAGTAAATTAAATCCGAATAATAATTCACATGTTAATAGTACCATTGCGAATCAGTTGGCGCTTTACGTTACTATGTATAGCCCATTGCAAATGGCTGCCGATTTACCGGAAAACTATAATAAGTTTTTAGATGCTTTTCAGTTTATAAAAGACGTTGCAGTAGATTGGGATAAAAGTATGTACTTGGAAGCCGAGCCTGGCAACTATATTACGATTGCAAGAAAGGCTAAGGGCACAAACAACTGGTTTGTAGGTAATGTCAATGGAAAAGTGAGTCGCGAGTCGAATATCTCTTTAGACTTCTTAGATAAAGGGAAAAAATATATCGCAACGATTTATGCAGATGCCAAGGATGCCGATTATAAAACGAATCCTCAGGAATACACTATTAAAAAGATGAAGGTAACTAATACATCTAAATTATCATTAAAGAGTGTGGAAGGTGGAGGATATGCTATTAGTATAGTGGAAGAGTAACTAAAATATAAGAGTTAATTTTAAGAGTTGTTTAAAAGCGGTTTGGTTATCTAAACCGCTTTTTTGTTTCACGATTACATGCGGTTTATGAAATAAATTCAATTAGGTTATTTTTCTTTATTCCTTGTTAAAGCTATTAAGCCTAAAATAGGACCAATAGAAAGGACTATATACAGATGTTTGGGGTTTATTTCGTTTTGTAGATTAGTAATTAATTGAATGCTGAAGATGGTAATAGCAAAACCAATACAGTTCACAATTGTTAAGGCTGTTCCTTTTATTTCTGTTGCTACATTCGTAGCTACCAACGTTGAAAATTGGGGTGAATCAGAGACAACAACCATACCCCAGAATAAAATAACAAGAAGAAATAGATGATGATTTAAACTAAACAAAAAGGGAGATAAAAGACAGCATATACAGGATAACAAAAGCGAAAGGAAAGCTACTTTTTTAGATCCTATTTTTTTTGATATATAACCTCCTAAAATACAGGACAGGCCTCCGGCAGCAATTATGAAAAATGAAACCAGCGGAATGTTAGTATTGAAATGTGTGTGAATATCATTGTAGGTTTTTAAAATAAAGGGAACAAAGGTCCAAAATGCATAAAGTTCCCACATATGTCCAAAATAACCAAAAGCCGCTGAGCGGAAGGATTGATTTTTAAACACACTAAAAAAGGCTGATAAATTTAAGTGGTGACTTGCTTTTCTAAAAGGACCGTCAGGAACTAGAGAAAACATTAATATACCTCCAATAGATGCTAATACCGATGTTGAAATTATAACCGACTTCCAGGGGTAAACAGAACTTAGGTCTTTTAGTAAGTGAGGCAGTGCTGTTCCTAAGACTAAAGCTCCTACTAAATATCCCAGGGATTTGCCAAGTCCTTTTTCGTAATAATCGGCTGCTATTTTCATACCAACGGGGTAAATGCCAGCCAGACAAAACCCTGTTAAAAATCTAAATGTTAAAATGCTCCATAACTGATTATGTTCTATTGTTATTCCTAAATTAAAACTGGCTCCTAAAATGGCACAGACCAAAAAAACTTTAGAAGGAGAAAACCTATCGGAAATAGTAAGGATGGCAAATGCAAGCGTTCCAATTATAAACCCGAATTGAACAGCCGAAGTTAAATCTCCGATAACTGAAGTTTTTAAATCATAACTTTCAATCAAATCATTTAATACGGCATTACCGGCAAACCAAAGGGATGTGCAGAAGAACTGGCAAAAAACAATTACAGGGAGTATACTTTTAGTCGGTTTCATAACACCAATTTATGAAACTTAAAATTAAGAAGTTCTATTGTTTATAGTGCATCAATCTTTAATGAGGTCATGGTTAATGACCCGGCTACAGGTTTATCGTTAAACAAGGTCACTTTTTCATCCTCTTCTTTTAGAGCCAATGCATAGAGTAGAGGAAGGTAATGTTCGGGCGTAGGAATGGCCAAATCAAAGGCTTTACCTTGCGACCTAAAATTAATTAAACTGTTATGGTTGTTATTTAAAATGAAGCTTTTCATTTTTTCGTTGGCTTCTGTTGCCCAATCGTAGGCATATTCTTCGTTGAGTTTATTCCATGCCACCATACGCAAATTGTGCACCATATTTCCGCTTCCAACAATTAATACGCCTTTATGTCGTAATTTATTGATTTGTTTGGCAAGTTCGTAATGGTATTTAGGAGATTGTGTGTAATCAATACTCATTTGTATTACAGGAATATCGGCATTAGGGTAGAGGTGCTTAATTACACTCCAAGCCCCGTGATCAAGTCCCCATTTTTCGTCCAAACCAACTTCCGTTTTTGTAATGATGTTTTTGGTTTCCTGTGCTAATTCAGGGCTGCCTGGTGCAGGGTATTCTACATCGAATAAAGCTTGAGGAAAACCACCAAAATCGTGTATAGTTGGTGGATTTTGCATGGCAGTTACATAAGTTCCTCGCGTTTCCCAATGCGCAGAAATACATAAAATGGCATTTGGTCTTGTAAGTTCTTGCCCAAGTTTTCTAAAATTCCTAACAAACTCATTTTCTTCAATAGCATTCATAGGGCTACCATGACCAAGGAATAATACAGGCATTTTGCCTGTATTATTCATGGTAGAGGTCATTTTATCTAAATCTTTCAAAGTCATACTCGAACCTATTAATGGCAGTAATGCCAATGATTTTAAAAACTTTTTTCTATCCATTTCATAAGAATAAACTTTATGAAACTTGTTTTGTAAACTGTACTTCAGCAGCGATTTTTACTTCGTCGGCTACTAATACACCTCCCGTTTCTAAAGCGGCATTCCAGTTTAACCCCCAGTCTTTACGATTAATTTTCCCTGTAATTTCAAGCGCTAACTTTTCGTTGCCCCATGGATCTGTATTTGTTCCTCCATATTCAACATCTAGAACAACATCTTTGCTAATGCCTTTTATGGTTAAAACACCGGTTAATTTATATTCGTCGTCGTCAACCTTAGTTAACGATTTGCTTTCAAAAGTCATAAATTCATGGTTTTCAACATCGAAAAAATCGGCACTTTTTAAGTGTGTATCTCTGTCTGCATTATTTGTTGAAATGGAAGCAGTTTCAATTTTTACAGTAACAGGAGAAGAAAAAATATCTTCGCCCTCTATGGTTGCTTCATAGTTTGTAAAAGCACCTTTTACATTAGAGATCATTAAATGTTTTACTTTAAAACCTATTTCGCTGTGTGATGGGTCGATAACCCATTTTGTTGTAGACATAATATTTGTTTTTAAATGGTTAATGATTGTCCTACAAATTTAAAATCTATTAAAGCTTTATTTTTTATACTATTCGGAAGTGCTTAGGTAATTTTAGGAAATGAGTGCGTTTTGAATCTCTTCACGGAAGTCTCCAGGTGATTGGCCAGATTTTTTCTTGAATACTTTTGAAAAATATGATCCCTCGTTATAGCCTAATTCGAAAGCTATTTCAGAAACGGTTTTGTTTGTTGATAATAGTAAATTCTTCGCCTCAATAAGTTTTCGGGTTTCAATAATTTCCGAAACACTTTGCTCCATAATATTCTGGCAAATAATATTCAGGTTTCTCGAGGACATAAAAAGCTTTTCGGCATAAAATTCAACACCCAACGGGCGATGATAGTTTTCTTCAAGTATGCTCAGGAAATTTTTAAACGTGGTGTTTTCAGTTTTATTAAGCGTGTTGTTTTCCGATGTTTCTTTTTTGCGTTCTACTTCAATCATCGTAAAAATAACGCTTAACAATTGCCTGATAATACCGTAATTAGGATTTTTCTGTTGTGTTTCATCAAAAATCATATTGCTCAAGGTAATCAAGCGTTTAAAGCAGTAATTGTCTTCAAGTTTTAGGTTAGCCTGATTATGATATAATGAATATAGCTGAAACGTGGTCTCGGGAATAAATTCGCTTTTAAATCGAATGGCCCAAATGTCGCAAATGCCATTTACAGGTTTAGGGATGACGCGATGCATTTTTCCTTTGGTAATAAACGTAATAAATGGAGCTTTAATGGTCACCGAATCGAAATCTATGAAATGCTCTAATTCGCCCTCGACACCAATAAGTAATTCTTCAAAATCATGGTTGTGAGGTTCGTCAGGTTGTGCAGCAATTTTAGCGGCTTCTAAAGCATCTACCTTAAAGATTTGAAACAGTTGATTCATAAAAGTATTTGTTTGTTTTCTGATACAGAAATATACAAAAAAAGGATTCTTTTTAGGAATCCCATTTTTGTTTTAACGTTTGGTTATCGTTTATAAAACCTCACTTATAGATTTAGCTAAAGGGGTTGTAGGTCTTCCTAACAATTTAGAAAGCTGATGATTATCGTCAAATAAATCACCTTTTGAGGCAGAAACATCCCAGCTCGCCAGTCCTTTTGCTAATCCTTCTGGTAACCCAACTTGCAATAAAATACCAGCGTAAGCCTCTTCAGGAAGATTATTATAAGGGATGGTTTTTCCTGTTTGTTTTGATAGCTCGGCTGCCAAATCGGTTAACGAATAACTTTCATCACCTGCAAGTTCAAAAACTTTTCCTTTATGTTCTTCGTTTGTAATTACTATTGCTAAAGCTTCGGCATAATCTAATCGGGCTGCAGATGAAATTTTTCCATCGCCAGCACTACCTATGAATCCACCGTTTTGAATAGCACTTGGTACTGAAGCTGTATAATTTTCGGTATACCAACCATTGCGTAAAATGGTGAAATTTAATCCGGAATTTTTCAGTTCCTGTTCAGTATTTAAATGTTCGCCAGCTAAGTTTAATGTTGAAGTATCAGCTCTTAAAAGGCTGGTGTAAACTATCCACTTCACATTTAGTTTTTTTGCTGCATCAATAACATTTTTATGTTGTCTGGCGCGTTGACCTATTTCGTTAGCCGAAATAAAAACCAATCGATCAATTCCGTTAAGTGCTTTTTCTAAAATTTCAGGGTTATCGTAATCGAATTCTCGGGCTTCAATGCCTAAAGATTTAGCTTTATCTGTCGAGCGTACTAAGGCTACAAGATTATCGTTATACCCTAGTTTTTTTAATTGTTCAACTACTAGGGTTCCAAGTTGACCAGTAGCTCCTGTTATTCCTATTTTCATAATTTTTGTGTATTTAAAATTCTGTTGTATATTTGATTAATAAAAGTTATTAGCTTACTTTTAGTAAGTCAAAGTTAAAAAGTAAAATATTAATATGCAATAGGTTACGTTTGTGTGTGATACTTGCTTTTAGGTTAGTTTTAATAATAATCAAGGATTTATGAATCAAGAAATTTTAAAAAAATATAGTAATGTTGAAGCTTGTCCGGTGAGAAATGTATTAGATCGCATTGGGAATAAATGGACCTTATTGGTTTTATTGGTTTTAGAGGAAGAGAAGGTATTGCGTTTTAACGAATTACACCATTATATAGCTACTATATCACAAAAAATGTTGAGTGTTACGTTAAAGAGTTTAGAGGCAGATGGGTTAGTGAAACGTACTATTTACCCACAGGTGCCGCCAAAAGTTGAATACGAATTAACAGCTCGTGCAAAATCGTTATTACCACATATTCATAGTCTAGTAAGCTGGTCTGAAAATCATATTAATGATATTAAAGTATCTCGCAAAGAATACGAGTTGGTTACACGAAGGTAACTCGTTAAACCTGAACTTTATGGCTTAATTGGTTTAATTTTTTAGGAACTTTGCCTCGGATAATCATCCGAATAAATAGAACACAATACATTATATGAAATCTAAACAAACAGCTTATTCAATATTAGAATTGGCTCTCATTTCTAAAGGCCAATCCGTTCAACAAACTTATGCAAATGCTGTTTCTTTAGCTCAGAAAGCCGAATTTGAAGGTTATACACGCATTTGGTTTGCAGAACATCATAATATGTTGGCCGTTGGAAGCAATGCACCTACGGTGTTAATAGGTCATATTGCCGAGAAAACAAAAACTATACGTGTGGGGTCTGGCGGTGTTATGTTGCCAAATCATTCGCCTTTAGTGGTGGCTGAACAATTTGGAACTCTAGGAAATTTGTTCCCTAACCGAATAGACTTAGGTTTAGGAAGAGCTCCGGGGACCGACAGAGATACCGCATTAGCTATAAAATCTGATTTTTTACAGGCTTCACATTCGTTTCCAAATGATGTCGAGCAAATTCAACTGTTGTTTTCTAAGCAAAACGATACGGCTAAAGTGCGTGCCGTTGTCGCCGAAGGCGTAGAAGTGCCTATTTATATTTTAGGTTCAAGTACCGATAGTGCGCATCTGGCTTCAAAAAAGGGTTTGCCTTATGCTTTTGCGAGTCATTTTGCGACCTCGTATTTAGAGGAAGCTCTGTCGATTTACAGAAGCCAATTTAAGACGTCAGTAGATTTGGAGTCTCCTTATGTAATTGCTGGGGTTAATGTCATTATTGCTGACACCGATGCCGAAGCCGAACGTTTATTTACGTCGTCTTTACGAATGATTATTGGCATGTTTACCGGAAAGCGTGATTATTTAAATCCGCCAACAGAGATGACTTCAGATTTAAAGGAGATTATTCAGCATCCACAAATTCAGAATATGATAAAATACAGTTTCGTTGGAAGCAAGGAAACGGTTAAAGAAAAGGTTATTTCATTTTTGAATAAAACTCAAGCTGATGAATTAATCATTTCTACGAATGTTTACGATATTAACGATCGATTATATTCGGTTGAAAAGTTTGCTGAGGTGATGCGGGAGATAAATAATAAATAGATAAATCTATACAAGTAAACTAAAATTATTAGTTACATATTATAATTCACAATAGTTGTGCAGATTTTTGGGGTTGAAAATTGGGGTCTTTTACTCAAATTGTGATTAAAAACATGTTCAATTCTGAATTCAAATTTAAGATTCCCTATCTTTCTTTTTTTGTAAGTATTTTATAAGAGAAAATCAATTATATTTACTCTATTCTTTACCAAATTGTAATCCATAGTTTATTTTGAGCAATAGAGAAGTGACTAATCAAGCCCAATTATTAAAATCTCTAAAAAAGGGAGACAAAAGCGCTTTTAAGTCTATTTTCGATATATATTTTAAACGTTTATGTGTTTTTGCTTTAAATTATGTTCAAGACCAGTTTACAGCTGAAGAAGTTGTCGAAAACACCTTGCTTAAACTTTGGCAAAAGCGATCCAAATTAGATAATGTAGAAAACTTAAAATCTTATTTATACACCATGGTTAGAAATGCCTGCGTTGATTATAATAAGAAAGAGAAAAAGTTGATACGTCTCGATATTAAAAAGCATGATAATGTCTCATTAAACGACCCGTTTGTGGTTGAAGAAGAAACCCACGCCGCTTTATATGCTGCTTTAGAAACACTTCCTGAAAAATGTCGCAAGGTCTTTGAGTTATCCTGTCTGGATGGAATAAAATATAAAGACATAGCAGAAGATCTTAAAATTAGCCTGAATACTGTAAAATCACAACGGGCAAGAGCAATATCTTTATTAAAATTATATTTAAAAGACCACCCGTTTTATGCGGTGTTTTTGGCTTCATTTTAAATTCTTTTAAAATTTCTCATTTTTTTTCCACCCGAAAATCTTTTTAAACAGTCATATTAATAAAAGGCGATGCTTAATTGTGGTATATCCATAATAAAAAGTATTAAATTTTACGATATAGTTATTTTGATTATTTAATCATTGAAAATGCAGAATAGAGAAAAACATTACATAGCAGAAATAATTTATAAATCGATTACCCATACATTATCTGATTCGGAAGAGATTATTTTAAATGAATGGTTAACCGATAAGGAACATTTTGAATTATACCAAAGGATTACCAATAGCGATTATATTCAAAGTAAACTGGCTATTTATCAGAAAATTGATGCCAATAAAATATACCATAGCCTGGAAAAGCGATTAGTTGAAAGCGACAAAAAGGAGCGTCGCTTGAAAATTAAAAAGATACTAAGGTATGCTGCGCTTGTTATTATTTTACTTGGAATAGGAGTTATTTATAACACAGGATATTTTAATTCTCAACCGCAATTGGTTTTTCCTAACGAGAAAATAACCCTTCAGTTAGAGAATGGCGATGTAAAAGTTATAAACGAAGATGGATCTTCTACGGTAACCAATTCCAAAGGAGAAATTGTTGGTTCGCAAACGGGAACACAGCTGGTTTATACTGATGAAAACAATCAGGATAAACTGGTTTATAATACGCTTACAGTACCGTACGGTAAACGTTTTGAAATTCAACTTTCAGACGGAACGGTTGTTAATTTAAATGCAGGAACATCACTAAAATACCCTGTGAAATTTATAAAAGGAAAACAGAGAACCGTATTCTTAAAAGGTGAGGCTTTTTTTAATGTGGCAAAAGATAAAACGCATCCGTTTATTGTAAACTCCGATGGTTTAGATGTTCAGGTTTTAGGAACACAATTTAACATGTCCAGTTACCCTGAAGATGTAAATAGCGATGTGGTGTTATTAGAGGGCTCCGTTTATTTAACTGCTGTAAAAGATAAAGGTAATAGTGCCATTTTAGAACCTGGATTTAAGGGGTCTATTAATAAATTTTCTCAGGATAAAATTGAAAAAAAGCCTGTAATTACAAGTATTTATACCGCATGGATAGATGGCGAATTGGTGTTTAGAAACATAACTTTTAAAGACATGCTTAAACGTATGGAGCGCCACTATAATATTGAAATAGTAAATAATAATTCAGAGTTAAAAGAAGAGAAGTTTAACGCCAGTTTTAGAAAAGAACCTATAGAAAAAATACTCGAATATTTTAAAATTACTTACGGAATTAACTATGAAATAAAAGACAATAAAATTTTAATTCAATAAATCGCACCATGCCTATGCTATAAAACATAACAACAACTAAACCCATCATTTCTTGGGAGAGAAATGAAAAACTAAACTAATAACCACATTAAACTATTTAAGTATGAAAAAACTTCTTAACAAAGAAAGAAGCCATCATTCTTCTTTGAGATCATTTGATTTGAAGGTGAAACTAAGCACATTATTGATGTTTTTAGTATTCTTTTCTCTTCAGGCAAATAATTCATATTCACAAAAAACTAAACTATCTCTGGAGTTAAATAATGTAACTGTAAGTCGGTTAATCGATGAGATTGAAAGTACAAGTGAATTTAGATTTGTTTATAAAATTAATGCCGTAAATCTGACCAGGAATATTTCTATTCATGCAAAAAAACAATCGATTGCATTTATTTTGGATCAGGTTTTTGCTGAAACAGAAACTGCATATAATATTGTAGACCGACAAATTTTTCTCTTAAAAAGAGTAGAAAGTGAACCACCCATAATAACTATGGTGGCGACAGATGTTAATCAACCTCAGGATCTTACCCTTAAAGGAAGTGTTATTGATACTAACGGACAACCATTGCCGGGAGCCAATATCATCGAAAAAGGAACCACAAATGGAACGCAGTCTGATTTTGATGGTAATTTTACACTAGATGTATCTAACCGAAATGCCATTTTAACAATTTCGTATGTTGGTTTCAAGCCCAAAGAGGTTAATGTTTCAGGGCAAACCATGTTAAAAATTACTTTAGAAGAAGAAACTGCAGCTTTAGAAGAAGTCGTGTTAATAGGTTATGGTGTTCAAAAGAAAGCTTTAGTAACTGGTGCCAGTGTTCAGGTTAGTGGAGAGAATTTAGAAAAAATGAACACGGTTAATGCACTTCAGGCCATGCAGGGGCAAACTCCAGGAGTACAGATTACCTCAACATCAGGGCAGCCAGGAGAAAGCTTAAATGTTGTAATTAGAGGGGTTGGTTCTACTGCAGGAAGCACACCGCTTTATGTTGTTGATGGTATTTTAACTGGAGATATATCGTATTTAAATAACTCTGATATAGAGTCGATATCGGTACTAAAAGATGCGGCCTCGGCGGCCATTTACGGGTCTCAGGCATCAAACGGGGTTATCTTAGTTTCTACTAAAAAAGGAAAACGTGGTTCGGCGGCTCAACTAACCTTCGATCAGTATTACGGTTTGCAGTCTGTGGCAAGAAAAATAGATTTATTAAATGCCACAGAATATGCTGTAATGCTTAATGAGGCCGCAGTTAATTCGGGTAAAAATCCTTATTTTACAAATGATGAAATAGCAACTCTGGGGGAAGGAACCAATTGGATGGATGAAATGTTTGTAGATAATGCCGTGACTCAAAATTATTCGTTAGGAGTTTCCGGAGGTACCGAAGCTTCAGTGTATTCGGGATCATTATCATATCTGGGGCAAGAAGGTGTTGTTGGTGGTAAAGATTTATCGAATTACGAACGTTATAACTTCAGATTTAATTCAGAGCATAAACTTTATAATGATATATTAACGGTTGGTGAAAATTTAAGTTTCGCCTACATCAATCAAAATGGTATTAGTGTAGGAAATCAGTATAATAATGCTTTAAGAAGTGCTTTTAGAGTAAGTCCGTTGTTACCTATGTACGACGCAGATGGTAATTATTACAATACCTTTAACGATACAGATCCCTGGTTAAACGGTTCGTCGAATCCATATGCCGAAATGATTTACAACAACCAGAATGAAAGCAATAACCAAAAGCTTTTAGGAAATGTTTATTTGCAAATTGAACCAATAAAGAATTTAACGTTCAAAACAACATTAGGTTTAGATTATTATGCGGGTGAAGGCCATTCTTATAGTCCTATATATGAATTATCGATTTATTCCTTTAGAAGACAAAATGGAACTTCTCAAAGTATGAATAAAGGAAAATCACTTACTTGGGACAACCTGTTGACTTACAAATTTGATGTAGCAGAAAATCATCATTTTGAAACCATGGTAGGTTCTTCCTCTATAAACTACGACGGAACCTATATAAGTGGTTCTAATGTAGATAATGTATTTAGCGGATTAAACAATGCCTGGTTAGATAATACGACTAATAAATTGGGCGCACCTTTAATGAGTCTTGGCGGTGGAAAATCTGAAAATAAACGAATGTCTTATTTCGGAAGGTTAAATTATAACTTTAAAGACAAATATCTACTTAACGCCACCTTTAGAGCCGATGGATCTTCAAATTTTCACCCTGATAACAGATGGGGCTATTTTCCATCAATTTCAGGAGGCTGGGTTGTAACAAATGAAGATTTTTTAAGTACATCAACAGCAATAAACTTCCTTAAGATAAGAGCAAGCTGGGGACAGGTAGGTAACCAGAATGTTGGGGCTTTTCAGTATTTAGCACCTATAAAAACAGATAATACCAATTATATTTTTGGAGGAGAAGAAGGCGTTTTAACACCTGGAGCTTACCCAAATAGATTGCCAAACCCTGATTTAAAATGGGAAACATCTGAACAGCTTAATATAGGTTTGGATGCACGCTTTTTCAAAAACAATCTAAGTGTAAACTTCGACTGGTATGAGAAAACAAATAAAGACTGGTTGATTTTAGCACCAATCCTTGCGACTGCCGGAGCCGATGCTCCTTATATTAACGGAGGAAATGTTGTAAATACAGGGGTGGAACTGGCATTAAGTTATCAAAACCATATTGGTGGTTTTAATTATACTATCGCAGCTAATGGTGCCTACAATAAAAATGAAGTTGGAAAAATACCAACGGCCGACGGTATTATCCATGGTTTAAGCAATGAACTTTATGACAATTCTCAGGAATTTTACCGTGCTCAGGATGGTTTTCCGCTAGGATATTTCTGGGGGTATAAAACAGCAGGTGTTTTCCAAAATCAAGATGAGATAGATAATAGTTTACAACCTAATGCAGCACCAGGTGATATTATTTATGCAGATGTTAATGGAGATAATATTATAAACAGTGAAGACAAAACCGAGATTGGAGACCCAAATCCAGATTTTACGTATGGATTTACCTTTTCAGGAAATTACGGGGCTTTCGATTTTTCACTAACCGCTAATGGCGTAGCAGGAAATCAAATCGTCCAATCTTACAGGAATCCAGGTGCTTTAGGAAATTATACTTCTGCTATTTTACAACGATGGACAGGTGAAGGATCGTCAAACACCATGCCTAGGGTAACAGAAGATGGTAGAAACTTTAGCCAGTTTTCAGATTTATATGTTCAGGATGGTGATTTCTTAAGGTTAACAAACTTAACCTTCGGTCTTGATTTAGCGAAAATTAAGCAAAGCAATAAGTTCTTCGCTAAGGAATTCAGAATCTATTTTTCAGCGTTAAACTTATACACCTTTACAAAGTATGACGGTATGGATCCTGAAATTGGTTTTGGTTCTTCCGATAGTACTCAAAGCTTTTCTTCGGGTGTCGATGTGGGGTATTACCCAAGGCCAAGAACCTTTATGATGGGATTAAATGTTAAACTTTAAAAAACTGGAAAACATGAAAAATATATTTTTATACATATTAGGTTTGGGAGTTTTAACTTTAGGATCTTGTAGTTTAGATACCGAGCCTTATACAGAACAGACCGATACTACGTTTTATTTAAATGTAAACGATGCCAAATCGGCTTTAGTAGGCTGTTACGACGGGTTACAGGTAGTTTCAGGAGCATCAGGAATAGGAATCCCTGTAGTAAGTGAAGTCATGTCTGATAATTGTTTTGGAGGAACAGGAAATGCCGATGGTTATAATTATGCAGCTATCGACGAGTTCGATATTACTCGGGCGCCGTCTTACGTTGATTTATACAATAGTAACTGGATAAATTACTATAAAGCCTTGTACCGTTGCAATGTATTCCTTTTAAAAATGGATCAAATCGACTGGGAAGGCGATGATGCACTACGTGCCGGTTATGAATCTGAAGTTCGATTTATTCGTGCTTACCTGTATTTTGAAATGGTTAGATTATGGGGAAATATTCCTTTAGTCATTGAACCAACAACCGAAAACGTACCTCAGGCAACTCCAGATGAAGTATACACAGTAATTGCCGAAGATTTATCGTTTGCTGCGGAGAATTTGCCATCCGATGCCTATACTTCGGTTGAAACGGGAAGAGTCACTAAATGGGCTGCAAAATCGTTATTAGCGCGAGTGTTTTTATATTACACGGGGTATTATAGCGCAACCGATTTGGTTGGCGTGGTTACAAAATCTCAGGCCTTGGCTCATCTTGAAGATGTTATTTCTTCAAGTGGTCATGATTTGGTTAGCGATTTTTCAACGCTATGGCCAGCAGCTTCTGTAGAAAACTTTGCCGGTGAAGATAACAAAGAAGTTGTTTTTTCAATTCGTTATACCTATACCAGTGATTATAATGGAAATACAGATGGCAACCACTGGTTAGTTATGTTCGGAATGCGTGAGTTTACCTCATTGCCTTATGGTAGTGGTTGGGGAATTACGGTAAATCCAAAATTATGGAATGCTTACAATGAAAACGACACCAGAAGATCCGCTAGTATAATTAGTATAGACGATGAAGAAATTCCCTTCGATAAAATTGATAATCAGCGTGAATACACCGGCTACTATAATAAAAAGTATACCCCAATGTCTATGGTAGACGAAGAAGGAAATACCGTGTCTTCTGTTAACCAATATGGAGTGAGCGATTTTCAAATTAATCAATATCAGGATTATGTAGTAATGCGTTATGCAGATGTCCTTTTAATGGCTGCCGAATTAGGAAGTGGTAATGCACAGGCCTATTATGACAAGGTGAGACAACGTGCTTATCAGGGAAATTTTGTATCAAAAACAGTGTCTCAGGCTAATATTTTAGAAGAACGTTATCTAGAGTTTGCTTTAGAAGGCGTTAGATATTGGGATTTATTAAGACAAGGTGTGAGTACAGCCGCAGCAACCATTGCAGAGTCCACAATACTTTTAAGTGGTGGAGTAGAAGAGACTAAAACCATTTCTGCAAGTAATATTGAAACGACTAAAGGTTTACAGCAAATACCAAATACTCAGATAACTCTATCTAGTGGTGTTTTAAAACAAAATCAAGGTTGGTAATAATAACTAAACTAATTATTAAAGATGAAAAAAATTAAAATATTTATAGCTTTAATGTTGATGTTAGGTATTGCTTACCTGGCTTCATCATGTGATCCGGAAACCTACTCTTTAGGTAAGTTGCCCGATAAATCTGAAATTAAGTTTGAAATTTCTCAGGATTTTGCAGTAGATCCGGGAGGGAATACCGTAAATATGACCAATCTTACCGATGGGGTTACCCTTACCTGGGATTATGGAACAGGACGGTCTAACAAAAAACAGGAAACAGTTCAATACGCTTTCAAAGGCGATTATACCATTAAAATAACGGCTGTAACCGCTGGAGGATTGGTTGAATTAGATCCCGTAACCATAACGGTAACCGACGATAATTTAAACTATGTAAACGATCCTTTATGGACGTATCTATCCGGAGGGGTTGGCAATTCTAAAACCTGGTATTTAGATTTAAATGCTGAAGGGGTTTCTAAGTACTTTGCAGGCCCTATGTATTTTTATGGTACAGATATGGGATGGCTTGAAGGTGGAGATGGAGGATGTTATGGCGGAGATTGCTGGAACTGGAATCCCGATTGGAATGGTAATGAATGGTTATTCCCTAACGGTGCAGAAGATTTTGGAACCATGACCTTTAGTTTGGATGGAGGTCCTTTTGTAACTACAAACAATTTATCAACGGGGACAAATGAAGAAGGAACCTACTTTTTAGATAAAGATAATCACACCTTAACTTTTACAGATGCGACCATGTTACATGATTTTGGAAATCAGGATTGTGTTGAAAGCTGGTCTGATGCTAAACTTTTTTCGCTTACCGAAGATACTATGCAATTAGGGGTGTTTAGAAAAGATGGTTGTGGTGGCCGCGTATTATTAGTATTTAATTTCATTTCTAAAAATTATAACGACAATTGGGTACCTGAAGATGTACCAGATCCAACACCGGATATTGATTTAAATGGGGGTACAGTTGGCGATTTATTATCTACTACAACAACGACCACAAAAACCTGGCATTTAAGCCCGGATAGTCCTTTCGACTGGACTGACTTAAACGGAACGTTATTAAATGGTTGGCAAACAGCTGCTGACTATGAAGCTGCCGGTTGGCCAGGGTACACTTCTGCGGATCAGGCAACGGTTATAAATAATAAAATTACGTTTTCTAACGATGGTACTGTAACAACAATAGACAGTAATGGAACAGAAATGTCTGGAACTTATACAACAGATCAATCAACCAACATAATTTCCTTTGAAGGTATAACACCTTATTTCCCTATTGGAAGTTCATGGGCAACTGTGGGGACCACATCAGAAAACCAATGGAAAATTGTTAAAACTGCCACTACAGGTTCTGTCGTTACAGATATTTGGTTTGGTAAACGAGATGAATCTGGTAAAAGTGAATATATGGTATTCCACTTTGTTTTAGATAATGGAGATACCGACCCAGATGCTGAGGTTAAGTCAATTTTAACCAGTAACACATGGGTATTAGATTCTAATAGAACTTACGATGTAGCAACCAGTTATGGTGCTTTACAAGGGCCTACAATTTATTCCGATTTTGCCACCTGGGCTTGGAATCCAATGCCTGGTGATCAATATGCAGCAGGAGATGTAGGCGTCGATTATGGAGATATGACGTTTAATGCCGATGGTACTATGGTTGTTAACCAGTGGGCAGATACGGGATCTATGGTGCAGTTAACAGGAAACTGGAGTGTAACTGAAGGTGAATTAACGATAACTGCCGAAATGTTACATCCTTGGTCTGCAACTCATGAGGTAAACGGAAGCCTTGTTGGTGATAATTACGTGGCAGACTGGACCGCAATCAGAACTTTTAAAATTGAACCAGGAGCTTTGTTACTACAAGCAAACAGAGACCCTGCCGGATCAGGAGAAGATGCTTTCTGGATTACCTGGGTATTTGTTCCTAAATCATAAAATTAAAGTCCGGGGATGTGCTGCTGGTATATCCCCGGATAATCTAAAAATACATTTATCTAATAACAGCATGAAACGAATTGAATAAATCTTATGAGGTTTGTTTACAGGGTTTTGTTGCGTTTTTTTTGTGCTAAAAATAGAGAGTGTATTGAAGTAAATGCTACCAAATGAAATATTCAAAAATGAAAATATTATATCCATTAATTTTTCTTTTATTCATAATATACTCTTGTGAAAATAAAAATTATAATCAGGTTCAAGATGGTATTGTTATAAGTTTAAACAATCCAGATACACAAGTAAAAAAAATGAAATTAAAGGTGTTGGGAGAGAGACTTATACATGTCTCGGCAACACCTGAAAATGAATTTCCAAAGGATTCCAGTTTAATTATTGTACCTGATCAAGAAACAGTACCTTTTTCTGTTAAAGAACATCAGGATTCTATTATATTGAAAACTTCTAAACTTAGCGTTTGGGTTTCAAAAATAGATGGAGGTATTTGTTTTAAAGACAAAAATGATCAGGTGGTTTTAACAGAAGTCGCTGGAGGAGGAAAAACCTTTACATCTATAGAGGTTGAAGGAACAAAAGGCCAAACCGTGCGTCAGATTTTTGAGTCGCCAGACGACGAAGCTTTTTATGGGCTTGGTCAGCACCAGTCTGATGAGTTTAATTATAAAAATAAAAGTGAAGAGTTATTTCAGTACAACACTAAAGTGTCTGTTCCTTTTATCGTATCAAATAAAAATTACGGTCTGCTTTGGGATAGCTATTCGTTAAGCCGATTTGGTGATAGTCGTCCTTATCAACAATTAAACGACGTGTTTAAACTCTATGATAAAAACGGAGAATCAGGTGGATTAACAGGAACATATGCGGCATCAGAAATTCAGAATGAGATCGTAAGAACAGAGCCTTCAATCTTTTTTGAAGACCAGAAAAGCATCAAGAATTTGCCACAGGATATTCCTTTAAAAAATGCCAATGTGGTTTATGAAGGTGATATAGAAGCTCAAGAAACAGGCGAATTTAAATTCATTCTCTATTATGCCGGATATATAAAGGTTTTTGTAAATAACGAATTGGTTGTGCCAGAACGCTGGCGAACCGCGTGGAACCCGAATGCATATAAATTCAATTTTAAATTAAATAAAGGACAACGTGTGCCATTGCGCATAGAATGGAAACCGAACGGAGGAACTTCGTATTGCGGATTACGTGTTAGAACACCCCAGCCGGAATTAGAATTAGGGAAACAGGTATGGTGGAGTGAGATGAACAAGTCTTTAAATTATTACTTTGTTCATGGCGATAACATGGATGAAGTTATAAAAGGGTACCGAACCCTTACCGGAAAATCTCCTATCATGCCAAAATGGGCCATGGGCTACTGGCAAAGTCGTGAACGTTATAAAACTGAAGATGAAATTTTAGGAGTGCTTAAAGAATTCAGAGAACGCGAAATACCTATCGATAATATTGTTTTAGACTGGAACCATTGGGAAGAAGACCAGTGGGGAAGTCATGAATTTGATAAAGCACGTTTTCCAGATCCAAAGGCTATGGTCGATTCTATTCATAAGATGCATGGAAAGATGATGATTTCGGTCTGGCCTAAATTTTATAAAAACACAGAACACTTTAAAGAATTTGATGGAAAAGGCTGGATGTACCAACAAGCCATAAAGGACAGTATTCGCGATTGGGTAGGTCCGGGATATATCGGGTCGTTTTACGATGCTTATTCGGCAGGAGCCAGAAAACTGTTCTGGAATCAAATTTATGAACATTATTATCCATTAAATATTGATGCCTGGTGGATGGATGCCAGCGAGCCAAATGTACTTGATTGTACAGATATGGATTATCGAAAATCACTTCAGGGTCCTACAGCTTTAGGCCCTTCAACCGAGTATTTTAATACTTATGCTTTAATGAATGCCGAAGCTATTTATAATGGGCAGCGTGATGTTAACCCGAATAAAAGGGTGTTCCTTTTAACGCGTTCGGGATTTGCAGGATTACAACGGTACTCTACAGCTACCTGGAGTGGCGATATTGCTACCCGTTGGGAAGATATGAAAGCGCAACTGGCTGCAGGATTAAATTTTTCGGTTAGCGGAATTCCTTACTGGACCATGGATATTGGTGGGTTTTGTGTTGAAGATAGATATGTTGCGGCTCAGGTGGATTATTACAAAAACGGACAAGAAAATGCCGATTACAAAGAGTGGCGCGAGTTAAATACCCGTTGGTATCAATTTGGAGCTTTTACGCCACTATTTAGAGCGCATGGGCAATTTCCGTTTCGTGAAGTCTGGAATATTGCTCCTAAAGGTCACCCGGCATATCAATCTATTGTGTATTATACCAATTTAAGGTATCGACTCATGCCGTATATCTATAGTTTGGCGGGAAAGACCTATTTCGACGATTATACCATTATGCGCCCTTTGGTAATGGATTATCAAAATGATAGTAAGGTTCAAAATATTAGCGATCAGTTCATGTTTGGGCCTTCCATAATGGTTTGCCCTATATACCAATACGAAGCCAGAAACAGACAGGTATATTTTCCTAAAACAAGCAATTGGTACGATTTTTATTCGGGAGCCTATATACAGGGAGGTCAACATCTAAATATTGAAGCTCCTTACGAGCAAATTCCTTTATTTATTCCTGAAGGCGCGATAATTCCTGTGGGGCCGGAGATTCAGTATACCGATGAAAAACCTGCAGAAACCATGACGTTGTTTGTTTACAAAGGTAAAGACGGACAATTTGAATTATACGAAGATGAAGGTGTGAATTATAATTATGAAAAGGACGCGTATGCAACCATTTCATTTAGCTATAATGATACAGAAGAAACTTTAACCATAGGTGAAAGACAGGGAACTTTTGAAGGTGTCCTGAAAAACAGAATATTTATTGTTGTTCCGGTGAGTCAAGAAGAACCCAAACCTTTTCAGTTCGATCCTCAGGGAATAACGGTTAAATATAATGGAGAATCTCAGATTATTTCATTAAAAAACAACTAAACCAAATTATTTAGAAAGTCTTTTCAGGCTTTAACTTAAACTTATAACAAATGAAAAAGCATGTAATTTACATGACGGTTTTATCTGCGTTTTTGTTTGCATCTTCGTGTAAGCAAAATGAAAAAGAAACGGAACCGATAAAACCCAAAGAAACGGTTGAGGTTACCTACCAAGGAGTGCCGATAACCAATGCCTACGATGCTAAAATTGATAGTCTCATTGCTTTAATGACGATTGAAGAAAAAACGGGCATGCTACATGGTAACAGTATGTTTGCAACCAAAGCTATTGAACGTTTAGGAATTCCCGAATTAACCATGGCAGATGGGCCTTTAGGGGTAAGAGAAGAAATTTCCAGAGATTCTTGGGCGGCTGCAGGATGGGATAACGATTTTGCAACCTATTACCCTGCCGGTGGCGGGCTGGCTGCTACCTGGAATACCGAGTTATCATATGTGTTTGGGACCAGTGTAGGAGAGGAGGCTATAGCTAGGGATAAAGATGTCTTACTATCTCCTGCCATCAATATTATCAGGACGCCTTTAGGAGGAAGAACTTACGAGTATTTTACCGAAGATCCGTTCTTAAACAAGAAATTAACCGTGCCTTTTATTGTTGGTGTTCAGGAGAACGATGTAGCGGTTTGTGTTAAACATTATGCCGCTAACAACCAGGAAACACATAGAGATTATGTCGATGTTCAAATTGATGAAAGAGCACTTCGTGAAATTTATTTGCCAGCCTTTAAAGCGGCTGTTCAGGAAGCACAGGCCTACAGTTTTATGGGAGCTTATAATAAATTTAGAGGTGAATATTTATGTGAAAATGGCTATATGCTTAATGATGTGTTGCGTGATGAATGGGGTTTTAAAGGCATTGTTATTTCCGATTGGGCAGCAGTTCATGATACTAAAAAATCTATAGAAAACGGATTAGATGTTGAAATGGGCACACCTAAGCCCTTTAACGAATTCTTTTACGCCGATGCATTAATTGAGAAAGTGAAATCGGGTATTATAGCCGAAGCCGATGTCGATGTACATGTAAAACGTATTTTACAACTCATGTTTAGTTTAAAAAGTATAGACGATGTAGGTCGTGCAAAAGGAAGTATCAATACAGAAGATCATTTTCAAGATGCATACAAAATAGCAGCCGAATCGGTAGTGTTGCTTAAAAATGAGAACAATCAATTGCCAATAAAACTAGACGGTGTTAAAAGTATTGCGGTTATTGGTAACAATGCTAAAAAGAAAAATGCTTTGGGCGGATTTGGAGCTGGTGTGAAAACCAAACGTGAAGTCACACCTCTTGAAGGATTACAAAACCGATTACCAGAATCGGTAACCATTAATTATGCCGAGGGGTATTTAGAGCGTTATTCTAACGATGAGAAGGCAAAACTAGGCGATATTACACTTAATGGGCCTGTAACTATTGATAAGCTGGAACCTGATATGTTAGAAGAGGCTATAAAGGCCGCTAAAAGCTCTGATGTGGCCATTATTTTCGCCGGATCAAACAGAGATTATGAAACAGAAGCATCAGACAGAGCAAGTTTACAATTACCATTCGGACAGGAAGAACTTATAGAAAAAGTTCTTGAAGTAAACCCTAATACCATAGTGGTTATGATTGCCGGAGCACCTTTCGATATTCAAAATGTCAGTCAAAAATCATCAGCGCTAATCTGGAGCTGGTTCAACGGATCGGAAGGTGGAAATGCTCTCGCCGATGTGATTTTAGGAACCGTAAATCCATCGGGTAAATTACCTTGGACCATGCCTAAAAATCTTGAAGACTCACCAGCACATGCCACACACAGTTTTCCTGGTGACGAATCGGTTAATTATACCGAAGGTATTCTGGTTGGTTATCGTTGGTTCGATACCAAAAATGTAGAGCCATTATATCCTTTTGGTTATGGGTTATCATACACTAAATTTGAGTTTTCAGATTTAAAAACCAATAAGTCAGCATATAAATCAGATGAGGTGATTCAAGTTTCTTTCAACGTTAAAAATACCGGTGATTTTGAAGGTAAAGAGGTCGCTCAGTTATATGTTAGCGACCCTGAATCTTATGTTGATAAAGCCGCCAAAGAACTAAAAGGTTTTAAAAAGGTCTTTGTAAAATCGGGAGAAGTTCAGCAAGTATCCATTAAGCTTCCAGTTAAAGAATTAGCCTATTATAATGAGGTTAAAAAGAGTTGGTTGATTGAACCAGGAGAGTATGTAATTAAGTTAGGAAATTCTTCCAGAAATATTGAGGCCGAAGTAATTATAGAGGTAAAAGATTAGGTTAATAGTTTAAGTTATGAAATCTAAAAATTATATTTTACAAAGTTTTATGGCTTTATTTCTTATAGGAATTTGGTCATGTAGTAGCGATAACGACCCTGTTGAGGTAGTCGAAGAAAAACCTGTAGAAAAAACATTAGTAGTTAATGTTAGTGAAATTGATTTTGAAAATACAGAAGGTTATTTTGAGTTATCTATCGATACGAATATAGATTCCTGGGTTATTAGTACCTCAGGAACCAGTTGGTTGTCATTAGATAAAACAACCGGAAGTTCAGGCGTATCAACGGTAACTATTTCTACTGAAAATAATTCAAGTATAGCTGCACGCTCTGCAATAATAACGGTTAATGCCAATGGTATTTCAGCTGTAAAAATTGCAGTGAATCAAAAAGGAGCATTTTCAAGTAATGGTATTTATCCGGATTATAATTTAAATCCTATTCCTGCTGATGCCACTGGTATGTCCAGTACAGCTCAGGAAATAGCAGCAAAAATTTCATTAGGTTGGAATATTGGAAACACTTTGGAGGCTATAGGAGGAGAAACAGCCTGGGGTAACCCTATGGTCACTAAAGAATTAATTTCCACGGTTAAAGCAAATGGGTTTAATGCCATTAGAATTCCCTGTTCATGGAACCAGTATTTAGAAGATGCGGATAATGCAAAACTAAAGGAGAGCTGGTTAAATCGCGTAAAAGAGGTGGTGCAGTATTGTATAGATAACGATATGCATGTCATTTTAAATATTCATTGGGATGGCGGTTGGCTGGAAAACAATGTTAATGAAACCAGTAAGAGAAACGTAAATGCCAAACAAAAGGCGTTTTGGGAGCAGATAGCTATTCAATTAAGAGATTTTGACGAACGTTTATTGTTTGCAAGTGCTAACGAACCTAACGCAGAAGATGAAGGGCAAATGGCTGTTTTAAACAGTTATCACCAGACTTTTATTGATGCAGTGCGTTCTACAGGAGGTAAAAATGCTTATCGAACCTTGGTGGTTCAAGGGCCTTCAACCGATGTAGAAAAAACAAATACGTTAATGACTAGTTTACCTGTTGATGCTGTCGAGAACCGCTTAATGGTCGAAGTACATTACTACACACCTTATCAATTTGCCTTAATGACTGAAGATGCTACCTGGGGAAAAATGTTTTATTACTGGGGAACAAACTACCATTCTGCCACCGACAATTCCAGAAATGCCAATTGGGGGGAAGAAGCTGCTTTGCAAAATTATTTTAAACTCATGAAATCTCAATTTGTAGATAAAGGCATTCCTGTTGTTTTAGGAGAGTTTGCAGCTATTAAACGAGAGAATTTATCAGGCGAAAATTTACAGTTGCATCTTAATTCCAGAGCGTATTACTTAAAATCGGTGGTGCAACAGGCCAAAGCCAATGGTTTGCTGCCTTTTTATTGGGATGCCGGAAATATGGGGAATCATTCTTCGGCTTTATTCAACAGATCTAATAATACGGTTTATGATCAACAGGCCTTAGATGCTTTAATCAATGGGTTAAATTAATAGCTTTCTTATGTCAAAAAAACACATGTTTTATGTATTTGTATTCTATCTAGCAACAACCGGGTTTTCTGGTTTTGCTCAGAACAGGCATATAACTGTAGATTTTTTAAAAGAAAAGGGAAAAACCAATACCATGTTTAAAGAATGTATTGGTGCGGGCAGAGCAAATGAAGGACTTAGAGCCGATTGGCAGCAGCAGTTAAAAATTGCAAAACAAGATTGCGATTTTAAATATATAAGAATGCATGGGCTTTTATGCGATGATATGGCGGTTTATAAAACAGACCGTCAGGGCAAGGCCATTTATAATTATCAATACATTGATGTACTCTACGATTATATTTTAAGTATAGGAATGAAACCGTTTGTAGAACTTGGGTTTATGCCTTCGGCAATGGCTAGCGGAAACCAGACTATATTTTGGTGGAAGGGAAACGTAACACCTCCAAAGGATTATAATGAATGGGGAAAACTTGTTGAAAATTTGGTTCAGCACTGGACCGACAGATATGGTAGTGATGAGGTAAAAACCTGGTATTTTGAAGTCTGGAACGAGCCTAATTTATCTCCTGGGTTCTGGACAGGAACGCAGGCGGAATATTTTAAATTATATGAATACGCTGCAAAGGCAGTAAAACAGGTGAATTTAGATTATAGAATAGGAGGCCCGGCAACAGCAGGAGCCGCCTGGGAACCTGAAATGATTCAGTATTGCGAACAAAACAAAGTGCCGCTGGATTTTATAAGTACACATGCCTACGGCGTGGATGTTGGTTTTTTAGATGAATACGGGGGGACAGGTACTGTTTTAAGTAAGAATGAATGGAGCGTAAGCGAAGAAGTTAAGGAGTCTAAACATGAAATTTTAGAATCTTCGAGACCAGATTTAGAATTGCATTACACCGAGTGGAGTTCCTCTTATACACCTGCCGACCCATTGCATGATAGCTATCATGAGGCGGCCTATATTCTTCAAAAGATAAAACAGATAGGTAACGCCGCAAATTCCATGTCTTATTGGGTTTTTACCGATATTTTTGAGGAACCAGGCCCCAGGTTTACACCTTTTCATGGTGGTTTTGGTTTAATGAATATCCAGGGGATTAAAAAGCCCGCATATCATGCCTATGCCTTTTTGAATACATTGGGAAATCTGGAATTAGAGAATTCAGATCAGGAGTCATGGGTAACAAAATCTGAATCTGGAGATGTTCAGATGTTATTATGGGATTACACCTATACCTTACCTGAGAACACGAATAATCAGGATTATTACAATCGAAATTTGCCTTCAAAAGAAAAAGGACAGATTGAAATTGAAATTTTAAATATTCCAAAAGGCAATTATCAACTGGAAATTTCTAAAATAGGCTATAAACACAATGATCCTTCTACACATTATCTTGAATTAAATAAACCTTCTCAACTCACTAAGGCGCAGGTAGAAATGCTAAAGGATAAAAGTTCAGGGAAACCTGAAATAGTGAAGAGAGTCAAAATATCTGCAAATCAAATTTTTAAACAGAGTATGCCTCTTAATGAAAACGAAGTATGTCTATTAAATTTTAAGCGGCTTTAAATTATAATGATATGAAATTCAAGATAGTAACTTGTTTGGTTTTATTATTTATTTTTTCCTGCAAAGAGGAGATAAAGGTAGAAGTTTCCTCCCCGTCAGTTGCATCAAATACTTATACAAATCCCATTTTTTCAGGAGATTATCCAGACCCGAGTATACTTCGTGATGGCGACGATTTTTATATGGTGCATTCTTCATTTGAATATTATCCGGGACTTTTAATCTGGCATTCAACAGATTTAATTAACTGGGAACCGGTAACGCATGCTTTAACCGAATATGTAGGGTCGGTATGGGCTCCAGATTTGGTGAAATATGAGAATAAATATTTTATTTATTTTCCTGCAAGTAATACCAATTATGTTATAACAGCCGATAATATTGCTGGTCCTTGGAGTGCACCAATAGAATTAAAAGTTTCAATGATAGATCCGGGGCATATTACCGATGATAAGGGTAACCGATATTTGTATTTTAGTAGTGGAAGTTATGTGCCGTTATCAAAAGATGGGCTCTCAGTAGTCGGAGATGTAAAGCATGTGTATGATGGATGGGAAATACCACGGGAGTGGTCTATTGAATGCTTTTGTATGGAAGGCCCAAAATTATTCAAACGTGGCGATTATTATTACTTAACCGTCGCCGAAGGAGGAACTGCGGGTCCGGCAACAGGACACATGGTGATTTCAGCACGTTCCAAGTCTCCTTTGGGACCTTGGGAAAACTCACCGCAAAATCCAATTTTAAGAACCACATCTAAAAATGAAAAATGGTGGTCTGTCGGGCATGGAACAGTATTTAATGATAGCCAGGATAACTGGTATATGGTGTTTCATGGTTATGAAAATGAATTTTATAATAAAGGAAGACAAACCATGCTTGTACCAATTACTTGGCCAGAAGATGGTTGGTACAAAATACCGGATGAAATAGATTTGGAAAGCCCTATTAAAATGCCCCCATTAAAAAATAATATTGAAAAATTGTTCGATTTAAACGATGATTTTTCAGGGGAAACATTAAAATCGCAATGGACGTTTTATAAAGGTTTCAATTCTGACAGATTTCATTTAATCGATGAAAGTTTAATAGTGAAAGCTATGGGGAACAACGTGGCAAATACTTCACCTTTATTAACTATTCCGTTAGATCATAGTTATATAGTTGATGTTGAAATGGAACTAAGTAATGAGGCTGTTGGTGGTTTGATTCTGTTTTATAACGAACGTGCATTTTCTGGTATTTTGGCAGATTCTATTAATATTTTGGCCAATCTAAGAGGATGGCAATTTGTAACCGAATCGAATGTTATCAATAATCACGTGTTTTTACGATTGAAAAATACGTCGAATACCGTTGATATGTTTTATAGTTTAGATGGGGAAATCTGGAATAAAATAGAAAATTCATTTGAAGCGGGATCCTATAACCATAATGTGCTCAGCGGGTTTTTAAGTTTACGTATTGGTTTGGTGTCAATGGGCGATGGTGAAGTAAAATTTAAAAACTTTAAATACCAGTCTATAACTCATGAGGAATAGTATTTTTTTAGTTTTTGTATTCATTTGTTCAATTGGGCTTAATGCTCAAACAAAACATGTGTTTTTTCAAAAGGAAGATTTAATGTCGATAGGCATTTATTATTATCCTGAACATTGGAATAAGAGCGAATGGGAACGTGATATTAAGAATATATCGGAGTTAGGTTTCGAGTTTATACATTTAGCAGAATTTGCCTGGATTAATTTAGAACCACAGGAAGGTGTGTATACTTTTGGTTGGTTAGATGAGGTCATTGCCTTAGCCGAAAAATATCATTTAAAAGTTATTTTAGGAACACCAACTGCGATAGCTCCGGTATGGATGGGGATAAAATATCCCGAGATTTATGCTATGGGGGCAAATTATTTACGCGCCGAACATGGAACACGAGCTCAGCAATCGTTAAGTAATCCAATTTGGAGAGCGTTTTCAGAAAAGATAATCACAAAATTAGGCGAACGATATGGACATAATTTAACGGTAATCGGTTGGCAATTAGATAATGAACCTGAAGCAAAGGAAGATTATAGTCCGTCTTCTCAGGATGCTTTTCGTAAATGGCTTGAAAAGAAATACCAATCCATTGAAGCTTTAAATAAAGCCTGGGGCACGCAATTCTGGAGTCAGACCTATAGTGATTTTAATCAAGTACAAATTCATAATGCCAGTCATGTAGGGTGGTGGGGAACAAATCCTCACGCTTTGTTGGATTTTAAACGTTTTTCAGCAGATACTCAGGCTGATTTTTTAGATTTTCAAGCTGATATTTTAAGACCATTAATTTCAACAAATCAGTATATCACTACCAATTATACAGCTACAACTTATGGCGCAGACCCGCGCCGAACTAAAAAGCTGGATTTTAATGCGTTTACCAGCTACCCGAATAAAGGCCAGGCTAATATTGGAGATTTAGGTTTTAGATTAGGAGACCCCAAGGAACTGTCTTTTGCCTTGAGCTTTTTTAAACAACAAAATACTATTTCCGGGGTTATGGAGTTACAACCAGGCTTTGTGAATTGGGGGCAAATTAATCCGTTGTTACAACCTGGAGCGTTACGTATGTGGTTGTATCATTGTTTTGGCGGTGACCTATCTTTTGCTTGTTCCTATCGTTATCGTCAAATAAATTATGGAGCAGAGCAGTATCATAGTGGAATTACCACCTTAGATGGGGTGAGTTTGTCGCAGGGCGGAAAGGAATATAAGCAGGTTATTCAGGAAATGAAATTATTGAAAAAAGCTTATAATCCATCGGCTAAAATGCCTGAAGCATTAAAGAAAAGAAAAACGGCTATGCTCTGGAGTTTCGATAACCGCTGGAGTTTAGATAGACAAGCACAAACCAGTCAATGGCATACTTTAGGCTTTTTTCAGAAGTATTTAGAAATAGTTAAATCCTTCGGTGCACCTGCTGATATACTTTATGAAAATGACGATTTAAGTGATTATACCCTTGTTATAGCTCCTGCTTTTGAATTGGTAGATGATGAAATTATTGAGAAATGGACTAACTACGTAAAGCAAGGAGGTAATTTAGTACTAACTACCAGAACAGGGGTTAAAGATAAAAACGGACATTTATTTCAATCGGGTTACGGGGCAAAAATGTATCCGTTAATAGATGCTGAAATAGAATATTTCGATCATTTATTACCAAATATGAAGGGTACAATTAATGCTAATGGTGAAACATATTTCTGGAATAATTGGGCGGACTTAATTGCTGCAAACCATTCAGGAAATGTGCTGGCAACTTATACCAATCAGTTTTATGCAGGTAAAGCAGCAGTTGTTTCGAATAGTATTGGTAAAGGCACAGTAACCTATATTGGTGTAGATACAGATGATGCTAAGCTGGAAAAGGACATTCTACAATCGGTTTATCAAAAGGCTGGCGCTTCTATTGAAAATTATCCGGAAGGTATTTATGTACAATGGCGAGATGGTTTTTGGGTAGCGGTAAATTATTCTTCTGAAGATTATAAGTTAACAATACCTGCAAATTCAGAAATAATTATGGGAACAACAATTTTAAAACCTGGAGGTGTAACGGTTTGGAAAGAAAAATAAAATGAAAAAAATAATAGTCACATTAGGTCTCATAATATTTATATGGGGCTGTAAGGAAAAGGCAACCAAAGTCGAAATCACTAATAATAAATACGAAGCAGACTGGGGGTCTTTATCTAATTACAAGGAAGCTTCCGAGTGGTTTAAAGATGCTAAATTTGGTATTTATGCCCATTGGGGTGTTATGTCGGTGCCGGCTTACGCCAACGACTGGTATGCCCGAAATATGCATATTGAAGGGAGTAATGAGTATAAGCACCATGTAGAAACTTATGGCAAACCTTCTGAGTTTGGATATCACGATTTTGTGCCCATGTTTAAAGCCGAGAATTTTGATGCCGAGGCCTGGGCAGACTTGTTTAAAAAGTCGGGAGCAAAGTTTGCGGGTCTGGTTGCAGAACATCACGATGGTTGGTCTAACTGGGGGAGTAAAATAAATCCATGGAATGCAGTTGATATGGGGCCAAAACGCGACGTGTATGGCGAATTGGCTAAGGCTATTCATGAGCGCGACATGAAACTGGTGGCTTCTTTTCATATGGCCAGAAATCTTCAGATATTTAAAGAGCAACCACAAAAATGGTTAAATGATACCTCTTATTTTCCGTATAATCCTAAAATGCCAACATCTTCAGAAGATCCTTTATTCGCTAAAATGTACGGCAATATTTCAAAAGATAAATTCAGTGAAGATTGGCTGGGTCAGTTAAAAGAAGTTATTGATAAGTATAGTCCGGATTTAATTTATTTTGATAGCCAGACACAAAAAATTCCAGAGTCTTATAAAAAAGAATTTGCCGCTTATTATTTTAATGATGCCGACAAGAAAAATAAAGAAGTAGTATTTACACATAAAGAGGGAGAGTTCCCGAAATCTGTGAGTTTAGAGGATTTTGAAAAAGGAAGAATGAACCGAATCACCGAAGAATTTTGGCTAACAGACGAAACAGTATCGTTGGGAAGTTGGAGCTATACAGAGAATTTAGCTTTAAAAACAACAGCCGAGATTATTCATGTATTAGTTGATGTGGTTAGTAAAAATGGCGCTTTAATGCTTAACGTTTCCCCAAAAGCCAATGGAATTATTCCTGAAAATCAGCAAAACATTCTATTAGAAATAGGCGAGTGGTTAAATGTTAATGGTGAGGCTATTTATAAAACGCGTCCCTGGCAGGTTTTTGGCGAAGGTCCAACCAAGCAGGAGAAATCAGGCATGTTTTTAGATAAAATTACTTATACGGCGCAAGATGTGCGTTATACTAAAAAAGGAAATACTATTTATGCGATTGTTTTAGGTTGGCCAGGGGAGGATGTGCCTGTAACTTTAAATTCTTTTACAAGCGACGTATTAGGTAAACAAGTGCCAAATGTAGATAAGCTTTCTATTTTGGGTTACCAGAAAGATGTCGTGTTTAATCAGGATGACACCGGACTGCATTTTAAAACACCCCGTGAAATAATTGATAATCGCTCATTTGTTGTGAAAATTGAAACGAAATAAAACCATGAAAACTATTTTATCATTTTTAATTCTATGTTTAAGCATCACTGTGAGTGCGCAGGTTAAATTACCAAAATTGTTCTCAGATGGCATGGTGATGCAACGTAATAAACCTATACCGGTATGGGGGTGGGCTAAACCTCATGAGCCTATAAAGGTAGTTTTTAAAAATCAGGTCTTAAAAACAAAAGCAGATAGGGACGGGAATTGGAGCGTAGTTTTAAAAGACCAGGAAGCGGGAGGTCCTTTTAAAATGATTATAAAAGGTAAAAACCAGATCGAGTTAACAGATATTTTAATTGGAGAAGTCTGGATTTGTAGCGGGCAATCTAATATGGAGTGGCCGGTAAGTCAGGCCGATAATTTTTATGCAGAACAAAACGATAGTAATTTCCCGGAAATCAGGCAGTTTTTGGTAGAAAAGGCTATGAGTGGGCAACCAAAAAAAACTTTAACAGGCGGTAATTGGCAAACATGTAATAAAAATACGGTAGGCGACTTTACCGCAGTAGGTTACTTTTTCGCAAAACAATTAAATAAAAAATTAAAAATTCCAATCGGGATTATTAATACGTCATGGGGCGGTACCTGTGTTGAAACCTGGACAAGTAAAGAGGCTTTTCAGGGAAGTCCAGAGTTTAAAAATATGATTTCACAAATGCCTGACGTCGATATTGACGAACTTCAGGAGCAACAAAAAAGTGAGGTTTACAGCCGTATAGAACAGGTTCAAGGAAATATAATTAATGCATCTAATCAAAGGGAATACAAAAATATAAGTTTTAATGATTCTAATTGGCCGGAAATGTATGCCCCAAAATTATGGGAACTACAGGAATTAGGTGATGTAGATGGTGTTGTCTGGATGCGTAAATCTTTCAATATTTCTAAGGAGGATGCTGGTAAACCCGCCGTATTGGAATTAGCCAAAATAGACGATCAGGATACTACATATATTAATGGGGAACAAGTAGGAACTACCAAGCGCTATGATGAGAATCGTGTGTATAAAATTAAAGAGCATATATTAAAAGAAGGTCTAAATGTTATTTCTATTAAAATATTCGATTATGCAGGTGGTGGTGGAATATGGGGAGAAGCTTCAGATTTAAAATTGAATTTAGGTCAAACAGAAATTCCACTCTCAGGGAGTTGGAAATATCTGGTAACCGATGTAAAAAGTTCTGTGTCGCCTAATTCATATCCATCCTTGTTATTTAATGCCATGGTTAATCCATTAATACCTTTTGCTTGTCAAGGCGTACTTTGGTATCAGGGAGAAGCTAATGTTAATCGCGCAGCACAATACAAAAAGGCATTTCCTTTAATGATTGCAGATTGGCGTAAACATTGGAATATGGGTGATTTGCCATTTTATTTTGTCCAATTATCGACTTTTGATGAATTTGGAGGTAATAGCAATGCGGGAAGTAAATGGGCGGAGTTAAGAGAGGCTCAAAATTATACAAAAGATCATGTTACAAATACCGATATGGCTGTAACTATAGATATAGGAAATCCTAAAGATATACATCCTACAAATAAACAAGAGGTAGGGAAGCGACTGGCTGCGATGGCATTAAACGATATTTATCAAGAAAAAATAGTAAGCCGTGGTCCTGCATTTAAGTCTATGGAAATTGATAACAACAAGGCAATCCTGACATTTAATAATATAGGAACAGGATTAAAAACCTCAGACAAATATGGGTGTTTAAAAGGTTTTGAAATAGCAGGTGCAGATCAGGTTTTTCATTATGCACAAGCATATATTGAAGGAGATAAAGTAATTGTACATTCAAAAGACGTTACAAATCCACAGGCTGTTCGCTACGGATGGGCAGATGATGCCGGAGATTGTAATTTGTATAATAAAGAAGGTTTTCCTGCTATACCATTTAGAACTGATAATTGGAAGACTTTGACTTTTAATGAAATTTATGGATTTTAGTATTAAAGTTAATTTATTAATAGTAGTAATTATCGCCCAAACTTTGTAATTGGTTAATAATTTTTTGTAATTTCAGAGTTCCAAAATGATTAATCATGCGTTTTCATACTCTCTAATTTACTTGTTTCAGGATTGCGATATGAAAAATAGATATACCGAAACTTATTCAAACTTCTGTTGGCCTTGTAGATTTCTAGGTTTGAAATAGGGGTTTCTAACTCAAATTGTGTTCACTTTTCAAATCAAATGCAAGAAATTCATTTAAATCAAGCATGAAAAAATAGCTAAAAATAAACTAAATAATTGATTGTAAGTTAAATATGATTTATATCAAGAGCAGGACACAATCCCTAAACCTCCGGGTTATGAACTCAACTATCGTGTTCACTAAAACACATTTATTGGTGTTCACAGAGCCTAATTACTTATAATCGTGTTCACAAACGTGTTCAGGTTTGTGTTAAATTTTTAATATTTTAATTAAAGCAATTTAATTAAAATATTTTAAAACTAGTTATAAATTAAAAACCTACTAAAACATAATGTTTTAGTAGGTTTTTAATTATCTACGATGATTTTGTTATTCTACTATAAGTTTTTTAGTAAGAATACTAATGTCAGTTTTAATTTTTAACAGATATAATCCAGAACTTAAATCTAACTTTATTTCATTTGAGGATATCAACCCTTTCTTTACAATTTGACCGTTTGTACTGTAAATGGCATATTCCGAATTTTTAAGATTTTCAGGGACTTTTATAAAGTCTGTTGCTGGATTTGGATACACTTGAACAATTTCTCTCTGTGTTTTTTTAGAGGACAGGGTTGTTGTGTCTAAACTGTACAATTCGTTACCTGTTGTTCCGTCACTTCCCTCAAAATAAATAACATTATTTAGAACCGCTAAATCATCTATACTTCCAATAGTTGAATCTAATCTTGTAGTCGTGGTACCATCTGTTCTGAATAAATATTTTACTGAATTATCAGAAACTTTACCAGCATAATACAAATAATCGCCATTTGCAGCATAGTCTGATGGATCGTGGTTGTCTCCACCAGTAACAGTACTACTGCTTAAGTTACTTACGTTGGTTAAAACACCATTACTTGGATTATAACTCCATAATTGGTCTTCTGACGTTCCGTTGTCGCCTTCAAAAAACAAAAGTCCCTTCCAAGCATACAAACTTGTAATTCCTGCTAATGCAGATGCTTCTGTAACAGCCATAGTCCCGGATTCAGTACCATCGGTTTTCCACAAGGAATCCAACGCTTCAAAGTATAATTCATCGCCCAAGACAGTAAAATTACTAATGCTTGCATCAGAGGCATCTCCCGTTACATTCTTAATAAGACTAAAGGTCTCTGAAACAGGATTGTACTCATAAAGTTCTCTTCCAATAGTAGCTTCATCTTCAGAATAGTCCATATAGCAAATAATTTTATCTTTAAATGTGGTTATTGTTGCTCCTAAAATTGAAGCTGTTCCAGTGCCTGAATTTGGCACAATATTAGCGTTTGAACCATCAAATTCATATAATTTATTTGAATCGGTGGTTCGAACAAAATAGACTTTGCCGTTTAATTCGGTTTGATTAAAAATAAATGGAAATGATGTTTGAGTAGTACCTGTATCAGTCCCATCTGTTGTAAAAAGTACATTTCCTGATCCTGTATTCGCTGAAAAATAAAGAGTGTTATTTAATTCGAAAAAGAAATTTGGAGTGGAACTATCGGAACCTGACCTTAAATCTTTAACAAAAGAGGTTCCGCCTCCGGTCCCATCACTTATCCAAAGTTCTTTGCCTAAATCGGCTCCACCTGGCGAATTGGAGCCACTAGAATCGTCTGCTGCAAAATATATTTTATTATTAAACACTGTTAAACTTGATGGGAATGATCCTGAAGAGCCACTGTCATTAATATTTTTTACTTCAGAAATTTGACCTACGGTAATTATAGGCAATAGTAGTACTAAACAAAGTAATTGTTTTTTCATAAGTTGAGAGTTTATATTTGTTAATTAATTATTTATTTATTCAGGAAGTTCTGGAATTAAAATTCTTCCTCTTGAAGAACTTAAAGTTTCCAGAAAAGCGACTAAGGCATCTATTTCTGTTTTATTCAAATCTAATTTTTTAAGTATTGGTGATATTTCGGGAATTAAAGTGTCTCTAGCTGTTCCCAAAAACTTTTTTTGTATTGGTGCCGGATTACCTAAATTGTATAATTCGACAACATCTAGTAAGCTAGGAAAATGACCGTGATGCATCCAAGGCCCCGTTCTTGACACTTCACGAAGTGTTGGTGTTCTGAATTTACCAATGTCGTCAACATTATTCGTAACATTGTATCGACCAAAATCTTCAAACTTGGTTCCGAACAAAGTTTGCCCGTCGTTATGAAATTTGTTATCGCTAAAATATGGTGTGTTATGGCAGTTAATACAACGCGCTTTGGTTCTAAATACATGAAGTCCTAAAACCTCTTGGTTATTTAATTTTGTAGAGTCGCCTTCAACAAATTTATCGAATCGGGTTTTGTAACTTGTTATTGTTCTTTCGAAAGTTGCAATCGCCTTTTGGATCCGTTTAAGAGAAATAGAATCGTTGCCAAAAGCTGCTTCAAATAACGGTTTGTAACCTTTAATTTCTGCAATTTTATCAACGGCTATATTAAGTTCTTCATTCATTTCTACCGGATCCTTTATAGGAAATCTTGCTTGATCTTCAAGACTGATTGCACGACCATCCCAAAAAAGACTATGTGCAAAACCGGCGTTTAAAATAGTCATGGAGTTTCTTGCTCCTGTTTGACGATTATGACCAAATGAACGAGTAGAATTATCTGTCCAAGCCAACTCCGGATTGTGGCATGAAGCACATGCAATCTGTCCACTAACCGATAATCTCGGGTCGAAAAACAAAATTTTACCTAGTTTTTCCTTTTCTTTTGAATACGGGTTGTCTTTAGGGAATTTCACTTTTCCTAAAGCGCCAATATCTTCAAATTCAGCTTTGTTAATTGTGCTATCTAAATTAGGTTTAGGCCATTTTGATATATCTCCACTCGAATAAGCAGTTTTAAGCTGGGTGATATCAATATAATTTTCATCTTTCGATATATTATTACAAGATGTAACTAGAACAAAGACTATTATTAGTAATGTGATGTTTGTTTTCATTGGGTTATAATGAATATTCTTTTAAACAATTGGTTGTTGTCAAATCTTCAGGATCTGGATAGCTTCGGTTATTATATAATCGATATTCGGCTGTCACGGTTCCTCCTAAAACTTCTTCGTTTGTTAGATGTAATTGAAACTTTATTTCGAAAAGACCTGTAGCGATTTCTTCATAAGTACCTTCACCTGAAATTGCAAATACATGACTGGTATCATTATTTCCTCCAATTGTTATATACTGAGGAATTACAAGTACAGTCCCTTGGGTTTTATTTGTTCCATTCTCAGGAAAAAATTCTAAAGCTGGGCTAATATTAAATCCTGGCGAATTTGCAGCAGATGTGGATTCATTTGAAAACCATCTTTTTATATTAAATGAGTTAGTTGTAGAGGTAGCTATGGTGCTGTTAAAACCAATTTTAAATGCATCATGGTAAATATCGTCTGATGTGTCAATAGTACCTAAATCGTCATAAAGAATCGCATTTGCATCATTCACATCCACAATTACCGGATAGGTAAACGCGTTAAAACTTGACCACTGACAAATGCCATCATCATTAAAATCATTCCAGGTTTCACCGTAAGTTCTGTAATACTGGTCTGCAAGATTATAGAAACTAGCCGCCGGATTGGTATTAATATCCCTTTCAGACTTTATAGGTTTAACGATTTGTAAAACAGAATTTCCTGTGGGCACATAGCCATTATATTCCTGTAAGCTAATAACCGTTTGATAATATACATCATCGTTATTGATAGCTTCATTTAAAGTTATTGTAAATGTTATGCTATTTGCATCTTTAGAGGTTCTATTAATTGTATAATCAAAACCATTTAAGAAACTAAAAATTTCCGATTCATCGATATCATCATTAAAATACCCTAAAGGGAAATTCACTTTTACCTCAATCTCATCAGAAGGGTCTCCCGAAATTTCAATTCTATTGGTATTAAAGGCGTATTGAAATGAGGGTTTGTTGAAATTTACAACTAGCTCATCATTCGGTTGTAAACTATTAGGAATACCTATTTGAATATCCGAATTACTTACCTCCGACAAACCAAGTTTTAATTGTGGGATTTGCGAAAAATCCCAACGTTTATTAATGGTTACATAAATGGTGTCTACCAATTTTGTTGGTGAAAACCTAAGTGTCTGTTCAGGTTGAATTGTTAAATCTATATCACCATCAATAGAAGTGGTAAAAGTTGCCGTTGTGTTTTCGGTAATCTCAGTAGCTGTTAGAGCCACCGGGATTTTTAAGGTTTTTATATCTTCCTTATTAAATTCTGATACTGCCGAAAGTGACCCATTACTACTAGGGTATTCTAAGGCATTATTATTGGAATCTACCAATAGAAAAAAACGTATAAACTGCTCATCATCACCATTTAGCAGTTTACTGGATTCATCGCTACTACAAGCGAATAACAATGAAACACCTAGTATGCTGTATAATATTTTAATAGCCTTCATTTTGTGTAATATTTTCATTTAAATCTGTACTTGAAGATGGAATAGGTAAAATGTATTTGTTAGATGGATAGCTTAATCCGCATACTGTACTAATACAACCAAAATTTCGGTTAACATCCTTTTTAAAACGAGCCAAATCGAATAGCAAATGCCCTTCGAAGGCCAGTTCTTTACGACGTTCTGTAAAAATATCGTCAAGTAAAGTTGTCGTATCTGTTAAAGTTGGAATATTAGCGCGTTCTCTAATAATATTTAAATCTGTTAATGCATCATCCAACAGGTTTTGTCTGGCATTAGCTTCTGATCTAATAAGGTACATTTCTGAAAGTCTTATAAAGGTTGTACCAGCATTATCCTGAAATTTTTTAGTGAAATAATAAGATTCATCTGTTGTAATGTTATTTACACTAGTTGGTAAACTTACCTCTAAAAACATATTTTTTCTGATATCTTCGGTATCATAAAGGTTTACTAAATCTCCTGAAGCCACATATCTTCCATAGTTGGTATTAGAGTTATAGATAAAATGAGCTGAAATACTAGAAGAAACCTGACCTTCGGTTGTTCTTGGCGCAGAGAATTCGAGTATTACTTCATTAACAGGGGTCTCGTCTGCTTCCCATTCTGTAATGTAATTTTCCTTAGTTGTTAACGAAACTCCAGAGGTTTCTATAACAGCATCAGACATAGAGAAAGCCGTTTCAAAATCGTTCATTTGCAAAGCGATACGTGCATACAAAGCTTTGGTAGCATTTGAATTAAAATAAGAATATACCGGACCAGTTAACGACTGGTTTTCTGTATACAAATCAAGTGCTTCATTTAAATCTGATTTTATGTAATTATAAGTTTCAGACATGGTTAATCTTGACGGAAAGTCTTCTCCAATGGTCAGAGGAGCCGTGTTATAAACAATTCCTAAGTGGGACGCATCGCTTGTGAAATTATAATTTTGAGCATAATGAATGCAAATTTGATAATGAGCAAAGGCTCTGGTGGTTAGCAATTCTGCTTCCAACTCATGGCGCTCATCGTTGGTTAAAAATGTAAAATCTGACAAATAAAACAACAGTATATTTGTCTGATTAATAATATCATAAAATGTGGCATAATATTCTGAGTAATTTGATTCATCTTCTAAATCTGAAAAATTATAACTGTTTTCTATTACCGATGGAATTTCAACAAGATTTGTAACAGTACTTGGTGTAAAAGTTATGTTACCTCCTTGCACATCTGCATAAATCACATGACGTGAAGACATTATATCTTCAATGTCTTTATAAATTCCATTTAAAGCTGCTAATACACCATTTTTATTGGATAGTTGCTCCTCTATTGATATTTGTTCTCCTGGTACCTGATCCAGGAAATCACTACAAGTAAAAAGTGTTGTACTTATAAACAGGATATATATGATTTTCTTTTTCATAATTAAAATGTTGTATTAATTCCTAAGGTAAATGTTCGCATTTCCGGATAGGTATTTCTAAATTCCG
Source organism: Aestuariibaculum lutulentum (assembly GCF_032926325.1). NCBI lineage: Bacteria > Pseudomonadati > Bacteroidota > Flavobacteriia > Flavobacteriales > Flavobacteriaceae > Aestuariibaculum > Aestuariibaculum lutulentum. Next base: position 2,879,587 of record NZ_CP136709.1, read on the forward strand.
CAACTCCATTTTTATTTTTAGGACTTTTATCTTTAAACCAATAATGCAGGTTAGATCCATTAACAAAGAAGCTTAAAGTTTTTAGCGGTAATTTGTAATTGTTTACAGGAAAATTGTATGTCAGGTTTACCGATTTTAATTTAATATGAGAAGTGTCGAACAGGTACTTTGTAGAATTTGAGATTATCCTGTTATTGCTTGATATTATTGGGTAAACTGCCTGATCTCCTTGGTTCTGCCAGGCATCTTCATAAACATTAGCATTTATATTTCTGTTTACTAATATTCTGTAGTTGTCGTAAATATTTCTATCTACCAACATATCTGCCCCATAGGTGTATGACATTATAATTCTAAGTGTAAAATTGTTTAGTTTAAAACTGTTATTCAGCCCTCCATAAAAATCAGGTTGTGAATCCCCAATAGGTACCCAGTCAGTATTATCAAATTGACTTGCAACGGTAGATGAATCGTAAATATTTCCATCAATATCATACAGTTCTCTTCCGGTTGCCGGATCAATGCCTATAAAATTATATCCCCAAATGGCAGACGTTGGATAACCAATGGTTTGCGATCTTGCAACTTCAGCTGTTGAAAATGCAGAACCTAAACCAACTAAATCAGTAATTCTGTTTTTAATTTTTGTAAAATTGAAATTGGTATCCCAAGAGAAATTTTTATTCTTAAACCAATCGGCGTTTAAACTAAACTCAATACCTTGGTTATACATGCTTGCTCCATTAATTTGAGCACTTGAAAATCCGGATTCGATAATAATATCACGAGATGTGATTTGTTGTTCTATATTATCTCTAAAGAAATCTGTTGTTATTTTAAATTTCTGAAGGAAGTTAAAATCTAATCCAACATTGAATTTTTTATTGACTTCCCAGCCTAAATTAGGATTTGGTGCTGACGATAGATTAGCATAATCTAGGCCATTATATCCATTATTTTGTCTGGTGTATAGCCCTAAAGCTCTATAAGAACCAATACGAGAATTTCCTGTTCTACCATAACTTGTTCTAAGGCGAAGAAAATCTACAAACTTACTTTTCTTAAGAAAACCTTCGTTACTTATATTCCAACTGGCTCCTAAACCTCCGTTTAATGCGGTATCGTTATCATCACCAAAAGCTGAACTTTGATCTACTCTGAAATTGGCTAAAAAGAAATACTTTTTCGCATAATTATAGTTTACCTGAGCAAATCCCGATCGTCCAGCATATTCTGTATAATCGATCTCATAATCTTGTTGTTCGGCAGTAATAATAGGTTGAGGAGAATCGTAGATGGTAAATCCACGGCCTATTTCATATGAAAAATCAACTTTTTCACTTCTTGCTTCTATACCTAATAAAGCATCAAAATTATGTTTTTCTGCAAATTGTGTATTATAAGCTAGGGATGCATTCCAGTTCCATTTTCTTGTATCACGAGCTCTAATCATTCGTCGTCCCTTAGAACCATCATTAAAATTACCAGAACCGTTTAAACCCGAAAAGAATTTATCTTCATCTTTATTTGAAGCATCAATACCAAAGAGCGTAGATAACTTTAAATTATGAAGAACATCGTAATCTAGTTTTAAACTTCCTAAAAGTGCAAATGTTTTAGAATCCGAAATATTTTGTTTAGATACGGCTACAGGATTTCCGTAGGTTTCGAAATAGGTATATTCTCCGTTTACATCATAAGGCGATAATGTAGGAGGTAATGCGTACGCATAAAGTGTATTCGGGTTTTCTTTATTGGTTAACGAAGGTGATAAACGTAAACTTAAACCAAATTTATCTTTTTTATAATCTGCCGAAAACGACGTATTTAATTTTTTATAACTGTTTTCCTTCTGCGTTTCATTTGTATGTTGGTAACCTACATTAGCTCTGTAATTCCAATTACCTTTACCGCCGGAAACACCGAAATTTAATCGGCTAAAAATGCCTGTAGTATTTAATAAATCGAACCAATCAGTATTTACACCATTCCACGGTTGTACACTTCCAGAATTTCCACTATTGGTATAATAGGAATTTAACACCGTTTGATATTCTTCTCCACTTAAATATTTAAGGCCATTAAATGCAGTATTAATACCTGTTTGAGCCGAAGCTGTATATCTTAGCTTTCCTTTTTCACCTGATTTTGTGGTGATAATAATAACTCCATTAGCTGCATCAGCACCGTATAAACCAACAGCAGCAGCATCTTTTAAAATATTAAAACTTTCAATGTCTTCAATACCTACGCGAGCTAAAGGATTTAATATGTTCTCTGAAAGAATGCCGTCACCTAAATCAAAAAAACTATTTCCATCAATCCCAGTTTCTTCCGACAGGATAATACCATCTACTATTATTAACGGTTGTGTAGAGGTTCCTACCGCATTACTATTAAGTGGTGTTAAAGAGCCTTGGCCACGAATATCAATTTTTGCGGCTTCACCTAATTGCGGGTTTACTTCAACTAATACTCCGGCAACCTGACCTTCTAATAATTCATCAAAAGTTACAGCAGGCTGTTCTTTAGAAATATTGTCCGGATCGACGGTAGAAATGCTTCCGACAACTTCTTCTTTAAGTTTTTTGGTTCCGTAAGAAGACGTAATAACAACTTCTGTTAATTCACTAATATCTTCTTCCAAATAAAATGTAAATTCAGAAGCACTCCCAATGGTTTTAGTCTGAGATTTCATTCCCAGATATGAAGCTTCCAGTTCTACATTATTGATATTTTCCCCTTTAATGGTGTAAATAAAGTTGCCGTCGATATCTGTCATGGCACCAATGCTTTTTCCTTTAATTACAACCATAGCGCCACTAAGGGGAAATTGATCAGCAGCGCTCAGGACCTTTCCCTTAATTAAACGGCTATTAGTGGTTTCTTTTTCCTTTTTATCGGTTAATAATATCTGGCTACTAATTAAAGCATAAGCAATATCAGAATCTTTTAACAGTGAGTTTAAAGCATCTTCCAATTTTGAATCTGTAACATTTAAAGTGAAGCGTTTTGTAACATCTACTTTATTAGAATTATAGATAATACGATACCCTGTTTGTTGTTCTATAGATTTTATAATGGTACTCAAAGGGGTATTTGTAGCCTTTATATTTACGGTTTTATTTTGTGCAAAACCAACTGTAGTGACAAGCAAAAAAAACAAAACACAGAGTGTCCTTTTAAGTTTAGCATTTTTTTTGTAGTTAATCATTGTTGAGAGGTTAGAGTTTTAGTCGTTAATTATTATGATATTATTTTTAATTGAATATTCGAAAGGTGTATCTATTTGTAATAGTTTAAATAAAGTATCAATATCAGATTCATCAATTCTAATAGATCCAGAAAACTCTTGATTTGCAAGTGTTTTATTATCGTTAATTATCGCCACATTATATGCTCGCTCTAATTTTTTACATAAGGCGCTAAACGGCATATCCTTAAAAAGGATTTCTCCATTTACCCAGGCTATATGATCGGTAGTATTGACATCTTTAATATGGAATGTGTTTTGTTTTTCTAACCAAACAGCTTGTTGATTGGGCTCTAGAATAGAATATTTTGAAGCATCGCTTACAGCTGAAATTTTAACAGATCCTTCTAAAAGTTCACTATGTGAATTGGTATCGTTTGGATAAGAACTCACATTGAATTTTGTTCCTAGAACCTGAATGTTAACCTTATCGGAATGTACAATAAACGGACTTTGTTCATTTTTTGTTACTTCAAAAAAAGCTTCACCTGTTAAAAACACATCTCGGTTTGCCGAGGCTATAAAGTTTTCTGGAAACCTAAAGGTTGTTCCTGCATTTAAATGCACAACGGTACTATCTGAAAGAACCACCTTAAATCGTTTTCCGTAAGGAATCTTAATGGTATTATACTTTAACTCTTCACTCTTTACATTAGCATTAAAAATAATTTCATGATCTGTTTGTTTTCCTATAACAATACCGTCTTTATTTATTAATACATTCTCTTTGTTGTCATTAATATGTTTAACAACGCCATTACTTAATTCTAAAATAACATCGTTATTATTATCGGTTGTGGTGTTATTATAGATTGCACGTCCAATCCCCAAAGCAATCACCAAAATAGCTGCATACTTCCAGTAAGTGAAAACTTTGCGCTTTTTCTTTAAAGTTTGTTCTTTTAATATTCCAACCGTTTCTAAATTTGAAGCTTTCGGAGATTCTGTAAGGGCCCAGGCTGTTTTCAATGCTATAAACTGCTTTTTGTTTTCATTAGAAGAATCTATCCAGTCGAATAGCTCTGCTATTTCTTCTTCAGAAGCTTTATTGTCCAAATATTTATAAATCAGTTTAGTCATTACTTGTGGTGTTTTGGGTTAATAAGCTTATTAATACACTTAAAATGATGATGTTTTTAATAATATATTGCCCTAATAAGGTGAATGAAAATGGGCTTTTATTAAACGATAGTTCCGGAAAAATAAAAAACGTTGAAAATGTTAACGTTAGATGAATGAGCGCTAAAATAGTTGCCGATTTTCGTTGATAATTAAGAATAAACATCAACCCAATGGCTGTTTCCCAAATCGCTAAAAGCAAATAGGAAATGTTTGAAGGTAATAGGTCGCTTATTAAAACATTAATCGTTTTTTTAGCAATATCTTCGGCAGGACTGTAATCTGGAAAAAATTTTAATATTCCAAAGAAGAAAAAAATCAATCCAATAGACAGTGTAATTAAACGCTGACTTGTAGACTCTCTAGATATTAAAATCTGAGTTTTTTTCATATTATAGAGGTTAGTAGTTGCTTGTTAAACAGAAAAAATTCTCTGCTCTATAAGTTTGTACCCCTATGTCTTAAAAAACCCTATGCTTTTTTTAATTTTTTTTAGTCGAGAGAATAATTGATATTAAAATAGTTGGGAAATAAGGTGCCAATTGATCCCTTAAAGCCTTTAAAGCCTTGGTTATGTGAGATTCGACGGTTTTTAAACTAATCTCCAATTCATCGGCAATTTCCTGATTTTTTTTGTTATCGAATCGCTTCTTTAAAAAAATTGCTTTGGTTTTTTCCGGAAGGTTTTCAATAGATTTATATATAATTTGTTCTAATTCAGAGAAGTCCATAGAATCAAAATTTAACGAGTCTAATACCTCCTGATTTAAAAGCTCTTCCCTTTTGTTTAACGTCTCGTTTTTATATTTTTCTTTAACCTTTTTACTTCTTATCAAATTCAAACATTTAGATTTTGTGTAGGTGTAAAGAAAGGATTTAATACCTGTTGGAAGGTCTATTTTGTTTTTATTAGACCATAAATTTATGAAGGCTTCCTGAGCGATATTTTTAGCCTCTTCTTCATCATAAATAAACTGTACACCAAAGCCAACGATACTATTGTAGTATTTATGAAAGAAATACTCAAAAGCAACTTCGTTACCTCTTTTGAAGGCTTCAAACTGTAATTGCTCGTTTGGTTGTGTGTTCATTTGTTTAAAATTGTCTTTGTGGGAAACTTAACTTAACATCTAATTTTGAGTAGAAAACAAGCTAAAATGCGACTAAAATTACATTTTTTATGTTAATACAAAATTTTTATTAGATAATTTATAACCACGCAAAACAAAAAGAAGATTAAAAACTTAAATTAATTTGGATTGACCCTAAATAATATTTCGCCTGATTTTCTCTATCTGAGCTTGCAATAAAAAACAGGACAAATAGCTGAATAACCAACTTTGTTAGTTCCTAGTGTTTTTTATTTTTTGTATCTTGAATTAATAGATATAGTTAGAATTATGATAAGGATAATGAAAACATATAAAGAGCAAAGCAAATCGATTAAATTGCTTTTTTTCGCCTTTATCATGCTACTTCAGGGGTGCTCTGTTTATAGATCAAATCCAACAACAATAGAGCATGTCATTAGGAATGAATCTGAAGTAAAGATGGTATTTAAAAATAATAAAACTGAAAAATTTAAGAAAATTATTATTGAAGAAGGTAACTATTATGGTGTAACGATAATCAACGGCGAAACAATTAAACATCCCTTGGACCAAAACGAAATTTTGGTAGTGAAAGAGAAAAATAAATCATTATCAACTATTCTTGGTATAGGAATTCCGGTGGTTGTTTTAGGTACTATTTTTGTGCTGGTCGGAGAGAATAACTCATATGACTTCTTTTTTCAGATGTAGTAATATTTGTCTGTTTTTTTGTTACAATTTCATTACTTACCTTTTTATTTTCCCTCCCCCTTAATTTGTATAATACCATTTTTGAATAGTATATTTTTCGTAAATTCATGTAATAATTAATTACTCATGTGTTTCCATACGGCTCAACTCAAAAAAGTTAAGGATTTAGAACGCAAGTATAACGTTAAAATTAGCGATGAAAACTGGGAGAAATACTTTGACGAACCTAGATACCATTTAAATGGTTTTTCGCATCCTAATATGTTAGTTATTCCGCAGCAAAGATCTGATGTTCTTGCACCAGGCGTTTGGGGTATAGTTCCCAATTATAAAAGCCCAGAGGAAATTAAACCTTATTATAAGGAAGCTGTAAAATATGGTTCAGGACTAAATGCACAATCCGAAAAGCTTTTCAGTCATTTTATGTATCGTGAATCTGTAATGACACAGCGATGCATAATTCCAGTAGATGGCTTTTTTGAACCACATGAACACAACAAGAAAAAATACCCTTTCTACATTAAAGAAAAAGAAGATAAAGGTTTGGCTTTGGCAGGTATATATACCGTTATTGGGACGTATATCACCTTTAGTATCTTAACTAAAAAGGCCTCCCCGCTATTTGAAAAGATACATAATCTTAAAAAGAGACAACCTGTAATTTTAAGTTCTGACAATGTAGACCACTGGCTTTCTGAAAGTCTTAATGAAGAGGATGTAAAAGAATTGGTTAATCTTAATTTTCCTGAAGAACAGTTGGATGCCTATACGGTTAGCAAAGATTTGTTTAGCCCTAAGATTGATAGTAATACTCAAACTATTTTAGAAAAAGTTGAATTTGATGGATTAGAACGAATGTTTTAATGAAGTTGTGTATGGTTAGCTTGAGTCGATATGCCTTTAAAATAGCTAAAAAACGTGAATTAAAGTGAAATTCGTCAGAATTTAGCGATGCACAATGCACCAGCAAATTAATAATACACGTTTTTATAAAACGTTTTTTACTCAATTGTTATTAATTCCGATTCGTTTTTCAATTGTCCAAAATTTATTGGTTATCATGTGGAAGTGACCATCCCTTAAAGGCATCATTTTCTGTTTGCCGTTCTGTTTGTATTTTTTCTCTTTTACTTTTTTCATTTTCAAAACATAAAACTTTCAAAAAATCTAAACTATATTTGATAAAAGAAACTTTTTTGTGTGAGCATTCTTAAATCCATTCGAGAAAAGGAAGGTTATACCCAGACTGATTTAGCCAACCAAACTGGACTGTCTTTGCGAACTATTCAGCGTTTAGAAAGTACAAATAAAGTACCTAAAGGTTACACCTTAAACGTTCTGGCAGAAGAATTCAATATGGAACCATCAGCTTTACAGGCTAAATATGTAAAAAGCAAACTTTCAAGGGATTCTGAAATTACAACAATCAAGATGATAAACTTATCGGTTTTATCCTTTATTGGAATTCCATTCGGAAATCTAATTTTACCTATCATTATATGGAGGAATAACCGTGATTCAAAATTCGTAGATGAAATAGGCCGTCGAGTTGTTAATTTTCAAATTTTGTTCACATTGTTCCTGTGTTTATTACTCATCTTATTGCCATTTACCGTTGCAAAACTATTACCAAATATTCCAATCATGTTGATTGTATTGCTAATTGCTTACCTTTTTAATATTGCTGTAATCATCCGTACTGCCATAAAGATTCAACATCAGGACTTCGATTTTTTAAACGGTCCTTTTCGTCTTATTTAGACCTAAAACTAAAAATGTCATAAAAATGGCGGCATGAAACCCCCTTATTTTACTGGGATTCCTTATTTCTTTGCATCATGAAATTATTCTAAATGTTTATTCAAAATTTCAATGTATCATGAAAAAAATTATCGGTTACAGTATTTTAGGCTTTATAGGTCTTGCATTAATTTTTAGTATTTTCGGTATTAGAAAATTCAATAACAAATATTTTAAAGAACGTCCGGCCTATTTAGAACTTAGTCATGAATCTCAAACCATGGATTTTAAATGGACACATTCGAAGGTGGATGAAGGACATATTGAATATCAGTCAGGTCTTTTAATACCTGTGCAGATTGACAGCCTTCAACACAATCTTAATATGCAATTTGATACCGGCGCACCAGATTCTTTTTTCTATGAAAAAGATCTTATTTCATTGAGAAATTTGGGCTATAATATTGAGGAAGTTCAGAAAGATGGATTCCGATTTGTGAAGGACCTAAAATTAAAATTAGGCGGTAAGCCTGTTACCTTATCAATGGTGAAAATCTATCCGAATTATGGGAATACCTTTTCGGCTGAAAATAACCCAGAAACCAATATTATTATTGGGACTATTGGAAGTGATATTCTGGTAGATAGAGTTACATCAATTGATTTTAAAAACAAGACCATACAGTTTTTTGAAAATCGTCCTGAATGGATGCAGGATCTCAAGGGGTTCAAAACTTTTGATTTCCCAGGGCGTCGTATAATGCTACCAGCTATCGTTGATGGAAAGGAGTATGAGTTTTTGTACGATTCCGGATGTTCAGCCTTTGGTTTAATCACGACCAAAAACCGTTTTGAAAAATATACTGATATAGCAACTCCTGTAGAAAGTTTTGGAGCTAAGAGTTGGAACGATAAAATCTACATTAACAGTAAAGCAAGTGATTATCCGCTTACCATTGGAGGTGCTCAACTACGTATGAATAGAGTTTCGTGCGTAGATATGTATGCTTTTCTACAGCCTTTAGTAACTCCATTTACCCGAATTGGTGGTTGGATGGGTAACCAAGCTATAAATGAGAGTCACCTTATTCTTGACACAAAAACTAAAGAATTTTTGATCACAATTTAGGTGATTGATTTGATTGTAACCGATCCAGATGCCTTAGCCCTTCATGGCTTGCCATGAACCTGAGGTTTCTGGTTACCGGTTAAGGAAATACCTTCATTCTAATTTTATGTAATTATTTTGTTTAGAGTATTTAACTTCTAATAAGAAAGCATCTGTTTTGACTCCAAGTAAGACAAGCTAGATTCCTAAATTACCTATGTAAATTGGGATATTTTGTCTTTGAAAGGGTTATAACCTAGTTTTAGAAGTTTTATTAACGTCTTTCTGTAAATCGTTAAGGCCTCCATGCGTGCTTCTTTGGTTTTGTATTTATTGACATCGCCATAGAAGGGTGTAACACGTTTTAATTTTCCTGTTTTTGGATTTCTAAACGAAAAATAAACGTACCAACGCTTGCCTAAATTTCCGTTAACTGTGTAGATTTTTGGGGTTGAAAACTGGGGTCTTTTACTCAAATCGTGTTCCAAATCGTGTTCAAAAACGTGTTCACTTTTGAAATCAAATGTAAGAAATTCATTTAGATAAGACATAAAAAAAACGGTTTATAAAACCTAAACCGTTAATTGTGAATTGATTACATTTTGTAGCGAGAGCGGGGCACGATCCCGCGACCTCCGGGTTATGAACTCAGTACAAGCGTTTTTAAAAACGTATTTACTGGGGTTCCCAAGCTATATTCTTATTAAATCGTATGCAAAACCGTATTCAGATTTAACCTCTGGGGTTAATAAATAATTTTAAGACAATTTAAGAAAAAATGATTCCGTTTCGTAGAAATTTTCAAAAATTTCGAAGTAGGAATCGGTGGCTAACTTAGTATGCCAAAAATTCTCTTAAACAACCTTTTTACCGATGTAAAATCCGAAGCAATGAACTATAGCCAGTGTTGGCAAACGTTTTTTTTTAATAGTATTCAATATCATATATTACAGTATCTCCAGAAAAATCTGCATTAACATTTGTCGGATAATTTTCACTGTCATATGTGTAAGAGAATGTGGTTGTTCCACCACTTACTTCGGTTATTGATGTCATATTGTTTTTTAGAAAAGGAAAACTGTAACCTTCAAATCCGCCTATGTAAATTCCATCAAATTCCCAAAAGAACTCAATAAATCGCTCAATATAAATGGATTCCAATTGTCCATAAAACGGGTTTATTTTGTCATCGTATTGTATTGTGAATTCTATTAGCAGATTGTCTGAATTGTCATATGATTGTGCGGAAACCAAATTTCCATTAGAATCATACCCAAAGTTTGTATATTGATTGCTTTCGCTCAATTTGATTATCAATCCATTATTGTCGAGTTCTAATTCCGCTTGGGAATTTGTATTTCCCTCAATTAGCCCAGTCAAATTAATAGAATTACCATTGTATGTTATGGTTACATCTTCACTATTTGCAGAGTAACTTGATAGAAGTCCGTTTGAATTATATTTGTAAGTATAGGTGTCACTATATGATGACGAACCTGTTTCTTGGTAACTCCATTCGGTTAATCTGTTTTCCGAGTCGTAAGTGAAATCAGAATTATATCCAAAATTGTTGTAGGTTCCATTGAAAGTCGAAATCAGGTCGTTGCTGTTGTATATGTAGTTTACTTTTCTAGTTTCAGAGATTTTTTCGGTTTTAACTAGTTTGCTTGTTGTAGGTTCGGGTTCTGGGTTGTTAGAATTATCGTTAGATGAACAAGAAAATAGTATTAAGTTAAGTGAAATTAGGGGCAGAATTAAGTTTATTTTTTTCATAAATTTTGTTTCAAATGTTTTTTAATAGTTTGTTTAACAGTAGGTTAGGGTTTAATATGCATTAATATTCGGTTTTGCACTGGCGTTAGTAATTCCGAGTGGATTCGGACGTAGTCGAATCCGCCGTAATTGTGGTTATATGGTGTTGTGTGGCGTTTTTTATTTTATTATCCAATTAATTTCGCTTATCAAATATTTTCCATTTTCTTTTATCACAGTAACTTTTAGTTTATCATTACCAAAATATTTTTGTCCATTTTTATCACTCATAAATAGCGATAAAAACACAGTCCAATAGTCATTTTCTTTATTTAATTCAACGATATCAACTCCATCAGTTATATCTTGACTATTGGTCCAATATAGATAATCGTCACAGTTTTCTGGAATTACACCAATGTATTCACTCCACTTCATGTTGGAAATAGTTTCAGCACATAGTTTGGTTCTTTCTTTTTCTTTATCCAAAAATGAATTTGAAATTGTACCTAATTTTCTTAGTTCCTTAAAATATGGTTCATAATTTACAATGCAACTATCATTTTTTCCTTCTGTAACCTCAAAATCTGTAGGTATTTCAGGATTATGTTCATTTGTATTTTTAATGTACCATCTATGGAATGAAATTCCAACTTCTGCTATTTCTTTTTCTAAATCAGTAAAAATTAATTTAGGTTTTATTGGTTCTATAATTGAATCAATGTTTTCTTCTTTATTTACTATTATTTTTTTTTCTTCGTTAACTCTGTTTTCAATTTCAGTGGATTCCTGTTCTTTTTGAAGTGTTTTATTTTTGTTTTCGGAATTATTACAAGACAAAATTCCAAGAACTATGATTAGTATAAATATTTTTCTCATAGGTTTTTTCAAATGACACACAACGGTTTGTGTATAGTTTCGTTGCGTGAAAATCCGCTAGGATTTTCGTGTTAAGAAACTAAGATAGCAAAGTTGCGAGGATTTTCCGAGAGGAAAATCGGAAGCAATGAATTATAAACATTGTTGTACACAGTTATTTAACATCCGCAATAAATGTCAATAATCCATTTGTTGATATTGTATTTTAATTCGTAATGGCATCCAGCGCCTCCTCCGATTGGTCCATAGGTGTTTTTATTCTCATACCATTCATTCTCTATTTCCGTTAAATCAGCGTCATATATTTTTTCTATCCAAACCTTGACTTCTTTTTCCGAAATTTTAGGTAATTCCAAGCTCATAGAAATTCCGCCAGCTTCTCTACAATTTTCCGTTGTAAATTTTATTCCGTATTCAAAAGTTTGTTCAAAAGCACAAATAGGAAATTCACCATAATCAACTTTTTGTACATTGGTTCTTTCAGATGTAGGTCGGTAATTTTGTATTAGATAATGATAAATTATATCCTTACTTTCTTTATCATCTTGGTAGGCAGTTCTTAAAAGCTTTTTATTTGGCTCAGGAAGATCAAAATTTTGTGAATATGTGGAAACTCCAATTAGCATTAATACTGCTAAAAATACATGTGTTAGTTCGCTTTTCATAATTGTGTACAACGGTTCGGCTAAGGTTTCGTTGCGTGGGTTTGGTACTAATTTAGTAAATAAAACTGGGCAAAGTTTAGAGGCGAGGATTTTCCGAAGGAAAATCAGAAGCAATGAACTTTAGCCATTGTTGGCATTAGTTTTTTTGTCAAAATTTCTTTAAAAGTTTAATTTTCGTATTTAGAATAAAATTTAAGATTATAAACGACAATTACCATTAACAAAATCAGTATTATTTAATGGATTGAATCCATTACTGCCTAATGCGATATACTGCCCTTTATAGTCATTATAAATATTGACAATCAATTGATGAATACCACATAAGTCCGTTAATGCATTATTCGCACCAATAAAAACAGTTCCATTAACGTAAGGTATTTTATTTAAAGCATCTAAATTAGTGATAAGACTATTTCCATTAATATTCAAAGTATTACCAACATAATTTACATTTTGTAAACCGTTTATGTCGGTAATTTCATAATTTTGATGAATTTGTAATTCATCTTCAACGAATGTGATTTTCTCCAGACCATCAAGGTTGGTCAAAGCAAAATTATTACGTATTAACAGTGAGGTTAAATTTGATTTTAAATTTCTCAATCCAAATATGCTTTTTAAATAAAAATTTTGTGTAATGTCTACTCTAGAGGTGTATTCGAGATTTTCTAAGCCGTCGATTTCAATTAGCGCACTTTTTTCTCCATCATTACTAAAAAAAAATAAACTTTCTACTGAAGTTAAACTTTCTAGCCCATCCAAATTTGTTAATAAAGTGTTCTCTGATATTTGAAAATAGCCTTTAATTGAGGTTAGACTTTGTAAACCGACGAGATTTTTAAGGTAACTTCCTGTTACAGCAAAATTCCCACCAATTTCCACCAATTTATCCAAACCATCTAGACTAGCCAACAACCTATTTCCACTAACATGCAAATCTCCTTCTATTTTAGTTAAATTTCTCAAGCCTCTTAAATTAGAAAGTGAGTTGTTATTATATAATTCAATATTTTTTATTGAAGAAAGATTATGTAGACCATCTATGTTTTTTAAATTTATATTATCATGTAGTTGTAAATCTTCAACAAAATTTAAACTTTGTAAATCATCTAAGTTGACCAAATTGGAGGAGTTAATAAAAAGTCTACCATTAATGGCTCTAATGTTTTTTAATTTGCTAATATCATTTATTCCTCCAGTTATTACTAAAGAACCATTGATTACAGTCAAACAATTGCTGTCTAGTGAATTAATTTCATCTTGATTCTCCAATATTAAATTCCCTTCAAAAATTTCACTTTTACAATTTGAATTTTCATTATCAGTTCCATTGTCACTTGAACAACCTTTTATTGCATAAAGGATTGTGGAAATTAGTATTAAGGAAATTAGTTTTTTCATTTAAAATTTTTAATATGTCTTACTTTACTTTAAAAATGTTATGAGCGTCCATTCAATATTAATGCCAACGGTTCGTATAACCGTCAGTTATCGGTTTAAATATACTTTAATTTTCGGGTAAGAATTGGCGTTAGCAATTCCGAGTGGATTCGGACGTAGTCGAATCCGCCGTAATTGCGGTTATATAATGTTGTGCAACGTTTTTTATTCATTCCGTTTTATGGTTCGGTTATTATTGGTTCAGATCCTCCAATTAAATTTAGACAAATACCAATTCCGACAACCATATATTCATCGTAATCCGCTAATATTTCTTTTGAAAAAGCAAATCCTTCTCGTTTTTTTTCTTGGTCGTGCCATCCACCTTTTTTCACTTTCCATAACCAACCGTTACTTCGCTTTTCATTATTCCAAAACTCCATTAAACTTCCCTCATCTAAAACTCTAAATCCCTCAACATTTTTAAACGTCAAATAAATTGGATTTTGTAAATCAGGAAATTCAAGTTTAACTTTTAGCGTCCATAAGTCAAAATTCAAATCTACCAATTCAGGAATTCCATTATACTTTTTGGAAGTATTTAATTCTTCCGGAATAGGATATTCAATTTCAGATTTATTGGTCATTCGTGAGTTTTTCAAATGTTGCACAACGGTTTGTGTAAGGATAGTTGCGTGTGCGAGCAACTAACTTACTAAAAATGGAACGAACCAGAGGAAAATCCGCAGGATTTTCCGAGTAGGCTAGAACCAAGCAATTATTTTTACACGTTGTTACCACAAGTTATTTTTTATCTGGTCACTTTCATAAAGTCATCCGAATAAATACAATTTTGTCCAGTTTTGTCCAAAATGAAAGTTTGTTCAATTAAGTCATTAGGGTTATTGCTCAAAGTGAATTTACAACTTATCATTTTTGCAATAATTTCTTTTTGGTCTCTGTTTTTCAAATTTTCAGGGATATTTTTGATTGTAATTTGTTCTCTTTTGGAGTTTTGGTTAATATAAGAGTCAAAATTGTTCTCGTCGCTCAGAACTGCAATATATGACATTGGTATATCCGCAATGCTAAATGAATGAAATCTAACATTAATATCATTAGTCGGATAGTTTGGAATCAGATAATTGGCAACAGTTCTTTCTTCTATTGTCAGCGGTTCTTTTCCACTTTCTGAAATGTTACATGAGTTAAATGAAATTCCAATTAGAATAATTTGTAAGGTCTTTAAAAAAGTCAGTTTGGTTTTCATATTTAGTGTTGTTTGTTATAATTTGTGGTAACGGTTCGTATAACCGTCAGTTATCGGTTTGGTTTACTTTGTTTTTCGGTTTAGCACTGTTGTTAGCAATTCCGAGTGGATTCGGACGTAGTCGAATCCGCCGTAATTGCGGTTATATAGTGTTGTAGTGCGTTTTTTTTAATTTAATAGTTCAATATCGTTATTCCTCCACCATTGCTCAGCTTCCTCCCAATTATTTATAAATTCTTTTGCTCTTTTTTTAAAGATATCTCCAAAAATTAACTGTTTATCAAAATCATACCAATAATCTCTCCGATTTTTAATGCTCCCAACTCTTAAGCGGTTTTTTAAATATGGAACTTGACATTTGGCAGGCTTGATTAATTCACCGTCCGATGTGGTCATTCCGTTTACAGAACAATTTGCAATATTTACAACAAATGATGATGAATAAAGGCTGAATTGGAAATTTAGTAAGTTCAATTTGTCATTATTCTCACGTCTAAAATGAGGAAAGGAACCTTTAAAACCTTTATTTCGCAAGAAGGGAATAATTATCTCCTTTATTGCTTTATCCATTTTTTCTCGTTTTTCTTTATGTGTCATGTTAAAATGCACTACAACGGTCTCGTATAACCGTCAGTAACGGGTTTTAAGTTAATGTTTTTCGGTTAAGCACTGACTTTAGCAATTCCGAGTGGATTCGGACGCAGTCGAATCCGCCGTAATTGCGGTTATACATTGTTGTGGTTAGTTTTTTATTTTCAGTTTTAAATATTTTATTTCTTTTTCACAGTCAGTTTGAAATTCAGATTCGAGTTTTAAATAATAGACATCTTCCAAGACTTTTGACTCAATAGTTCTCCAACCTTCAATTCCAATAACGTATTGTTCTTTAGTTTTCAAATCCGTTAATGCGATTTCCTCTTCTCCATAATAGTTTGAATAAGAAATAGCTGTTTCTCCGTCGGAAGTCAAAGGTTTTCCCATTGTAAAGCAAGTCAATCCGTTTTTCAAGTCAACGGATAAAAATCCCCAACTTTCGTAGCCTGTTATTTCAATCAGTGCGTTTCCACAATAAGTCCCTTTGAATTTATAATCTGAATATTCTTTTGTTTGAACTTTATTTCTGCACGCTTTTAATTCAGGCGTTTTTATTCCAATTCCAATATTTTGGTTTGCAGAAAATGTATAACAAGAATCTTTAAGTTTGAAAATTTCAGGATATTTTTTGGTCAGCTCAAGTTCAGATTTTGGCTCAAATTCAATGAGTTTTTCCGAAATACCGACGACTTTTTCGTATTCTGATTTTTCAATAAGTTCAGATTTTCCGTTTAGAATATTCGATAAATTTCGTATTTCAAAATCACAATTTTGAGCCCAAGAAATTTGAGCAATTGTAAGTAGAAATATTAAAATTATCGTTCTATTCATTGGTTTGGGTAAATTAACCACAACGGTTTGTATAAGGTTTGTTGCGTGAAAATCTGCTAGGATTTTCAGATTACAAAACCAAGATAGCAAAATTGCGAGTATTTTCCGTAGGAAAATCCGAAGCAATAAACTTTATATAGTGTTGTAGCCCGTTATTTTCTTATATCAATATTTGAGTTTATTATTTTTTTATTTAGTATTTGTAATCCATAAATAGGAGATAGCGATAAATAAAATAATTAGAAAAAAGACAATCCAACGACCAACTTTTCTATTCGTTTTAATTTCTTTAGGAGAGTATAATGAGTTGAAATCTTTTTTTTCCAAAAACCAAAAATACCTGATAATTGCCCCAAACCATTCAGATGAATTCGGCTCATTTTGTTCAAAAAGTCTATCAGGAATTCTCTCTAAATGTTTCTGTTTTTCTAACTCTTCTTTATTCAAATCAATAATTATTTTTAATGTGCTACAACGGTTAGTATATGAGCCGTTTTAATGGCTTATATACAGTGTTAGGCTCTTTTTTGGATTCATTATAGTTTTGATAATTCTTCAAATAATTCCATCGGCATTGGATTAAGATATTCATTGTTCCAAAGTATTATGATCCTGTCTTTGTCTTTAAATTTAATCATAAGGTCAGAGGAGCCATATCCGGCACCGGCGTGCCCAATGGCTATTGCTTTTTCTTCATTGTTGTATGGTAATTCAAAAAAACCACAACCATAACCATAAGGAAAAAAATGAGCTCCAAAAGGTCTTGTAGCTTCATCGGGGAAAGAATATTCAGTAAACATCAAGTCCCAGCTTTCAGTCTTTAAAAGTTTATCAGACCCAATAGCCAGCATAAATTTATGTAAATCTTTTAATGTAGATTTAGAACCGCCATCGCCACGATAATTACTATGAGGAAATGGAGTGGCTGGGTTACCGTCTGAGAGATAATAAACAGGTGCGCCCGGCCCATAAATAGAGGTGGAGTTATAAGTATTGGTCATTCCCAGTGGTTCAAAAATTCTTGTTCGCTGAACATCGTAGTAATCAGCGTTTCTATATTTCATTATAATTTCTCCTAACAACAAATAGCCCGTATTACTGTAATCATAGCCTTTGCCAGGTTCGAAATTAAGGTCTAATTGAGCCATTTTATCCAAAACCTCTCGTTGAGAAATAAAAAAGGGCAATCTCCCTTCAATCTGTTCATCAAAATAGCCCTTTAAACCTGAACGGTGAGATAGAAGCTGATGAACAGTTATCTCGTTTGCTTTAGGGTGTTTGAACCAAGGCAAATGTTTGGAAATAGGGTCATCAAGTTTAATTGAATCATCTTCCACAAGTTGCAGGGTCAAGATAGCCGTAAACATTTTACCCATGCTGTTAATAATGAACCTTGTTTTTGTACTATTGGGAATTTCTAGGTTTCTATCTGCCATGCCAAAGGCATTCTCATAGATAATATTTTCACCTTCAGCAATGAGAATACCTCCGTGTAGTTTTCCCTCAGAGTATAGTTTTTTCACAATTTTATCAATCTCTGAAAATTGAGATTTGTTCAGCTGAGCCGATCCACTTTGAAAAACGATGCATAAGAGAAATAGCTGTAAAAATTTCATCATAAACATTTAATTTAAATTGAGCCTAACGGTTTGGCTATGGTTTCGTTGCGTGAAAATCCGAGAGGATTTTCCGCCGTAAACCGAAGATAGCAAATTTGCGAGGACTTTCCGAAAGGAAAGTCAGAAGCAATGAACTATAGCCGGTGTTGTACGCTGGCTTTTATTTTCAATTTTTTATTTAGTCAGATAAGCAAGTCCGACACATATTAAAATCAGAACTCCGATTCCAATTCGGAAATACTTTTGTTGTTCAGCTTTTCGAGTAAATCCATCTTTTTTTAGCTCCCACGAAAATATTATTTCAAATAAAGTCCAAAAAGGGTCAAAAATAAAGTCGCAAAAGTGATAACTCTCGTTAGCTTTAATTCTTTCGTCAATCCTTTCTCTTTTTTTTGATAAATATTTAGCGGTCTTAATTTTTTTCGACTCAACTTTTCTATTTATCAACTCATTATTCGCAAGGTGAACCGCTCTTGGATTCCACTTTTCAGGCGCTCCAACTATTTTTAGTAAATCGTCGGTTGTTCGTTCTTTTATTGGTGGAATAAACTCGTCAGTCATTTTTTTGTCAGCTTGCGTACAACGGTTTGGCTATGATTCCGTTGCGATGAAAATCCGTAGGATTTTCGGAGTAGGAATCGAGCCAAGTTAAATATACAGGTTTTTGGTTTAGCATTAGCGAGCAATGGATTATAGCCGTTGTTGGCAACTGGCTTTTTTTATTTATTACAATGTTTTTCTAATGCTTCTAAAACCATCCAATTATCATCTCCAAGCGAAACTGCTTTTTTCAAATCCGCACAGATTTTAGTACGTTCAGATTCTGGAATTTCAGTTTCTTTTGAGGCGATTACTTGAATGTCATTTGACTTTGATAAGGTTTTTCCATTTCCAAGTTCGTACTTTCTCAAAATTGCAAAAGCTCGATTTGAATAAGCATTGATGAAATATGGCTCAATTTCAAGAGTTTTATTAAAATCTATAATTGCTTCATCAAATTGGAAGTCATTTAATTTCATTGTGGCTCTTGCAAAATATCCGTCAGCCCAATTCGGTTCTAATTCTAATGCCTTATCTAATTTCTTAATTGCTCCTTTATAGTTTACCTGTTTATATAACTCTTGGGATTCGTTATATAGTTTGAAAAGTTTGTCGTTTATTTTATCCTTTTGATAAACACCATTTTTGTAAACGTTTTTTCCTTTTATTTCGCCAGTGGAATAGTAGGAAATGGATTCTCCATCCATTTTTCCGTTTTCAAAGTTTGTTCGTTGTTTTAATTGTCCATTTGGATGATACATTTCCCAAATTCCGATTTCTTGTCCGTCTTTAAATTCACCTCTTTGCATTAATGTTCCGTCTTCGTAAAATCGTTTTTCCGTTCCGTTGGAAAGTCCGTTTTCATATTCAATTTCGTCTGACATGTTTCCGCTTATATGATACATTAGACGTTTGCCCTTTAGTTTTCCGTTGAATAGAGTTCCTTCTCCTTGCTTTTTTCCAATTAGGTAATAATCAATAAACCTACCTGAATATGGTGTTGAGCTACCTTTTAAATACCAAGTTCCATTTTTTTTGGCCATCAATTTGGTTGTTGGAATTGCTCTTATGCTGTCAGGTCTTTTTGCATATTCCTTTGTGAAAACATAAATAATTCCGTCCAAGTCTTTATATCCTGTTTTCTCAATTGCTTCTTTGTTCTTTACGACTTCAACTCTGTCAATTTCATTTTCAGTCAAAGTTCCAAATCCTTCTTTCGGTTCTTCGATTATTGGAATTGAATCTACAACGTATAAAACGTTCTCATTTTGGTTTTGACTGAATCCAATTATTGGTAGAATAGTCAGTAGTAAAATCAGTATTATGTTTTTCATTCGTATTTTTTTCAGCTTGTTGCCAACGGTCTCGGCTATGGTTTCGTTGCGTGAAAATCCGCTAGGATTTTCCGCCGAAAACCGAAGATAGCAAATTTGCGAGGACTTTCCGCAAGGAAAGTCAGAAGCAATGAACTATAGCCGGTGTTGTACGCAGTTTTTAATTTTTTAATAAATAACAATTGTCTTTCAGTTGAATATTTTCTCCATCATAAAAGTCAATTTCCGCTTTTAAATCCTCAATGAATTTCAATTCGTCAATTGGACAGATTTTCATAAATTTACTTTTGATTATTAATTTTCCCGATTTGTCATAAATTGAAATAATTGCATTGTTTTTATGGTTATGTATCCAATCCACATTAAACCAGTTTCCATTTCCGTCTTTTTCAATCCAAAATGCTGAATCAGGAACCTCTCCATAAACCTTTAAATCTATTAGAGAGTCAATTTCTTTTCGGTATTTTTCTTTCCAATTGGTATCGTTTAATTCAGTCAAATGTTTGTCCATTTGTCTGTTATAAATGTCAATTCCATTTATTTCAGATTGACTAACAATACAGCCAAATGCGATATTCGTAAATCCATATTTTTGGCTGATTTCATCCATTTGTTTTGGCATAAGCAATTGCTCTCCAATAGCGATTTTTTGTAGTTTGCCATTGGAAATATCAGCTTTAGCAGTTAGATAATTATATGAAGTGAAAAAGCCGAAATTCCACAATAAAAATCCAATTGCGAATAATAGAATTCCAATAATTGTTATTCTTTTACGACTCATTTCTCAAATTGCGTACAACGGTTTGTATATGGAAAGTTGCGGTTTTGTAAGCGAGGATTTTCCGCAGGAAAATCAGAAGTAGCAAAACAAGCAACCTCCATCGGTTTAGAACTAAAATAGCAATTTTTTATATACGTTGTTACCACACGTTTTTTATTTCGGAATGTAGAACTTTTTATGTCCAATCCAATTATTTAAAAATTCTTTATCAGCCAAATGGGTGAACCAAATTTGGTCATTTCCTGTTTTATATTCCAATTCCATTATTTTTCCGCCAACCTGTGAAACGAACTTTCTTATTTTCTCTCTGTTTTCTGTAAAATCAGGGTCAATTGCTGCCGAAAAATCCACAAATCCGTTTTCAATTTGCATTACTTTGGACATCAATTCCGCAATAAATTTATGTCCGAATTTTTTGTTAGTCCAAGCCATAAATCCGATGTAGCATTTTGGAATAAAACCAAGCTTTTTTTCAAATTCAGCTTTTGATTCCGAGTCA
Source organism: Aestuariibaculum lutulentum (assembly GCF_032926325.1). Taxonomy (NCBI): domain Bacteria; kingdom Pseudomonadati; phylum Bacteroidota; class Flavobacteriia; order Flavobacteriales; family Flavobacteriaceae; genus Aestuariibaculum; species Aestuariibaculum lutulentum. The sequence goes on from NZ_CP136709.1 coordinate 2,900,756, forward strand.
AAGTCCTCGTCCTGTTCCGCATCCGAGTAATAAATTCGGAAAGGGCAATCTTCTCCATTATTTTTAACTCTTATATCATAATCCAAGTCATTTTCCAATTCAAATTCTCCACAGGATTCAATTGTTTCTCTGATCAGACTTTTTGATTGTTCAGATAAGTAATTTTTGAAATAAATCAGATTTGTAAATCCTCCCATTGCGTTTTTTTCAAATGTGTGGTAACGGTTCGTATAACCGTCAGTTATCGGTTTGGTTTACTTTGTTTTTCGGCTAAGCACAGGCGTTAGCAATTCCGAGTGGATTCAGACGTAGTCGAATCCGCCGTAATTGCGGTTATATATTGTTGTAAAACGTTTTTTCATTTCCAATAGTAGTATAATCGGATTCGATAAGTTGAAGCTCCGAAAATCATATTTAGTTTCATAAATTTTTTGTCTGATTCCCAAATAGTGTTTCTCGACAAGTAATCTGGTCCGCCATAATTTGATTTTGTTTCTTGCGGTTGGTTGTCTTGTTCAATTGGTTGTCCGAACTCCGAAATCAATTGTTTTTTAATACGCTCATATTCCGCATTGTATTCGGTCAGTTTTTTGCTTTGCGTTTCCCAATCTTTTTTCTTGTCAAAGTAATTTCCATAACGATTATTTTCCCAATCGTAACTTACATATCTTAAAATCGAGTCAGGTTTTGAGTAAAAATATTCTGCATAGACTGGTAATAAACTTGTCTTTTCTCTTCTTATTATTAAAGGGTTTGCCATTTCAAATTCCTTTACTTTCGGATAAATACTCTCTGAAAGACTTACATTTTGGTTTAAAAACTCTGAATTTGGATTTAATTGAGATTCAAAATTTTTCACTTCCTTTATTTTGGATTGTTTTGTCCATATGTCTAATTTTTTTGAACTCGAACAGCTTGAAATAATAAATCCTATTAAAATCAGAAGTTTAAATTTTCTTATCATTTGCGTTTTTCAAAATGTTTTACAACGGTTTGTGTAAGGATAGTTGCGTGTGCGAGCAATTAATTTACTAAAAATGGAACGAACCAGAGGAAAATCCGTAGGATTTTCCGAGTAGGCAAGAACCAAGCAATTATTTTTACACTTTGTTACAAACAGTTTTTGTTTTTAAATAATACCTAAAAATCATCTCTAATAACAGGTCCATTATAATGCCCTATTATTGTTACGGAATTCCATCTAAATTTATAATCAATATCAATTTCCGTAATAAAATCGTCTTCAGTTGAGGATATAGAATTTATTGTTACGTCTCCTGAAATAAACCTATCATCTTGAAACCAATAACCTGAAGCTATATGGATTTCATCTTGATTAGAATTATCTTGGAAATGAATAAATTGATATCCGTGTATTCCGAATCTATTATTGCGTCCATTCGCAGTAGAGTATTTTCCAGCGATTAAAGGTCCGTCTTCTATTTCTGTTCCCGAGTCTAAATAAAAACTCCCAAAGTGTGCTTCAGGTAGATTATGGTTAACTGGGTCTGAAAATATAAGATGATAAGGTGAACTTTGACTGTCAGACTTTGCGAAATTTGTCTCATAGAAAATTCCATTATAGGTAAACCCATTCCTTTTTTCAGAAGAACCATCAGATGAACAGGCTAAAATTGAAATGCCAATTAAAAATCCAATTAATAAATTCAGCTTTTTCATTTGGTAAAGTTTGGTTTAAATTGTTTGTAACGGTGTGTATAACCGTCAGTTATCGGTTTGGTTTACTTTGTTTTTCGGTTTAGAACTGGCGTTAGCAATTCCGAGTGGATTCGGACGTAGTCGAATCCGCCGTAATTGCGGTTATATAATGTTGTGCATAGTGTTTTTTTATTCAATTCCGTATTCCGTATTTAAGTCCAAAATTTTGTGTCCGAATATTATTTTCTTTTTCAAATCCACCACAATTGTCAGAAATACATTTTGTTTTTCAGTCGGAAGTAAAACGTGGTCAAAGGTTTTTAAATCATTCCGATAAACTTTTTCCACGAGTTCTTTTTCGTAAACAAAGCGGTTCACAATTTGATTTTCTGTCAATTTTTTTACATAAGTCCAAATGTCAATCGGCTCATCAGTTTCCGATTCAGTAATGTCAGTCATTCCATTACCAAATGTCTTTTTAAATTCTATTTCGGTTAATTCTTGTGTCATTTTAGGCATTATGCACAACGGTTCGTATAACCGTCAGTTATCGGTTTAGTTTGCTTTATTTTTCGGTTTAACACTGGCGTTAGCAATTCCGAGTGGATTCGGACGTAGTCGAATCCGCCGTAATTGCGGTTATACATTGTTGGTACCAGTTTTTTTATATTTTTTTTCGTTCAATTATTCGTTCTTTTGTCAAGTCAAACCTCACAGTTTTTGTTCTGTAAATCGGGCTGTCATATCCGCAAATTTCATTTTGGTCAAAAGTCCGTAAGTCAAGTACATTAAAGATTTTTTTGAAACGGATTATTTCTCGTTTTTCAATATCCAAAATTGAGATTTGTTGAACCGTTCCTTTTAGAAACTTTCTCGTCCAAGTCGGTATTGCGATTTTTGTTCCTTTTGTATTCCAAATTGCAGGTCCGCCAAACCAACCGCTCAACTTTATTTTTTCACCATTCTGATTTGTCCATTTGCAATAACCTCCCAAGGGTGCTCCCATTGCTATTTCGCCTAAATCGGAGTATTCAATTTTATTCAGTCCATTAGGTGAAATTAATTCCTTATTTCCGTTATAGAAATTCCAAGGGTTTGGATAAGTATTTATTACTTCTACTGCCATTTCTCAAATTGGTGCCAACGGTTTGTATAAGGTTTGTTGCGTGAAAGTCCGCTAGGATTTTCAGTTTAAGAAACCAAGATAGCAAAATTGCGAGTATTTTCCGTAGGAAAATCCGAAGCAATAAAATTTATACGTTGTTGTGTGTAGTGTTTTTTTATGTTTTTTCAAGGTCAACTTTTAAAGTCCGATGAGCGATATATTCTACCTCAATTTTTTTCAATTTGCCTTTAAAATCAGAGTTATAGAATCCGTTTTCATTCGTCTTTATTTCTAATGTTTTACTTGAACCGTTTTGCTCTATGAATAATTTTAATTTAGCATTTATCAGTGGTTCTTTTGTTTTGGAGTCAAAAACTTTTCCGCGTATTGATTTGCCATTATTAAGTTCCGTAATATTCATTGAAATTTCTTCCATAAATACGCATCCGTCACGTTGTCCGTCACCATATTCTGGTTTCCTATCTATAATTAATTCATTTGCAGAACGGTTTTGAATGGTCAATTCCGAAAGTTCAGTCAGATTTTTTGTTCCAGAACAGCTCAAAGTTAATAGTGTCAATATTAGAAATTCCTTTATTCTCATTCAGTTTTGGACATTACACACAACGGTCTCGTATAACCGTCAGTTACGGGTTATTATGCGTTAATTTTCGGTTAAGCACTAACGTTAGCAATTCCGAGTGGATTCGGACGTAGTCGAATCCGCCGTAATTGCGGTTATACATTGTTGGCAACAGTATTTTCATTCAATTATTTTGGCCAATTCGGTTCGAACTTTCGAATAACACAAGGTTTTTCGGTTTCAAAAATTCCTTTTTTATAAGCTTGATAGTGCAATTCGGTTAATTTTTCAAATTCTTTTTTTCGAAGTCTGTCAACTTTTCTAGGAGACATAAAATCGTAAGTAGAAGCCAAAAATAAAATTAGTTCTAGGTTTTCACATTCCGATGGAACTGTAACAACTGCCCATTCATAGCCCACTCCAGCAAAAATCAATTTACTCGTTTCATTAGGTACTTTAATTTGGAAATACCCATTCAAGTCAGTTTGTCCGATTTTGATTGTGTCTTTGTCGAATATTGTTATTCCAATGGCACTTTCTGAAAATTGGTCAATAGTTTTTCCTCTTAGAGTCCGTTGTCCAAATACAGAGAAGAAGCTAAAAAATAATGATATAAAAAATACTGTTTTAATTCTCAAAGTTTTCGGTTTTTCATATTGTTGCCAACGGTCTCGTATAACCGTCAGTTACGGGTTTATATGCGTTAATTTTCGGTTTGGCACGGACTTTAGCAATTCCGAGTGGATTCTAGCCTGCCCCGAGCGCAGTCGAGGGGTAGTCGAATCCGCGGTAATTGCGGTTATACATTGTTAGCATACGTTTTTTATTCAAATCTTATGTTTTCGTGAAACATCTTAATTTCTTTTCCATTTTCCAAAATCAATACACCTTTTCCAAATCTTATTCCGTCTTGAATTTCATTGAATTTTTCATTCTTATATTCAAATCCAATAATCCAACCGTTTTCAGTCTTTTTTGAATAAACAGCTTTTGAATTTAATAGATTGTGTCTTAATTCAGCTATTTTTTCAGGTGTTTGATATTGGTCAAGTATGTCAGAATCAATTTTCGTCTTTTTCAAGTCAATTATTTTATCAGAGTAGCCTTGTTCAATCACATAACTTTCCGCTATCTCAATTGCTTGATTTTTGGTCAGATTTTGAGTAGAAGCACAGCTTGTAAAAATCAATAAAATGTAAATCAGTTTAATATTTATTTTGTTCATCTCAAATGTATGCTAACGGTTTGTATATGGAAAGTTGCGGTTTTGTATGCGAGGATTTTCCGTAGGAAAATCAGAGTTTGCAAAACAAGCAACCTCCATCGGTTAATAACTAAACTAGCAATTTTTTATATACGGTGTTAGCTGTAGTTTTTATTTTTTCTAATTGTTAATGTTATGTCAACAATTATATAAGTTAAAACTATAATTATTCCAAATATTCTGTGTAATGTCATTCCTTCGTCCAAAAATCCAGTTATCGAGAGCCATAAAATAAAGAAGCAAAAAGGATAGAGCAAGAGTCTTGTCAGGATTTTAGTAAAAGTCCATTCTTTAATCTTTTCCTGTTTTGATTCCGATCTTGGCTTATTGGTCAATTCAGGATTATTTATTAATTCAATATTTTCAATTGCTTCTTTAAGTTCTTCAGTCAAAATTTTTGTCTCGTACTTTGTTACATTAAAGAAAAATAAATAGAAAAAAAATCCTAATAAAGAAATTCCGATTATTCCAATAACGGCAGGTTTAAATTCAGTAGTAAATATTAAAACTAGATTAAGCAAAATAAGAAACACAATTGATACTTTATTCAGAAGTTTGTAATACGGATTTTTCTCAGTTTTTATACCATTTAATTTGCCATTTAGGTCAAAAGTCAAACGGAAAATCGGATAGGCACCTCTTAAAAAGTGAGATGAACGCCAAATCAGAAGTTCATTTGGTTTGATTTCTCCACTGTATTTAGTTGTATTATAGAAAAATGCATCATTCCAATGATTTTTTAGAGTGCTTTTTTTGTTCTGAATTATTAATTTTTCGATGTCCTTTTTTTCTACCATAAAGTTGATTCAAAATTACAGCTAACGTTTATGTATAAGGAAAGTTGTGTGTTTGTGTGCGAGGATTTTCCGAAGGAAAATCAGAAGCTAGCAAACGAGAAACTAACTTTGGTTTAGCTAAAACTAGCAATTTTTTTTATACGGTGTTGGCAGTAGTTTTTATTTTAATGATAAATTGTTTTTTTGGTTTGTTTTGAAATAAAATTGAATATTTCTTTCCACTTTCGACTCGTTTTTTTTAAAACATAATTTCTATATTCAGAACCACTATTATAATTTGTAGATACTGTAATTATACAATATTCTTTATTTTTTGAAAAAATTGGGGTTGAAAAAGCATAATATACTTTGTGCTTATCCAAAAAAATAGGATTGCTTAATTCCATTTCCGTTTTGAACTCCGTTTTCGGAAGTTGGAGGTTTTTCCAGTCGGTTTGATTTAATTCAGTTGGCGGATGAGTAATAAGGTCAATCGGAAAGTTTGGGTCAGCGTTTTTTAAATCTCGTTTTTGGTAGTTCTGTAATTCAAAATCTCCAATTGAATATTCGATACTTTTATCCTGAACAAAATAATTGTCCTTTTCCAATAAAATATCTTTATAAATTTGATTTATCAATTCATTCAGTTCCGAATTTTGGCATTTTACTGAAAGTACATTTAACGATAATATCAGGAAAAAAGTTAATTTCATATTTCGATTTTCAAATTACTGCCAACGGTTGTGTATAAGGATAGTGCGGTTTTGTGTCCGATGATTTTCCGAAGGAAAATCAGAGTGACCAAAGACGCACGAACTTTTGATTAAGAACTAAACTAAGCATTATTTTTATACGGTGTTAGGCAACGTTTTTATTATTTTTTCAATTTCAGAATCCGTTTTGATTTTCTTACCGCTTTCTGTGAATTCATAAATTAATCGTTTTTCCGATATTCTTTTTAAAATCTTTTTGTCAATCAATAAATTCAAATATTTTCTTATTTCTTCCTTTGAGTTAGTCGTTGATTTGGCAACTTCTAAAAGTAAAATTGAAATATGTTCAATTGGTTTAGCACAATTATCGGAATGAAGCCACAATTCTTGGAATAGCCTTTTCATTGTATTAAATCTCAGCTTTCCAGTTTCTAAGTCCTCAATTATTTCATAGGTTTCAGTCAAGAATTTTTGATAGGCCTTTTTTGAAATTCCGAACAACCAACTTTGCCTTGGTTTTTTAGTAATTCGGTCAAACAAAAGTCTGATTTTAAAATCCTTGTCAAATTCAGGGAACTGGTCTAAAATTTCCCGCTTTGAAATTTGTCCCCTGAAAAACTTTCTTGCTAAATAAGCAGCATATTGTTTGTCTGATTTTTGTTGGTTTACGTTCATTTTTTCATATGTTGCCTAACGGTGTGTGTAAGGATAGTTGCGTTTGCGAGCAACTAACTTACTAAAAAAGGAACGAACCAGAGGAAAATCCGCAGGATTTTCCGAGTAGGCTAGAACCAAGCAATTATTTTTACACAGTGTTGTGCGTTCGTTTTTTTATTCAGTTCCAATATTGAAAATCCTTGTGTAATTTTCAAACTCGGTGTTTTTTAAACTTTCTTCAACGACTTTTTTTGCTATTTCAAAGTCCACTACCATACAACCAACTTCCATTGTTCCGCTTCCAATACTTCCGCCGTCAGTATGTCCAAGTCCAGTCCAGCCCAAAATCTCGGCCATTTTGTCTTCGAGTCGATGTCTTTTATCCAAATCTTCCTCAGTTCCAAATCCGTCTATTTTGTACTCAATTTCTAAAAAGGCATAATTTTCATCGTCAAATTCCGAATAGCCTTCTTTTATTTTTTGTTCCATTTCTTTTCGGATTTTAGTCGCATAATTTTCGAAAAGTCCAGATTTAATTTCTTTATTAAGACCTTTATTTCCGATTTCTCCCCAATGAACAATTCCAGTTTTAGTGTCTTTATCCCAGGTTTCCCAATAATGTAATTTATTGTCAATATTTTTATAGAGTTTAATCATTCCAAGTGGTTCTATTCCTTCTGTTATTTGTTTCTTTGGTTTGTGTTTATTTTTTTGTCCGCATGAGCTAATTAAAACACTAAGAACTAACATTAAAATCGGAAATTTTCTTTTCATCTAGGTAGTTCTTAAATGACGCACAACGGTTTGTATAAGATTAGTTGCGTGGTTAAGCAACGAATTTAGCAAATTCAAACCGAATAGAAAATCCGCGAGGATTTTCGTAAGTAGGCTCGTACCAAGCAATTAATTTTATACGTTGTTGTAGCACGTTATTATTCTTTCAATGCGTTTTCAATTTCTTTTTCAATTAACAATGAAGGTTCTTTAATATTTGAGTTAATTATTTTTCCGTCTTTTCCAATAAGTATATATCTCGGGATAGACTTTATATTATAGTTATTGCCAAATTCGGTTCGCATCCCATTTTGTATAAACAAGTTTTGTCCATATTCTTCATTTTCTTTATCCAAAAACGAAAGCCACTTGTCTTTTGAAGAATCTACAGAAACTAATAAAATTTTCACTTCATTATTATTTTTATATTTCTTTGCAAATTCTAATACTTTAGGTCTATGATTTATACAAGGACCACACCAAGTAGCCCAAGTGTCAATGAAAATTACTTTTCCAATCAAGCTTTCTAAGTTGAATTGATTTCCAAATTTATCCTCTGCTTTAAACAAATAGGCTATTTCACCATTTTGTGAGGCGTAAAAAGAAGAGGATGTTTGTTCTATTAAATTGTAATAAAGATTAGTCTTTTCAGAGTTTAAAGTTTGAGTTAAAACTTCTGTATTGAATAGTTTCTCGTGCTTTTCCCAATACGAAGGCATTTCAATCAATGCTTTGATATAGTTCGCTTTTAAAAAATCCGATAAATCTTTATGCTTAGTTTTGTCCTCAATAAATTTTAAAAAATCGGGGATACTTTCTAATGTTTGATTTTTTCTTAAATATTCAACTTCGTATTTATACAGATAAATATCGGGAAGAGATTTTAACGTCTTAGTAGCTTTTGGAATCTTCTCAATAAAGTTAAAATAATTGTTATTTGATGGCAATCTTTTAGAAATTCTGCCAAGCCAGAATAAAAAGGAATAAATCCTAGCATCGTTTTGAAAATAAAGAATTTCAGTAACTTCAGGACTAAATTGCTCTTTGAATTTATTAATTTCTTTTTCCCTGTCTTGTCTAAAATTCTCAAATATATTTAGAATAGAATCCGTGTTTTTTGTTGTAAATATGAACGAACTATTTTTTTGTATGAAGTCTAAATTACTTCTCCATAGATAATTAATTAAAGAATCACTTTTGTCATTTGTCGTTAAAGAAGAATCAGGTTTAGAAGATATATTTAGATTCCTATTTTGAGTTAATATTGTTAAATAACTCTTGTCTTCATTCTTTGTATGTATACTTGCAATTGTCGGTGCGTCTAATTGAATAGTTTTTGTTTTATCGTCCTTATTAATTTTTGTTATCGGTTTTTTTGTAATTAATTCAGAAATATAAAGTGTGTCTAATTTGTCTTTTGAGTTTAGTTTAATCTTTAATCCTGCATTTTGCTTTTTGCAACCATTTAACAAACATAAAATTGCAATTAATAAAATATATTTTGATTTCATTATTATGATTTTCGTAATGTGCTACAACGGTTAGTATATGAAAAGTAGGCGATTTAGAAGTGCTAATTTTCGGTTAAGCACAAAGTTTGATATGAGCCAAAAAGCTTGATTTTACTACTATTTCGCATATTTTATATACATTGTTACCACCAGTTATTTCTACATCATTGTGTAATTTTTAATATATGTTTTCCAATCTACGCCAAAAGGAATTTTTATAAAGTTGCCTTCTGGGGAAATCAATATTTTAGTTGGATATCCTGATACTTCAAACAAATCATTTGTCTGCTTGTCAATCTCGCTCACTGGAAATGTATAATTATTCTCAGTCATAAAATCAGAAAGGTTTTGAGAACCAAACGAGAAAGTATAGATTTTCAGCTTGGAATTTTCCATTTGTTGATTTTCTGAGTATAAAGATTGTAGTTCAGGTAATTCTTTACGACAAGGGCTGCACCAAGTCCCCCAAACATCAATATAAATCCAGTTTTCAGACTTTTGGGTTAAATCTAACATCTCCTTTTCAAATTGTATTTTAATCTGCGGTGCAGTTTTTCCCTTATAGTGTATATAACTTTCCCAGTAGATATTAAAAGCCTTATCGTTTTGTGTGATTTTATAAAGCTCTTTGAGTAAATTAAGATTATAATCTGAAGGTTCTCCAAACGTTATTTCACTAAGTAAATCTAACGCCTCGCTTTTACGATTATTATCAACTAAATATTTTTGATATTTTGTTTTGTAACCAATTTGTCTTGGATTGCCAGTTAGAAGTGCTGCATCATGGAAATAGGCCCTTGTATTTAATCTGTCGTTTAGGTCTGGACTAAAATCAGATGCTTCTTTTAAGTATTCTTCTTTATTACTAACATTTGAATATAAGTAATTATAACTATAAGCTATTAAATATCGATGCCATGCACGTTTTTCACTTTCTTTTCTGTCTGTTACAATTTGAATAATGTTAGGATATGTTTTTAAACTGCTTATATTCTTTTCAATTATTTCAACTTGATATTCATTGTTGGTTGCGTTTTTACTATCTAATTCTTTTAAAATCAAAAGGCTATATCTTTCTAATTTTGATACATAATTAGAACTATCACTTTGTAATTTTTTTAACTCTTGTTTTATACTTGTAAGTTCTTGTTCTTCTTTAGCAACAATTGCTTTACTCCAAAGATATATTGGTGCAATAATTTTATTAATCTCTTGATTTTCTTTATTCAATAATTGTTCAAGGTATGTTAACCCGTAATGTTGTGAATCGTCTTCCAGTTGTTGGGCAAGTGTATTATGAATCCTATCTATAAACATGGGTGGATAAAGTCTATATAATTCCAAAGATGACTCAATAGCTTTATCTATTTCCCCATTCCGCCACAAGCCAGATAATGAATTTGTTAAAGGAAATGCTTCTGGTGGAATCTGAGCAATATTTGTACTTACGATTAATAAGTTAATTGTAAGTGTCAGGATTAATTTTTTCATAGTTTTATTTTCAAATTATACTATCTTTTTTTAATTGGTGGTAACGGTTTGTGTATAGTTTCGTTGCGTGAAAATCCGCAGGATTTTCGGGTTAAGAAACTAAGGTAGCAAAATTGCGAGGATTTTCCGTGAGGAAAATCAGAAGCAATGAATTATACACGGTGTTGGCATTTCGTTATTTTATTTTTTTGATTTTCTACCATCCCCAATAAAAAAAGAAAATCAGAATTGGAGCAAAAAATCCAAATAGAACAATCCAATTGGAAGTCAAATGTTTTAAGAGGTTAGATTTTGTAAGAACTATAAATCTAAACTCGAATATAATAAACAATAAATAAAACCAAAGGTAGAAATATGCAAAAAAATATGCTCCCAAAAATCTAAAAGATTCAAAACTAACAACTAAACTTAAGCCCCAAATAATAGCACAAAATAAATTCAACAGTCTTACTGATTTAGTCCACTTAAATTCTTTAGGGTGAGTATTCAAATCATTCATAAAATCATTAATGTTTTAGGTTCATCTATTGCGTTAGTTCAGTAATGAATGCCAACGGTTGGTACATGTTGTCGGGGCGGATATCGGGGAGCGTTCCTGTCCGAAGGACATGGAACTGCGATGCGAGAATCCGCAGTTGGCGTACCACCGAACCCCGACCTGCAATATGTACTGTGTTATAGCCAGTTTTTTTTATTTTCAATTATCGTTTTTACAAAATTTTCGTCAAAACTATTTATCGTTACAAATTCATAATCAATGAAATATTTGTGTTTTAATCCATTAGTTTTTAGAATTTTTAAAATTGATTTTTCGGGTAGTGTTTCAATACATAAAGTATCTGGAACAGGCTTGTCAAATTGATAAATGATTAGTTGTCGTGTTTGAAGTTTTAATATTTCTTTTAGTCCATTTAAGTCTGTTTGTAAATCAAACTTCATATTGCGAACTGATAAGTTTTTCAATTCAAAATCAGGTTTGATTTTTATGTCCGATTTCCACCATTCAATTACCTCATTTGGATTAAACTTATGAATAAAAATGTAATCGTGCTTTTTGTCAAAGAGTGACCACAATTCATTTTCTGATTCTATTTCGATTGTTATTTCTTTCACAATATTTTGTTTATTCTTCTTGAAAATTCCGACCTATCTCTTTGTCGAATTCGATAATTAATTTTTCTAAAATCTCCAATGGTAAATCAATTCGGAATGTTGAGAATTGAATCTTCTTTAAATTATCATTTCTAAAAATCTCAGCGACTATTTCATCTTTATCCCAAAGTTCAATTCCAAGTCCATTCCTCACAATGTCACTTGCTATTATTGTCTTAAATCTGATATTGTCAACAGTAATTTCCATCATTTCAAAATTGGCTATAACGGTTGTGGTATGAGGTCGTGGTGGATTGTCGCCCGATTACCTGTCCGCATGGACAGAGGAATCTGGTGAGAATCCGCCGTAACTACCGACCACAGAACCCCACCATGCCTTATTACCACTTGTTAGCAACTGGCTTTTTTATTAAGTATATGAATCCAATAAATGTAATCAAGGTACTGATGAGCCACAATATATATCCTAATTTATATCCTGTTATTTGTCCATAATGTCCGGCTTCATCTTTCATTATTTCGCTAAAAAACAAGAAAATAATTGCAAAAAATGCTGATATGCCACTAAAAATCAAAGATGTCTTTATTTTATCTTTTGGTAATAACCAAGATAATATCAAAAGAGGATTTGCAATCCAACAATAACCAGCCCCCCCAACGATAAGTCCAACCCATCCATAGATCAATAAGTAATATCCATTCCAATAATCTCCGCAGTCATTGTCTACACAATAAGTTTTCTGTGTCAATGAAACTAAATAGATAATTAGACTGATGAATACAATTTTATGTCTTTCAGATATATTTTTCATTAATCTTGTTTTCCTCAATAGTCAATATTTGATGTGTGCTGCGCAAAGCTTGTTGCTAACGGTTAGTATATGGCAAGTAGGGCAGTAGAAAGCGATGAACTTTCGGATTTGCACTGAGCCAAAGCGTTGTATTTTGTTTTTATCTTATTCATTTTAAAAGCCAAATCAACGATTTGGCGGTGTTGGTAAACTGCACTGAACTTTCGTAACCCACCGAATGCCCTATTTGCTATATACTTTGTTACCAGCTTTTATTTTATTAATGTAATAAACTCATTCCCAAATTTTTCGGCAATCTCTTTGCCATAGTCAATTGAGATAGTTTCTTTATTCCATCTTGCTTTGTTAGTCCAATTATATGATCCATGTATGACAGTTTTAAAATCTATAATGCAAAATTTATGATGCATAATGTTTTTATAAATTCCGCTTGGCTTGACTCGCTTTGTTTCAAAAACATTTTCATATTTAAATCCATACTGATTATTTATATCATCATCAAAAACAACCAATCTAATATTTAAACCATCTTTAGACCGATTATATAATTCTTGCATCAAAACTTTGTCTGTGAACCAGGCAACAGCTACCCAAATTGTGAATTTTGCACTCCTTATTTGTTCCACGATTTGATTTTGAATATCCTCAAAGTGAATTTCTACTTCGATTTCTTCTGGCAAATCAGCACCTACAATTTTATATTTTCCCTCAAACTCTTCAATACGATAACCGTCTTGTGTAAGCAAAGGATTAATTTTTTCAACGGCTTGACTTATTATCAACGATTCATCTTGGGCAAAATGTCGTGGATCAAAAACCAATTCAATTAAGGTAATAATGTTTTTTGTTCCATTAATTTCCTTTAATTTTTTGTAGACATATGCATTCCTACTTTCATTTTCAGGCATACCTCCATCATAAATATCACGAATACCGACTTCATTGAACAGCTTGATAATTTTAGGACCGCTTAGATAAGGAGTTAGTTCACAATCACCCGAGATGAATTCTTTTATACTATTTAGTGTGAAGTCAGTTAAATTCATTTTGAATTTGCTTTGCTAAAGATTGTTTTTGTAAAAGTTAACGCGTTCAACATTTTGACCATTTTGTGAATATTCATAGCAAGCAGATTTTCTCTCGTTTTCATTTGGGATTAGCACGGAAACTACTTCGACTTTATTCACTAGTACTTCCCAACAAGGCTTAAAAGTTTTATTACCTGCCCAGTATAGGTCTGCAAGAGCATTCAAAGTTTCTTCACTGCCTAAAAATCTATTCATTACCTCTGTCCAGTTCATATCTCCTCTGTGATATACAACTGTGTCTAGAAGACCTTGAACTTTGTAGATTTTTGAATTAGTCATGACGCAAGAAAATCTTAAAGCATCTGATAGCTCCGGGAATACAAAAAGACCATTTCCTCTATTGGCATTATTACCTTCAGGTTTTCTTGCTTCAAGAGCATCCTCTATTGTCTGATCAAACCCTTCTCCTTCATGATATGATTCATCAGGAGGACCTATCTCATCATCTATAGTAAAGTTTCTTCTATCTACTCTGTACATATATTGGATTTTTTAATTGCTGGTAACGGTGTGTATATGGAAAGTTGCGTGTTTGTGTGCGAGGATTTTCCGAAGGAAAATCAGAAGCTAGCAAACGAGCAACTAACATTGGTTTAGCTAAAACTAGCAATTTTTTATATACGGTGTTGTAATTAGTTTTTATTTTAAATTCTCATTCGTAATTCTCAATTCGAATAAATCAAAGTTTTTTGGTGTATTCAAATTATCGATTATTGTCCAGTCCGAATTTAATATAGGTGAAATAGTCAGAATTAAGGTTTCTGTATTAGGGTCTGTTGTATAAAACTTAAATTCATTAAAAACCTCGTTAGGTTTTGGGCTTAGACCTATAACTCCCCCTTCAAATATCATTTTTGATCCTTTACTTTGAATTATTTCACTTTCCTGTTTGTTTGAATAATCGTCAGATAATGTAAATTCTAATTTGAGGTTCGAATCACTTTGATTATTAATATAAAATTTTGAAAATCCTCCTGGGTCAGTTATAGTATTGTCATCATTATTTTCACAACTTAAGAGGCTAAAACTGATAATTAGTATATAAAGATATTTCATGTTTTCACAAATTAATTACAACGGTTTGTATAAGATTAGTGTGGGAGGAGGACTACCGCAAGATTGTCAGCCGAGCCACAAGCTTATACTTATTTAGTGTTTTTATTTTTGTCGACGGAAAATACTCAAATAAGTTTAAGCGGACTTTATAAATAAACCTAAACTTTGTCTAAACCATAAAAGCCACATTAATTTTATACGGTGTTGGCATTAGTTTTAATCGAGGATATTGTTATATGTCTATATCCAAGACCTTTCTCATATAATCCTCCATCTTTAAAATTTCTATTTATGAGTTTCACCATTTTCATCTACTTTATATTTCCACCATTCACTAATATACTTTACAGGTTTATCTAAATGGATTATTGAACGTTTAGGATTGTCTAACCAATACTCTACAACAAATAACTGCCCCTCTTCAACATTTGTATATTTTGTATTTGAATCTTCTTCTTGATATTGACCTTCTACATAAAATCTATCTTCAATCCAAAATTTATAAACCATATTTCTGAAAAACCAACTATTATAACTTACTAGTTTTCCTACAGTATAATTTACTAACTCACCTTCTTGGAAGACAGGGAGTTCTCTATATATTTTATTTTCAGAAGGATTATCTCTATTATACTCTAATTGAAATTTTTCTTCATATACATAACTTTCCTCTATACTAACAGAATATTCCTTATCATTAACAATATAAGTGGCTACAGCACTACCACTAGCTTTTGGACCCGAAGTATAACCTGTTACTGTAGTTATTGTTTGTTCTTTATCAACACTATCCCAATACTTATTATCTTGATGAGATTTTATTTTATAAATCGTAATACCTAATGTAAAAACAAGAAGTAAAGCAACTATTAATTCTTTTAAAAATTTTGAAATATTATAATTATTCATATTTAATAATCTTCATCTTTCACAAAGCTAACAACACACCTTTTTGGAAAATAAATTATCCCCAATCCTGATGTATTAATCTAAATTTTTTTATTTATCCTGTTTTTTAATTAATGCCAACGGTTTGTGTATAGTTTCGTTGCGTGAAAATCCGCTAGGATTTTCGTGTTAAGAAACTAAGGTAGCAAAATTGCGAGGATTTTCCGTGAGGAAAATCGGAAGCAATGAATTATACACTGTGTTGGCAGTAGTTTTTATATTTTAATTCCAATATTTCTTACAATTGAATCTAATTCATTTTTATACAGCCCTTTTTCCAATTTTGCGTAAGAACATCCAATTGATATCCAACCTTTATTCGTTAGCAAAATCTCATAGTCTACACTTAATACTTTACCATTCATATTATATTCCGTTTGAAGTTGAAGAGAATTATACTCACCTAAGGAACTTTTTCTTATACTTATTAATTTTGGAATTGCCCTTTCATCTTTAGATTCCCAATGGTGAAACTGGGATTTTAATTCATAATCAGTATAATTTGATAGTAACTCATTTATATTTTGAAAATCAGAACTTTTGTATTTTCCAAATAGAAGTTCTTTTTGTTTACTTATAGCAATTGAGGCATATCCTGAATCTCGCATAAGTTTATAAACATAAAAATTAGGTCGGTTTATTTTTGATTCAGACCAGCCTTCTATTGGTTCTATTTGGCCAATTATCTTTTCTGGAGTTAATGACTCTTTTTTCGTAGAACATTGAAAAGATGAAATTATTATAAATAGTAATAATAGATATTGGGATAATATTTTCATTTGCACAAATTACTGCCAACGGTATGTGCAAAGTTAGGTTTGTAGGAACCAATCTACAAATAAGGCCAGACCTCTGCAAACTTTATTTTGCATAGTGTTATGTGCCGTATTTTTATTTTTCTAATATCAACCAAAAAATAAATAGAGGGCTACCGTATGGTCGGCTTGCAAATCATTTTAAGATCAAAACGAAACGAATCCCCAGACCTTTTACTTTTAGACTGCCTTCCGTCTAAGGGTTGAAGGTGAAAATAACTTTGTAAGTTTCTTAATATCAGTGGGTATGGCGTTCTAAACCCTTGACTTTGTCAAATTTTTTTACGAACTTCGACCAAGCACTTAGTAATGTGACCACATTTGGATAGTCTAACACCGTGGTACTCTCCATGATGCTCAGCATCCAGTGCTTGAGTAAAATGCCATTCAGGCTTTTATATCCCACTAATTTTAAGATGTCCATAGCCCTTATCCGTTCCTCTTAAGGCTTTTCATTCGGTAAGTTTTGACCTTATAGCTGCCCATATGGCACCTAACGGTTTGTATATGGAAAGTTGCGGTTTTGTAAGCGAGGATTTTCCGCAGGAAAATCAGAAGTAGCAAAACAAGCAACCTCCATCGGTTTAGAACTAAAATAGCAATTTTTTATATACGTTGTTACCACACGTTTTTTATTTCGGAATGTAGAACTTTTTATGTCCAATCCAATTATTTAAAAATTCTTTGTCAGCCAAATGGGTGAACCAAATTTGGTCATTTCCTGTTTTATATTCCAATTCCATTATTTTTCCGCCAACCTGTGAAACGAACTTTCTTATTTTCTCTCTGTTTTCTGTAAAATCAGGGTCAATTGCTGCCGAAAAATCCACAAATCCGTTTTCAATTTCCATTACTTTGGACATCAATTCCGCAATAAATTTATGTCCGAATTTTTTGTTAGTCCAAGCCATAAATCCGATGTAGCATTTTGGAATAAAACCAAGCTTTTTTTCAAATTCAGCTTTTGATTCCGAGTCAAAGTCCTCGTCCTGTTCCGCATCCGAGTAATAAATTCGGAAAGGGCAATCTTCTCCATTATTTTCAACTCTTATATCATAATCCAAGTCATTTTCCAATTCAAATTCTCCACAGGATTCAATTGTTTCTCTAATCAGACTTTTTGATTGTTCAGATAAGTAATTTTTGAAATAAATCAGATTTGTAAATCCTCCCATTGCGTTTTTTTCAAATGTGTGGTAACGTCTTGTATAAGATTAGTGCGCGAGACGTTGTTATAAAATATTGCACTAATTTAATCTAGCGTATTAATTTTATACGCTGTTGTAAAACGTTTTTATTATGGGTTGGGTAGCTAAAACAAATCCTTTAGATAAACTAAGTAGCGATGAAAGAACTCTTGGCGCTTGGAGTGACGGAATAGACAAAAGAGTTAGAGAAATATCAAATTTCAATTTCCCTTTTATCACGAAAGAATATCGAGAAGGAACTATTGACGATTTGATTTCGGCTACTGAAT
Source organism: Aestuariibaculum lutulentum (assembly GCF_032926325.1). Lineage (NCBI taxonomy): Bacteria > Pseudomonadati > Bacteroidota > Flavobacteriia > Flavobacteriales > Flavobacteriaceae > Aestuariibaculum > Aestuariibaculum lutulentum. The sequence continues at coordinate 2,918,598 of NZ_CP136709.1, forward strand.
TATTGGTTAAAGACGCTAAATTGTACATACAATGGCTAAATGACCTTAAAGATTCGCAACACGTCTAATTAAAGGCTTTTTATTTTTATTAGTAACATTTATACATCTTAACTCAATTATGTTTTCGTCTGGATTTACAATTATTATTTCTTTAACACGATAAAAATTATCATTCCATTCGATTTTATCATCAACTTTAGTGGTGTTTTGTAATACAACGTTTGGATGTTGTTCTGATTTAGCTGTTATGATGTAATTAACTTTATTATCCATTATATTTAAGTTATGAGTTTAAAAAATCCGAATACACACAAGAGTAAGGTCAGTTTATTTATAGACAATCCAAAAGTCCAGTTTTACATAGCTTTAATTGCTTTTATCATTTCAATATCCACATTAATATTGAAGATAACAGAGACGCTATAGCTAGCCAAAAACCCCACTTACCATACTTAAATGATTCTATTGTTTTATTTTCAATAATTTCTTTAACGTCTTTTTCTCTTTTTTCTTCTTTTTCTAATTCTGAAAATGATTTGAATTTATAAGCGCCTTTAGTTAATATATACTTAGTGTCTCCACCACTAATATCTTTGAATTTAACTAGATTGTATTCGTCACGAAGAATAGTCATTATTTCTCTCTTTTCTGAAAATCCTAATTTGATTTTAGCTATTTCATTGTCTCTAAAATAAGCAATACCTTTATTAGACTTCATTATAGATATTATTTCTTCAGCTATCTTCTTATAGTCTTTATCCACTATACTTTGTTTTAGAATGTTTTACAACGGTTCGTATAACCGTCAGTTATCGGTTTAGTTTACTTTGTTTTTCCGTTAAGAACTGGTGTTAGCAATTCCGAGTGGATTCGGACGTAGTCGAATCCGCCGTAATTGCGGTTATATAGTGTTGTGTGCAGTTTTTTTATTTTCCATTAACTTCTTTAATAAGGTAGAGACTTCTTTGTAATTAGTTAAATTATCAAGAACGCATATATCCTCTTCAAAACTAATTCCTCTATTTTCAAATAAATCTTCAACTTCTCCTAATATAATATATCCTCTATCATTTCCACTATTTTCATAGTTGATTTCATTAATGTTTTTAAACTCTTTCTGTTTTATAATGTTTCCATTTTTTAAGAACAGAACTCTTTCGTTGGTGATTAAATATGTTATTCCGTTAGTATTATTATACCTGTTATAAACCGCCTTTAGCATAAGAAATAGAATTATTATTCCAAATGCCAGAAATCCAATATGTTCAGTAAATCCAACTGTAAAAGCTATGGTAAGAATAAAGATTCCGGTAAAGATTTTAAAAAGGTCATTAGCGTGTAGCATTATTCCTTTTTTAGGTATAACTTCTAATTGAATATTTTCATTAGCATTTAAAATTGGGACAAAACTCATAGCTTGTTTATACTGTATTTCTCAAATTGCACACAACGGGTTGTATAAGGTTTGTTGCGTGAAAATCCGTGAGGATTTTCGGTTTAAGAAACCAAGATAGTGAAATTGCAAGAATTTTCCGTTAGGAAAATCCGAAGCAATAAACTTTATATGGTGTTGTGTATAGTTATTTTTTTGCAAATAAATTTATTAGAGTTAGGACTCTTTCTTTTACAAATGAACATTTCTCACCGTATACCATTAGTTTAAAATCATTCGGTAAAAAGTCAACTTCACCTGATTCTTTTTGGTATTCATCTTGCATTTTTAGGAAGAAAGCGTCTCGTTCCTTAAGCCATTGCCTTTGTTGTTTTATTAGGTTTTCGGAGTTGGTTTTGTTGTATGTAATAATAAGGTCTTTATAGACAATATTCAGCATGCTATCCAATTGGGAGTAATAAGCCTTTTCTGTTTGTAACATACCAATTCCTGTATCCAGTTTTTCCTGATTTATTTTAGTCAAGTTGTCTAATGCCATTTTGTAATCAGTAACCTCTTGTACTAAAGCTTTATCAGGGTCAGAAATATTATCAATCTTGTCTTTTTTTTCAGTGTTGTGACAAGATATAAATAGGAGTAGGAGCGGTAAAAATAGTTTTGTTTTCATGATTTAGGGAATTATACACAACGTCTTGTATAAGATTAGTGCGCGAGACGTTGTTATAAAAAATTGCACTAATTTAATTTAGCGTATTAATTTTATACGCTGTTGTAAAACGTTTTTTATGTCGGTTAATTCTAAAGATATAGTTGTAATTAATATACATCAAGATGATATTGATTTAGAAAACTTACAATCATGGCAAGTTTATGGTCACAGGTATCCTTTTAGTAGTGCCGAAAAACCATGTAAGCCTTTCTACACTCTGAATCCCAATGAAAGTCAAAATTCTTAAATAAATCTACTCCTATCATAAAATCAGCAGGGTATGTTAAATCTTTCATTTCTAAACACTTTACTTCAGGTATAACCATATTTTCATAATACAAATGCACTTTATAAGCGTTTGTTTCTTCTTTTTCTAAAGACAATGGATTTAATATATTTGTTTTTCCATAAGAATTAATTTCTAACGCACTTGCTAAGTGTGGTTTTATTAAAGAACAATCTGCTCCTGTGTCAATAATTACTTTGCAATCGAAAGCGGATTTGTCTGTTATAGGATTTGATATATCCATATAAAAGTAAAAGAATCCATTATCTTGAATTTTTAAATCTATTTTAGTTTTTTCTGTTTTCTCCACTATACTTTGTTTTAGAATGTTTTACAACGGTTTGTATATGATTTGTGCGGCTTAAAATCCGCAGGATTTTCAGTCGTAACAAATAGATTATTAAAAATATTAAACTTTAAATTATGAGAAAAATTAAGCATAAATTATATACGGTGTTGTGCAACGTTTTTACTTCTTCAGCTCTTTATTCAGTCGTTCATTTTCTTTCTCCAGATTTTGCACTTGATTCTGAAGGTCGAGTAAATAAGTGGACATATCTGATACTTTTTCAGTTAGTTTTGATTGGGCTTCAGTTAGTCGGATTATGGATTCGTTATAGTTAGGCTTATCAACTAATAATTCAGTCGCAATAGGAATTAAACTTATAATGATAGCAGCAACAGTTAAAAATATAGAAACCTTATATTGTTTATCAGACGTTTTTGATTGTATTTCAGCAGTTTTTAATTGCGAATCTATTAAATCACGAATTTCTATTTGTGTTTTTTCAGAACCGCTTAATAAATCAAAAGTTGGATAGTTCATATTTTAGTTTTTTCAAATGTTGCACAACGGTTCGTATAACCGTCAGTTATCGGTTTGGTTTATATTGTTTTTCGGTTTAGCACTGTCGTTAGCAATTCCGAGTGGATTCGGACCTAGTCGAATCCGCCGTAATTGCGGTTATATAATGTTGTGCCTAGTTTTTTATATATTTTTTGTCATTAGGAATTCCCCTAACCCAAGTTTTAAAGCCAACTCTTTTTCAGTTAGTTTTAAAATGGTTAACTCAGTCGTAGTTTCTTGGGGGATTTTGAGAATAATCTTTTTAGAATCTTTTGTCAATTCCCACTTGCCCTTTTGATTTTCTCCCATCATGTATGCTTCAAATTCACCATTATGATTAAAAGTAAAAGTCATTTTATTGATTATTTCCGATTGTAGCATTGCTAACCCAGCTTCATCAATTTTGTCTTTATTATATGCGTCTTTAAAAGTCCATTTACCAACAATTAATTCATTTGATTGAGAAAATGCCGTATTTGAAATGCAGACAAAAAGTAGTAGGATAAGTAGTTTTTTCATATTTATATTTTTCAAATTAGGCACAACGGTCTGGCTAAGCGTAGTGCGGAGGCAAAGAAACTTTTCGTTTCCATCTGCCGACATAGCTAAAGCTTATTGTTTTGCTTTTTCTTTTTTTGTTCAAAGCTAAATCCATAAGATTTAGCTACTTTATAAATATACACAGACCTTTCGGTTTCGCCTTTAAGCCCGCATACGTTTAGGTATTGTTAGCTACTGTTTTTATTTAGTTTAATTTTCTTTTTTGTCTTAACATTTTTCAATTTCAGTTTTTCTTTTTCATTCTCTAGAATAACAAATTCCTTTATTTCTCTTTCACCGATTTTCACGCCAATTAAACCCTTATAATATTCCTCAAAACTTAAGCTCTCATTTTCTTTTACGTTAAAAAGAATATAGCTCTCCCTGACAAATTCGCTATTGTCAATTAAATCAAAAGTCAGGATTAGTCTGTTACCTGAAATTTGATAATCACCTTCTTCAACAATCCCAATGTCAGTTATAATTTCTGATATAAACCTTCCTTTTCCGTCAAAATCAAGACATAGAGAAACCCGACCCATGAAGTTCTTTTTTCTTTTTCCACAAAATTTTCCTTCAATATTTTGTCCATATACACAAACATTAAATAGACCTAATAATACTAGAATTGGAAACTTCATTTATTGTTTTTTGAAATTGTAGCTAACGGTTCGTATAACCGACAGTTATCGGTTTGGTTTACTTTGTTTTACGGTTTAGCACTGGCGTTAGCAATTCCGAGTGGATTCGGACGTAGTCGAATCCGCCGTAATTGCGGTTATATATTGTTGTATGTAGGCTTTTATTTACCAATCTTTTTCAATTAGAAAAATTTTTTTATTTTTTATATATCCCAAGATAAAACCTTCGTTAGTATAATAGATAGAATCTAATAAAATCGTTTTATCAGACGCAAATTTAGAAGAGAATCCAAATCCATATTTCCCTCTAATTCTTCTCGTCATTATTTGTTTTTGCTCTATACTATTAAGCATATGTTCAAATTCAGTTGTGTCATTAACAGTAATAATTGCGGCTTCCCATCCATCGTTTAGTCCGCTTAAATAGTCCTTGTCAGATATCTTCCCAGATTTTGGAAATTCAGATTTTGTATAAGTTTCAAATAATTGTTTTAATCTTTTGTCGCTAGGTTCTTTATTGCCAAATATTGAATTTAGCCAGATAAGAAAAATTATACCTACCAATACTGGAATTAAGATTAAAGCAACAATAATTTTTTTAATGTTTTTTCTCAAAACTTACATTTTAAAAATTGGTTTTCTCAGCTTACATACAACGGTTACGTATAAGAATAGTGCGTAGTTTGAGTGCGAGGATTTTCCGAAGGAAAATCAGATGCAAGCAAACAAGCACTAACTTTAGATTAAGGAATAAACTTACGCATTATTTTTATACAATGTTACCTAGTGTTTTTTAATAGTTATTCCATTTTTTAGGAATTTTGTATATTCTGTAACCTGTTATAATTGAAATAGTTAATCCAGCAATAAAACAAATGGGGGCTATTATAATACCAACGATATTACCTTCTAATTCAATTGTCCATATAAGCAAAGTTGCTAATCCAATAAACTGAAACAAATGTGAGTTTGTAAAAATCAATAGGAATTTTAGGGGTTTTTCAAAGGAATTTATTTTAGTCAAATAACGAAATATTGAGAAGTAAATTAAAAGACGAATTATAAAGAAAACTGTTAAAAATAATAGGTATATAGCTTTATCAATTTGAATAACATTAGCTCCTAATTTCTGATAAAATCCGAGATTAGTAGTAATGAAATAACTTAAAATTTGATAAAGAGGGTTGCCAAATATTCCAAATATCAAACAAGGAGCAAAGATTAAAATTTTAAAATTTATAGAGTTAATCAAAATACTAGGTAACGTGTGTATAAACACACTGGTGTGTTTATTTTTATTATATATACACCCAAATATACATAAATACTTACAAGTCTAACGGATTTTTTATAGAACTAAAACTGTTTTGTGCAACGTGAGTATATATTTCAGTGGTTTTCGTAGAGTTATGTCCTAGTAAAAGTTGAATATATCTAATATCTGTTCCGGCTTCTAAAAGATGTGTAGCAAAACTATGGCGTAGGGTGTGAGCCGTTACAGGTATTTTAATACCAGCTTGTTTAGCCGTGTTAGATACCACTTTACCTACACTGTTAGCACTGTATTGTTCTTTGTTTTGTCCTTCGAACAAATAATTTGTTGGTCTATATTGTTTGTAATATTCTCTTAAATCTTCTAGTACTTTTTCGGATAAAATAGTGTATCTGTCTTTATTCCCTTTCGCATCTCGCACCTTGATAAGCATTCGTTTACTTTCTATGTCGGTTAGTTTTAAATTTAAGAGTTCAGATCGTCTAAGTCCAGCAGAATAGAGTAGGGATATAATGCATTTATGTTTCAAGTTATTGGCATTAGATATAATAGATAAAACTTCAGGCTTTGAAAGTACAACGGGTAGTTTTTTAGATTTTCTAGGGCGCTCAATACTATAAAACCTGTTAGGTAATCCTAATACAGTTTCATAATAAAATTTAATACTGTTAACGGCTTGGTTTATGTAGCTATCAGACCGCTCTGTTTTTATTAAATATTCTAAATAATTTCTAATATCATTTTCATCCAGAGTGTTAATGTCTTGATCGTTATAGTAATTTATAAAGCTTTCAAAGCAGGATACATAGGTTTTTACGGTATTATTTGCATATTTTTTGAGCTCTAATTTTTGCAGATAGCTTTCTGGACAAAATTTATAATTTTCATGTCTATTTCTCTTGTAAACCCAACTGGAATCAAAGGTTTCATCAAGGTTTTTAGCTCTTGTTTTTTCAAAAAAGTACTTGGTGTCAATCCAAGCAACACCTTTAAATAATTTAAAAATAGCATCAAGGTTAGCTTTTGTGTTTCGAATATAGAACATAGTAAACTCTTTACTCCATTTCACATCTTCTAATTCTTTAATTAGAATTTCTACGGTTGAGTTGGCATAAAATTTAAGACCAATTTGCGGTACATCATCTATTAAAAGGTGTTTTAAGGTGATATGAAGGTTTAAAGCCATGACTTTTTTTGTTGAATTTACTTATAATCTTTTAAAAAAGAGTATCTTATACGAATAGTATTCGTGTAACATTCGACTAAATTGTAAAAATGAAAAGAAATGGATGTAAATCTTGCGGAAAGGAATTAACAGGAAGATCGGATAAAGTGTTTTGTGATTTGCACTGTAAGAGCTCGTATCACTACCGCCGATCTTTGGAAGAGGCTCCTAGATTTTATAATCAGGTGGATAATCAACTAAAACTCAACCGTAAAATTTTGAAGAGTTTTAATAAGGCAGGAAAAGCTACTGTAAGAGCTAATGTTTTAAAAGAACAAGGGTTCAATTCTAAATTTTTCACTCACTATTGGAAGAACCAAAAAGGAGATGTTTACTTCTTTGTATATGAATATGGTTTCTTGAAAAAGAAAGAGCAAAATATTGAAAAATATATTTTAATCCAGTGGCAAGATTATATGAATTAATTGTATGTTTTTTGTTGCAAGTCCAATTTCAGGATATTACAAAAGTTAGTAATGATGAAAGCCCATATTCAACACCTTCTTATACTTTTGTAGATGTATATTCTCCAAAGTAAAAATTTAATTTTAATCTTCTTTAGGAGTTATTTTTTAGTAATGATACGCTAAACCGATATGTCTTTTTAATACATATAAATCTAAATTTTCAACCATTAAATTGTGGAAATTTAGACTTTAAATATTTGTGATTTTTTTTGTGATATTTTTGTGATAAAAAATTATTACAAAAATAAAAGTAGTGTGGTGTTAATGACAATTGTAGTCAAAAAACACCATTTTATTTAGGTTTAATGGGGTTTTGAGTAGTTGCACCCATTAAGGGGTGTTATTTAATTGTGTGATACAATTGGGTGTGATTTTGAAAATTTAGGATTCCATTTTGGAGAAATTTGTAAAAATTTTGTGCTGAATTTGATTTTTTGAAAAGAAAGTGCAAAAACTTGAAAAATATATTTTAATTCAGTGGCAGGATTATATGAGTTAGACTCATTAATTTTTTATGTAAAAATATTCCACATTACCTGTTTCTATATCAAAATAAGGCGCTCTACCCAAGTTATCATATGGTAAATTATGAATAGGGAAATATCTGGTAGTAAGTAGTTCTTTTAGCTCTTGAATATCTTTTTTTGTTGCAGGTTTACTTTGGTTCGGAGTTAATAAATTCATGCCCAAATGAGCAAGAGCAGTGCCAGCTGCCGCATTACCAACCCCTGACAAACTCATTGTCTCTTTTTTAGGTTGGATTTCAGGTTTAACTTCAGTAGTTGGTAAGTTTTCTTCAGAGATATTAGGTAAATTATTTTTCTCTACGACACTATTTTGCGGCTGTTTTTCATACCAATATCTGCTTCTACAAGAGTTACTACAAAATTTTTGAGTACCACGTCTTTTAGGGATGTAATCATCACCACAATGTAGGCAAATTTCAGTTTTTTTCATTTTTATCCGTAAATTAAACGTTTAATTTACGGATAAATATAGTTTTTCTATTTTAAACACCAACTTTAAAAACACTTTTTAATATGCTGATTTCTGCTTCTTCCTGACTAATAAGTGGTTGTTTTTTGATTTTAGAGCGTGTATTTATGGTATTTTGGGTGGTTACTGTATCAGTTAATTTATCCTCTGGTAAACTACTATTCAACTCTAGGTTTTGTCCCTTAGACATTGCATTTTTTAAATCGATGTAATGGGCTTTAAGTAAGTTTTCAAGGTCAGGATTAAGGTCTTTTCTTATGCCCTTTTTTGAACCAAAATGTTGGATAAACGTATTAAGATGCGATTGGTAGTTGGTTTGCTGTAATTTAAAAAGCCCTGAAATATTACTATCGTATTTAATGAAAGTTTTTAGGTTTTCAGCCAACCAATTTGCAATATAGGATAAGACTTCTATTTGCTCTAAATACTTTTCTGAAATATAGTTAAACTCATAAGTTTCTAGCTCTCCCTTTTTCTTTAGTAATTCAAATATATTCTGTTCTAAAGTTGCATTTTTTAGTATGGTTTTTGAATTATCACGATCCTCTTTTAAAAGGATAGGACCTTTGTAATAATCGAGTACAAAAACAGTATTAAAATGACGCTTATCCGCAAACAAGTCAATATTTTTAAGGGCTTCTACAAATAATGGAGAATCTGGAATGTAGAATACAAATTCAACCCACAAATGTTTTATCAGCTCCAGATAAGTCTCATGTAATTCGGTTCTATTCATGTGATGTTTTTAGCATTTCTGAATAATCTTCTGGTAATTCGGCGTCAATATCTCTTAGATACTTTTCGAGAGCAGTCATCGTGGTATGTCCTGTTATGAGCATTAATTTACTTCTAGCTTCGAAAGGCGATGATTCTTTTACAAGCGCTCTGTATAGTTTAGTAATATAGGTATGTCTAAAACTATATAATCCATAATCTGCACCTAAATTGAAATGGTCTTTGACTACTCTTTTAAAGCGTTTTGAAAAGTAATTTCTTTTGTTATTGATATCGGTATCCCATTCAGATCCAATTTTATCTGGAGTAAATAGCATCGCTTCTTTATCTAAAGTTGATAAATCAGGTAAATCATTCCACAGTATTTCGGGAATAATTTTAGTTTTTAATGGACTATTTTTAGCCTTAAATTGAATGGTTCGATTGGCAACATCAATATCCTTAACTTTTAATCGACAAACTTCAATAGGTCTTAAAAAATTATAAGATATAAACTTAATATACAATAATAGTATCGGGTCATTAACCTGTAAGTGCTTAAAAATGGCTTCCTGAATTTCTATAGAATAGGTTTTATTTCTTTCAGGGGTCGATTTTAAAACAGGTATTTTCTTAATAAAGTTTACTTCAATAATATCGTTATCCTCTAAAACCTGCGTTAGACTACTAAGATCGGTTCGATAATTGTTTCTGTTGCGTGCACTGGTTCGCTGTAGTGTGTCATTTAAAAAAGCAGAAACAACCTTTTTATTAAGTTGATTAACACTTTTTATCCCAGGTGCATTTTCTTCTAACCATTTTAGAAATGAATCAACACGGTTTTGGTACCCTCTGGTAGTTGTTTTACTTAATAATTGTCTTTTTATATTTAGAGAAAATTCAAAAGCTTCTTTAATAGGCATACCAGTAGCTTCTACCAATTCGGTTTTCTTTTCTTCAGCCTTTGTATTATTTGTGCTTTTCGTATTGGTTTCTGAAGTCTCCTGTTTAGAATTTAATTTGTTGTATAATTCCGTGTTATCTTCAAAAGGGTTATAACCTAGTTTTAGAAGTTTTATTAACGTCTTTCTGTAAATCGTTAAGGCTTCCATGCGTTCTTCTTTGGTTTTGTATTTATTGACATCGCCATAGAAGGGTGTAACACGTTTTAATTTTCCTGTTTTTGGATTTCGAAATGAAAAATAAACGTACCAACGTTTACTTAAATCACCTTTTGCAGTGTAAATTTTAGGAGCTGTGAAATTCTTTTTTTGGGACAAATCGTATGCAGTTTCGTATTCACTTTCGTATGCAAATGTAAGGATTTGTTTAGATGTAAACATAAAAAAACGGTTTAACAAAGGTTAAACCGTTAGTTTTGAATTGATTACATTTTGTAGCGAGAGCGGGGCACGATCCCGCGACCTCCGGGTTATGAATCCGACGCTCTAACCAACTGAGCTACCTCGCCGTTTTGTGGGTGCAAATATAGAAACATTATTCATACACGCAAACACAAAATGAAAAAAAATATTATTAAAATTTATTGTCACAGGTCTTAATTAATGTATATATTGGGCTAAATAATTTTTTAATAGTACTTTATGGACGATAAAATTAAATTTGAAATAGAATTCTCAATACACGCTTCTCCTCAATTATTATATCAATACATCTCAACCCCGTCTGGTTTGTCTGAATGGTTCTCCGATAATGTTAATTCTCGTGGCGAATTATTTACCTTTATCTGGGACGATAGTGAAGAAAAAGCGAAGCTACTAAGCAAAAAAAGTGGCGAACGCGTAAAGTTTAGATGGTTAAATGATGAGGAAGACAATACTTCATATTTCGAAATTAAAATTCAGGTTGATGAAATTACAAAAGATGTTTCTTTAATTATCACCGATTTTGCTGAAGAAGATGAAGTAGATGAAGCTAAGATGCTTTGGGATAATCAAATTTCTAGTTTAAAGCAGGTATTAGGTTCTGCATAATTACTAAATAATATATTTCAATTATATTTGTGCCCTGTTCTCCAAAAAGAGAACAGGACATTTTTTTTTATGACAAATTACAACGGAAATATTTTAGCAGAAACCAATATTCTTTCAATTCAAAATAGAGGTTACGCATACGGCGATGCCCTTTTTGAAACCATTAAAGCTTCACACGGAAAATTACTGTTTTGGGAAGATCATTATTTCAGATTAATGGCATCTATGCGTATTATGCGTATGGAAATTCCAATGAATTTTACCATGGAATTTCTTGAAGAGCAAATTCAAAACACGTTAAAGGCAAATAGTTTAACAGAAGCTTCAGCTCGTGTAAAATTAACGGTTCATAGAAATGAAGGTGGATTATACCTGCCTCAAACAAATGCAGTTGGATTTAATATTTCTGTAAAACCATTAGAAGATGACTTTTATGTGCTAAATGATGGAACTTACGAGGTGGATTTGTTTAAAGATTATTATGTTTCTCCAAGTTTACTTTCTACATTAAAAACCAACAATAAAGCCCTACATGTAGTGGGAAGCATTTATGCCAAGGAAAATAATTTAAATAACTGCTTAATTTTAAACACTAATAAACAAGTTGTAGAAGCTCTTAATGGTAATGTGTTTTTAGTAAAAGGAAATATCATTAAAACACCACCACTAACCGACGGATGTTTAAAAGGCGTGATGCGTAAACAAATTATTGATGTTCTAAAGACTTTGGAAGGATATCAATTGATTGAAGAGTCTATTTCTCCGTTCGAACTTCAGAAATCTGATGAAATTTTTATTACTAACGTAATTTCTGGAATTACACCAGTATCTAAATACCGTAAAAAGTCATTTAACAGTGAAGTAGCTAAAACAATACTACAGAAATTAAACGTAAAAATTAGGTTAAGTTAATTGTAGTTGGGGTTTTCTGGAGCGTTAGACCAAATGCTGTATTCATCACCGAACTCCAGCATTTTCTCTTTCCAGAACGATGCATAATCCTTACCTATAATTTCATTTTTGTAGATATTTTCGGTAACTACCCAGGAATTCGATTTTAATTCATCGTCTAACTGTTGGGCAGCCCAACCAGAATAGCCTAAAAAGAATCTTATTTCATCTTCTTTAATGCTGTTTGTTGAAATTAATTCGGCTACTTTGGAAAAATCACCTCCCCAATAAATACCAAGTGAAATTTCAACACTATCTGGTATTAAATCAGGTATTCTATGAATAAAATACAGGTTATCCTGTTCTACAGGTCCGCCATTGTAGACTCTAAAGTTAGCTTCTACTTCAGGCACCAGGTCGTTGATATTGTAGTCTAAAGGTTTATTTAAGATAAAACCTACAGACCCTTCATGAGAGTGTTCTGCTAATAACACAATAGATCGATTGAAGGAAACATCGCCAATTATAGCAGGTTCAGCGATTAACAGACTTCCTTTTTTTGGTTGGATTGTAATCATACTATCGATGAATTAGTAATCTAAATCTAACATTTATTTATTAAAAAAGCAACACTTTAAAAGCATATATAAAAAAAGCCTTCAAAATTTGAAGGCTTTTTCAATATTAATGTTGTAATCTTATTAGTTTACTGCGTTTGATAAATCTGCACCAGCTTTAAACTTTACAATGTTTTTAGCTTTGATTTTAATAGTATCTCCAGTTTGTGGGTTTCTACCTTCTCTAGCTGCTCTTTTCGAAACTGACCAAGAACCGAATCCTACTAAAGAAACTCTGTTACCTTTTTGTAAAGCTCCTTCAATCTCAATTAGTGCACATTCTAAAGCCTTTTTAGCTGCAGCTTTAGTAATTCCAGCGTGTTCTGCCATCGCATCGATTAAATCTGTTTTGTTCATAATGTAAAATTTAATTATTAATAAATTGGTTAAACGTTTGTGTTAAATCCTACTACAAATTTATACGGATATCTCAATAATGCAAGTAATAGCAAGGGAAATGCCAAGTTTTGTTGATAACTTCTGGCTTTTGTTAATAACGAAAGTGCTTTTCGTCGATGTTTTAAAAATATCAGTAATAATAGGGCTTTACAGCATTTTTGCATTTACATTAAACTCGTATCCGTTTAAAAGCGATTTAATGTCCATAGCGCGTTTTCCCGGAAGTTTAATTTCCTTTATATTAATGTAACCATTTAATACAGCAACTTTTAGCTCTTTTTTAGAAGCTATAACAGATCCAATGGTGTAATCATGTTCGGCTGGTTCTTTACTTGAAGCATAAATTTTCACATCTAAATGTTCTTCTCCATTAACTAAAGTACACCAGGCTCCTGGATAAGGACTCAATCCGCGAATTAAATTATAAATATCGTCTATTGGGGCTTCCCAGTTAATTTTACAGTTATCTCGATTTAATTTGTAAGCTGTTTTAATATCAGCTGTATCTTTTTGAGGAGTAGTTGTTACACTATCACTTTCAATTTGCTTTACTGTTTTTAAAACCAAAGCACTACCAATAGTCATTAACTTATCATGAAGACTCCCTACATTTTCTTCAGGGTCTATAGCTATAGACTCCTGCAGAATCATATCTCCGGTATCAATATCTTCATTAATAAAGAAGGTAGAAACTCCTGTTGTTGTTTCACCATTAATAATAGCCCAGTTTATTGGTGCAGCTCCACGATAGTTAGGAAGTAAAGATGCGTGCAAGTTGAAAGTACCATATTCCGGCATTTGCCAAACCACTTTAGGTAACATTCTAAAAGCAACCACAATTTGTAAATTGGCTTCTAAAGCTTTTAATTCATTTAAAAAATCTTCACTTTTTAAGTTCGTTGGTTGTAATACATTCAGGTTTTGTGAAACTGCGTATTGTTTTACCGCACTTTCATGAAGTTTTCTGCCACGACCAGCAGGTTTATCTGGTGCTGTAATAACGCCTACTACATTATAATTGTTCTCAACTAAAGTTTTTAAGGTATCTACCGCAAAATCTGGTGTACCCATAAATACAATTCTTAAATCTTTCATTGTATACTATTTATTATTTTAAGTCATAAAAATAGAATCGTTGCTATTATAGATGACTCAATCTATATGTGTTTGTTTTTGTAATATTTATAATTTGGTGCTCTAATAATAAGAGGAGCACGTCTTTTAAATCGGTTTCGTTACAGTTTAAATGTAACATTAATTCACGTGACGATTGTTCATTTTCCTGTAAAAGCTCGATAACCTTATTTTTTAACGAACCGATATTTTCAGATTTTTGAGGCTTCTTTTTATTTGTAATACAAACCGAACAGATACCACAAGGTTCAATCTCATTTTCTCCAAAATAGGAAAGTAACTGCATGCTTTTACAAACCGAATCGTTATTAATATAATCAAGCATGGCATTAACCTGATCTTCTTTTAGTGTGTTTTGTTGCTTTATAATCGAAGCCACTCGATTAATAGTTTTATCGTCTTCACGGGGTTCAATAAAAGTTACCTGCGCATCGGTTCTTGCTAAGTTTAACGTAATAACTTCATCGGCTTCAAGCTGTAGTAATACTTCCGTGATTTGTTTTTCTGAAACGGAAGCTTTTTCAGCTATCTTCCCTAGATTTATCTTTGTATCATGATCAAAAATACCTCCGTACATACGTAAAATAGACTTTACAATAATGTCGTAATTCTTCCGTGTTTCTAAATATTTAAAAAGTGCCGGACTCGAAATAATGAACTGAGCAGAAACCTTATTTTTAAACTGTTTTGAAAGTGCAATTATACTATTTCTATCTAACAACAACAGGGCATTATAGGCTAAAATAGCGTTAAAATTATAAGTTTTACAGAAGGTATTGTAATCGAAGTCGAATGTCATGTATTCTCCTTCTCCATAAGACACCTGAAAATAATTGCACAACTTTCGGTATACTTGTTTTACAAAATCTACAGTTGGTAATATTTTTAAAAACTGATTTTTAACCAGTTCTTCGTCGCTTTTGTTTTTTAAAATAACAGCAAAGGCCTTTTCACCATTTCTACCTGCCCGACCAGCTTCCTGAAAGTAACTTTCAATACTTTCTGGTAAATTTAAATGAACCACTGTTTTAACATTGGGTTTATCGATTCCCATACCAAAAGCATTGGTGGCCACCATAACCTGTTTCTGGTCGCTTAACCATAAGTTCATGTGTTTGTCTTTATCGTCGGTTGGTAAGCCGCCATGATAATAGGTCGCAGAAATTTGCTTCGACTCCAAAAACGAACTGACTTCCAGTGTCATTTTTCGATTGCGCACATAAATAATTGATGGCTCTTTATATTTTTTTAAAATGGTTTGAAGTCGGTAGTATTTATCTTCTTCATGAAAAACCATATAGCCCAAATTATCTCTAAAAAACGATTGTTTAAAGATTTTAGGACTTATGAAATCTAATTCCTTAACAATATCGTCAATCACTTCTGGTTTAGCTGATGCTGTTAAAGCAATAACATTAACCGTTGGATGCAACTGACGCAAAATAGCAATGTTTTTGTATGCAGGTCTGAAATCGCTTCCCCATTGAGAAATACAGTGCGCTTCATCAACAGCAATTAAATTCACATGCATTTGGCGAATACGCTCCTGAACCAACTCCTGTTGTAGGCGTTCTGGCGACAGATATAGAAATTTATAATTTCCGTAGATACAATTATCAAGCATGGTATCCAATTGCGTGTAACTTATTCCACTGGTTACAGCCATTGCTTTAATGCCTTTGTCGTTTAACTGCTTAACCTGATCTTTCATTAAAGCAATCAAAGGGGAAACCACAATGCAAATACCTTTTCTTACTAATGCCGGAATTTGAAAGCACAACGATTTACCGCCTCCGGTTGGCAGTAAAGCAAAGGTATCTTCACCTTCTAAAACCGCATTAATAATACCTTCTTGCTGCGGTCTAAAAGATGTATAATTCCAGTAACGTTCTAGTATGTTTATGGGATGTTCCATTTACATTTGTAGTGCCTTTAAAATATAGTCTGCACGGTTTTCAATTGTATCAAAAGGGATATCAATTAGATTATAATTATAACGGCTATAAGTATTTAGTAAATGGTCGTGTATTTGAAGGGCTTGCTCAAAACTTTCATAGCGCTCATTATCTGAAGTGTAAATGGCTTCCCAAGGTTTTAAAATAAATACCGAATCGTAAACCAAATTTTCACAAGCATCAATAAAATGTTGTGGGTAAGTGTCACCAATAAAATCCATATAAGCAATTACGTCGTGAACACCTCTGTCGAAAAAAATAGTTTCTGCGGTATGAATGTTTGCATCTTCAAACTGTTGTTGCCTTCCTTTTAAAAGAAGCTCACTAAATAACAACGGGTTTGATAAAAACAGTTGATCGATTCCCTCTTTTTGAGCATCAAGTATAACCTGACGGGATATTTCCTCAAGACAAGTATACCCGCGTTTTACTAATTCATTTATTAATGAAGATTTTCCGGTTCCGGGACCACCTGTAATCACAATTTTTTTAGAATTCAAACCTGTTCTATTTTAGCTGTAAAATTCGGAATTTAACTGTTATAAAAAAAATGCGCAAGCCAGAGTTTATCCAAGCTTTACTTTTGTTCCTTAAAAAAAGGCTATAAATTTATATAAGCTTATATTTGCAGTATATAAAAAAGATTATGAGCACACCTTCAAATTCAGAAGAATTCTATAAAAAATTAAAAGAACAATTATTAGAAACCACTAACTGGCCGTCGGAATATTTGTATAAATTTATTGTGTTAACAGAAGCCAGTAAAATTTCAGATTTAGAAAATATTTTTGATAATATGGGGGCTGTAATTAATACAACGGCTTCAAAAAATGGTAAGTATACCAGTGTTTCCATTAACCTATGCATGTCCGATCCAGATGCGGTAATTGCCAAGTATAAAGAAGTTGCAGAAAAAATAGAGGGAGTTATTAGTCTTTAGTTTTTTTTTGTATTTTGCACTAGCAGAATTACTACCTGCTAAAATTTTTAACTTCACATATTTTATTTTGACAATAGATAATTTAGAATACAATACCGAGCGTGAGTACTTAATTATTCCGGAATATGGTCGCCATATTCAAAAAATGATTAGTTATGCCAAGACTCGAGAAACAAAGGAAGAACGCAACAAAGTAGCTAAAGCTATTATTGCGGTAATGGGAAACATGCAACCACATTTACGTGATGTTCCCGACTTTCAGCATAAACTTTGGGATCAGTTATTTATGATGTCTAATTTTGAATTAGACGCCGATTCACCTTACGAAAAACCTACAAAAGAACTTTTTGAAAGTCGCCCGGAGCCTTTAAAATATCCGCAAAATTTCCCGAAATACCGCTTTTACGGAAACAATATAAAAACCATGATTGATGTGGCTAACACTTGGGAAAGTGGTGACCTAAAAGAAGCACTGACTTACACCATCGCCAATCACATGAAAAAATGTTTTTTAAACTGGAATAAAGATACCGTTGAAGATGATGTGATTTATGGTCACTTATATGAGCTTTCAGGAGGAAAAATAAATTTAAAAAATTCGGAAGAAGATCTTTCTGATGCCACAAGCTTAATGCGCAACAAGACCAAGTTTACCAACAAAAAAGGTGGACATCACAAAAAAAATTCATCAAACCGTCAAAGAAAACGCTTCTAAATATTTATGGGAACATTTAAAATTGAAGGAGGTCACCAGTTAAAGGGAAGCATCCAGCCTCAAGGAGCCAAAAACGAAGCCTTACAGATTTTATGTGCTGTTTTATTAACCCCTGAAGTTGTTACAATTAATAACATTCCGGATATCGTTGATGTCAACAAGCTTATAAAACTATTAGGGAACCTTGGTGTAAAAATTGAAAAAATAGGGAAAGGCTCGTACACCTTTCAAGCCGACGAAGTTGATTTAGAATACCTTGAATCTGATGCGTTTAAAGTTGACGGCCGTGGTTTACGAGGATCGATTATGATTGTCGGACCGCTTTTAGCACGTTTTGGTAAAGGATACATTCCGAAACCAGGTGGTGATAAAATTGGTCGTCGTCGTTTAGATACACATTTCGAAGGACTTATTAATTTAGGCGCTAAATTCCGTTACAGCAAAGAGGAACAGTTTTACGGTGTTGAGGCCGACAGACTTAAAGGAACGTACATGCTCCTTGAAGAAGCTTCGGTAACGGGTACTGCTAATATTGTTATGGCTGCCGTTTTAGCGGAAGGCCAAACCACTATTTACAACGCTGCCTGTGAGCCTTACTTACAACAATTATGTAAGATGCTTAACCGCATGGGTGCCAAAATTAGTGGTGTTGGTTCTAACATGTTAATTATTGACGGTGTTGAAAGCCTTGGTGGAACCGATCACACCATGTTACCTGATATGATTGAAATTGGTAGCTGGATTGGTTTAGCTGCCATGACTAAAAGTGAACTTACTATTAAAAATGTATCTTGGAACGATTTAGGAATCATTCCGAGTGTTTTTAGAAAGTTAGGAATTACCGTTGAAAAACAAGGTGATGACATTCATATACCAGCACATACCAATGGTTACGAAATACAAAGTTTTATTGACGGATCGATTTTAACCATTTCTGATGCGCCCTGGCCTGGATTCACACCAGATTTATTAAGTATTGTTTTAGTTGTTGCGACACAAGCCAGAGGAAGCGTTCTAATTCATCAAAAAATGTTTGAAAGCCGTTTATTCTTCGTCGATAAATTAATCGATATGGGGGCTAAAATCATTCTTTGCGATCCGCACCGTGCTACCGTTATCGGCCATGATTTTAAATCGACTTTAAAAGCGATGACCATGACTTCTCCTGATATTCGCGCGGGGATTTCTTTATTAATTGCTGCACTTTCAGCTAAAGGAACTTCAACAATTCAGAATATTGAACAAATTGACAGAGGTTACGAAAATATAGACGAGCGTTTAAGAGCTATTGGTGCTAAAATTGAACGTGTAGAATAGTTTTCAAAATATAAAAGCATTAAAAAAGGAGCAAAATTGCTCCTTTTTTAATTCATGTAAAACTCATTAAAACATTCAATGCCAGTAACATCATTTAACTCTTCAATCACTTTTGTCTTTGTATTTGCCAGCCAAAGTGCTTCTATATTTTGTATTTTAATGTCCTTCGTTTTTTTAACTAAAGCTATAATGTTACCTTCATTCTGATTTAGCTTATCACAATAACCAATGGTTATAAACAAATCATCTTCCTGAATAGGTAATTTTAAAACATCCAAAATTTTATACTTTTTATTGTTCAACGAATCAATTTGAATGCTATTAAATAGTAGAAGGTTTTCATTTTTATCTTTTAAATGAAGGATGTCATATTTAGCTGTTGGCTGAGAATTATAAAACGTAGTATCGCTAACTTTTTCAAAAGTTGACAATAATTTATTTGTCTCCAATTTTGATATTCTGAACCGACTAAAACAATGTCTTTATGATCTCTATTATTACAATTGATTAATAAAAATGGAACTATTAAATAAACCAGCGTTTCATATTTTTTGTTTAAGAAATTCTAAACAAGAATTATACCAATAAATGATTTAAAACAACCCGCTAATTTCTCCATTATCATTAATGTCTATGTGTTCTGAAGCAGGGTGGGCGGGAAGTCCTGGCATACGCATAATGTCGCCAGTAATTGGAATTAAAAAGCCTGCTCCAGCTGCAATTTCTATTTCTCTAACAGTAATGATAAAATCTTTTGGACGCCCCAACAGTTTAGGATTGTCGGATAATGATTTTTGTGTTTTTGCAATACAAACGGGTAAGTGATCGAGTTTTAAATCAGAAATTTTTTGGAGATGAGATTTTGCCTTTGCTGTATAATCAACATGCTCGGCACCATAAATTTCTTTTGCAATAGTTTCTATTTTAGTTTTAACAGGCGATTTCCAGCTGTACAGAGGTTTAAAATCTGAATGATGAGATTCTACAACATCTATAACCTGTTGAGCTAAATCTAAAGCGCCTTCACCACCTTTGGCCCAAATGTCGGCTACTGCTATTTTAATTTGTTTTGCAGCTGCAAAGGTTTTAATGACATCTATTTCAGCTTGGGTATCACTTGAGAATTTGTTAATAGCTATGATTGGAATCACATTAAATTTGGCAATATTCTCAAGATGTTTTTCTAAATTGGGAAGTCCGTTTTTTAAAACTTCAATGTTTTCTTCGGTTAATGATTTTAAATCGGCACCACCATGATATTTTAAAGCGCGAATAGTAGTGGTAAGCACAACGGCTTTTGGTTTTAATCCCGCACTTTGGCATTTTATATCAAAGAATTTTTCAGCCCCTAAATCGAATCCAAAACCAGCTTCGGTTACCGTGTATTCAGAATGAGACATCCCCATAAGTGTTGCAATAACCGAGTTAGTTCCTTGAGCGATGTTTGCAAATGGTCCACCATGAATAATGGCAGGATTACCTTTAATAGTCTGAACTAAATTAGGTTTTATAGCATCCTTTAATAAAGCAGCCATGGCACCTTCGGCTTTTAAATCTTTAGCGTAAATAGGTTGTTTATTAAAGGTGTAGCCAATAAAAATTTTGCCTAATCGTGTTTTTAAATCGGTAATATTTTGAGCCAAACAAAGAATGGCCATAATTTCAGAGGCCGCCGTAATGTCGAACCCCGTTTCTCTTGGAATACCCGATGTTGTTCCGCCCAATCCTACAATAACACGTCTTAAGGCACGGTCGTTTAAATCAACCACACGCTTCCAGCTTATTGTTCTTGGGTCTAATTGCAGAGAATTGGTTTTACTTTGAATATTATTATCAATGATTGCCGCTAAAAGATTATGAGCTTTTTCAATGGCTGAAAAGTCGCCTGTAAAATGAAGGTTAATATCTTCCATTGGAAGTACCTGTGAATATCCACCTCCAGTGGCACCACCTTTAATACCAAAAACAGGTCCTAAAGATGGTTCTCTTAAAACAACGGTTGTTTTTTTGTTTAATCTGTTTAAGCCTTCAGAAAGCCCAATAGACATGGTTGTTTTGCCTTCGCCGGCAGGCGTTGGAGAAATAGCAGAAACTAATATCAGGTTGCTTTTTTGAGCCTTTTCTTTGTTAATATATTGTAATGGAATCTTGGCTTTATACTTTCCGTACATTTCAATGTCGTCGGGGTTGATGCCAAACATTTCAGAAATTTGAGTAATAGGTTTTAGAGTAACAGTTTTTGCTATGTCTAAATCAGTCATGTCATTTTAGTTTTAGTTCTTCTAAAGTTAAAAAATAAAGACTATTTATGACGTGATTTTTGTCATTTTATACTTACTCTTTAATTGTTTAAAGCTTCCTTGTAGACTTTCAAACAGCGTTCGCGAGCAAATTTATGATCGACTATGGGCTGCGGGTAGGTGAGTTCCTGAAATTCGGGAACCCATTGTCTGATATACTCTAAATTTTTATCGAATTTTTCAATTTGTGTGGTCGGATTAAAAATCCTAAAGTAAGGTGCTGCATCTACACCAGATCCAGCCACCCATTGCCAGTTTCCAATATTACTGGCCATCTCGTAGTCGTGCAGTTTTTCAGCAAAGTAGGCTTCACCCCAACGCCAGTCGATTAATAAATGTTTACATAAAAAGCTACCAACAAGCATTCTTACACGGTTATGCATAAATCCGGTAGCATTGAGTTGTCTCATCCCGGCATCAACCAGAGGATAACCTGTTTTTCCTTCACACCAGGCTTTAAATTCTTCTTCATTATTTCTCCAGATAATCCTATCGTAGGATGGTTTGAAACTTTTGGTAACCGTATGTGGAAAATGCCATAAAATCTGCATAAAAAACTCACGCCAAATTAATTCCTGAAGAAAGACTTCATTTTTAGATTGGTTGGCTTTATTGGCCATAACTCGCACACTTACCGTACCAAAACGTAGGTGAGGGCCTAATTTTGAAGTGGCGTCTTTAGCAGGAAAATTTCTTAGGTCTTCGTAAGTTGAAATGAGTTCAGGATTTATTTTATAATCTTCAATATGTTGTGCCGACCTTGTAAAGCCGATAGTTTCTAAATCGACATTTGGTAAAGATTGCTCATCAATTATTTCATTTAATAAAGATTCGCTTGGGTAAGATGTGATTTTTTGAGATTTAAAATGTGATTTCCAAACCTTCATATATGGCGTATACACAACATAAGGGGTGCCATCGGCTTTTGTAATGTCGTTACGCTCAAAAATTACCTGATCTTTAAATGTTTTGAAATTTATACTTTTGGTTTTTAAGAACGCTTCAATTTCTGCATCACGTTTCATAGCATACGGCTCGTAATCGTGATTGGTAAACACCGTATTTATGTGGTAGGTTTCGCAAATGGTTTTATAAATATCCAAAGGTTTACCAAAATAAATGGCTAACGATTTACGATGCTTTCCTTTAAGAGTGGATTTGATGTGCTCAAGTGCGTCAAAAATAAAAGTAACTCTGGCATCATCTTTAGGGAGTTTATCTAAGATTTCAATGTCAAAAATAAACACAGGTAAAACAGGATGTTCAGATGACAAGGCTTCAAAAAGTCCGTGGTTATCATGAAGTCGTAGATCGCGACGAAACCAGAAGATGTTTATTGTTTTTTTCATTTATAGTGTTCCGAAAAGGGCTTCTAATTTTTTAGTTCTGTAGTTAAAAATTTCTTCAAGTTTAGGTTTAACCATGATAGGATGAACGAGTTGACCAAGAAATCCAAAAGGAAGCTTGTAATCTACAATATCTTCCATTTCAACACCCCCATCAATAGGTTTTATAAAATGCTTATGGTGCCATAAACGGTAGGGGCCGAAGCGTTGCTCATCTACAAAATATTGTTTGTCGACCACATGTGTAATTTCGGTAACCCATTTGGTTTTTATGCCTAAAATAGGCGTGACGATATATTGTATAATCTGACCAGAAAACATAGGACGATCGGCACCCGAAAGGATATCGAAGCTCATATAATCGGGCGTGATGGTTTTTAGATTTTTAGGATCCGAAAAAAATGCCCAGGCTTCGTCAACGCTAATGGGTAAGTTTTGCTTTTTATGTAAAGTATAAATCTTCATAATTTAGTTGTAAAGCCAAATGTATAAGTTAAGTGAATTTGCAATAAATAGCCAAAGCATGTATGGGGTGATAAACAAGGATTTTAAACCCAGAATTTTTCGGTAATCATATTGAAAAATACAGATAATAGCTGTTAGAAGCAGTATGACTACAAGGCCCAAACCTACCAGATGTCGATTAAAAAACACATAATTCCAACCTACATTTAGTAAAAATTGAACAGTAAAAAGTGATTTTACTTTTTTTGAAGAATCGCTGTTCCATAAAAACGCCATGTAGATTGAAAAACAGAACATAATGAAACTCCATGCCGCACCAAAGACCCAGCCCGGAGGTGTCCAGGGGGCTTTATTTAAATTAAAATACCATGGCGACTGTGGTCCGTTTTGCATCAACCAGACCCCTAAAGCTAAAGCTCCGAAATTTATGATAAGAAAGACTAAAAAATACTTTACTTTTTTCATTGTAAATGTTGTGTAATCTTATCGCTTAAAGGTTTTGTAGCCGATAGGTAGTAATCAACTAATTGTCCATTGCCATTTACCAAATATTTTTGAAAGTTCCATTTTACTGAGGTATCCATATTCCCGTTTTTTGCTTTTTGGGTGAGCCATTGGTAAAGCGGATGTTGGTTGTCGCCTTTAACATTGACTTTTTCGGTCATTAAAAACGTTACCCCATAGTTTCGTTGGCAAAACGTTTGAATGTCTTCGGCAGTACCAGGCTCCTGACTACCGAACTGGTTACAAGGCACTCCAATAATCATTAGGTTGTCTTGATAGGTGTCAAAAAGCTTTTGCAAATCTTCATATTGCCCGGTAAATCCGCATTTTGAAGCCACATTAACAAAAAGTATATTTTTACCTTTAAAGGTTGATAAATCTATAGGTTCACCTTCAAGACTGTTAATTTGTATGTCATAAATGAATTCTACAGGGGTGGCTTGTGCATTAGATTTTGTAAAGAATGAAAACATGGTAATTAGGATTAAAATTGAATTTCTCATTGAATGTTATTTATTTAGATTTTAAATGTTACGATGCCGTTATCCATCTGGAAAATTTGTCCAGACATGGCTAATGCT
Organism: Aestuariibaculum lutulentum; assembly: GCF_032926325.1. Taxonomy (NCBI): domain Bacteria; kingdom Pseudomonadati; phylum Bacteroidota; class Flavobacteriia; order Flavobacteriales; family Flavobacteriaceae; genus Aestuariibaculum; species Aestuariibaculum lutulentum. Next base: position 2,942,847 of record NZ_CP136709.1, read on the forward strand.
TTATCGGAAATTAAAAATACAGCCAATTCCGCAACTTCTTCAGGTTTTAATAGTTTTTTTAATGGATGGCGCTCTGTAATCGTTTCAATCATTTTTTCGTTTCTAAGTAATTTCGACGCTAATTCGGTATCGGTAACCGAGGGAGCGATACCATTTATTCTAACGTTAGGAGCGAGTTCAGCTCCTAAAGATTTCACCAAACCTTCAACGCCCGATTTAGCCATGGCTACACTGGTGTGAAATGGCATGCCTAACTTTGTTGCCACCGTACTAAACAAGAGTATTGAGGGGTTTTTTCCTTGCCTCAAAACAGGTAAATAGTGTTGAATTACTTTTATGGCACCTAAGACATTAATTTCAAAATCTGCTTTAAATTCATCAATTGATAATCTTGAAAAGGGTTTTAAATTAATGCTCCCCGGACAGTAAATTAAAGCATCGGCTGCTTCAATTTCCGGTAACTCGTCTGTTAAAACGTTGTAATTTTTATGTAGTAGGTTGGTATGTTGCTGACTGGGAGCTGTTCTGCTAAGGTTTATGACTTTGTGTGTGTCTATAAGCTGATTTAAAATAGCATTGCCAATACCTTTACTTCCTCCAATAATAATTACTGATTTCATTTTAGATATTGTTTAGTAAATGCTTACCATTTAAGCGCTTTTCTACTTTACGTTTAATGGCGGTTAAGCGTTTCATTAAATCCATAATGCTTTGGTCTTTTTTTGCTTTGTAGATTTGATTTAAATCTAAAATCAAGGCTTTTGCCTGTCTGGATAATTTAATGCGATCGTTAGTAGATAATGATTTTAGGCTGGTTTGTTCAAATGCTAAGGCTTGTTCAATTGTACTCATGGTGTTTTTAGTTTAGATGTTATTTTTTATTTTAAGTCTCTACTATGTTTACCTTTTTGAAATTTTGTTTCCTGTGATTTGTTTTTGGCTGTAACTTTTAAATCGTCCATTTTCGAAGTCTCTCAATTTTTTATGTTTAGTGACTCTTCCTTGTACCCGTTTACGCCAAAGTTTAAAGCTTCCGGGTTTCATTTCTTTTCGCATAATTTCGATAACTTCCTGTTCTTTAAGTTGAAATTGAAATGTTATAGCCTCAAAAGGTGTACGGTCTTCCCAGGCCATTTCAATAATTCGATCAAGTTCTCGTTCTGAAAATGTGCTGCTCCTCATTACAAATTGAAATTATATTGTTTGTCAAACTGTAATTTTCTATCGATTAATTTTTTAAAGAAATTCTTATTTTCTTTAAACGTGATGTTGTTTTTAAAATGAATAAATTTTCCTTGAGCATGTATGCTGGATCCGTTTATTTTAAATAAAGCCAGATGATAAAAGGGTATAATCCAGGTGAAGGTTTGTAATCCTTTGTTAAATCGAATTAAAAGGCCTTTTGGACGTAATTCTAAATTAGCGTAATTAATATTTGAATTACTATTCAAAAAAGGTTTAAAATTAGGACTTACTCGCTCAATAATCATTCGTTTAGATCCAACGCCTCTTAACTTTAATTTTTCAAAAATACTGTAAGGTCTACCTACCAAATCATTTATTAATTCGTTGTTAGCCTTGTTTGTATATGAAGTGTCTAAAATCAATTGGTGTAATTTTATGATTCAAAAATACATAATGTTTATCTTTTACGTGTAAAAGTTAAACAAAAATTAACAATCTGCACAGTTTTGGCTTTACTTATTTTTTAATTCGTTGTTTTTACTGCTTAAGGTATGACGTTTTAAGATGCGAAAGTTTTCCTGTTTAACTAATGTATTATTTTTCATGTTCCATAAAATTTTGCTGGCCTGTTTACGGGTAGTTTGCTCGTCTACAATGGGAAATGGGTAATCTTTTCCTATTTCAAAACCTGAAAGTTGTTGGTCAAAATAGGTCATTTTACTAGGGTTGTGAATAAAAGGTGTTTCCAGCCCCTCAAGTTCAGGAACCCATTTTTTAATAAATGTACCTTTGGGATCAAGTTCTATACTGTTTTTTAAAGGATTGTAAATACGTAACGTATTAATTCCGGTTTCTCCGGCCTGCATTTGAATTTGAGGGTAGTGAATGCCAGGTTCGAAGTCAAGGAATAAACTGGCAAGATAGGGGCTTAAATCTTCCCACGGTTGCCATAAATTATGCGTGAAGAATGAAACGACCAGGGCCCGCATTCTAAAGTTTAAATAGCCGGTTTCTTTAAGGCAGCGCATGCATGCATCAACTAAAGGAAAACCAGTGTTACCCGATTTCCAGGCTTCCTGATAGTCGTTGTTTTTTGGTTTTTTTAGAATGGAATATCCTTTATTTACACTCCTGAACTCCATCTCATGTTCCATTTCAAACTTTTGAATAAAGTGTGCCTGCCAGCGCAAACGTGATGTAAAGGCGTTTAATTGACGTTTATGTTTTGAATTTTTATAAGTTTTTTGGGCCGCGTTTAACACCTGTTTTACAGATATATTACCCCATGCCAGGTAAGGGGATAATCGGCTGCAGGCAGTTCGCGACTCTAAGGGCTTTGAAATGTGAATCATGTAATTTTCAAAGCGATTGTTAAAGAAAGATCTCATGTATTTTAACCCCATAGTTGTTCCTCCTTTCTGAAATGTATTGGTATCTGGTGTGATTAAATTAACCGTTTTAAAAGGTATTTCTAAGGTGTTGATTTCGTTTATAGAAAGTAGTTGTTCTGGTTTAGGGTTGAAAATGAATTCAGGTATAGACATAAAATATTCCCAATCCTCAATCCATGTGGCTCGATTTGAAAGGCCCCTTTGAATGCCGTTATTTATGTTTTCTTTCCATGTTATGTTGTTTAATTTGCAAAATTTAGCAAAAGCGATATCTCTTTTGTAAGTAGAATTTATTCCTGTTTCCTGATGTGAAAATACCTGTTGAATGTTAAAACTATTTTGAAGCGATTGTATCGTTCTTTCAATGGAACCATTGATGATAAAAACTTTTGAATGATAATTTGCAAGCGTGTTGTTTAGGTCTTTTAAAGATTCTTTTACAAAATTCCAATGCCGTTCGGTATAATGTTGGTCTTGAAGTAAGAAGTCTTCGAAAATATAGAGCAGGAGTACCCGATGATTAGTTGCTATGGCATTCCTAATAGCTTCGTTATCATGTAATCGAAGATCTCTTTTTAACCAGACAATGCTTAAATTTTGTTTCATGTTTTTGTTAAAATTCATCTGGCGATTCTATAATTTTCTGTGCTCGTGCTCTTATTTTTATTAATTGATTTTTATCCATGTTATCAAGAAGGTTAAACATCATCTGCATACGATGGTTATCTTTTAGAGCATTACGATTTTCAAATAAAAAATTCCAGTATAAACTATTAAAGGGACAGGCATTATCTTCTGATTTTTCATTTTTATTGTAGAGACAGGAGTCACAATAATTGCTCATTTTATTAATGTAGCTTCCACTGGAAACGTAAGGTTTTGTTGCGATTTTTCCACCGTCGGCAAACTGACTCATGCCTCGCGTGTTGGGGAGTTGCACCCATTCTATAGCATCTATATATATCCCTAAATACCATTTATCGACTTCGTCTGGATGAATTTGAGCTAATAATGTAAAGTTACCTGTAACCATAAGGCGTTGAATGTGGTGTGCATAACCGTTATTTAAGCTGTTGGTAATGCAATGTTTCAGACAATTCATTTTTGTGTTTCCTGTCCAGTAAAAATCAGGAAGTGGTTGGGTGTTTTTTAAATGATTTAAGGTTTTGTAATCCGGCATGAAAGCCCAGTACATGCCTCTCATATATTCTCGCCAGCCAATAATTTGCCTTATAAAGCCTTCTACTTGTGAAATCTGGATGTGTTTACCGTATTGGGTCCAGTAATTTAAAACGGTATCGACAACGTTTTTTGGTGAAATGAGTTTCAAATTCATGGCAAATGACAATCGAGAGTGATATAGATTCACTTCCTTTGTGTGCATAGCGTCCTGATAATCGCCAAAATGAACCAGAAGATTTTCACAAAAGTATTTAAGTTGACTTAAAGCTTGCTCTCGGTTTATAGGGTATTCGAAAGTATGAGCCTCAAATATTCCAATGGTTTTTATGTTTTTACTTTTTATCAATTCCAGAATATTTGAAACCTCATTATCGAAGTTCTTATATGGCGGAATATAGGGAGAGCCTTTCCATTTGTTTCTATTGCTTTTATCGAAATTCCATTTGCCGCCTTCCGGTTGATTCGCAACTATTAAAATGTTGTGTTTTTTACGCATATGGCGGTAAAACGTTTCCATAAGGAGGTGATTTTTATCCTTGAAAAAAGTTTTTAAATCAAAGCGTTTCGTATAAAAATGTTCGGTTGAAAATGCTTGCGATGGTATTGCCAGTGTTTTTGTGAAATTAAGTAGTTGCTCGTCCAATCTATACTCGTCAGGAAGCTGGTATTCAAATTTTTCAATGTTAAAGATATTGATGAGTATATTTAAATTCTCAACCAGATTTTGAGTGTTTTTAGGATTGTCTAATGTGATGTATTCAACTTGGAAGCCTTTCGATTTTAATAACCTTGCAAAATTGCGCATGGCAGCAAAGAAGCCAGTAATTTTTTGAATATGATGCGTGACATAATCGGTTTCCTGACGCATTTCAAACATACAATACACGTAATTATCCTGCTTTGTTTTATACCAGCTGTGTTTGCTGTTTAGTTGGTCGCCTAGTATAAGTCTAAGGGTTTTCAAATTTTAAAACAGCGTAGTTTGAAGCCATAAACGTTGGTACGAAGCGTTTTTGTCGTAATTCTCGGCTTGCGATTTTATATTAAATTTTCGGTCTCTTGGGTCGTTGCCTACACCTGCTACATACATCCAGTTACCATAATTGCTGTGCACATCGTAATCAAGAAGCAGACTTTCAAAATAACTGGCTCCAATGCGCCAGTCTAATTTTAAATGTTTAGCAAAGTAGCTGGCTACATTTTGTCTGCCACGATTACTCATCCAGCCTGTTTTGTTAAGTTCAATCATATTAGCATTAACGAAAGGTTCAGGTGTTTTGCCTTCTATCCATTTTAGAATGATATCATTATCGTTTAACCATGGGTAAGTTTTATCAAGGATGCCTTCAATTTTAAAAATGAGATTTCCGTTTTTTAGAGATAGGTATTTGAAATAGTCTCTCCAGATGAGTTCGAAGACGAGCCAGTAGGTGGATTGATTACTGAAATATTCTTTTTCAAACTGCTTTACTTTATAATAAATAAGTTTAGCAGAAACGCATCCATTGGCTAGCCAGGGTGATAGCTTAGAGCTGTAGTCTGTACCAATAAGTCCATTTCTTGTGTTTTTGTAAACCCCTAGGTTTTTAGTGTTGAACATATAATGTTGAATATGTTTTAAGGCTTCGGTCTCACCTCCTTTAAAAGGAAATGCGCTTTTAGGGTGTGTCTTGAAATCTTCAAATCCTAAATCTGTTAACGAAGGAATTTTAGTGGTATTATTAATTTTTGGTTGATTGAAATTAATGAGGTAGTCTTTACAAATGGGCCGAACATTAATCTGTTTTTCAATAATTTTCCGGAAGTCGGTAAATACATTTGGAAGATGTTCAATTTTAAATGGTAAATCTAGTGGGTGAAATAAAAACTGATCGTAAGATGTTGTAAAAAGAATATTCTTGGAAAGTTGATTCTTAACTTTTCTAAGTACAGAAGTTTCTTCTGGTGTCCATTCTTCCTGTAGATAAATTTCGGTAACTTGATGGTTGACAACTAAATTAGGAATGCAGTTTTCAGGTTTATCGAGATAAACGAATAATGGAATGTTATGTTTTTTAAGATTATTTTTTAAATCGGAAACAGATTCAATTAGAAATCTGGCACGAAATTTTTCGGTCTTTTTAAATCCGAAACGGTTCATTTTAAATTGTCTGGGGTCGAAACAGTAAACAGCAATAACTTTCTTGCCCTTGGTGATGGCTTTTGTTATGGACGAATTATCATGAATCCTTAAATTATTTCGAAACCAGATTAAGCTTGTTTTGTTTTCCTGCGTTTGCATTGTTCGCTACAATATTTTACATCGTTCCAGTGATTTTTCCATTTTTTACGCCACGAAAAGGGTCGGTTACAAACCGGGCATATTTTAACCGGTAAATTTTCTTTTTTTACTGTTTTTGGCACAATTAAGCTTTGGCTAATTGGTTAATCATGCCTTTAAAAATAAAACCATGAAAAGGTAAAACACTATGCCAATAGAGTCTTCCGGCTAGACCTCGTGGTCTAAATGTGGCGCGTTGGTAGACTTTACCTTTGTTGACTCTAAACTCCAGCCAGGCTTCTCCGGGTAGTTTCATTTCAGCAAAAAGAACTAACCGTTTTTGCTGTCTGTCGGCTATAAGCACACGCCAAAAATCTAAAGCATCTCCGGTGTGTATTTCTGTTTTATTAGTTCGACCACGACGTAAACCAATCCCTCCAACAAGTTTGTCTAAAAACCCTCGAATTTGCCATAAAAAATTACCATAATACCAGCCGTTTTCGCCGCCAATAGCCCATATTTTATCTAAAGTGCGTTGTTCGTCTATTACGTGCTGTTCTTTTATATCTTTAAAACAACCGTATTTAGGAACTTTTAAATATTTACTTGAAGCGCGTTTTTTGTGTCGGCTATTAATAAGGGCATCTTTCCAGCTTGAGGCAATATGATTACTTTCAATTTTTTCGAACGCTAATGCAACAGCATTTTTGTAAGTCATAGGCTTAACTTCTAATAACGTATTAATATTACTGGGTTTTCCAATAATTTCTATCCCCATGCTGTTTACTAGACTTCTGGCGAGTTTGTATGATGTGGATGTAACAAAATACAGCCAGTAACTGGATAGTTTAGGAGTCATAACCGGGAGCGTAACAATGTATCGTTTTAATTGCCGGATTTCAGCAAACTCCAGCAACATGGTTTTATAAGTTAAAATTTCCGGACCAAAAATATCGTGAGATGTATTATAAAGTTCTGTTCGGCCTAAAGCCTTAACCAAAAAACTTAAAACATCTCTAATACCAATAGGCTGTGTTTTAGTATTCAGCCATTTTGGAGTAACCATCACAGGGAGTTTTTCAACTAAATCTCTAATGATTTCGAAGCTGGCGCTACCAGAACCTACAATAATACCTGCTTTGAAGACGGTCAAGGCATAAACCTTAGATTTTAGAGTATTTTCTACATTTTTTCTCGATAACAAATGTTTAGAAAGCTTGGTGTCGTTGGTAATGCCGCTTAGGTAAATAACCTGTCTGGCATTCGTGGTTTCGATATAGTTTTTGAAATTAACAGCGCAGGCTTCTTCCATTTTATGAAACTGGTCGACCGACGTAGACATGGAATGAATCAAGTAGTAGGCCGCATCAATATCTTTCGGGATATTTCCTAATGTTTCGGGTTTTAAAAAATCGGCTTCAACAACTTCAATGTCCTCTTCCTCAAAAAATTTTTGTTCGGTTCTCAGTTTTCCGCGAACAGCGCAAACTACACTATGCCCTTCGTTTAAAAGGAGAGGGATGATGCGTTTCCCAATGTAGCCTGTTGCTCCTGTAATGAGAACTTTCATGGTTGTATATTTTCAAATTAGTTTTCTGATAATTGCTTTGGGCGCTGGTATTCCAGACGTTTTTCAAACTTAGGAATCGTATAGGCGTCTAGTCCGTTAATGGAAGCAATTTCAGCTTTTGAAAGATTTATAAATCCGTCGTCTTCGAGTAAATCATCATTTAAAAACAAGCCTTCAACTTCTCCAATAAGTAGAATGGTATCGTTTTCTTTAATAAAATATTCAGAAACATATCTCATTTGTAACTGCACCGGAGCATTCTGAACAAATGGAGCAAAACAGTCATTCTTATATTCTGATATTAAATTCGTTACCTCAAATTCAGAAACGTCTTTACTGTATTTTGCCGACGTATGATGCGCATCTTCAATAATGGTTTTATGTATGTGATTAATGGTGTAAACACCGGTTTCCTTGATGTTTTCGTAGGTATTTCTTAAAACGGTAGTTGGTCGCAGGATGAAACCGAGAAGTGGCGGATGACTACCTAAATGCGTTACCGAGCTAAACACAGCTACATTTTCAATGCCATCCTTAGATTTGGTGCCAATGAGATTGGCGCTTTTAAATCCCGAACAACTATTAATTAAATTGATGCGGTACAGATGATGCATGTCATTAATATCTTTACTACTGAAATACATTATTGAAGCGTTTTAAAATTGTTGATTTTTATGTCTTTGGCTTTTAAATCAAACATGAGGTTGTATAAGCCAAAAAAGGTTCGGTTGATGTAAATGAAATGTTTAGAACCCCGATTGCCATTCATTTGTTTAAGTTCGGTACTTTTACTGTAACGCTGTCCCATTTCGGAAATAGCTTTAAAAAATGCTTTGTTTGAAAAGTCGAAAGTTTCGGCATGAAATGGTTGCGTAAACAAGCTAAGCATGTCGAAAAACATAGCTGAGAAAAACTCTAATTCTTCTTTACTGTCATCTTCTCGTAATATTTCTAATTCAAACATTTTGGCCTTAAAAACTTCTGGATTATTGATGTTTTCCTTTTTTGCTAACTCAAAATAAGGTTTGTAAAAGCTATCGGGAACAGTTTTAATACAACCAAAATCGAGAACAATGAGTTCTCCATGTTCAGAAACCAGAAAATTTCCAGGATGCGGGTCGGCATGGACTTTTTTTAGAACATGCATCTGGTACATATAAAAATCCCATAGTGCCTGACCGAGTTTTTGAGCTGTTATATCATCGGAATTGTGGGCGGTGAATTCCGAAAGGTGTTCACCGTTCATCCAATCCATAGTAATAATGCGCTCCGATGACAAGTTCTCGTAATAATTCGGGAACTTTAAGTTAGGGATATGTTTACAGCTTTCTGCAATAAATTTACTTTGTTCAACTTCTAAAATATAGTTGGTTTCTTCAATAAGTTTGTTTTCTACCTCTTTAAAATACTTGTCAGAATCCTTTCCTCTAATATTAAACATTTTAATAGCAATAGGTTTTACCAAAGCCAAATCGCTGGCAATACTGTTAGCGACTCCAGGATATTGAATTTTCACAGCAAGTTTTTTCCCATCCTTTTCGGCTTCATGTACCTGACCAATACTGGCGGCATTTACAGAATTAAGGTTAAAAGAGTCGTAAATCTGGCTTGGTAATTTCCCTAAATTTGTTTTAAATGTTTTTAGCACCAAAGGCGCGGATAGCGGCGGAACAGAAAACTGCGACAAAGAAAATTTCTCAACATAAGCAGTTGGTAAAATATTCTTTTCCATGCTAAGCATTTGTGCCACTTTTAAAGCGCTGCCTTTAAGCTGTTTTAGGCTGTCGTAAATATCTTCAGCATTATTTTTGTTAAGCGTTTCTAAGGCTTCGGCCTCAGATTTAGTGATTTTGTCGCCGTAATATTTTAAATAATTCACGCCAACTTTAGCACCAGTAGAAACGAGTTTCGTGGCCCTTTGAATTTTGGATGTTGGTATGTGATCTATGGTTTTCATGGCTGTTGTTTAAGACATTTGTACTTTTTCTTTAAACAGAAATTTTCCAAGGTCGATTATGCTTTTTATTGGTGTTGTATTGATAATGTCGAAACTGGTATTAACCGATTTTTCAATGAAGATATCTGTTTTTTCAAATTTTGCAGAGGTATCATTTAGCCAGAATTCTATTGTAACTACTAGTTGAAACCAGGCAGATTCGGTCAATGCTTTTTGCTGAAATTTATCAATGTCTTTTTGTTTCGTTTCAATAGTTTCAATGTTTAAGTCTTCAATAAATTCAATGAAACTTTGTCTTAGTGTAGAAAGTACTTTTAAACGTTTCAAATCTGTTTTATAACCGTCTAGCATAAAAACTACAAAGCTTCTGTTAGCAGTCAGTATTTCAAAAAAAGTATAGTAAAAGCTCAGAAGCTTGTCTCTGGAATCGAAAGCCCTGAAATCAGGGGCTTTTTCAAGTAGAGTTTTGGTGTTTACATAGAACTGATTGAAAATGCCTTTTTCTAAACCTTCAAAAGAACCGAAGAATCCGTAGAACAACGGTTCTTCCGTTCCCATAACTTTACATAATGAAAATATAGTCTTTGGTCGTGCGTTATGTTCCAGAACATAATTCATATAATAAGACATAAAGTCTTCCTTCGAGATAGATTTTTTTTTAGCCATAACAGAAGCGTATTTATTGGTAAAGATACAAAATGTTTAATCTTTTAAAGTTAAAGTTAAACAAAATATTTTGTTAATTTTAATTAATCGAGTTTGTTTCGTGAGATTTGATTATTTTTAGAGGAGTATAAGAAGTTTTATTAATTTTAAGATTCAATAACTAAACAACTACATCAAAATGAAAAAAATTATCGCTTCTGTTTTATTTGTGGCCATGTCATTCACAGGCTTTTCACAGATTAAAACACCGCAACCTAGTCCGACTTCTAAAATTGAACAAATGGTTGGATTAACTAATATGACTTTAGAATACAGTCGCCCAAGCATGAGAGGGCGGGTTATATTTGGAGATTTGGTTCCTTATAATAAGTTATGGCGTTTGGGAGCCAATGCCAACACAAAAATTAGTTTTAACACCGATGTAACTATTGGCGATTCTAAAGTTAAGGCAGGGGAGTATGCTGTTTTTGCAACGCCAGGAAAGGACTCGTGGGAGGTTGTGTTTTACAGTGATACGTCAAACTGGGGAACACCTCAAAAATGGGATGATTCTAAAGTAGTGGCTAAGGCTAAAGCTGAAGTTTACAAAATGCCGGTAAAGATTGAAACGTTTACCATGACCTTTGACGATTTAACAAACAATTCGGCAATATTAGGTATTTTATGGGAAGATGTTTATGTAGGCGTAAAAATTGATGTGCCAACCGAGTCTATAGTTTCAGCTTCTATTGAAAAAACGATGAATGGGCCGGGTGCAGGTGATTATTATTCTGCGGCTGTATATTATTTACAAGAAGGTAAAGACATTAATCAAGCGAAGGAATGGATTGATAAATCGATAGAGATGGCTGGCGATAAAGCACCGTTTTGGCAGTTAAGACAACAGTCTTTAATTTATGCAAAGGCCGGTGATAAGAAAGGAGCTATTGCTGCTGCTAAGAAATCTTTATCTGGCGCTGAAGCTGCCGGAAATGCTGATTATGTGAAAATGAACAAAGATTCTTTAAAAGAGTGGGGTGCTATGTAATGGTATTTCAATATGATATAAAAAAAGCGCCATATTTAAGGCGCTTTTTTTATTTTACTAACAGTTTCCATTTATATCGCAGGAGTTGTCGTCCGCAACTATTATTAAATTATTTTGGTGTTTATCCCAGGCATCCTGAAGAGCTTTAGAGAATACTTCAACAGGTTGTGCCCCGGAAATTCCATATTTGTTATCTAAAACAAAAAACGGCACAGAGTTAATCCCCAGATTTCTGGCTTCCATTTGGTCTTGTCTTACGTCGTAGGCGAAATCATCAGATTCTAACATCTGTTTCACTTTGAAAGTATTTAAGCCTACAGATTTTGCAAGATCTAATAAAACCGTATGATCATCAATATTTTCACCTTCAGTTAAATGTGCTTTAAGTAGTGCTTCTTTTGTTTTGTTAGCTAGTCCTTCTTCTTTGGCAAAATGTAACAGGCGAAGCGCATTAAAGGAGTTTGCAGGAACAGATTGTTCCAGATTAAAATCTAATCCTGCATTAGCAGCCATTGCCGTCACATTATTAAACATATGTTTGGCGCTTTCATAATCAATGCCTTTGCTCTCTACAAAATGCGTTAAGGCATCTGTTGTAGTTGTTGTTTTTAAATTAGGATCAAGCTCAAAACTTTTCCATTCTACGGTTATTTTTTCTTTTTCAGGGAAACTGTTTAAAGCAGATTCAAAATGTCTTTTTCCGATATAACAGAAGGGGCAACGTATATCGGACCATATTTTTATGTGCATAATTTTTTCTTTGTATTTGCAATTAGACGAGTTCTGTATTTGAAACTTTCAGAATATTCAAAACAAAAATATTAAAAGTAGCTACTTAGGTAGCATGGCTGATTTAATTAAAAACCTAATTTTGACATTGAATTTTTCTCCCTAAATAATAGCAATAGTATTTTGTTTAATTTAAATCTATTGTCATGAAAAATTTATTAATTGTTTTTTTGTTTATGTGGTTTGTTAATCTTGGTTTTTCTCAAGATAGAGGTTGGGAGTTTCATGGAGTGATACTGGATGATATAGTGGTAACTAATATCAATAGAAATTATTTAGCTAATGTATTGGAGGATGATATAGCCAATAGTATAAGAGAGTTAGAAATTAAAGCTGCTCAACATGATGTGTCAAATTCCTATAAATTTGATGGGCGTGATGAGGCTTTTAAAGTGTGGCATGTTGGATCAGAGGGGTATATAGGTGCCTATTACGATAAGGAGGGAGTTATTTTAAGTACGGTAGAGAAATATAAAAATGTAAGACTTCCAAAGCATATTAGAAATGCAGTTTCTGTTGAATTTCCAGATTGGTTGGTAGACCAAAGTCATTATACTGTTTATTATGATCGAGGAAAATCTTCTGATAAGACTTATAAAGTACTATTAAGAAAAGGAAATAATACACGAAAATTGAAACTGGATTCTGAAGGTTTAATGAAATATTAATTTATTTATGGTATGTTTTAGCAAAATCCCTTTCCGATGGGATTTTGCTTTTTCATTAATATTCCAGGTTTATAAGTTTTCTAAGCTTATCCAGTGTATTTATAAGATTGTGACTAAAGTCGAATGTCATGATACTGCTTTCAGTTTTTCCTTCACGAAGTAAGTTGTTAAAGTGAATGGTTTCAAAATTGTACCCAATAGTGTTATAATTAAAATCTTTTATTTCTTCTTGTCCATCTTTAATGATAGATACGGTTGTTGGAGCATGAAACTGTGTGTTTATTTTAATTATTGCTTTTTCGCATTCAAAAATGGCTTGTGTAGGAAGTTCTTCAATGAGTGAACTTTTTAAATAGGCATTCACATTATTGGGGTAATTAAATGTCATGCTACAAGTAGAGTCTGCTCCATTTTCAAAAAAAGTGGCATTCGCAGAAATCCTTTTAGGAAGTCCTAAAGTTGATAAGCTTACAAAAATAGGGTAAATGCCAATATCTAATAAACTCCCACCACCTAAGGCTTTGTCGAAAAGTCTGGTGTTAGTATCGTAAGGGCGATGAAATCCGAAATCAGCCGACAGCGATTGTACTTCTCCGTACGTTTTGTCTTTTAAAAGCTTTAAAACATATTGGTAATGAGGTAAAAAGTAGGTCCATAGTGCTTCCATTAGCAACGTTTTGTTTGCTTTGGCTATAGTAATCATTTCTTCTACTTCTTCAGCATTCATAGCAAAAGGCTTTTCACACAATACGGCAATGCCTTTTTCTAAACACATGATGGTGTTTTCTTTATGCAGAGTATGCGGTGTCGCAATATATACGGCATCAACATTGGGGTCGTTCGCTAAAGTTTCGTAGCTATCATAGGCTTTTAAAGCGTTATGCTTTTTAGAAAATTCGTTGGCCTTTTCTTGATTTCTGGAAGCTACAGCATAAAGTTCAGCATCAGGAATGGTAGCCAGATCGGTGGCGAATTTATCTGCTATTTTTCCCAGGCCTATAATGCCCCAACGTATTTTTCTTTTTTCAATTGGCGTTTTCATAAGTTTAGACAATTAGAGAGCCAAAGTAAGATAGTATGCCTATTAAGGCTACTAAAATACCTTTGTCGATGTGAGTTGTTTTGTTGAAATCGATAATTAGGCTTAAAATGATAACAACCATGCAGCCTACGAAATTTAACCAAAGAAACGGCAAGTTTATAAATTCATAAAGGTTTAAAAAGTATAATCCGATAATGATTATCTGGGTTATAATACCGCTAATAAAAACGGCGTTTCCTTTAACGCTTTTAAAGAAAAAAGCGACTAAAAATATTCCAAGCACATTACCGTAAAAAATGGAGCCAATAATGTTTACTAGCTGAATTAAATTTTCAGCAAGCTCACCAACACAGGCTACGCCTATGGCGACGATACCCCAAAGTAAAGTGAACCATTTTGATGCAGAAACCATTTGTTCTTCGGTTTTTTCTCCTACATTCCTTTTGTATAAATCAATAGTAGTAGTTGAGCCCAACGCATTTAATTCACTGGCAGTACTTGACATGGCTGCACTTAAAATTACTGCCAGGAGTAAGCCTATTAAACCTTTGGGTAGATTGTTTAAAATGAAATGAATAAACACATAATCTTCATCGTTACTCTCAACTTTAATCTGTTGTTTTTCACCAGCTTGCTCAATTAAGTATTTTGCTTGTTGTTTTAGTTTATTTGATTTTTCGTTAATCTCAATCAGTTGTTCTTTAGCTTGCTGATTGTCTTGATTTACAAAAGAATAAATGAGCTCTTTTTTTTCTTGAAAAATATGTTTTTGTTGGTTTTGAAGTGTTTGATAGTCTTCTGAATATTCAGAATTTAAGACCAGTTCTGTTGCGGTTGGGTTGAAATTAATTGGTGCTTCATTGAACTGATAAAACACAAATACCATAACACCAATAAACAAAATAAAGAACTGCATGGGTACTTTCAAAAGTCCGTTAAAAATTAAACCAAGTTGCATTTCTTTAACCGATTTTCCAGAAAGGTAACGCTGTACCTGGCTTTGGTCTGTCCCGAAATAGGAAAGCATTAAAAAGGTGCCGCCTATAATACCACTCCAAAACGTATATCGGTTATTAAGGTTAAAAGAGAAATCTAAAGCTTCCATTTTCCCGCTGGCACCAGCAATATCCACAGCTTCTCTAAACGTAATATCTTGCGGAAGATCGCTAACAATTAAAAAGAAAGCGACTAGCATACCTATAAAAATAACAACCATTTGGTGTTTTTGTGTTACATTCACTGCACGTGTTCCTCCAGAAACCGTGTAAATTATTACGATGACACCAATAATGATGTTAAGCGTTAGTAAATCCCACCCTAGGACTACCGAAAGGACAATAGCCGGAGCAAAAATGGTAATTCCAGCGGCCAAGCCCCGTTGAATTAAGAATAAGATCGCAGTAAGAGTTCTGGTTTTGAGATCGAAGCGATTTTCAAGAAATTCGTAGGCGGTGTAAACTTTTAATCTGTGATATAAAGGAATAAACACCATACAAATAACTATCATGGCAATAGGTAAGCCAAAATAAAATTGCACGAAGCCCATACCTTCATTAAATGCTTGTCCGGGGGTTGATAGAAAGGTAATTGCGCTGGCTTGTGTAGCCATAACCGATAAGCCTATAGTCCACCAATGCGAAGCGCTGCCTCCCTTTAAGTAATCTTTTACATTTTTACTACCACGGGTTTGCCATGTACCGTAAGCGACTATGGCAAAAAGAGTTAAAGAAAGAACGACCCAATCTATCCAGTTTAATGTCTGCATATTAAAAAGCCTTGGTAATTAGATAGAATATGAAAAAATAAATGGCATTGGCGATTAATACCAGAGAATATAATTTTAACCATTTGGGCTTGGGTTGGTCATTGTTTTCCATAATTAGTCGTTTAGTTTTTGGTTGGGTTGTAAATGATCTTTTCCAATAGAAAGCATATTGGCAAATAGGCGGTAAGCCCCTGAAACACCTTCTGGAAATTCTCTGAAAAAGCTCAATCCTGTATAAATATAGTAGCCTTTTCCGTATTGTGCCACTAATAAACTACCTTCTTTATCCGATTCGTCTTTGTCGTGCATTGACAGAATAGGAGTGAAAGCCTTATCCCATTTATCGGGAAAATATAAGCCTCGTTCCTGAGTCCAGCCTTCAAAATCTTTTTGTGTGATTTTGTTAGGTGAATTCAATAACGGATGCTTCGGGTCTAAAATTTTAACTTCAGCATTCTCATCGGTTACTCGATCTCGCGAAAGGGATAAACTATATGGAGCTAAATTGTCGGTTTTTAATCCGCGATTGGTATTATATTGAACAATCATATTTCCGCCTTCTTTTACAAAGTCGAAAAGAATTTGTTGTTTGAATTTAAGGTTGTCAATAGTGTTGTAGGCTCTAATACCTACAACAACAGCATCAAAACGGCTTAAAGTTTCTCTGGTAATATCTTCAGGGTTTATAACACGTACCTGATAACCTATCTGTTCTAAGCTTTCCGGCACCACATCACCTGCACCAGCAATGTAAGCGATGTTTTCTCCATGTTTTTTTATATCTAATCTAACCACTTTACTTTCACTCGGAAGCAATACGGTTTGATAAGGAATATGCTCGTAATTGATTTCAATAAGTTCTTTGGTATAGGTTTTATCACCAATATGAATGATAGGACTAATATAACCTTCATCCTGATTTTTAGGTGGAATAATGGTAAATGTTAGTATTTGTTCTTCGCCTTTGTTAGCAATGTTTACGTCTTGTTTTTCAGGGTAGACTTTCCAGTTTTCTGGATGACAAATTTCAGCTGAACCTTTTAAATTATGGTGTCCAGCCTTTACAACAAGTGTAATGTTATGTTCATGCCCGTTATCGAAAATAATAACCTTTTCTGTGATTTTAGCTGATGCTTCGGGGATGATTTCAAACGGACGATACAATTCCCCTTTGTCAGGTTTTGAATAGCGATAAATAACCGGTTTACTAATTGTGATAGGTGTATTATTTATTTTTAAGTTGAAGTTGATGACAGCATTCCTTGGTGTTTCAGGTTTTCCAATCAGGTTTTTATTTTCAACGGTATACATGCCCAAAGTTCCTTTCTTTTCTAACCAGTAAGGAGTCGTATAGTCGGAATTTTCAGAAATGTGAAATGTATTTTCAAATTTTTCTGAATTGTTATTTTTCAGTACAAGATGTTTGTCTAAGATTTTACCATCGGTTTGGGTGATGCTTTCTAAAACGATATTTTGATTGCTTCGGTTTAAGGCTTCAATATTTATTCTTACTGTAGAGCCAGGGGTACTTGTTGGTGTTTCAGCCGAAGCTTCCAAGTATAAACCAGCACACATTTCAATAATGGCTTTTAATTCTTTTGTTTTTTGAATTTTCCAATGTTCATTTTGAATGTTTTGAAGCAAATGATATGCTTTTAATAATTCAGGAATATGAATCGATGGATTGTTAAAATGGAAATGCTGTTCAACAGCATATAAAATATCGCCAATGGCTTTTCCGCCTTTAATTCGATTCCACGACGTATCGATACCAGAAAATACATCCGATTTATCTGTTACAGGCGTGCCTTTTAAAAATTCAATATATTCCTTTTGAGAACCGCGCTGATGAAGCCTTCCGAAGCCTTGACACAGGTGCTGACTGCTGGCAATAGATGCTATTTCGTTATTTGATAAACCTTTAAGCGGATAATAAACCCCAATATCAAAGCTTAGCATGTTACTTTTATCGGCTTTATCGAAGTCTTCCTGACTACGGTAAAACCAGGAGTTAGTGTTGAAAAATAAGCGTTTTGGTTGCCAGATTTCTGTAGTTTCTAATTGTTCAGAAAAGGCCGATTTATCGCTAGCTAAATCGAAAGCTTCAAAACTTAACATCGCAGAGCTGGTATGGTGTCCATGTGTGGTTCCTGGTGTTCTATGGTCGAATCTATTTATGATAATATCTGGCTGGAATTCTCGAATTGCGAGAACTACATCGCTTAAAACTTCATCTTTTTCCCAGATTTCCAAAGTCTCGTCCGGGTGTTTTGAATACCCGAAATCGTTAGCTCTGGTAAAAAGTTGTTCGCCACCATCAACACGGCGAGCCGCTAATAATTCCTGGGTTCTTATAACGCCTAAAAGCTCTCTTATTTCTGGTCCGATAAGGTTTTGACCGCCATCACCTCGAGTAAGCGATAAATACGCAGTTCTTGCTTTAACATGATTAGACATGTATGAAATAAGACGAGTATTCTCATCGTCGGGGTGCGCAGCAATATATAAGACAGAACCCAAAAAGTTTAGTTTTTGAATAGATTCAAAAATCTCTGATGAAGCAGGTGTTTTCGGTTTTTGCGCCTGTGTAAACGAAAAGGTTAGGAAAAAAATAAGGAACAATAGGGTAAGTTTTCGCATAGTTGAGTTGTTAGCTAAATCCAAATATACCAAAGTTAATAGCGGTAATCGAAGGGTTTAGAATTTCTTTAACGTTAAAATACTCAGGTTTAAAGCCATTTTCGACGTTTGAAATAAATAAGCATGGCTATAAAAAGGACAATCATAACCCCCCACAAAATAAAGTAAGAATACTTATAATGCAGTTCAGGGATGTACTCGAAATTCATACCATAAATTCCGGCAATAAAGGTTAATGGAATAAAAATAGAAGCCATAATGGTAAGTACTTTCATGACTTCGTTCATCTTGTTGCTAATGGTTGTCATGTACATATCCATTAAACTCCAGATCATTTCTCGGTAAATATCTATATTTTCAGTTACTTGAATGAGGTGATCGTAAATATCACGGTAATAGGTTTTTGTTCGTTGTTGAATGAGGTCACTCTCATGTTTTTCAATACGATTAATTACTTCACGAAGCGGGAAAATGGAACGTCTAACTTTAAGAACTTCTTTCTTTAGCTCCTGAATGTTTTTTGTTGCAGATTCATCGATGGTTCCTTCAAAAATATCGGCTTCTAAATCTTCAATTTTATCTCCTAAAGTTTCAATAACGCTAAAATATTCATCGACAATAGCATCCATAAGAATATAAAGCAGATAGTCTGATTGCATGGTTCGTACGCGGCCCTTACCTTGGCGGATACGTTCTCTTACCGAACCAAAAACATCGCCTTCAGATTCCTGAAATGATAACACATAATTAGGCCCCAAAATAAAACTGACCTGCTCGTAATTTAGTTTTTCTTCGGCATCAAGATGAAGCATTTTAAGGACAACAAATAAATAATCTTCATATTCATCAATTTTAGGCCTTTGGGAAATGCTTACCAAATCCTCAATTACTAAAGGATGTAAGCTGAAGTGGTTTCCAAGCTTTTCAATTGAATCAACATGGTTTAAACCGTTAATGTTAATCCACGAAACACAGTCGGTAAGTTTAAAATCGAAAGCTTCTTCAATGCTGTGTAATTCCTTTTCAATACACTGCTCTTTATTGTAATCGAAGACTTCAATAAACAGATTTTTATCGGATTTATCTCCGGTGTAAATAACACTTCCAGGAGCAAGACCCGATTTTTTGTTTTGTTTTTTTGTTCTTTTCTTAGCCATGTTATAAATATATAGAATATTTAAACAGCATCGGCATCATCCTCAATAGCGTCTTTTTTGATTAATGTTACCGCTCTTTGTAACATTAAGTTATTAGGGTAGGTTACCAAATCACCATTATCTAATCTTAAATGAAGATGAAAAGCGGCAATATCTTCAATAATGCCAACAATAGGAAAATCGCTGTCGTGAATTTTTATTTTATCGCCCACTTTATGCGGAAAGTTAAAAAACATAATAACTCCTGAAGTGATGTTGCTTAAAATAGACCAAACGGCAACGAAACCAACACCAATAACAGCAAAAACCGATGAAAAAATAACGGCTAAATCTTTAAAATCTGTGCCAAAAATATAAGCCAATGTAATGAGTCCGGTAAAGAATAAGGTAACGTGAATATAGCGCCGAACCAGTCGGATACGAGCATCGTTAAAACCGCTTTTTTTTGCAATTTTAGTCACTGCAAAATTTAAAGTGTAATAGATAATAAGAAGTATAACGAGGACAATAGTAGAAAATATAATTTCTTTTTTGTTGTCTTGTAAAATGTCTAAAACCATAATATTAATTTTTAAAATTAAACATGAGCCTCAATTTTAATCGAATTAAAGTAAGATTAAAAAGTTTCGGCAATACTGTTTAATGTCTTATAAACTAAGTGCGTTGGTAAGCCCATAACATTAAAGTATGAGCCTTTAATTTCGGTAACGCCAATTTGACCAATCCATTCCTGAATGCCATAAGCACCAGCTTTGTCAAAAGGCTTACAGGTGTTGATATAATACCAGATTTCTTCGTCGGTTAATGCCTTAAAAGTGACGTCGGTAATACTGTATAAGGTTTTTTCAAAACTTGTAGTTGTAAAACAAACCGATGTAATTACCTGATGGGTATTATCACTCAGCGATTTAAGTATGCTAAAAGCTTCATTTGCATTTTCAGGTTTCCCTAAAGCTTTGTTGTCATGCCAAACTATGGTGTCGCTGGTAATTAGTATGTCGTTAGGTTTTAATTCATCTTTAAACGGTAGCGCTTTTAACTGTGCCAGGTAATTACTGATTTCAAAATGGGTAAGGCGAGAAGGGTAGTCTTCTTTTACCGGTTTTAATCTAATTTCAAAATCTAAGCCCAGATTTTTAAAAAAATCCTGTCGTCTTGGTGAACCTGAGGCTAATATAATATGGTGATTTTTTAGTTTTTCGTTCAGCATTATTTAAGTAAAATATACTTGTATAAAAGTAATGAAAGCATTCCGAAAAGCATAATTATTTTAAAAAGGTTACTCACTTGACCATAAGTGATTTTATCTTTTACACTAAAGATTTTAATGGAGGTGAAAATTAAAGGACCGATAATTAACGTGATAAAATACAGGCTGACTATGATGTTTTTATATAAACTATTGAAAACATAAATAAACAGAGTTGTGGCCGTTATAAGGCTTAAAGTGAACAAAATGTTTTTGGTTAATTTTTCTCCTAAAACAATGGGTAATGTGTGCATTCCCGTTTTTTTATCTCCATCAATATCTTCTAAATCTTTTACTATTTCACGAAGTAGATTTATGCTGAATGCAAAAACGGCATAGTTGAAAATAATTTTAAAAAAGAACAATTGCGTTTGCCTGTTTAATTCTGTTATTTCAGGCAGAATATCAAACAGACCAACGATCAAAATACTGCAAGCAACCAAAATTGAAACGACAATATTACCTATTAAAAACAATTGTTTCAGGTAAGTTGAATAAATATAAAGCAACGCTGAAATAACAACGAAAATGGCAAAGAAACTACTTTTGCCTATGCTGTATGACAGGTAGTAGCCCAATCCAACTCCAATAACATTGAAAGCGATGAATAAGTTGTAAGCGGTCTGCTCAGAAATGCTTTTGCTTACAATGAGTTTATCAGGTTTGTTGATGAAATCTGTATGAATGTCACAAGTATCATTTATTATATTACCTGCCGCTGCAATACAAATAGTTGCTACTATTAAAATGAAAATTCCAAAACTATCTAATCTTGTTGAAGCACCATAAGGCTCTAAAAGTGCATATTTAATAAGTAATTGCACAAAGGTAATCATGAGTAGGTTTTTCCAGCGAATTAGGTTTAAAAACTTCAAGGGGAAATTAAATGTTAGCCATTAAACTATCTATAAGTGTCTTTATAAAGTATAGCACACCTATAAAAAGAACACTAAAAACAGCAAATATTTTTTGATTTTGTACTTTGCTTTCTCTTCTGATTTTTTGTTTTATGTTTTCCTTTTCTGCTTTGGTAAGACTGTGATGTAGAAAATCCAGTTGGTGATGGTCGTGTGATGTGCTGTGAAGTTTATCTTTTAACGTAGAAAACGGGATTGCCGATTTCTGATTAAATACGTTTTGGGTATTACCAAAACCTATGTAACCAAAATTATTGGCAATCCGTCTGCTTATTCTTTTCAAAACTTAAATTATTTAAGCTGTTAAAATACCCATTTTCCTTGAACTTTAAGTACTTGTTCGATAACATCACGAACAGCGCCTTCGCCACCCTTTTTGTGAGAAATGTATTTTGAAACGCTTTTTATTTCGGGAACAGCATCTTGCGGACAAGTAGGTAAACCAACCAATTGCATTACAGCGTGATCTGGAATGTCATCACCCATATAAAGTACATTTTCAGGTTTTATGTTGTTTTCCTGAGTGTAGTTTGTAAATTTTTCGGCTTTATTGCTGGCATTCAGAAAAACAGGATTAACACCTAAAGCTTCTAATCTAACTTTTACACCTTCGTTTTGTCCAGCGGAAATAATAGCTACGTTGTAACCAGCATTTACAGCAAATTTAAGAGCAAAACCATCTCGAACATTCATGGTTCTTAATAATTCACCTGTTGTGGTCACATTTAAAGAACCATCGGTTAAAACACCGTCAACGTCAAAAATAAAGGTTGTTATGTGTTGTAAATACTCTTTATAGCTTTTTTCTTCCATGGGTATGTTGAATTGATTTTGTCAGCAAATCATAAATGTCTTTATGATGCCTATTTGTTAAAAGTTTTGCGTGTTTGTTTAATGTTTTTTTGTCGTTGCGTTTTGCCGGCCCGGTTTGCGCCACATATGGTGATAAATCCTGTACCTTTTTAGCAGTTTCTAAAATAAGAGGTTTTAACATTTCGAATTCGGCGCCTTCGCTTTCAGTTATTTCGTGCGCTACCCGGTAAAGCTGATTCGTAAAGTTATTTACAAATACAGCGGCTAAGTGTAACACTTTACGCTGATCGCTGTTTACTTTTTTAGAAGGACTTCCTAAAGCAATGGCTATATCTTTCAATAAGTGATAATCTTCACTTTTAATAGCTTCGATACAGAAAGGTACATTAGCAAAATCTATTTTAGCCGATTTGCTAAAACTTTGTAATGGGTAAAATACACCCTGACGATTTTTTTTATCGATGTCACTAATTTTAACCGTTCCCGAAGTGTGAACAACTAATCGGTTTTCAAAAGATAGTTTTTTTGTCAATCCTTTTACAGCATCGTCACTAACTGAAATAATATACACATCGGCTTCTACAAGTTGCGATAAATCATCGGTAATAGAAACCTCATTTTTATACGCATTAATAGCTTCTATATTACGATTATACCATTGTGTAACCTTAACGTCACCGGTTATTTTAAAGGCTTTGTATAAATGTGTGGCCACATTGCCAGCACCAAGAATTACTACTGAAATCATATGGCAAAAATAGAGAATATTGGGCGATATAAAAACCTAAAGCTATATCTTTGTTTTCTATGACTAAAAAAGATATCACCACCCGCGAAGATGTTTATTTATTGGTCTCGTCGTTTTACGATAAAATAAGAAAAGATGTTGTTTTAGGACCATTTTTTAATGCTGTTATCACCGACTGGGAGACGCATATTGAAAAACTAACCACTTTTTGGGAATCGAGTTTGTTCTTAAAGACTAAATATTTAGGTAATCCGTTAGAGGTACACGTAAAAGTTGATCAGGAGAATAATCATTCGATTACCGATGTACATTTCGGACTATGGTTAAATCTTTGGTTTCAAACCATCGATGAACTTTTTCAAGGAGATTATGCTGAAAATGCTAAACGACGTGCCAGAAAAATGGGAACGTTTCTTTACATGGAAATTTTTAAAGCACGCCAATCTGAGTGATCGTTCACCTTAAATTATAAATTAAGTTGCCTTTTAAACATTAGGATTTGATTAACAATTCTTTCCAATTTTAACAATTTTAAGTTAATTGAAATACTTAAATTTGCACGACCTCAAAAAAGGGTACCAATTATGCAAAATAAACTCTCCAAAATTCTTTTTTCAACACGCCTAACATCTGTTTTATTTATCGCTTTTGCCGCAGCTATGGCAACAGGTACGTTTTTAGATGCCGGACAAGATACATCACCAACAGCATATACCAGAAATTTAATTTATGATACCTGGTGGTTTGAGGCTATTATGGTGCTTTTTGTTATCAATTTTTTTGGTAATATTTTCAGATATCGTTTGCATAAAAAAGAAAAGTGGGCCACCTTATTACTACATTTGGCGTTTATTTTTATCATTATTGGTGCAGGAATAACGCGTTACATTAGTTTTGAAGGTATGATGGCGATTAGAGAAGGAGAAACAGAGAATGCCTTCTTGTCGAGAGAAACATACATCACGACTTACATTGATGGTGATTACGAAATTGATGGTGTGCCACAACGTTTACCTTTAGAACACAAAGTTGATTTTTCAGGTCGATTAGATAACGATTTTAAAGTTGAAACGCGTTACGACCAGCAACCTGTAACCATAGAATTAGAGAAATTCGTAAAAGGCGCCGAAGAAGATATTGTACCAACTGAAGATGGTGAAGAATACTTGAAAATTGTTGAAGCCGGAGGCGGTGCGCCACACAATCACTTTTTAAAGGTTGGTGAGATACAAAGTATTCACAGTGTATTGTTTGCTTTAAATAAGCCAACACCCGGAGCAATTAATATTACTTACCAAGACGGAAAATTAAATATACAATCGCCATTTGAAGGCGAATACATGGTTATGGCTACTATGGCTCAGGGGAAATTGGTTAAAGACAGCCTGCAGCCATTAATGTTGCGTTCGCGTTATGTGATTGGCGATATGCAAATGGTGTTTCCTAAGCCGATAGTAAAAGGTGAGTTTGATGTGGTTCAGAAATCTCAAATGCTGAAAAATGATTCAGATGGAGTGGTTTTAAAAGTCACAACAGGCGGAGAAACCAAACGCGTTGGTTTGTTAGGCGGAAAAGGGATGAATAATGCTTTCAAGCAAATCAAAATTGGAGGTCTTGATTTTGCTTTTAAATACGGGTCTAAAGTTTTGGAATTACCTTTTTCAATTAAATTGAATGATTTTGAAGCCGAAAAATTCCCAGGGTCGAATGTAAACTCAGCCTATTCAAGTAAAGTTACTGTTATCGATGAGCAGGAAGGTAACTTCGATTATAAAATTTTCATGAATAACATTCTTGATCATCGTGGTTATCGTTTCTTTCAATCGAGTTTTGATCCCGATGAAAAAGGAACCATACTTTCTGTAAACCATGATTACTGGGGAACATTACTAACGTACATTGGCTATTTCTTATTATATGCCGGATTATTAGCCATATTATTTGTTAAAGGGTCGCGTTTTGGAGAATTAAAAGTCATGCTTGAAAAAGTAAAAGCTAAAAAAGCAAAAATGCTAAGTGTTGTTGTATTGCTTTTTGGACTTTCGACGTTTGCGCAAACCCATTCAGAGCACGATGGTCACGATCATACCAAGCCTTCTAAATCGCAAATAGATTCTATTTTAGCGGCCAATATAACGCCAAAAGATGTCGCCGATGAATTTGGTCATTTAGTCATTCAGGATGTTGGTGGACGAATGATGCCAGTGAATACGTATGCTTCTGAAATGTTGCGTAAATTAAGTAAAAGTGATACTTACGAAGGTTTTGATGCCAATCAGGTATTTTTATCTATTCAGGAAAGTCCAACACTTTGGTACAATGTTCCTGTTATTTATTTACGCCCCATGGAAACCGATTCATTACGAAGCATTATTGGTGTTAGTAAGGAAGGGAAACATTTTGCGTTGATCGATTTTTTAAATGAAGATGGAACCTATAAATTAGAGCCTTATTTAGATGATGCTTACAGTGTAGCTGTACCAAATGGGTATCAGAAAAAAATAAAGGAAACCGACGAGCGTGTTCGTTTATTATTCAATACTATAGAAGGAGCTTCATTAAAGATTTTCCCAATTCCAAACGATGCAAATAATAAATGGGTATCGGCTTACGATTATAAATTCGGAAATTATAAAATTCAGGATTCACTGTATTCTAATTTTGTTAGAAATGGTTTCAGAGCCTATTTGTTTACGCTAAATCAGTCAAAGCAATCCGGAGATTTTTCAGAAGCATCAAAATTATTAGAAGCCTTTAAGAAAACACAGCATCAGTATGGCGGTTCTGTCATGCTAAGCGATAAAAAAATAAAAACCGAAATATTATACAATAAATACGATGTATTTAAAAAGCTGTTTAGCTGGTATATGTATGCAGGGTCTTTGCTGTTTATCTTATTGATTGTTCAGATTTTTAAAGAAAAAAACAAAGCTTTAAATATATCGGTAACGGTATTTAAATTCATTATTCTTGGCCTGTTTTTATTGCATACGTCAGGATTAATTGCGCGTTGGTATATTTCGGGGCATGCCCCTTGGAGTGATGCTTACGAGTCTATGATTTATGTCGCTTGGGCAACCATGTTTTTCGGATTGGCTTTTGGAAGAAAAAGCGATTTAACTTTGGCGTCAACCGCTTTTGTAACGTCAATGATTTTAATGGTAGCGCACTGGAACTGGATGGATCCGGCCATTGCTAACCTTCAGCCCGTATTAAATAGTTACTGGTTAATGATTCACGTGGCGGTTATCGTAGCAAGTTACGGTCCGTTTACGTTGGGAATGATTTTAGGTGTGGTATCATTATTATTAATGATTTTCACCAACGAAAAGAATAAAAAGAAACTCGATTTAAATATTCAGGAGCTTACCATAATTAACGAAATGGCTTTAACCGTTGGTTTAACCATGCTTACTATAGGAAACTTTTTAGGAGGTATGTGGGCTAACGAAAGCTGGGGGCGCTACTGGGGCTGGGATCCTAAAGAAACCTGGGCATTAATTAGTATTATGGTGTATGCCTTTGTTATTCACATGCGTTTGGTACCGGGATTACGCGGACGCTGGTTTTATAACTTAATGTCTATTGTGGCCTTTGCAAGTATTATGATGACGTATTTTGGTGTGAATTTCTACTTGGCGGGATTACATAGTTACGCCAGCGGAGATCAGATTGTAAGCTTGAAATTTATAGGCATTGCTTGTGCAATTGTAGCCGTTTTAGGATTCTTCGCTTACCGCGGATACAGTAAATATTACAAAAAATAAAGGTTTTAAGACCAATTTATAAGCTATTAATCTTGCTAACGTGCTTTTATGTTAGCAAGATTTTTTAGTTTTAAAGTGAACGTAATATTTAAAATGTGAACTTATGAAGAAATTGTTTTTAGAATTCAAAGAGTTTGCCGTTAAAGGCAATATGATGGATATGGCTGTCGGAATAATTATCGGGGCAGCTTTCAATAAAATTATTGATGTACTGGTGAAACAAGTATTTTTACCACCATTGTCGTTATTAACTAATGGCGTCAATTTTCACGATAAACGCATCATTTTAAAAGAAGCGGTTTTAGATGCATCAGGAAAAATTATAACCGATGAAGTCGCTATAGGTTATGGTATTTTAGGGGAAACATTAATCGATTTTTTAATTGTGTCGTTTACCATTTTTATGGTTGTTAAATTTATGAATCGCCTAAGAAACAAATCGCAGGATGTAGAAGATAAAACCGTTACTACTCCAAAAGATATTGAGCTTTTAACCAAGCTAACAACGTTGATGGAAGAGCAGAATAATTTAATGAAATCAAAAAAATAATATGGCAAAAA
This sequence comes from Aestuariibaculum lutulentum, assembly GCF_032926325.1. NCBI lineage: Bacteria > Pseudomonadati > Bacteroidota > Flavobacteriia > Flavobacteriales > Flavobacteriaceae > Aestuariibaculum > Aestuariibaculum lutulentum. The sequence goes on from NZ_CP136709.1 coordinate 2,970,201, forward strand.
CAGGTCGCGATAAAAACACAAAAAATAAAGCCAAACATTCCAGATTGGTCGATCAAAAAAAGAATAAAAAACGCAAAGAAGCTGAATTACGAAAAGAGCGCCTTAAAGCTTTGAAGCAAAAAATTAAAGAAAGTAAAGATGATGGTAATGATGAGGTGTAAACTTCTAAATTAATTTCGACCAATTAAGGAACTAACTAAAACTGATTGTTATGAAACGTCCTTATTTGTTTGGTTTTATTTTATTATTGTTAATTATGTCTTGTTCAACTTCCGATGATTCTGAAATGTTATCAGAAGAAAATATGGAAATGGAGGAGATGTCTTCAGTCGAAGTTGCTTACTCTGGAAATTTTATTTCTAGTGCTCATCCTACTTCAGGAAAGGTAACTATTGATAAAGATAAAAAAATAGTATCCTTTACTAATTTCAAAACCGATTCTGGTCCAGGTCTGGAAGTTTATCTTGCAACAGATACATCGGCGTCCAGTTATATTTCATTAGGTGCTTTAAAAGGTATTGAAGGAAATTACGAATATAACTTACCCGATAATATAGACTATAATCAATACAATCATGTTATCATATGGTGTGTTCCGTTTTCAGTAAACTTTGGTTATGCGGTACTAAATTAAGTTTTTTACCCGATCATAAGGAATTTCACTAAAGCACTTTATTACTAAATCGGCTTTACTGTAATCCTGATTTTTGGAATGCTTACTGTCGTAACCTGTACAGAAAATACCTGCCCCTTTAGCGGCTTCAATACCATTTGTAGAATCTTCAATAACCATACATTCGTGAGCTTTGAATCCTGAAGCTTCGGTAGCTTTAATAAAAATTTCAGGATGCGGTTTAGAAGCTTTTAAATTGGCACCGCTTAATTTCGCTTTGAAATATTGGTTCAAATCAAAACGTTTAAAAATACGCTCGATATTAGGCATGGAAGCTGAAGAACCAAGAACCAAAGTCAGTCCGTTAGCGTGATAATCTTTTATCAGATTCAAAACGCCATCGATTAAATCGAAATCTTTATCGTTATCGAAAATATATTCGTAATGTTTCCTTTTTATGCTAACTAAAGTTTCTGGTGTTTCATTTAAATTAAAAGTTTCACATACCTGTTTGCAGACATTAAGGGTGGATTTTCCGGTAAAGGATTCATAAAGTTCAGCAGAAACCTTCACGTTTACATCTTCAAACATTTTATGGTAAGCCTTGTAGTGTAGGGGTTCACTATCAATTATAACGCCATCCATATCAAAAATTACAGCCTTTAACATCGTTTTTTGCGCTAATATAAAGATATACTATGATAGATGACTAAAAATGCGTATCTTTTATAGAATTTGCTAACGACCGATTTCGAAACAGGTTACAGCAGGATGGTATTAACAAAAATTTGCGCCAATTTTACCTACAACCCTAATTAAATTAATTGATAGCTAATTATTTAAATGGAAAGAATTTTTGCAACTTACCTTATAGAAACACCCTATGAGGTAGAACAAGCTGCCGCAGTTTTAGCGGGTGAGCAATCAAGTGGAACTTTTGTATCTGTTCCGGGAGAAACAGAAGAACTTCGAGCACGTTTTGCTGCACGGGTAGAGCATATTGAATTATTGGATGAAGTCCCTACACCAAGTATGCCTGGGGATTTTTTGCCAGGTAAGATTTATAAGCAAGCGAAAGTTATAGTATCTTGGTCCGTAGAGAATTTTGAATACAATATACCCGCATTAATTTCTACACTGCAGGGTAATTTGTATGAGCTTAGACAATTCACTGGTTTAAAATTGGATGACTTTGAATTACCTAATTCTTATCGAGAACATTTTAGAGGTCCAAAATTTGGATTGCGCGGCACCAAAGAACTTGCTGGTGTGGGACCGAAGCGTCCTATGGTAGGAACCATTATTAAGCCTAGTGTTGGATTGACACCTGATTATACTGCAGATTTAGTTAGAACATTGGCTGAAGCAGGTATTGATTTTATAAAAGATGATGAGCTTTTAACATCATCAGCAAATTCGCCTTTTGCTGAACGTGTCGAAAAAGTCATGAGGGTGATTAATGAACACGCTGATAAAACCGGAAAGAAAATAATGTATGCCTTTAATATTACAGGCGATTGCAGAACCATGCAAACTAATTATGAAACGGTCGTAAATGCTGGTGGTACTTGTGCAATGGTAAGTGTAAATAGTGTGGGCTGGGCGGCTACAAAACAAATTTGCAATTGGGGAGGTTTATCGATTCATGGACACCGAAATGGATGGGGAATGCTCAACAGGCATCCTTTTTTAGGAATTAATTTCCCGGCATATAATAAAATTTGGCGATTAGCGGGTGTAGATCAAATGCATGTTAATGGTATTAAAAATAAATTCTGGGAGTCTGATGATTCTGTGGTTCGTTCTATTAAATCTTGTCATAAACCATTTTTAAATAGTGAATCGGTTTTACCTGTGGTGTCTTCCGGACAATGGGGAGGACAAGCATTTGAAACCTATGAGCGTACCAAATCAACAGATCTGTTATACATGGCAGGTGGTGGTATTATGGCTCATCCTTCAGGACCTGTGGGAGGAGTGAGTGCCTTACGTCAGGCCTGGAAGGCTGCTGTAAGCGGAATGACGTTAGAGCAGGCCGCTCAGGAATACAAGGAGTTTGGTGAATCTGTTTTAAAATTTGGAAGAAAAGAGGTTAATGCACAATAAGAAAGAGATTCTACTTGCTTTTTACGGTGACGATTTTACAGGTTCTACAGATGCTTTAGAGTTTTTGAGTCGGGCAGGAGCAAAAACCGTTTTGTTTTTGGAGCCTCCAACTCTGGAGTTATTAGAGCATTTTTCAGATTTGGATGCTATAGGTGTTGCGGGAATGACCAGATCTATGAGACCCAATGAAATGTCAGAAGAGCTAATAAAGGCCTTCGAAACCTTAAAAAGTTTAAAACCGAGACACATACATTATAAAGTATGTTCAACTTTTGATTCTTCTCCTGGAATTGGAAACATAGGAGTTGCAATTGACTGTGGGGCACAGGTGTTTCAAAATAAATATACATCTATTTTAGTTGCAGCACCAAATTTGGGCCGGTTTTCGGCCTTTGGTAATTTATATGCAAGAATGGGGATTGGTAGTCAGGGAGATATTTATCGACTAGACAGACACCCTTCGATGCGTAAACACCCGATTACCCCTTCTAGCGAAAGTGATCTGAGAATGCATTTATCAAAACAAACAAATCAATCTATAGGGTTGATAGATTTGGTTGATTTAGGTAAACCTCTAAGAGAAATAGAAAGTAAACTACAAGCAGAAATAGAGAAACATTCTATTGTGTTTTTTGATGCGATGTATGAAGAACAAATGCAGATTATAGGAGAGGTTATTGATAATACAGTGGTAAAAGGTAAAGCTTTTTTTTCGGTTGGTTCTTCGGGAGTTGAAAAAGCCTTTGGTGATTTTTGGGAAAAAGAAGGCATATTGAAAAAAAGAACAAGCTGGGGTACTTTGGAACAACATCTTCCTATGTTGGTTTTATCAGGAAGTGTATCGCCAATCACTGCTGAACAAATAAGATATGCTTTGTCGCAGGGTTTTGAAGCTGTTGCCATAACGGTGGATGCTTTGGAGAGTCCTGAAATAGAGCAGGAGTTTATAGAAAATTATCAAACGCTTATTTCCAATTATTTGAAATTAGGAAAGAGCGTTATTTTACATACGGCCATAGGACCAGAGGACGATCGTGTTTTACAAACAAAAACATTTTTTCAAAATAAGGGATTAGACGAGTTAACCATTCGATCTCAAACCGCTAAGCGTTTTGGGAAAATTCTGGGACAGTCTGCGTTGGGGGCCTTAAGAGAAGTACCTGTAAAACGTCTGGTGATTGCTGGAGGAGATACATCCAGCTATGTGGCTAGGGAGTTGGGAATAAAAGCAGTTGAAATGATTGCGCCTGTTTATACGGGAGCACCTATGTGTCGGGCATTCGCTTTAAATTCTCCAGTAGATCAAATCGAGGTCAATTTAAAAGGTGGTCAGGTAGGTGACGAGACGTACTTTGTAGCTCTGCAAAAAGGTGAAATATCAATTTAAAACTAAAAAATAAGAAACTAATTATGCCAAAAACATTAGCATTAATACACACATCGGCCACTTTAGTACCGGTTTTTCAAGAATTAATCGATAGATATTTAAAAGATAAAGATCTTAAGATTTTCAATATTGTAGATGATAGTCTAATTAAGAATACTATTGAACGTGGTGAGGTTACACCAGATACATCAAGACGTGTTGTAAATTATGTGGGGTCTGCTGAAGAAGCTGGTGCCGATTACATTATGGTAACCTGTTCTTCTATTGGAGATGCTGTTGAAAGTTCAGTGCCTTTAACTAAAGTTCCTGTATTAAGAGTCGATCAGCCTATGGTTGACAAAGCAGTACAATCAGGGAAACGCATAGGCGTAATTGCTACATTACCAACAACATTAGCGCCAACAAGCGATTTGGTAAGAAGACGCGCTATAGCTTTAGGGAAAGATGTGGACATTACTTCAAATCTGTGTGAAGGTGCTTTTGAGGCTTTAATGGGAGGACATCCGGAAGTACATGATACTATGGTAGCAACAGCGTTGAAGGAACTCGCAGAAAGTGTCGATGTTATTTTGTTAGCTCAGGCCTCTATGGCTAGAGTGGTTGGTCAATTATCTAAAGCAGATAAAAAAGTACCCATTTTAGCAAGTCCCGAAATTGCTATGGAGTACTTGGCACAGTTGCTGTAATGGTGCAAATTCAACGATATTTACTGTCGTTAGGGATTATTTCATTAATCATTCTGGGGGTAGCTGTAATAGCACGTTGGGACAGTTTGTTTGCTCCTCTGGCGGTGATTACTGCTTTGGCTTTAGCGATAGGTATGCGATCGGTTAGATCGTTAAAGAGTTACCAGTATACAGCCTGGATTTTGGTAGCTATTGTATGTGGTATGTTTTATCCTTCAGCATTTTTACAATGGGGAAACTTCGACTTAAGAAACAAATGGTTGATCCTTACTGTTGTTCAGGTGGTTATGTTTGGAATGGGTACACAGATGAGTGTGAAAGATTTTTATGGAATAAAAACCATGGGTAAAGGTGTTTTAGTTGGTGTGCTTTGTCAATTTACTATTATGCCGATTGTGGGCTATATGCTTACCAGAGTATTTAATTTCGAACCGGAAATAGCTGCAGGCATTATTCTTATAGGTTCTTGTTCCAGCGGTTTAGCTTCGAATGTTATGGTTTTTATAGCCAAAGCTAATTTAACGTTATCAGTAACTTTAACGGCGGTAGCTACCTTGTTAGCGCCTATTATGACGCCTTTAATGATGAAGCTTTTGGCTGGTACTTATGTGGAAATCGATTTTCTGGCCATGTGCGTGCAAATAGTAAAAATTGTTATAGTACCGATTGGATCTGCGTTACTCTATGAGTTATATTCTCAAAATTCAAAACATATTAGAAAGCGTATAGATATTTTCTTTTACTTGTCTCTAAGTTGGTTATTGGCAATGTTATTTGGGTTTTGGTCATTTTTAGAACTAAATTTTTCAGAAACCATATTGCAAATAATAGCTCTTATAAACTTTTTATTAGGTGCCGTAGTTGTTGGGAAATTATATTTTCATTTGGTTAGTTTTAAGACTGAAATTCATGATTTTATGCCTATACTATCTATGTTTGGTATTGTCTATTTTACAACGGTAACTACCGCAGCAAGCAGGGATAATATTATGACTATTGGAGCTTTTATTTTGTTGGCCTCTATGATGCATAATGCTTTGGGGTATACCTTTGGATATTGGATAAGCCGGATTTTAGGATTAGATAAAAACTCATGTAGAACCGTTGCTTTAGAAGTTGGTTTACAAAATGGAGGCATGGCATCCGGTTTAGCAGGTTCAATGGGTAAATTAGCTACAGTTGGATTGGCTGCTGCTGTATTTAGTCCCTGGATGAATATATCTGGTTCTGTTTTAGCTAATTTTTGGAGAAAGCGAAAGGAAGTCTTGAATAAAGTGTGATTTTATAAAAAAAATACTGTACAGGAAACGACCAATTTAAGTTTCCTGTACAGTTCCAATAAAAAAAACAACTATTAAATATGTTCTTCTAAGTGGTGGTGTTCGTCAATTAATGGACCACCTTCCATTATTTGTTTTGAGGCCTGAAGGGCGAATTTTTCAAAGTTTAGGTGAAAGGAATGTGCTAACTGAATAGCTTTTCCTATATAGGCTCCTTTTTGCAACCAGGTATTCATCGGATCCAGTATTTCTGATGGTACGCCAGGACAATATTTCGGCATGAATAAACCAAAAATTGGGTTTTGTTCATAATCTACGTTATCTAAATCTCCGTTAAGAATCGCAGTAATCATAGCTCTGGTATATTTTAGTTTTATACGAGATCCTACACCGTATGGTCCGGCACTCCAACCGGTATTAATTAACCACACATTAACACCAGCTTCCTGCATTTTATCACTCAGCATTTCTCCATATATAGTTGGGTGTAAAGGCATGAACGGTTCACCGAAACATGCAGAAAATGACGGTACAGGTTCAGTAATTCCAGCCTCTGTTCCGGCAACTTTTGCGGTGTATCCAGAAATAAAGTGATAAGCTGCCTGGCCAGGAGTTAATTTGGATACCGGTGGTAATACACCAAAAGCATCGCAGGTTAAGAAAAAGATATTTTTAGGATTATTAGCATAAAGTGTTTCCTGAATATTATCAATATGATAAATAGGGTAGCTTACACGTGTATTTTGTGTAATAGAGCTATCCAAATAATCCACCTCTCCATTATTTTTAAAAACAACATTTTCGAGCATAGCTCCAGGTCTTACCGCTCTATAAATATCAGGTTCTTTCTCCTCGCTTAAATCGATAACCTTAGCGTAGCATCCGCCTTCAAAGTTAAAGATAACATTGTCTTCTGTCCAGCCATGCTCGTCATCACCAATAAGTTTTCTTTCAGGATCTGCCGAAAGCGTGGTTTTTCCTGTGCCCGATAAACCGAAGAAAATAGCAGTGTCACCTTTTTTCCCGACATTGGCAGAGCAGTGCATTGGGAGTACATTTCGCTCCACCGGTAAAATTAAATTAAGAGCAGAGAAAATACCTTTTTTCATTTCTCCGGTATAAGCCGAACCTCCAATTAACGCTACTCTTTGGCTAAAATTGATGATTGAAAAATTCCCTTGACGAATGCCATAAGCTTCAGGATCTGGGCAAACATAACCCGGAGCACATAAGATTAACCAGTCTTCTTCGAAGTTTTCAAGTTCTTTTGCACTTGGGCGTAAAAACATATTATAGATAAACAGGTTTGACCAGGGTAGTTCGGTTATGGCGCGAATTTTTGTTTTAAATTCTGGTTCCGCGCAAGCGAAGGCATCCCGGGCATAAATTTCTTTTCCAGAAAGATATTGAATGACTTCATGTTTTAAACTGTTAAAGTTTTCAGTAGAAACTGGCTTATTGGTTTTTCCCCACCATACCTTTTTATCGGTATAGCTGTCTCTTACTATAAAACGATCTTGCGGCGAGCGTCCAGTAAATTTTCCAGTATTAACGGCTAGGGTGCCATTAGCGGTTTCTTTTCCCATGTTGTTTTCAACAGTGATACGTTGAAGCTCTTCTGGTGGTAGGTTCCAATGTACATTGACATCTTTTAAGCCATACTGCTCTAAGCTAGCATGAACTTCAATAGTTGCTGAGTCTTCCATTTGTAATTGGTTTTAAATGTTTTGATAATATTATAATGGCCATATTACAGGCACTAATAATAATGTTAATACAAATAGCAGGAGTAATAGGGGGGCACCTACTTTAAAATAATCCATAAACTTATATCCTCCGGCTGTCATAACCATGGCATTTGTTGTGGTGCCTATCGGGGTTAAAAAGGCTGTTGAAGCACTAATTGCAATGACGATCATAAACGGATGCGGATCTAAATTTAATGAGCTTGCTGCTAGCATGGCAATTGGCGCCATTAAAACCGCTGTAGCTGAATTATTAATAACCTGACTAAACGTTGTGGTAAGTAAAAATATACCACCTAAAAGTACAATAGGGTGAATGCCTCCTAAATGTTCTACCAATCCGTTAGCAATTAATTGAGCTGTTCCTGTTTTTTGTAACGCAATACCCATTGGTATCATGGCGGCAATCATCACAACACTGGTCCAGCTTATACCTTTGTATGCTTTTGAAATAGGCACGCAACCTGTTAGTAAAACGATACCAGCACTAATTAATGCAGCAATAGATCCAGGTACTACTTTAAATACCATTAATAAAATCATGAATATTAAGGTGCCTAAAGCGATATAAGATTTAAAGTTTAAGTTCTCGACGTTTTTAGCCATACCTTCAGGACTACCAATAATAACAAGGTGTTCGTGTTGTTTTTTAAGATCATCAATGGCTTCCCAGGTTCCTCGTAATAAAAAGGCATCTCCGGCTTTTACCACAATGTCTTTATCTTGAAGAGGTTTATTATTTCGTGAAGCTGCTAAAAGCTGAATACCATATCTTTTAAAGTAGTCTCCTAATTTGTATTTTCTACCTACTAACATAGAATTAGGATTTACAATAACTTCGGTCATACCAACTTCCTGATTAATCAAGTTGTGTTTTAACTCGTCTGTAATAGGTTCCAGTGGCAATAAACCAAGTCTGAAGCTAATCATCAATTTATTAATGGCTTCTGTACTTCCTTTAACCGTAATGATATCGTGATAGTATAATTCGGTTTGAGGATTAGGAAATTCAATAAAACTATTAATACCTTTTAACACATTAGGATGTCTGCGTTTAATACGAATAATATTAACATTATATTCTTTTTCAAACTGCCATTCTTCCATTTTAGTGTTAATAAGAGGAGATATGGAGCGAATACGTAGTCTGTAGTAGTCATCATGTACCTTATAGGCCTCAATCCAGTTATGAAGGGTAGATTCTATATTTACAGGTTTATTGTTTGTTTTGTTATTCGGTAATAATTTATACCCTATATATCTGAAGTAAAGTAGGCAGACAATTAACAGAGGAATACCAATTAAAGCAAATTCAAAGAATGAAAAGCCTTCGAAACCTGATTCCACTAAAGCATTACTTGCAATAATATTAGGAGGCGTTCCTGTTAAAGTTAAAAGTCCTCCTGTATTTGAACCGAAAGCAACAGGCATAAGCATTTTTGAAGGTAGCGTACCAATGCTCCAGGCTGATGATATGGTTAAAGGAGTTAGTGTAGCTACAGTACCGGTGTTACTAACAAAACCGGATAATATTCCTGCTCCCAATGTGATAATTACAAGAAGTTTAGGAACACTTTTGCCCGCCCATTCTACAAACTTTTTACCCGCCATAGCTGTCCATCCGGTTTGGGCAATACCTTCGCCTACAATAAAGAGGGCGGCAATCATTATAACCGTAGGATTACTAAATCCGCTTAGTGTTTCAGTGGCATCTAAAATTCCAGTTAAAAATAAGGCTAACATTGAGATTAGGGCAACGATATCAGGGGTGAATTTTCCCCAAATAAAAAGGGCAATAGTTGCAGCTAAAATGAAGAGCATTAAATAGATCATATCTAATATTTGTTTATTAATTTTACAATAACCATTTTCCTTAAAGGTAGGCTTTATCTGGTTTGGTTCTTAATTCTTTGTTAAAATTACTGTACAGACGTACTAATAATTATGACTAAAGTCATACTTTTTATTAAGTGTTATTTTTTCAATTATTAGAAGTTTTAATAGTAAAATTGTAGTAAAAACGTAAGCGAAAACGTGGTAGTAATTCTGTTTTTTATGGATTTAAAAGATTATCGCAGTTAATTGTTTGTAAGCTTTTTTGTTTTTTTGATAAAAATTAAAAATTTTTCAGGAATAAGTAACTTATTGGTAAGGGAAATCAGGTTCTATTTAATAAAAATTATAGCATATGAAATTAGACATACTTGCTATTGGGGCCCATCCAGATGATGTTGAGTTAGGATGCGGTGCGACCATAGCAAAAGAGGTAGCTAACGGAAAAAAAGTTGGTATTATAGATTTAACTCGAGGGGAATTAGGGACTCGTGGTACTGCTGAAACAAGAGACGAGGAGGCTTTAGCTGCCGCAGAGATTCTTAATGTCATGGTACGAGAGAATATGAGGTTTGCGGATGGCTTTTTTGCAAATGATAAGGCGCATCAGTTGGCCTTAATTTCAAAAATTAGAAAATACCAGCCAGATATTGTAATCTGTAATGCTATTGACGATAGACATATTGATCATGGAAAAGGTAGTAAATTGGCAAGTGATGCTTGTTTTTTAAGCGGATTACTTAAAATTGAAACTTTAAACGAAAAGGGAGAAGTACAAAAACCGTGGCGACCAAAGCAAGTGTATCATTTTATTCAATGGAAGAATATAGAACCGGATTTTGTTGTCGATGTTTCCGATTTTATTGATTTAAAGATGAAATCGGTGTTGGCTTATAAAACTCAGTTTTTTAGTGAAGATAGTAAAGAGCCTCAAACGCCTATTTCAAGCAAGAATTTTACAGATAGTGTTATTTATCGAGCCAGAGATTTAGGGCGTTTAATAAGTGTCGAGTATGCCGAAGGTTTTACGGTAGAGCGTTATGTTGGGGTAAATAGTCTATTCGATTTAATTTAGCGTGAATTTTTTTTAAATGTAAGTTTGAGTAGATGAATAAGTTAGTTTTAAAAGTGAAAAATACTTGAAAAATTTTCGAAAAAACTTTTGCAGAAACGCTTAAAACGTTTACATTTGCACTCGCATTACGAAATGCACAACACGGTGGTTGTAGCTCAGTTGGTTAGAGCGCCTGATTGTGGTTCAGGAGGTCGTCGGTTCGAGACCGATCTTCCACCCAAAAGTAAAAAGCCTTTCAATTAAATTGAAAGGCTTTTTTTGTGCTTTAATATTTAAGGTTATTAGAAATTCTGTTTGGAGTGTAAGTTTACTTGCTATCTGTGTTTATTCTTAAAAATATGGATTACAATGACTTATTAGTTGTTTTTGGTAGGAAAGGGTTTTATAACTGATATAGAACTAATAATTATTTGTTGTTTTTGTAAAAAAGATTGTTTTTAAAAATCTTTTTACCCTATTTTCGCTAGCATTAATTTAAAACCTTTAATTCATGAAAGAACTTTTAGAACAAATCAATGCTCAATTTGAAGCATTCGCAAAAGACGCTAATGCTCAAGTAGAAAGTGGAAATAAAGCTGCAGGAACAAGAGCTCGTAAAGCTACTTTAGAAATGACAAAATTAATGAAAGAATTTCGTAAGGTGTCTTTAGAGGCTTCAAAGAAATAATATCTTTAATTATTCTAATTAAAATCCCTTTAAGTTATTAAAGGGATTTTTTTATATCCAATGGACTCACTGCATTAATTTCGGTATAAAGACAAGAGAACTGTCAACTATAATATCAACCTAAAATAAAAAAGCCCGTAAACATTACTGTTACGGGCTTTTGTTGCGGAGAAAGAGGGATTCGAACCCCCGGAGGTGTGACCCTCAACGGTTTTCAAGACCGCCGCATTCGACCACTCTGCCATTTCTCCTTGAGTGTCTCATCAGGTATTCCCTGATTGCGGGTGCAAATATAATAACCTTTTACTATTATATCAAACATTTTTACGTTTTAGTTTGTTTAAATTTCATTCCGGAAAGTAAACATGTTGGGCTTTAGTAAATTGTATGTTAAATAATTTTTCAAAAGTGATTATGAAGTACATAATTCTTCTCTTAGTTTTGATATTGGTCAAGTTTTAGACTATTAAATATGCCATCCTTCAATATATTCATCGTTTACTAAACTATCATCAATTAGAACAAATCCAACATGAGGTGTCCAGATAGCTATGCTTTCTCTAAATCCTTTTCCTGATTTAATATTTACGTTGTATTTACCTTCGTCTTCGGGTAGCTGGTCTTTTAATTTTGTGTATTCCATGCTGTAAAACTAATTAATTAAGGCGTTTTATAAAAGTTTACTGGGTTTTGTTATGAAATTGAGGAAAATAAAAAAGCCTCTCATTTCTTAATGAGAGGCTTTTTTATGAATTATAAGTTTAATCTAATTTTATTCTTTCTTCTCGATTAGCCAGTTCCCAGGCAGTATGAAATACCAGACGTGCACGGGTTTCTAATAAGTCGTATTGAATTTTATCAGGAGTATCCGATGGTCTGTGATAATCGTCGTGGGTGCCGTTAAAATAGAAAATAACCGGAATGTTATTTTTTGCAAAGTTGTAGTGGTCGCTACGATAATAAAAACGATTAGGATCGTTGTCGTCGTTATATTTGTAGTCAAAGTCCATATTAATGTACTTTTTGTTTACTTCTTCAGAAATGTTGTGTAACTCGGTGCTTAGTTTATCCGATCCAATAAGGTACACATAGTTACGATTATCTTCATGCTTTTTATCAACTCGTCCTATCATATCGATATTTAAATCGGCAACTGTATTTTCTAATGGAAAAATAGGGTCGACATCGGTATAGTATCTTGAACCAAATAAACCAATTTCTTCACCAGTAACGTGTAAAAATAAAATACTACGTTTTGGTCCGTGTCCTTCATTGGCTGCTTTTTTAAAGGCTTCTGCAATTTCTAAAATGGCTACGGTTCCTGAACCATCGTCGTCTGCACCATTATTAATTTTTCCATTGCCATTAACACCAATATGATCTAAATGTGCTGAAATTACTATAATTTCATCTGGTTTTTCAGATCCTTTAATGTAAGCCACTACATTTTCAGAAGCTTTAGCCTTATTTGAAAAGAACGACTCTGGAATATCTTGAAAATAATCGCCTTTAGCAATTGGTGATTCTATACCTAAACTTTCGTAGTGATCTTTTAGGAAGTTTACCGCCTTTTTTTGCCCAGGTTCACCTGTTTTTCTACCTTCAAAATCATCTGAAGCATAGGTATACAAGGCTTCTTTTAATTCATCTGAAGTTATGGTTGCAGCATAAGTTGAAGATAAATCTTCTTTATCTTGTTGCTTATTGTTTTGCGATGTACCGCACGATGTAATTAATAGGGCAGTACATAAAAAGACACTTAGTCGTTTCATGAAGTTAAATTTATTTAGACTATAATATTACAAAAATGAATTTATAGCTTACCCGATTTTGAAATTAATTTAACAAATGGTTATTCTCATCGGTTAGTAATCGGTGGTTTTGATTTGCAATTTGCCATGCGGTGGCAAAAATAAATCGTGTACGCTGCTCTAATAAATCGAATTCTATTTTGTCTGGTGTGTCTGTAGGTTGGTGGTAATCGCTGTGTTCGCCATTAAAATAGAAAATAACCGGGATACCCTTAGCCGCAAAATTATAATGATCAGATCTGGTATAGTACTGATTTCTGTCATTTTCAGCATTATAACGATAATCTAAATCGATATGAAAGAAGGTATTATTTACTTCTTCGGAAATATAATGTAATTCTTTACTAATTCGGTCTGCACCAATTAAATAAAGGTAATTGGGATTGCTTTTATGAACATCGTCTACACGACCAATCATATCCATGTTCAGATTAGTTACGGTGTTTTCTAACGGAAATACGGGATGTAAGGTATAGTATTCTGAACCTTTTTTTCCAATTTCTTCGGCGGTTAAATGTAGAAACAAAATACTGCGTTTCGGACCGTGACCTTCTTTTTTAGCCAGTTTAAAAGCCTGTGCCATTTCCATAAGCGCCACTGTTCCCGAGGCATCATCGTCGGCACCAAAATACGTTTCCCCCTTATCGCTAATGCCTAAATGGTCTAAATGTGCAGATATAATAACTATTTCTTCAGGAACTATACTTCCTTCAATAAATGCCATGACATTTTCGGTAGGTTTTATGTCTTTAAGGAAAAAATCTTGAGGTATTTTTTGATAATAATTAATGGTATCTCCCAAAGGGGAGGTTATGTTTTCTGTTTGATAATAGGATTTTAAGAAATGAGCCGCTTTTTTTTGTCCCGGTTCGCCCACGCGTCTCCCTTTAAATTCTGTAGACGCAAACTTGTAGAGATGTGTTTTTAGTTCTTCTGAAGTGATGGTGCTTGCATATTTGGTAACCCAAGGCTTATCGACCAACTGTATACTATTTTTAATATTTTCAATTTTAGTAGTATACTTAGGTGTAGCACATGTACCCACGAGGGTAAGTGCAGAGAGTATGCAGAAGATTTTCATGTGTTTGTGTTATATCACATGAAACTTACAACCATCATTCTTTGGGGCAGAAAAATGTTGAAAGTGTGAGTTTCATTTTTTGTTCCTATCCCAAATATAATAAAAACAGGAAATTACTTACTAATTAATTTCTAAGTTTTCTAAATCTGAAGCTTCAATTTCAGATTCTATAATCTCATTAGCTTTTATTTCAAGATTTTCTAATTCAGCCTCATTAATTTCTAAAGATTCTATTTGAGGTTCATCGATTTCAATAGTTTCAATGGCTGCGTCGTCTATTTCTAAATCACCTAGTTCGGCTTCATCAATTTCAAGTTCTAGACCTTCTAATTCTTCAATAGCAGCTTCTTCAAACTCCTCTTCTTTAGCTTCTAATGCTTCGGTATTTTCTACTTCTGTAACGGTAAAAGCAGCTTTGTAAGTGGTAACCGCCAAAGCCATTATAGTTAATAGAAATGAAAACTGAACTAGTTTTTTTACTTCTCCTGTTTTCTTTCCTAAATAGAAGGCACCTCCGGCAAACAAAAGAGCTGCAATTCCCGGGAAAATAGCGAGATTAGAAACTGGTAATACTGATAATATGACAGCGAAAACAGAAGCTATAACAGCAAATATGGTTAGTGTTTTTTTCATTCTAAAATTAATTTTTTAATCCTGTAGCCGATTTAATTTTTAATTCACCGTTACCCACTGGAATTTTAAATTTACCGTAAACCAAAATCTTATTAGCATCGGCAGTAAGCCAAATAAGGTTACTGTTTGTTCCTTGTAACACATTGTCACTAGATCCAACAGCTAATTTGTAACATTCTTTTTTACCAATAGCTGTACTAATGGTTTCTTTACCTAAGTATGTTACCTGACCTTTGGTTTCTTCGCGGTCAAAGATAATAGTAAAACTTTTTTTAGAACCAACTTTCATGGCACTAAAATCTATTAATCTTAGATTATAAATCGTAGAAACAATGTCTTTTGTCCCTGCATTTATTTTTACGGTTTTGTTTTCCTCGTAATTATTTTTCTTTTTCATTAACGATTTAACGGTTCCGGTGCTATGGCTAAAAGTATATTTCATGTATTTATAATAGCCACCTTCGTTAATGTCGCGTGAATATAAATAAGGAGTAAGAGTTTTTGGGCTTACATAACTTTCGTATAAATCTCTAATTTTAAAAAAATTGTCCCACTTGCTGTAAGTTACGGCTGTACATTTTAAACGTAATAAGGTCGCTTTAGACGTTTTTACCGGGCTGGTTTCCATAGTTACTTCTGCAATGTCGTTTAATACACCAGACATATTATAGGAAGCAGTATAGATTAGTTTTTCGTTATAACCAACCGCTGTGTTTTGTGCTATGGCAGTTAAAGATGCTAAGAATAGCATGAATAGAAATGGGATGCGTTTCATATGATTATAGATTATAATGTATAACGACAGGAGTATCATTTATTGTGCCGAAAATACAATGCTTTAATCGATTATGCTAATTTTTGTTTGTTTGTAAGTGTTGATGTAGGAATACTGATAATTGTCATGATTTGTATGCCTAACAAATTGTATTTTTATATATCTGAATTTTAATTGTTTATTATTCAGATAGGAAACAGCGAGTGACAAGAAAAACTTTTAATTATGAAAACGATTTTATTACCTACGGACTTTTCAGATAATTCATTAAATGCTATCGATTATGCAATGAAGATGTTTAAAAACCAAACCTGTAACTTTTATATTATGAATGTACAGCGTGTGGGATCTTATATATCTGATGATTTAATGATGGCAAACCCAACAGGCGTTGTTTACGATACAGTTGTTGAAGCAGCAAAAGTATCTGTTGACAAATTAATAGCTAAGTTGGTTAAAACTTATAAAAATGAAAAGCATGAATTCTTTTCATTAGTCGATTATGATAATTTTACCGATGCCATAAATCAGGCGGTCATTAATAATGATGTGAATTTAATTATTATGGGAACCAAAGGAGCATCAGGTTTAAGTAAAAAGCTTTTTGGTAGTAATACGGTTAAAGTATTGCAACACTGTGAAGTTCCGGTATTGGTAATTCCTGATGAATATGAATTTACAGGTTTGCAGGATGTAGCCTTCACCACCAGTTTTCAATCCTTATATAACATGCAGGAATTAAGACTGCTTGATGAAATTATAGCTAAAAATAGTAGTAAGCTTAGCGTTTTACATGTGGTGTTGGAAAATTCAGATCCTAAAGAACTGTTTCGAGATGTTGACTTTTTCAATGAACACTTTGAAGATGTATCTTATAAAATGATAGAAACTAATGTTCAGGATATTTTCGATGCCATTCAGGGATATATAACCAATAACGATATAAAGTTAATTGCCATGATAAATAAAAAACACTCGTTTTTAGAAACGGTTTTTGTAGAACATCAGGCAGAAACTTTCGCATTTAATATAAATATTCCTTTATTAGTTTTACCAAAACGCGAATAGCCCACAAATACATATTAAATAAGATTGGTATCTCTTCCAGATAATTGATTATGTAACCTTTGTTACACATTGAAGTAACATAAGTTACTGAAAATAAATATCTACCGACCTACTTTTGAATTATTAATTTAAGTAATTATGAAGAACAAAATAGGTGTATTAATATTTAGTTTTCTCAGTCTCGCTTTGGTGTCTCAGGCACAGGAAACTGTTCTGTTATCTAAGGCAGAAGCGTTAAGCAGAGTTCAGGAAGAAAACACATCGATAAAAATATCGGAGGAAGAATTCAATAAAGCGCAGGCCGATTTCAGGCAAACAAATGCTGTATTCTTACCAAATATAACCGCAAGCCATACCGGAATTTCTACAACAAATCCGCTTATGGCTTTTGGTTCTAAATTAAACCAGGAGATTTTAACGGCTTCAGATTTCGATCCGGCCTTGTTAAACGATCCGTCAAAAACTCAAAACTTCGCAACGAAAATTGAAGTTCAGCAACCTTTAATCAATGCCGATGGTATTTATCAGCGTAAAGCCGCTAAAACAAAAATGGAGGCGATGTCGTTACAAACGCAGCGTACATCAGATTATTTAGCGCTTGAAGTCGATAAGGCTTATATGCAATTGCAGTTAGCCTACAAAGCGGTTGATGTTTTAAATAAAGCTTTAGAGGCTGCCAATGCCAATAAAACCTTAGCTGACAATAGTTTTAAGCAAGGCTACTTACAACGTGCCGATGTCCTTAACGTGGAAGTTCGTGTAAGCGAAGTTCAGGCGCAGTTACAACATGCGAAAAGTAACGTTCAGAATGCCTCAAATTACCTGTCATTTTTAATGAACGATGAAACCTATATGGTTTATAAGCCAAGCGAAGATTTGGTAGTTGAAGCCTTAGATTTTCAAAATTCAAGTATTTCAGAAAACCGTAGCGATATCAAGGCTATGGAATTAGCAAGTGAGGCTTATAAGGACATGAGTAAAGCTGATAAAATGACGTTCTTACCTCGATTAAATGCTTTTGGAAGTTACGAGATGTACGACGATAAAATATTTAGAGCCGATGCCAGTGGTTATGTGGTTGGTGCGCAGTTGAGTTGGGACATTTTTCAGGGGTCGAAACGTTTTGGTAAAGCACAGAAAAGTAAAGCCGAATACGAAAAATCGAAGTTAGAATACAATCAGTATGTATCGCAAAGTAAGCTGGAACTAAACAAGGCAAAACGCATGTTGCAGGATTCTGAAAACAAGCTGAATTTAACAAAACTGGCGTTAGAACAATCTGAAGAATCTTTAAGAATAAGAACAGATAGATTTAAAGAAGGCTTAGAGAAAACTTCAGACTTATTGATGGCTGAAACCCAGTTTTCACAAAAACAATTAGAATACTATCAAACAATTTTTGAATATAACTATGCGCAGGCATACTTAGAATTTTTAACTAAAGAATAAGGATAAGAGATGAAAAAAATATACACATTAACAATACTATCACTAGCTGTTTTATTCGCTAGTTGTGGAAGTGATGACAAGAAGGCTGTTGCAGATAACAGACCAGCCATAGTGGTAACAGTAAATCAGGTTGCGGCGAATGGAAACTCACCATTTTTGGCCGTAAGTGGAAAAATTAAAGCGGAGAACAGCGCTACCTTAAGCACCAGAACGATGGGGTACATTAATAATGTATTGGTAAATGTTGGCGACAACGTTAAAAAAGGACAGCTATTAGTTGCCATTAATAATACCGATTTACAAGCTAAAAAAGCGCAGGTTAATGCCGGTATTACTGAAGCAACCGCAGCTTTTAATAACGCCGAAAAAGATTATAAACGTTTTAAAAGTTTATACGACAATAACAGTGCATCGCAAAAGGAATTCGACGATATGACCGCGCGTTACGAAATGGCTAAAGCCCGTTTAGAGGCTGCTAAGCAAATGGAAAATGAAGTGAATGCACAGTTTGCTTATACTAATATTACAGCACCGTTTAGTGGTGTTGTAACCAGTAAAATGGCAGAAAAAGGGGATATGGCCAATCCAGGTCAGCCGCTTATTACCGTTGAAGCTCCGGGAAATTACGAAGTGATAGCTATGGTTCCTGAAACTGAAATTTCAGCAATTAAGAAAGGAACAGAAGCGACGGTTTTAGTGAAATCTATCAACAAGAGTTTAAAAGGTAAAGTAACCGAAGTAAGTACTTCGGCGAGTCAGACAGGTGGACAGTATTTAGTAAAAGTGGTTTTAGAGAAAACCGATGCGAATATTTTATCGGGTATGTTTACTTCAGTACAATTTCCTGTGGAGCGTAAAGCTAAAACGGCTATGGTTTTAATTCCAACAGAAGCGGTGATTACTAATGGTCAGTTGTCTGGTGTGTATACCGTGAGCCAAAGTAATACGGCTATTTTACGCTGGTTACGCTTAGGAAGAACGTTTGGTGATCAGGTGGAAGTATTATCTGGTTTATCGGCTGATGAATCGTATATCGTTTCGGCGGAAGGTAAACTTTACAACGGAGCAAAAATTTCAATTCAATAACTATAAATCTGCGTTAGGGATGGCAGCGGCATCCTTTTTTATTGTCACATTGAGCGCAGTCGAAATGTTAAACAATAAAAATGATACAGCGAACAGCCCGTTAAAACGCCAAAAAAATTAAAACAATGAAAGAAGGTTTAGCAGGAAAAATAGCCAAGCTTTTCATAGGCTCGAAGCTTACTGTGCTTTTAATGATCGTTTTTATGGTTATTGGAGTGTATAGTTCGTTTTTAATTCCGCGTGAGGAAGAACCGCAAATTGATGTGCCTATGGCCGATATTTTTGTGGGGTATCCTGGAGCGAGCCCAACAGAGGTCGAGTCGAGAGTGGTAAAGCCGTTAGAGCAATTAATTTCGAATATTAAAGGGGTAGAGTATGTGTATTCAACCTCGATGAAAGAACAGGCCATGGTGATTGTTCAGTTTTACGTGGGTGAAGATATTGAGCGCTCGTTTGTAAAGCTGTACAATGAGATTAATAAGCACATGGACCAAATGCCGGAAGGGGTTACCTTTCCGTTGGTAAAAACCCGTGCTATTGACGATGTACCGATGTTAGGGTTAACGCTGTGGAGTGAACATTACGACGATTATCAGTTAGGGTTAATGGCTCAGGAGTTGGAAGCCGAAATTAAAAAGGTGAATGATGTGGCCATAACCCATAAAATAGGAGGAAGAAGCCGCCAGCTTCGCGTGGTTTTAGATAATGATAAGTTAGCCGCCAGTGGTCTGGATTTCTTATCGGTTTCTGAAATGATTAAAGCCAATAATACCCAGTTAAATTCTGGAACCTTCGATAAAAACGATACCGAGTTTGTAGTCAACACTGGAAAGTTTTTAGAAAGTGTTACCGATGTAGAGAATCTTGTGGTTGGTGTACAACAAAATCAGCCAATATACTTAAAACAAGTAGCCTCTATTTTTGACGGGCCAGAAGTACCTCAAAACTATGTAAGCCTTGGATTTGGTCAGGGTAGTGAAAAGGCATCAGATTTTAATTCGGAGTATCCGGCAGTGACTATTTCGGTGGCAAAACGCAAAGGTGCTGATGCCATGAAAATTGCCGATGTGATTATTGATAAAGTCGAGCATTTAAGACAAAATTTAATACCTGACGACGTTCATGTGGAAATCACCAGAAACTATGGTGAAACCGCATCGCATAAAGTGTCGGAATTATTGTTACACCTTATCGGATCGATTATTGCCGTAACGTTTGTGGTGATGTTAGCCATGGGTTGGCGTGGTGGTTTAGTGGTGTTTTTATCGGTACCAATTACTTTTGCCTTGACCTTGTTAAGCTACTACATGTTAGATTATACGCTAAACAGAATTACCTTATTTGCGTTAGTGTTTGTTACTGGTATTGTGGTCGACGATTCCATTATTATCGCCGAAAATATGCATAGGCATTTCAAAATGAAGCGCCTGCCATTTAAACAAGCGGCGTTATACGCCATTAACGAGGTGGGGAACCCGACTATTTTAGCGACGTTCACTGTTATTGCTTCCGTGTTACCAATGGCGTTTGTATCTGGGTTAATGGGACCTTATATGGCGCCAATGCCAATCGGGGCATCTATCGCGATGATTTTATCGTTATTCGTAGCCTTAACCATAACACCATATTTAGGATATATTTTCTTAAGAGAAAAGGATAAAAAAGGTGTTGAAGAGAAACCTAAAAAAGCGTTAGAAGAAACAGTAATTTATAAGTTCTATAACAAGTTCGAGCGTCCATTAATGGAAAATAAAGCAAAACGCTGGATCTTTCTAGGAGGTACATTTGTTTTACTACTTGGAACCATGATGATGTTCTTTACCAAATCGGTTGCTGTAAAAATGTTACCGTTTGATAATAAGAACGAATTTCAGGTGGTGATTGATATGCCGGAAGGCACCACATTAGAACGCACTGCGTTAGTGGCTCAGGAAATCTCGCAATATTTATCGACACGTCCGGAGGTGGTGAACTATCAGAATTATATCGGAACATCTGCTCCGATAACCTTTAATGGATTGGTACGTCACTACGATTTACGTGGAGGTAGTAATATGGCCGATATTCAGGTTAATCTTTTAGATAAAGAAGCACGTTCGGCACAGAGTCATGATATTGCTAAGCTGTTACGTCCGGATATTCAAAAGATTGCTTCAAAATACAATGCCAATGTGAAGATTGTTGAAGTTCCACCAGGACCTCCGGTATTATCAACCATAGTTGCTGAGGTTTACGGACCAGATTACGACAAGCAAATGCAGATTGCAGATAGCATTCAAAGTATATTACATAACACTGAAGATGTGGTGGATATCGACTGGATGGTAGAAGCCGATCAAACAGAATATCAGTTTACAATCGATAAGGAAAAAGCGATGCTTTACGGTGTGGCGCCTAAGCAGATAGCGTACACGATGAATATGGCTCTGGCGAATCGTCCTATAACAACCTTATACGACGAAGATGCCGTGAATCAGGTGGGTGTGGTATTGAGTTTAGATGAAAAAGAAAAGTCGACCATTCAGGATATTTCACAGTTAAAGGTGAAATCACAACAAGGAAATTTAGTGCCAATCGCGGATTTAGTCGATATTGTTGAAACGACAAGCGCTAAAAGCATCTATAGAAAAAATCAGAAACGCGTGGTGTATGTGATGGCTGATATGGCCGGGGAACTGGAAAGTCCGGCGTATGCGATTTTAGGTATGGAAGAAAAACTTAAAGCGATTGATTTGCCTCAAGGCTATGAGATGAATGAAATGTATTTAGGACAACCAGATTACGAAGACGATTATACTGTAAAATGGGATGGAGAATGGCAAATTACCTTAGAGGTATTTAGAGATTTAGGAATTGCCTTTTTAGGAGCCATTATCTTGATTTACATCTTAATTGTAGGGTGGTTCCAGAACTTTAAAGCA
Organism: Aestuariibaculum lutulentum; assembly: GCF_032926325.1. Lineage (NCBI taxonomy): Bacteria > Pseudomonadati > Bacteroidota > Flavobacteriia > Flavobacteriales > Flavobacteriaceae > Aestuariibaculum > Aestuariibaculum lutulentum. Next base: position 2,992,417 of record NZ_CP136709.1, read on the forward strand.
CCAGTGGTTATGATGGTGGCTATTCCGTTATCGTTAATCGGTATCATTTTAGGTCACTGGATGATGGGCGCCTTTTTCACGGCAACATCATTTATTGGAATGATTGCATTGGCAGGTATTATGGTTCGTAATTCGGTATTACTTATCGACTTTATTAACCTTCGATTAGAAGAAGGCGTGCCGTTAAAACAAGCAGCAATCGAGGCCGGAGCCGTAAGAACAACACCAATTTTACTAACCGCAGGAACGGTAGTTATTGGGGCGTTTGTTATTCTTTTCGATCCTATATTCCAAGGTTTAGCCATTTCGTTAATGGGAGGTACCATAGTATCTACAGTATTAACCTTGTTGGTAGTGCCATTAGTGTATTACATGATTGAACGAAAAAATTATAAATAATCTATTAAGGGGTAGTTCATATAAAAATTACAGACCATGAAATTAGTAATAGTAACAGCAGTAGAGGAGTTTCATAATGATATTATAAAACTGTTCAAAAAAGCGCAAATAGAAAATTTTAGTGAGTCGGATATTGACGGCTATAAAACAACCAACCCTTTAATAGTGGCTTCAAACTGGTTTGCCGGAGAATCCAAAGGTAATGAGTCTAATATGTTTTTTTCTTTCACAGAAGAAGATCGTATTGATGCTTTGTTTAAGGGAATTAAAGAATTTAATAGTCATATGGAAACCAATAATCCAATTAGGGCTATTGTGCTTCCAATAGAACGATTTATATAAGAATTAAAATAGGTAAAAATGAAAAATAGAATAGTACGTGGTATTGCCGGAACCTTTATTCTGGTAAGTTTATTATTAGCGATTTATGTCAATCAAAACTGGTTGTGGTTTACGGCATTTGTAGGCGCTAATTTATTACAATCCTCTTTAACCAAATGGTGTTTAATGGATACCATTTTAGAGAAATTAGGTGTTAAAGATTAATGTTTTTATTTGAAATTGAACAAGGTTTGGTTGGTTCTCAAAATTGATGTTGTTTAAGTTATTAATGTGTTAAGGTTATTTCTTGTGAAAAAATATTTTCACTGTAAGATATTAACTGTTAACTTTATAGGGTAATCAGCCAAACCTTAAATTTCAATGAAATGCAATTATTTTAGAATTGTATTACTTCTTTCTTTTGCTGTTTCTTTTAGTCAATCGACTAAATTAGACAGTTTACAAGCTGCTTTTCAAAACGATAAAATATCAGATTCTTTAAGGTTTGAGTCGGGGCTTGATGCTTTCATGTTATTATTCAGAAAAGATTTGGATAGTGCCCGCCATTATGCAAATTCATTATTAGAGTTTTCCAATCAAAAACAAAATAAGAACTGGGAGGCTACCACACTGCGATTTATAGGAAACACCTATGCATATCAAGGTAATTTTCAAGAGGCGTTAAGGTATTTTATAATGAGCCACAATATCCTTGAAGCATTAGGTGATGTTAAAGCTTTATCGACTACTTATAATAATATAGGATCTATATACTATGAATTAGGCGATTTCACCAAAGCTATCGATAATGAATTAAAAGGGTTGAAAATAGCTGAAAAATCTAATGATACTTCAAATTTAGCACGGCTGACTAACAATTTAGGAAATGTGTTTTTCAGGCAGAATAATAATGAAAAAGCTTTAGAATACTATACCTACAGTTTAAATCTGAAAAAGAAAATTGGCGATAAGGGTGCCTTAATTCATGCTTATAATAACATTGGTTTGGTTCATAATAGTTTGAGACAATTCGATGAAGCTTTTGAGAACTTTCAAATATGTATTGAGCTATCTGAAGAATTAGATAATAAAATATCTTTAAGTCGTGCTTACGAAAATATAGGAGAGTTGAATAACTTAAAAGGCGATTTTAAAACATCTCTGGAATATTTAAATAAGGGAATTCAGATTAAAAATGAAATTAATGATAGTGATGGATTGGTGAGTATATACCTAACCAGAGGAAATGCTTATATGGGTTTAAACCAATTTGAAAAAGCCCGTTTAGATTGTCAGAAAAGCTTAGAATTAGCAAAGGCAACCAAAATGCTTTTGGTTGAAAAGGAGGCATGTGAGTGTTTAAGTAACGCATGGCAAAATCTGGGAAACTATAGTAAGGCATTATCATATTATAAGCAATCTATTGTCGCAAAAGATTCATTATTCAATAATGAAAAGGCTCAGGAAATTACACGTCAGGAAATGGAATACCAGTTTGAGCGTGAAAAGCTGGCAGATAGTATTGCATTTAACAAACAAAAGGCGGAGCAGGAATTACAGTATGCCGAAAGTATTAGTAAACAACGCAACAAATCCAATTTAGTGGTGTTTACTACCATTGGATTGCTGCTTATTGGTTTTATTTACTGGCGCTCCAGACGTAAAAGTATTAAGTTAAAACAAGAGCGAGAAGTTGTTACAAGATTAAAACAGGTCGATCAGTTAAAAGACCAGTTTTTAGCCAATACCTCACACGAACTGCGAACCCCTTTAAATGGGATAATAGGCTTGTCAGAATCTTTAAAAGATGGTGCAGCTGGCCCCATGTCGTTAAAAGCTATCGAGAATCTCGATATGATTGTTAATAGTGGCAAGCGTTTATCGAATCTGGTTAATGATATTTTAGATTTTTCAAAGTTGAAAAACAACGACTTACAATTGTCTGTTCATCCGGTCGATTTATATGCTATTACAGATTTGGTTTTGAAGGTGTCAGAAAGTTTAATCAAAGGGAAATCGCTTCAGCTCATTAATTCTGTTCCTAAAGATATTCATTTGGTTGAGGCTGATGAAAATCGTATTCAGCAAATACTTTATAATTTAATAGGGAATGCCATAAAATTCACCGAAAAAGGCACGGTTCAGGTCAAGGCGCATCAGGAAGAAAACAAAATAAAAATTTCTGTTTCCGATACTGGTATTGGTATTCCGGAAGATAAATTTGAAAGCATTTTTAAGTCTTTCGAGCAGGTAGATGGATCGGTGGAGCGGGAGTATGGTGGCACTGGACTAGGCTTGTCGGTGACCAGACAGTTGGTAGAGTTACATGGCGGTACTATTAACGTAGAATCTAAAGTTGGAGAAGGATCAACGTTTACGTTTACTTTGTCTTTAAGTGAAACAGATAGAAAGGATGTAGCGATTATAAAAAGAGTAGCATCAAACGATAAGGTTCAGAAAATTAAAGCAGATAGAGAAGATAGCAAGGTAGAAGTCTTGCCTTCGGAAAACAAAGATATTAAGATTTTAGTGGTAGACGATGAACCTATAAATCGTCGGGTTTTAGAAAATCACTTAACCGTAGCCGGGTACTCGGTTGTTGAAGCTGGTAGTGGCAAAGAGGCGTTAAATTTAATGAAAACTGAAAGTTTTAACTTGATTCTCCTTGATATTATGATGCCGAATCTTTCCGGGTATGAGGTTTGTGAAATGATTAGAAAAGACTTTTCCGCTAGCGAGTTGCCCATTGTTTTACTTACAGCTAAAAACAGAGTGAGCGATTTAGTTGCTGGTTTTAATGTAGGCGCCAACGATTATTTAACCAAACCATTTTCTAAAAATGAATTGCTTAGTCGAATTAGAACACATGTTAATTTAAATGGAATTCATAAAGCTACAAGTCGATTTGTGCCAGCCGAATTTTTAAAATCTGTAGGGCGAGAAGCCATTACCGATGTGGTTTTGGGCGATCATATTGAAAAGCACGTCACTGTTTTATTTACCGATATTCGAGATTATACGAGTCTGTCAGAGAGTATGACGCCGGAACAAAATTTTAAATTTGTGAATGCTTATGTTGGACGCATGGGACCTTTAATTAAAAAGAATAAAGGTTTTGTAAATCAATATTTAGGTGATGGTATTATGGCGCTTTTTCCAGAAAATGCGGCTCATGCGTTACAGGCCACTATCGATATGCAAAAGGTAATTATAGAATACAATAAACGAAGAGTTTCTGAGGGATTTAGACCCATTTCAGTTGGTATGGGCTTGCATACCGGCGAGCTTGTTATGGGTATTATTGGGGATGTTTACCGAAATGATACAGCGATTATTGCCGATACAGTAAATACCGCTTCAAGAATGGAAGGCGTAACAAAATATTATGGAGCAAAAATTATTATCAGCGATAGTAGTCTGGCGAAAATAAGTAATAAAGAAGATTTTAATTTTAGATATTTAGGTAAAGTTAGGGTGAAAGGAAAGTATAATACCATGGGGATTTATGAATGTTTTGATGGTGATAAGGACGAAAGCATTGCATTGAAACGCAAAACTATGGAGCAATTCGAAAGGGGAATGACTCATTTTTTTGCAAAGGAATTTCCTAAATCTTCAGTTGCGTTCGATAGTGTATTGGCGATGCATCCAACCGATTTGGTGGCAAAATATTTTTTAACCAAATCGGCAGAATATACCCTTTCAGGTGCTCCCGAAGATTGGGATTATGTTAATGCAATACCTGATAAATAAGATTAAAAACATTTAATGTTTCTTCATGTTGCGCAATTGTTCATTGGCTTCTTTGAAAATATTTTTAATAACGTCGCCATTAGATGGTTCTTCGTCAAGTGTTTCCGGATCCCATTGACTGCGTTCAGTAGCAAAGAAGTCGCCGCCATAAATATGTATTCCGCCAGTAAATCGCTTTAACGGATTGGTTACCGAATGAATAGCATTTGCATTAAGCATAGCCACATCGCCTTCGAACAGGCACTTAGCCTTGTTGGCCTCTAATCCTTTTGCAGTGCGTTTCCATAAGATATTATCTTCACGACCGGTGTAAATAGCAATGTTGGCCCACATCAGATGGTTGTGCGGCATGAGGTTCATTTGTGGTGTCCATGAAGCGGCAAAAATGGTTAAATCTTTAGAGCGAAGAAAAACTTTAAGTCCTGCTTCGGTAGGGTGTCCTATAGCCTTTAACATTTGAGAAGTGTTTGAAACTTCTTTGGCTAAAACTTCTTTTACTGCTTCCTGAGGATTAGAATCTTTATTAGCAGTAATACAGTCTTCAATAAATTTTTGCATTTCAACTAAATCACGCTCCTCGAGAGGAATGATAGATTCCCCATGATCTAAAGCCTCTGATGAAATCTCAACAGATTTAGCAGAAATAAAAGCAGGAAGCGCTGCCAGACTAAGTCCGAGACCTAATGTTTTTATGACATCTCGTCTAGGATTATCAATGTTCTCGACGTTTGGATCTTTCTTTTTCCGTGGCATGACCTGTTTATTTCTAGTAAGTTACGTAAAATAAAATGGTTTTATAAGGTTATGTATTTTTATTTATAACAAACCTTAATGTATGTTATTGATTATAAAGTATTTATCAAATGGTTGAAAATCAAAAGAAGTTTCAAGATTATTTCTTTAATGGATGACGTTTTAAGTAACTCAGGTTTCGCCATAGCCATTCCAAAGGACCAAACTGGTAATATTTTAGCCAAATCGGACTGACAATGAGTTGAAATATCCATATTGCAAAAACAATATACATAAGTTCATGACGCTGCAATGTTCCAAATAACCCCAAACCAACCCCGGTAAATATAAACATAGCAAAAACCGAATGCATAACATAATTAGTTAAAGCCATTTTGCCTACCGCCGAAAGACTTGTTTTTAGCCATCTTAATATAGGTAGCTTACAAAATATCATTATAAGAGCTACATGTCCCAGAGATGTGGCTACGCGTCCTAGTTGATAGGTGTAAAATGATTTGGCAAAGGCTGAATAAGAGAAGTTGTTATCTAATATCAGTTTGGTTTCATGGTAATTTATGGATAATCCAATGGCATAACAGATGAGTGCCATTACGCTATAAAACTTAAAAGATTTTTCAGCCGAAAGAATATTTAATTTAAATAAAGCAATGCCTAAAAGCATCATACTTAACACATCCCATAAATCATAACGATACGAATCATGTTCATTAAATTTAGTGTTAAATGGCGCTAAAAATGCGACTACCGAAAAATAACCCTTGCGCATATTTTCATTATATTCTTCAATTGAGGCCGGAGTTCTTTTCTTTTGCATGGCTTCCCATTTTTTTGAAGCTTCTTTTAAATCGTCGGTTAATTCTTTTCCTTCAGATTTGTATTGATTTGCTATTTTTGCTTGTTCAGCAAATTCTAAATCCGATTTAATATCGAAGTAATCCCAGGTTGTTCCAGCGATAATTAAAAATGCAGCAATTGCAATTAGTGTTTTAGGATTTATGTATCTAAAGGAGAAAACTAAAAAGCCCATCAACGCATAATTATACAGAATCTCTCCAAACCAGAGTAATAAGTAGGCATGAATCAATCCAAAAACCAATAACCATAATAATCGTCGGAAATAAATATTTGCTGCTTTAATCCCTGCACCTTTCTTTTCTAAGCGATCTAACAGAATATACATGCCTACACCAAAAAGTAGCGAAAACAAAGCGCGCATGGTACCTTCAAAAAACATGTTAGCAATAATCCAGGTTGTTAAATCCCAACTAGTATAACCACCAGAAATGGTAGGGTCTGCATAGGCTCGTGCAAGTCCCATACCGTTAATATTCATAATAAGAATTCCCAGAAGGACAATGCCCCTCATAATATCTAGAGATTGAATTCGGTCTGTAGGTTTTAAAGGGGATAAGTTTTGTTCATTTGTGGTCATATGGCGGTTTTTAGGTTTTTGGAAAAAGCATTTTATAAATAGGAAGGGTTAATTGTATACGGTGAAAGCCTTAAACATGTTTCTTTCTAAGGCGTTTGGTATTTCTGAGATAAGGACATAGTGTCCTTTATCCAGAAAAACCTGAAAAAATCCTGTTTCGCCCGCTTCTAAGTCTTCAACACCACCTAAAAAGGTTAATCCTGAAGGCGCAGGAGATCTAAGAGATGTGATATCTCCAGCATTAATCCATTTATTAAGAATTGGAATAAGTGTATCATTTTCAATTTTAACCAGATTCACATCATGCCCAAGAAAGGTTTCATAACGTTTTTGGTCTTTAAAATGAACACTCAACTGATAATTTCCGGCTTTTAAAGAATCTTGAAATGTGATTCCTGTTTCACTTGACACGATAATATTATATTGTGCCTCAGGTATTTTAGCATTACTTTTTTCTTTGGTAACAGTAATTTCTTTAAGCATGCCGTAAAACGCATGAGGCATGCCATCAGGCATACGAATATAACATTCCATAGCGTATGTTCCCGGATCAAGGAATAGCGTTGTTTCAGCCTGGCTTTTGGGAGATAGTAAACCAACACCTCCATAAAATTTAACATCATACCACCATTTAGGAGTTTGTTCAAGAGCTTTCATGGCGGCTTCAAAATCATTTTTAATTAATGCTGAAAAGGCTGATTTAAAAGGTGGAACAAGTTCGTTTTTGTAAGTTTCTAAATTGACGCCGTTGGGTAATTTTTCTAAGATAAAAAAGTGGGTTTCTGTCGATTTATTGTTGTAACGAAATGTAGTCCATCCTGATAGAAGAGTATCTGGTATTATAAAGTCCATCACGTTTGTGGTTACGTTCACAATATTTTCATCTAAAGACTTTAAATTAGATTCTTTAATGTGATTGTTGTTTTTACTTGTCTCCTTTTTACAGGATACTATTAAAAGCAAACTGAGAGTAATTAAGATAATGTGTTTTGAAAGTTTGAATTTTAAAATCATAATAGTGTTTTGTTTTATAAAATTTAGAAAACAGAATACGCTATTATAAATCAGGGATGATTTCAGTGTTCTTGCTAAGAATCAATATGTTAAATATAGGTAATTTTCTTCAATAAAATTACAGGGAGTGATAAATTAATTTATTGATTATTAATGATATATCGCTGATGGTGTGTTTAAAAAAAACCGCTTGATAAAGCGGTTTTTTATGGGTTATAAAAGGAATTTACTGACTTTCTTTTATGTAACCCCAACCTTCTTTTTGCTTAGATACAATTTCCAGAATACCGTCGGGTACTTGTTTGACGCCTTTAATAAGATCTTCGTCTTTGGTATTATGACGTTTCATGGTGCCCTGACAAATGACAAAGTCGATATTGTCTTTTTGAACCAGTTTGGCAACATCATCGGCGACTACCGATTTGTCTTTTAAAACCATATCCATAGCGCCGCTGTACATCACCACTTCGAATTGTGAATTCGGATAGGCTTCAGACATGGCTTTAACATGCCGAACAGCGGCTTGATGTACTTTGGTATCGCCACTGGTAACATCGAATACTATTTTTACGGGTTTTTCCTGAGCGATGACAATCAAAGAGAGCAGGCATGCCCAGATACAGCTGATTACTGTTTTCATTTTTATTACGTTTTAATATTATTCACCAGCGAAGATATAGGCACATTGATGTGCTTGCGCTCTTTCAAGAGCCCAAACTCCTGATGGAACAAGCTTAACGTTTGGTAACATACCATTTACCCATTCCTGATATACTTTAGTTGGATCTAAGCCCATTTTTTCGGCTACTTTGCCGCTATAAACTTTAGTTGCCAAATCGCATGCACAAAACATGGCGCCACGTTCGTCTAAACTTTTTAGTCCACCAGGACCGTTTATTGGGTAATCGCCATCCTGTGGTTCGTAGAATGGATTTCTAACAGCAAATTCTTTTGTGTGATCTTTTACATTGAAAATTTCACCTAGTTTGTATTTTTTCCAGATTTCATCGTTAAGTGCCAGACATAGTCCACTATGGCGTAAAACAGTCATGGCTGTAATATCGGTATCAGGTGAGCCAGTTTCATTATTTGTTAAATAGAAGGCCCAGTTCCAGAGTATCGGCAATCCGTAGTGAGGCGTTGAACCATCATAAACTACACGATGAGTTCCTTTAATTTGGTCGAACCAATCGTAAGTTTCATTCATTTTTGATTCGTCAAAAATAGTGGTACTGGCGTAAATCGGATTCGTTAATACCGAAATAGTACTGGCTGTTGCTCCTAAGGCAAGTGCGCCTAAAAATTGTCGTCTAGTGTTGTTTGTTGTTTTCATAATTATTTGGTTTTAGTAATGTTATAGGTTTTTTTGTAGTATTCCATAATAGGTTGAAATGGACCTATCTGGTGCTGTTCAGTTGAAAAAATATCGGCGTAAGGCGGGTAAGGGGTAGAGACGGGTTTCTTTTTTAAATCGGGGAAATCTTTTTCAGGATTTGATTTTAACGGGCGTTGCTGCATGTTTACATATCCAGCAACATCGTAAGCTTCCTCATCGGTTAAAACAGGAGCATCATAGGTGGTTCCGAAAGGCATATTGGCTTTTATAAACTGGGCAGAAGTAATTACTCTAGCCATTCCTGCGCCATGATTATACGAATCTTCTCCCCAAAGAGGTGGATATTCATAGGTGAATCCGTTACTATCTTTAACACCTAAACCGCTACTGGTATGGCATACGGCACAATTGTTTTCAAAGACGATCTTTCCATGAGCTAAATTCACAGGACGATTAGGTATTTTTAGTTTTACAAACCCCTGACCTTCAATATTACCATCTTTCGGGGCATATCGGCTCAGGTATTCCAGATATTTTACGATAGCTTTCATTTCTTGACTATCTGCTGGAAGCATATGGCCGTTCATACTCCGTTCCATGCATCCATTAATACGTTCTTCAATGGTGCCTATTTTATTTTCTCGTCCTCTAAACTGTGGAAAGCGCTGAATGATGCCTATTAAGGGAGCCGAATAGGGTTTTGTTCCTGAGTTGAGATGACAATTTTTACAGGCTAAGCGATTTCCCTGATAAGCCATATTGGGGTTTCCGTTATCGGGACCAATGTATTTAGGCGTCTCGTTGAATAATTCGTATCCGTATTTAATTATAGTATTAGCTTCGGAATCGTTCAATGACGCCACATCATAATTCATGTAATAGATGTTAGGCATCTGTTTAGGAGTGTTTAGCGTGATAACATCGAAAAGTATGAGAACCAAAAAGATGGATAAAACGACAATAACACTAAAGCATATAACGATTAGTCTACCTATTTTATTTATTATTTTAATGGGTTGATTATGCATTGTTAGGGTTTAAAAAAAATAAGCAGTAGTTAAGGTTTTCTATAGAAAGGGGCAAACAGGTAGGTAAGGTAAATGTGACCGAAATAAACCAAAGAATAATGGTTTGCTGCAATCTGTAAATTAGGGTGTTGAGTAAAAATCTTACTTAAAATTACAAAAAAATAAGTTTAGTTGTTAGTATAAGTTATTTTGTTGTTTATCAGATTGTTGGGTTGCGATATGTTTAGGTATGTTTTAAATTTATTATTAATGTGATTTTGATAAGTTACCAGTGCTTTTTCAGCTGAATGATTATCATCTTTGAATAGTTTTGAAAATCGTTGTTCCAGTTTCAGATAGTCTGTAATCTTAATACTTGGTGCTTTAGAATCTAGTTGTAGAGGTGGTTGACTATATTTTAGACGTCTTGGGTCATGACGGTAAAGCAGCCATTGTCCGGATTGTACTGCTGCTTTGTGATATTGACTGGGTTTAGTCATGTCGATACCATGTGACTCGCTATGACAGTAAGCAATGATAATTGATGGTCCATTAAAACTTTCTGCTTCATTAAAGGCTTTTAAAGTTTGTTTCGGATTTGCCCCAATAGCAATTGATGCTACATAAACATTGCCATAGTTCACAGCCATTAAACCTAAATCCTTTTTTTGTTTTTTATTGCCATTAAAAGTAAATTTAGCTTCGGCACCAAAAGGAGTGGCTTTAGAGGCTTGTCCACCAGTATTATCATAAACTTCATTATCTAAAACCAGAATATTTACATTTTTACCAGAAGCCAATACATGGTCGATACCACTGAATCCTATATCGTAAGCCCAGCCATCACCACCAACAATCCAGATGCTTTTTTTAATAAAATTATCTGCTAAATTATAGAGTTGTTTGTGTTTATTAGTTTCAATTGTTTTTAAAATTGTTTTTAGCTGGTTCACATAAGTTCTCTGATTGTGTATTTCCTTTCCATTGGTTTGTTTATTATTTAAAATATCGTAAACCAGTTTTAAAGGTAATTCGGGAGACAATTGTTTTAAAAGTTGTCTGGCTTGTGCTAACTGTTGGTCAATAGATAATTTATAACCTAAACCGAATTCGGCATTATCTTCAAATAGAGAGTTTGCCCAGGCAGGACCTTGTCCATTATTGTTTGTGCTCCAGGGGGTGGTTGGTAATGCACCTCCAAAAATAGAACTGGCACCCGTAGCATTTGCAATTAATAATCGGTCGCCGTAAAGTTGCGATAATAGTTTTAAGTAAGGTGCTTCACCACAGCCTTTAACGCCCATAGGGTATTTAAATAAGGGTTCCTGTAATTGCTGCTGACTCATTTTTGTAGTGTCAATTTTTGTTCGGTCAAATTCATGCATAGAATTGAAATAATCCCAGTTGTCGTCATTTGTTTTAGCTTGTTTATCTGTTAATTTTAAAGCTTTTGAGCTACAGGCATCAACACAGTTATTGCAGCCGTTACATTGGTTAGGATTGATTTGAATAGTATAATTTAAAAGATAGATTTCCCATTCTGTTTCTGTGGCTTTAATAGATTTAAAACCTTTAGGAGTCTGATTTAAATAAATATCGTCAAAGACTTTAATGCGTAAAGCCCCTTGTGGACAAGCCATACTGCAAACTCCGCATTGTGTACATAAATCAGTTTTCCACTCTGGTATATAAGATGTTGCTTCAATAGAGTTGAATTGTGAGGTGTTTGTGGGGTAGGTGCCATCTAAAGGTAGTGCACTAACGGGAATAGAATGCCCCTGGTTAGCAATTAGTTTTCCTAAAAAGGTGTTAGAAAATGGATTGCTATTTTCTGAGTTTAATATAACTTCGGAAGTATCAACCTTTTGGATATGTTGTTTTATCAATGCTATGGTTTCGGCATCTAAACACTGATTTGTTAGCGCCAAAAAACAAACTTGTAATGCTGAAACATTAAGGTTACTTGTAATTTCTAAATCTTGAATAGTTTCAATGTTTACAATCTTTAAAATGATTGATTTTTTAATGATTTTCGTTTGTACCGATTGAGATAATGATGTCCAGAAGTTTTTAGTCGTTAAATCAGAATTTACTAATAATAAACCGCCTGGTTTTAGAGTTTCTATAACCATATCGTTTTCTATAAAGTTTACGCTATCAGTGGCGATAAAGTTGGCATTTTCAATTAGGTACGGAGCTTTTATAGGTTTGTTGTCTATTCGTAAATGTGATACATTTCTGGAGTTCGATTTTTTATAATCACACTCTGTATAGCCTTGAATGAACGTATGTTTTTTTGAACCGATAAGCTTTAATATCTGTTTAAAGTTTTCGCCAAGCGATTTGCGTTTGGTTTCGTAAAATATAGCTTGATAAGATTGATTTATATAAAGATTTTCTTTTGTGGTTAAACTTAAGTGAGTTACATCGTCAGTAATGCTCACGGTAAAATGATTTTTAGGGCTGTTTTCCTTAAGGTTATCGAAAATTGCTTTGACCATGGTTGGCGTAAACTCTTTTGAAGATAAGCCATAGCGACCTCCAATGACTTGGGGTAAATGAGGTATTTGATGAGTTTGAAATGCTTCAGTTAAAGACTGTAACACATCTAAATATAAAGGTTCACCGTTAGATCCTGGTTCTTTGGTTCGGTCTAAAACGGCTACGGATTTGCAAGTTTTTGGTAAGGCTTCAATAAGATGTTTAGTGCTAAAAGGTCTGTACAATTTCACTTTAATCAAGCCTAGTTTTTCACCTTTTTGGTTTAAATACTGAATGGTTTCTTCAATGGTTTCAGTTGAAGATGCCATAGATATGATGATTGATTCTGCCTCAGGATGTCCGATATATTCGAATAATTTGTATGGTCTTCCGGTTAGGGTTTCGAATATTTCCATTGTATGTTGAACGATATCGGGACATGAGTTATATGTGGTATTTGTCGCTTCCCGACTTTGAAAAAACACATCGGCAGCTTGTGATGTTCCTTTGATAGTTGGTTTATTTGTATTTAAAGCACGATCACGATGTTCTTGAATAGCTTCGGAAGGGGTAAGTTGCTGAATGATTTCATCGGTATTAGTTTTAATTTTAGAAATTTCGTGTGAGGTTCTGAAACCATCAAAAAAATGAATAAAAGGTATTCTACTTTTCAGACTGGCTACCTGGGCGATAAGAGCAAAGTCATGAGCCTCCTGAACCGAAGCACTGGCAAGCATAGCATAGCCGGATTGTCTAACAGCCATAACATCGCTGTGATCTCCAAATACAGATAAAGCATGAGTTGCAATACTTCTAGTGGCAACATGAATAACATTAGGGGTAAGTTCTCCTGCAATTTTATAAAGGTTCGGTAGCATCAACAGTAAGCCTTGTGAGGCTGTAAAAGTTGATGATAACGCTCCGGTTATTAAGGCACCATGCATGGCGCCGGCAACACCTGCTTCACTTTGCATTTGATAAACACTAGGTGTTAAACCTTGATAATTTATTTTGTTTTCAGCAGCCCATTGCTCAACCAGTTCGCTCATTTCTGATGCTGGAGTAATCGGGTAAATAGGCATCACTTCATTGGTTTTGAAGGCGATTTTAGCCACAGCCTGATTGGCGTTTAGGATACTGTATTTTGAAGTTTTCATGATGCTGGTTAAAAATTAAGTGATAAAAAAATGGCTACCGGTTAGTTTATAGTAGCCATTTTTTTGGTTAGCCTATTGTTTTACAATTTCTATTTTAACAGGCGTTGGGTTGGTAATCATGTCGAATACCGGAGAGAATTTAGCAAGGTTTTCAAGTTGTTCTACGCTTGCATCAGATTTCACTTTTAAAGTAAAGGTGATACCGTCGAATCCGGTTCTAACTTCAGGATCTAATCCTAAGAATCCGTGTAAGTCTAAGTTACCTTTTAAAGACGATTCGGCACCTTCAATGGTAATACCGTTTGCAGCGGCGTGGTAGACCATAGCTCCTGTTAAGCAAGATCCTAAAGCGTGTAATACAACTTCAGGTGGTGTAGCAGCAGTGTCGTTACCTAATAAAACGTTTGGGTGGTCACATTCCATAGTGAAGGTTTCTTGACGAGAAGTATCTTCTTGTCCTACGCCGTAAAATTCTTTAATGCTTGATACACAATGTCCGCCATCAATCCAGTTGTTTTTAGATCTGAATTGGAATTTTGCTAATTCTGGATTTTGTTGAACTGCTCCAATGGTTTCTACTAATTGGTCTACGTTTACTCCGTTTTTTACATTTGCTGTTGTAATCATGTTTTCTAAATTTTAAATTGATTAATTTGATTAATTGATTCGTTGCCATAGTAAATGCATTTGGCGTGCCAAACTTTTTAAAATACTGAAAATCAATGATTTGCGTGATTGAAAGATGTGAAGTTAACTAACTGAAAATCGTATATTTACGAAATTTCGTTAGTGTATTTACGAGATTTCGTGAATTTACAGAGGACGTTCTATACCAAAGGCCTTAATTTTTGAAGCCAAAGTGGTAGGAGGTATTTTTAAAAGAGCAGCTGCACCGTTTTCGCCGGATATTTTCCACTTGGTCTGTTTTAGCGCTTTGAGAATATTGTTTTTTTCCAAAGAAGCTAATTCTCCGGCAGTATAAATTTTATCAGGTGTGGGTTTTGTAGTTTTGGTTTCTTCATTTGTTTGAAGAGGAATAATACTGGGTAAATTGAGACTTTTGTTTTTTGAAACAATAACAGCACGTTCAATCAGGTTTTGTAGCTCACGAACATTTCCCGGCCAATGATATTGAATCAATAAGGTTTTATCAGTTTCAGATAGGGCAAGAGGAAGTTTTCCCATTTTTTTTGAAAACTGGTTAACCATTTCCTGTGCAATTAAAACCACGTCTTCACCACGCTCTCTTAAAGCAGGAACTTCAATAGGAAATACATTAAGGCGGTAATATAAATCTTCTCTGAATTTGCCTTCTTTAGCAAAAGTTTTTAGGTTACGGTGGGTGGCGGCAATAATACGTACATCGACCTTAATAGTTTCAGAGCTTCCCACAGGGTCAAATTCGCCTTCCTGGATAATGCGCAACAGTTTGGGTTGAAGGTCTAAAGGCATTTCGCCAATTTCATCAAGAAAAATAGTGCCTCTGTCAGCTAATAAAAATCGTCCTTTTCGGCTGGCTGTGGCTCCGGTAAAGGCGCCTTTTTCATGACCAAACAATTCACTTTCTATAAGATTGGCAGGAATAGCTCCACAATTAATTTTAATTAAGGGTTTATCGCTTCGGTCGCTTTCTTTATGAATAGCTCTGGCAACGAGTTCTTTTCCAGTACCGGTTTCACCATGAATTAATACCGTGGCATTAGTTTTTGCAACCTGATGAATAAGGTTTAAAGCCGCTTTCATGTTTTGGTTTTCGGCAATAATGCCATAACCACTGGTAAGCTCCTGAATTTCTTCTTCAAGATACTGTGCCTGATTAGTTAATTGATTGATTTTGTTTTCGGCACGGATTCTATCTTCTGTATTTCTTAAGATTAAGGTATAATAGTAATCATTCTCGACACCATATTTACTAATAGTACCTTCGTTTAATGTTTCGGTATTGTTGGAACCTATAACCTTTATTATCTGAGGAAGGAATTGGTTTATGGTATCATTATCAATTTCATTGTTAACTATGGTTTCAATTAAATCGGCGCTGTCATCATCAAAAAAGAACAGCACGTTTCGTTGTAGCACATCGTCGTTTTCCAGTAATTTGTTTGCAGAGGGATTGGTAAGGGTGATTTTAAAATTCTGATTAAACATAATAATGGCATCCATCGCGCCATTAATGAGTCCGCTCATTTTAGAATGAGCAATTTCAATATCTTTTTTTGAGCTGGCCAATCGTTCCTGAATAATATCGAGTTCCCGATGCCGTTTAATTAAAACAGATAAAATACCGTTGGCAAAGCCAGTGTCGGTTTTTATTAAGTTGACAAAGTTTTTACGATCAATAATTAGGACGTTTGTTTTTTCAACGGTAGTCACCGATGCCGAACGTCTTTGATCATCAATTAAAGCGTATTCACCAAAACATTCACCAGCTTTAAGAAAACAGTAAATATGATTTCCTTCATGAACCTTAACATGGCCTTCAAGGATAACAAACATAGAATCACCAACATCTCCTTTCGTAAGTATGCTTTCATTTTTTAAAAAGGTTTCAGTTTTAGATGCTTTGCATAGTTTATCTAAAGAAGGTCTGGAAACCTCGGTAAAAAAAGGAACCCCGGTAAGAAATTCGGAAACACTATTATTAAAAACGTCTGGCATATTGGTTGCATTACTTCCATAAATATAAATAAATATCGTGTAGAATTCTGTTAGTTAAGTAATTATGTGAAATATGTTGTTTTTAAGGATAATGTTTTAAATTAGTGTATTAAACATTTTCCACTCAGATAAAATGACACAAACACGACAGCTTGTAGCAATTATGTTTACCGATATTGAAGGGTATACAGCCTTGATGCAAAAGGATGAAAAACAAGCTGTGCATATTCGACAAAAACATCGAGAAATATTTAATAGGTCTACAACAGAATGTGGTGGAGAACTTATTCAATATTATGGAGACGGAACTTTAAGTGTTTTTAAAAGTTCAATTTCGGCTATAAATTGTGCCATTAAAATGCAGCAGCATTTTCAGGAAGAACCAATTATACCAGTTCGTATTGGAGTGCATTTAGGTGATATTATTCGTACGGAAACCGATGTTATAGGTGATGCTGTGAATATTGCGTCTAGAATAGAATCATTGGCGGTTCCAGGAAGTATTTTAATTTCAGATAAAGTTAATGATGATTTAAGAAACCAAAGTGAATTTGAAACTAAATATCTTGATGTTTTCGAATTTAAAAATGTGAATCAAACCATGCCTGTTTTTGCAGTAGCCAATGAAGGTGTTGTTGTTCCGAGTTTATCTGAGATTAATGGTAAAACAGAAGAACGAATAGGGAAATCATTCAAAAGCTTTAAACGAAAAGCAGCTGTTTTGTTAGTCATATTGTTAGCTTTTATCACAACATTATTGCTTACGAGACCTGAAAATTTAGATAATAACCAATTAAATGATTTAACCATTGCCGTTTTACCATTTAACAGTGTGAATTTAGATGAAAATTCTGAGGCGTTTACCGATGGTGTTACTGAAGATATTATAACACATCTTTCTAAAATTCAACATCTTCAAGTGATTTCTAGAGCATCGGCTATGCATTATAAAGGCACTGCTAAATCCATTAAACAAATAGCGAAGGAGTTAGATGTTAATTATATTCTTGAAGGTAGTGTTCGTGTTAATGATAATCAGGTGCGTATTAATGCTAATTTGGTAGATGCTACAAGTAATAAAAATTTATGGGCTAACAATTACGACAATACCATGGTTCAGATTTTTAAATTACAAACCGATGTATCAAAAGATATTGCTAATGCTCTTAAAATTCGATTGAGTGAAACCGAAGAATCCCGTTTAAATAATTTACCAACAAATAACCCTGAGGCTTATAGTGTGTTTAAAGAAGGACAAGCTTTTTTGCATCGTGGAGGAGGTAAGGTTGAAGAACTTAAAAAAGCCGAACAATTATTTAAACGAGCCACAGAACTGGATCCTAATTTTTGCAGAGCTTATGTTGGATTAGCAGAAACGTATCTTGAATATATTTTCTGGGGAAGGGAATCCCCTAAAAAAATGTTAGAGCTTGCCTCTATACCCGCTTTAAAAGCTTTAGCTATTAATTCAAGTGATGGAGGAACATTCGGTGCTTTAGGAGCAATTAGTTATTATAAATATCAAAGAGAAACAGCCATATTGTACTTAAAGAAGGCAACAGAGATTAACCCTAGTTATGTTAGTGCATACGATAAGTTAGCGTGGATTTATGCTTTTGAAGGAAACCTTAAGTTGATGGAAGAAAATTTTAATAAAGTAATTAAATTAGATCCGTTGTCTTCTAAGTATTTAGGCGACATGGGACAACATTATTATTATCTAGGGGAATTTCAAAAAGCGATTGATAAAATGGATGAGTCGTTAAAATTGTTTCCAAACAATAATATGCTTATCTGGATGAAGGCTACTAATTTATCAGGTTTAGGTAAGTATCAGGAAGCCATAGACCTTTATACATCAAGAAGTGTAGCATCTAATACTAACTGGATGCTTGGATATTGTTATGGGAAAATTGGCGAGTATGAAAAAGCCAGAGAAATATTAGAATATCAACTGAACAAAAATAAGATGGTTTATGTGCCTCCATTTATGATTGCAACCATTTATATGGGATTAGGCGATGTCGAAAATACTCTTACCTGGTTAGAAAAGGATTATGAAGTAGGAGGTCAGGGGCTTTTCTTTTGGGGATTAAAGCAAGATGTAAGATTTAAACCTTTAAGAGAAGAACCTAGGTTTCAGGCTTTACTGAATAAGGTTAATTAACATAAAATTAAAAAGCACAACCAGAGATTTTGATTGTGCTTTTAGTTGACTAATTCAAATAATAACTCAAATAAACTTACCATTACTATTTATCTTCAAAGATTTTTTATTTCCGTTTGCATCTATTTTTACCTTATAAATTTTGTTTGTTCCTGAGTCTTCGTTGTATGAAACAATGTATGTGTTGGTTTTTATAATTGCACCAGGGTATTCATCGTTTATGGCATCTAAAACAACACGAGGAAGTCTGATATCTTTAAAGCGTTCAAATGATTTAATTAGATTACCTTCAGCATCAAAAACTGCAGTTATCTGTCCACTTTTATCATCACCTTCTTTAAATCCAATTTCAAATCTATTAGAACGTTCATTATAAAATTGATGTTTGGTAATATCGAAATTAGCAACAAGAGTTTCTAAGGCATTTATACGTTCACAGTCTGCAGAAACAGCAACAGCATTGTAATACTCATCATTTAAGTGACTTTTTGTTGTTTCAGGAGACGAAGCTTTTTCTTTTAAAGATTCAAAAACATAATTGTCATTAATCATAAAGTTGTCGTTTAAGACAGCTAAAAGGTTTTCTTCAAAACTTGAATTTTTGCTTGCTGAAGCAAAATTAGGTTCTCTTTCTCGCAATATCTTATTGATATTTGCTTCTTTTTCTTTTGCTGTAGGAGATTCTTTAAAGTAATCATCCATAGTCGACGCCATATAAAGCGGATGGCGTTTATCTTCAATTTGAGAGAAACATAGGTTGGCAAATCCTAAAATAGTTAGAGCCAGTAAAAAATTTTTCATAATAATAGATTTAATTAAACAATTTGCTACCACTATTATTCAGGGAGAAAAATTTTATACTGTAAAACTAGTCGGAAAATGCACAGTTGTTTGCTACCCAAGTAGCACTTTTTGTTGTTTTAATAAATGTTTAACATTTGGATTATCAGTTGTTTTTTAATTTATCTAAAAGTAAATCCATGTTCTTGATTTCTATATTTTTATTTCTGATATCTATAATGCCTTCTTTTTTGAAAACCTGAATCTGACGGTTTAATACGGCGCGTGTGGTACCAATAAGTTGAGCTAATTCCTTATGTGGTAAGTCGTTGATTTTTTCAATCTGATTTGAAGAATGATTAACGTTATTTATGAGAAGTTTTGCTAGTTTCGTTGAAGTATCATCAATAGAGGAGCTGGTAACATACTCTTCTAAGTCTTTAAGTTTAATAAGTGTATAATGTAATAAGGATTTGTAAAATTCAGGATTATCCATCATCCATCGTTTTAATAAAATCGAATTTGTAGTAAGTATGTTGGCACAGGTTAAAGTTTCGTAGTATACTTTATGTTGTGAAAAATTTAATAGACGAGAAACATCAAAAGCATCGTTTTTAACTAATAAAAACAGAGTGATTTTACGATCTTTAGCTTTGTTGTAATAATAGAGTTTTAGTTTTCCGGATATGATGATATAAAAATTGTAAAGCGTACTGTCTCCGTCAAATAAACAAGTGTTCTTAGGCCATTTTTTTACAGATGAAATTTTAAGGAAAGCACATAATTCTTCATCTGAAATCTCTTTGAATAAAGGATTTTCTTTCAAAATAGGGATGATATAATCTTTATTTTCTTTGGCCATTTTAGGAAACAATTAGTGCTAATAAAGATTATTAAGGAGGAGCTAAGGCCTCAGGGTTACCAAATTTAATCATTTTTAATTAAGTAACCCTAATTTTTTGGTTAGAATTGTTTTAATAAGCGTTTTAAATGAAATACTTTTGACACTTGAAATTTATAGTTTAAAATCATGTCCTTTTCCAATAAATTAAAATCAACTTACAAGCCAAACAGATTAGCCGTTAAACTAAATACTAAAGGCGAACAGTTTGTGTTAAAAGGACATCCATGGGTGTTTTCAAATAATATTTCCAAGATTAAAGATGATGCCAAGTCGGGAGATTTAGCTATTATTTTCGATAAAAGTAAGAATCGTGTTATAGGTATTGGACTTTACGATGAAAATTCACCAATTCGTATAAAAATGCTTAATAGTGGTTTTGAAAAGGTTGAAATAAATGCTGAATTTTTTCAAAATAGAATAGAAGAAGCATTTGCCAAACGATACGAATTACTTCAAACCAATACCAATAGCTATCGCTTGTTGTTTGGTGAAAATGATGGATTTCCAGGTTTAATTGCCGATGTGTATGATTCGGTTTTAGTGGTGAAAATTTATTCAGAAATCTGGTTGCCATATTTAGAAAGTATTGTTCCAAGTTTGCAGGAGGTGTCAAGTGCTAAAACGGTAGTGATGCGTTTAAGTAGAAGTCTGGAGCAGTCTAGATTACATAATCTGGAAAATGGAGAAGTGGTTTTCGGGACACTTGAAAATGAAGTAGTAGAGTTTGTTGAGCACAATGTGAAGTTTTCTGCAAATGTTATTAAAGGGCATAAAACAGGCTATTTTTTAGATCATCGAGCCAATAGAAAACAGGTAGGAGAGTGGAGTAAAGGAAAATCGGTTTTAGATGTATTTAGCTACGCCGGTGGATTTTCGGTACATGCATTATATAACGGAGCAACATCGGTTACCAGTTTAGATATTAGTAAGCAGGCTTTAGAAATTGCTTTGGAAAACGGTAAACTTAATGACTATACCGGAGAACATAAAATTATTACTGGTGATGCTTTTGAGGAGCTTCAAAAACTTATCGATAACAAAGTAACTTTTGATGTAGTCGTTATCGATCCGCCTAGTTTTGCAAAACAGGCTTCAGAAGTAGACTTGGCAAAGAAAAAATACGCCCAATTAGCAGAATTAGGCGAAAAACTCACTGCAAAAAACGGTCTTTTGGTTTTGGCTTCTTGCTCGTCTCGAGTTACAACACAGGCTTTTTTCGATATCAATCAGCAGGTTCTAAGTAATGTAAAACGGTCTTATACAATAAAATTAAAAACGTATCATGATATCGATCATCCTGTAGCATTTGAAGAAGGCGCTTACCTAAAATGTGGATATTATCAATTTTAATATTTACATTACTTTAAGTGTTATGCACGCATAATAATTGGTATATTTGTTGAAATTCATTTTTAAAATGTCAACTAAACTTACCAAACTTCTTAATATAAAATACCCAATTATTCAGGCGCCAATGTTCTTGGTGTCGAATACTGCAATGGTTAAGCCAGCTATGAACGAGGGTATTGCCGGGTGTATTCCTGCACTTAATTACCGAACTTTAGACGAATTAAAAGTTGCTATAAAAGACTTAAAAGCATCTAAAGTTCAAGGAGGCTCATTCGGATTTAATTTAATCGTTAACAAATCGAATATTAAATATAAGGAACAGTTACGGGTACTTTGTGAAGAAGGCTGCGACTTTATTATAACTTCATTAGGGAGTCCTGAAGAAACTATTAAGGAAGCTCATAAATATGGTATTAAAGTATTTTGTGATGTGGTGGACTTAAAGTATGCCAGAAAAGTGGAAGCTTTGGGGGCCGATGCGGTAATTGCCGTTAATAATGAAGCCGGAGGACATCGTGGCGATTTATCACCTGAAACACTTATAAAATTACTAACGGCGCAATGTAAAATCCCTGTTATTTCTGCCGGAGGTGTGGGATGTAAAGCCGATGTTGACAGGATGCTGAATTACGGTGCTGCTGGAGTTTCGGTTGGAAGTCCGTTTATTGCTTCGGTAGAGGCTAATGTCACCGACGAATATAAACAAGCCTGTATTAAATATGGTGTCGGCGATATTGTTATGACTGAGCGTATTTCAGGTACACCATGTACAGTTATTAATACGCCTTATGTTCAAAAAATAGGAACCAAAGCTACCTGGCTTGAATCGGTTTTAAACCGACATAAAAAACTTAAAAAGTGGGTGAAAATGATTCGGTTTTCAATAGGGATGAATGCTACAAAAAATGCAGCTACCAAAGCGACATATAAAACGGTTTGGGTGGCGGGCCCAAGCATTGAGCACACCACTGAAGTTTTGCCTGTTTCATTAATTGTAAAACGCTTAGTTGAATAAGATATTTAATTCTTAATAGTTTGTTTTAACTTTGTTTGGTAAAAAGAAGAAACTAAACAATAATGAAATATAGAAATTTAGGACAAAATGGCTTTCAGGTTAGTGAGGTTGGATTAGGATGTTGGCAATTGGGTGCCGATTGGGGGCAAGATTTGTCGAAAGAATTGGCATTCGAAATTTTAAACGAAGCTGTAAAAAGGGATATTACTTTTTTTGATACCGCGGATGTATACGGTAACGGAAAAAGTGAAGCTTTAATAGGCGAATTTTTAAAAACCTGTGAAAATCCAATTCGGGTAGCTACTAAATTTGGAAGAGCGGCCAATGCTTTCCCAGATAAATATACCAAGGAGGTATTACGAAATACTGTTGAAGGTTCTTTAGAACGGTTAGGAACAGATAGTTTAGATTTATTACAACTACATTGTATTCCAACACAGTCTTTAAAAGACGGAGAGGTATTCGATTGGTTACGTGAATTGAAATCGGAAGGTTTAATTAAGCATTTTGGAGCAAGTGTAGAAACCGTTGAAGAAGGTTTAATTTGTTTACAACAGGAAGGTTTATTGTCCTTACAGGTTATTTTCAATATTTTCCGTCAGAAATTGGTAGACGAATTATTGCCACAGGCACAGGACAAAGGCGTGGGAATTATTGTGCGATTACCATTAGCGAGTGGTTTGTTAACCGGAAAATTTAATGAAAATACCATTTTTGCTGAAGATGATCACAGAAACTTTAATCGCGACGGTCAAGCGTTTAATGTTGGTGAAACTTTTGCAGGCCTTCCTTTTGAAAAGGGATTAAAGTTTGTTAAAGAAATAAAGAAAAATATACTTCCCGATGAATTAACCATGGTGCAATTAGCTTTACGCTGGATTTTAGACCATGAAGCTGTGAGTACAATTATTCCGGGAGCCAGTTCAAAGCAACAGGTTATAGGTAATGCCCAGGCATCTGGTTTAAACACGTTATCTCCCATTGTGCATCAGGCATTAACTCAGTTATATAAAGAAAAGGTTCACGACTGTATTCGAGGCGGATATTAATCTTTTCATTTTTAATAAAATATAAACCATGGCAACCATCAAATACTCTATTTATGGTTGCTATGTTTTTTTTATGTTAAAAGATATTTGGAATCGTTAAAACGTTTGATTTTAAGTTATTAATAAGCTAACTTCGTAAGGAACATATTAAAAACCTTAACTTATGAAATACTTAAGCTTAACTTTTTGTATTGCTTGTCTTCTATTTGTTTTTTCATGTAAAACATCACAGTCTACAACAGATGCCATATATAATTCATCATGGGAACTAGAATATGTTACAGGACCTCGAATAGCATTTGATGGTCTTTATCCGAACAAAAAACCTCAAATAACTTTTAGTAAAGAAGAAGGGAAAGTTATGGGAAACAATGGCTGTAATGGATATTCGGCAGATTATACTTTAGAAGGAAATAAATTGTCTTTCGGAGAGCCGGGACCAACAACTTTAATGTTTTGTGAAGGTGGAGGAGAAGTGGTATTTCTTAAAACTATGAAGAAAATAGATGCTTATAGTATTGATGCCGATGGAAAATTGAATTTATTGATGGGCGATTTACCTATGATGCGCTTCAAAAAAGTAACACCATAAGTCATGTTTAGGTTTGCTTTTGTATTCATAGGTTTCTTGATTTTACTCATTGGATGTAAAAATAAGAATACTGAAAAATTGGAAACTTCAGATACTGAATTATCAGACACGTTGAAAGTTCAAACAAAAAAAGAATATTCAGAAACACTTGAGTCTGGTTCTTATTTTAAAGCAGCAGGAACCGAAACATTTTGGGGTTTGGAAATTGCAGATAATAAAATTGAATTGAAGATGATGAGTGATACCATTATAACACCGCATATTGATCCTGTTCGTGCTATGGATGCTAACGTAAAGCGTTATCATGTAGAAACAGAAGCTGTGGTTTTAACGATTCAGATTTCAAAACGCAATTGTATAAACGCTATGTCAGGCGAGTCGTTTCCTTATGCTGTAACTATTAATTATAATTATACAGGAGAAACAGCAAATCATACCTTAGCAGGCTGTGGTTATTACACAACATCTTTGCAGACAGGTTGCTACGTATATAGTGGAGACGGAAATGAGTTGCTATTTCAAATTACCGATGTGAGTGACGATGTTTACGGTCGGTTAAACTACAGGTATCACGAAAAAGATGAGAACATGGGTAATTTTAGAGGGAAGTTGTATCGCGATAAGCTTCTGGGTACATTTACTTTTATATCGGAAGGTATAGAAAGCGTTAGGGAAGTCGCGTTTTTAGTGAAAAAAGATACTCTAATTGAAGGATTCGGCACCTTAAACGAAACGGGAACAGCCTTTAAGTTTAGAGATAGTATTGCTTATTCTTCTAAAATGCCTCTGGTGAAAACCAATTGTAAATAACATTTATATTAACCATTTATGAAAACACGGTTGGCTTATAGTATTGCTATATTGGGCTGGTTTGCCGTAATAATGCAGTTTTTTTTGATGCTAATGGATAAAACCATGTCTTCGGTTGAATCGATAGAACGGTTTTTTAGTTATTTCACCATATTAACAAACACCATTGTAGCACTGTTTTTTACCATGAAAAGTTTAAACTTTCAAAAGGTGGATTACAAAACATGGTTAACACCAATTGCGGTTTATATTACGGTGGTTTGCGTAGTATATCAAACCTTATTGAGATCGGTCTGGACACCTGAAGGTTTTCAGATTATTATAGACGAATTACTTCATAGTATTATTCCTGTTTTAACCGTGGTGTATTGGTTTTTGTACGATGGAGCCAAACATGTTGTTTGGTCTTTAATTCCGAAATGGTTGATTTACCCGTTGGTGTATTTAATATATATATTAACACGAGGTATGTTTTCCGGGTTTTATCCGTACCCGTTTATTAATGTTTTGGAAATAGGTTGGCAACAGACCTTAATTAATAGTGTTTTAATGTGTTTGCTGTTTTTAATGCTATTTTCTATGTTTATTGGTTTAGGACAACGTTTAAAGCTGGGCTACTATAGTTGATTTTATTTTTGGCCATTCTTCTTTTAAAATGCCATAATAACAAGTACTACGCTTAAAACCGTCCAGCATTAAAACATCTTTTCTTAGGATGCCTTCTAAGGTTGCTCCTAATTTTTCAACTGCTTTTCTTGATTTTGTATTGCGTTCATCTACGGTGAAGCAAACTTTGTCGAAGTTCAGCGTTTCAAAAGCATATTCAAGCATTAGGTATTTCATTTGTGTATTTAATCCGCTTCCTTGAAATTCTTTGCCAATCCAGGTCCAGCCAATGTGTAAAAGTTTGTTTTGCCAGTTTACTAGAGCAAAACGAGTACTTCCGGCATATGAGTTCAGTTGTTTGTCAAAAATAATAAAAGGGATTGCTGTTTGGTGGTAATATGCATCAACCGCAGTTTGTACATAATCTTTTAAGTCTTCCGGGGTGTCAATTTTACTCGGCGAATACTGAACAAGATTGGGTTGCTGTGCAATATCTAAAAGGTGTTTGTAGTTGCTTAAATCTAATAAGGTTAGTTTAACACGGTTATTTTCTAAAGTAGGTGCTTTCATAAAATTATTAATAAGGTAAATTTAATTAAAGGTTAATTTTTCATGCCTTTGATTAGCATTTTGTATTTTTACCTGCGCTAATAAAAATACAATATTAAATGCCATTATCTAAAGAGAATGTAATAGCTCAAGCTAATGCAGCTTGCAAAAATACTTTAATGGAAACCTTAGAAATTGAAGTTGTAGATTATGGTGATGATTTTTTAGTGGCTCGTATGCCTGTAAACTCGAGAGTACACCAGCCTGATGGTGTTTTGCACGGTGGTGCAACAGCCGCTTTAGCAGAAAGTGTAGGGAGTTTTGCTTCGCATATTTTTATAGATACCGAAAAGTTTTTTGTGCGTGGTATAGAAATTTCAGCAAACCATTTAAAAAGTATTCGTGAGGGCTTTGTTTATGCTAAAGCAACGTTTGTTCATAAAGGAAGAACAACCCAGTTGCTGGATATCAAAGTAACCGATGAAGACAATAATTTAATCTCGGTTTGTAAATTATCTACCATTTCGTTACCAAAACAAAGATAGTTAATGACCTTATTTAATTTTTTTACCTGTATTGAAACCCAATACAATAACGAGTTGCCTTTTGTTGCTTATAGAAAACCAGGAGAATCATCTATATCGGCGTTTTTACAAAAGGATAATACGTTACATATTACCAAAGATTTTACAGAGAAAGGATTTGTTTTTGCACCTTTCGATGATACTTTAGATGCTATTTTGTTGCCTGCAGATAATGCTTCAAAAATTATTTGTTCAGATTATGAGGTAATACCAACACAACTTAACGGTAAGCCGTTATCTGTTGTGACAGGCGAGCAAAAGGCCTTTCATATTAATTTGGTTAACAAAGGGGTTGAAGCTATTAAAGATGCTGCTTTTGAAAAAGTAGTGTTATCAAGACAGGAAGACGTAGAAATTAAAGAAACTAATCCTATTGAAATTTTTAAAAGTCTTCTTAATCATTATCCTTTAGCCTTTGCGTATTGCTGGTATCATCCAAAAGTGGGTTTATGGTTAGGCGCGACTCCCGAAACTTTGATAAAAATTGAAGGTCAGCAGTTCTCAATTATGTCATTAGCCGGCACTCAGGAATACAACGGTACACTTGATGTGACCTGGCAGAATAAGGAAAGGGAAGAACAACAATTTGTAACTGATTTTATTGTAGATAGCATTAAGCCTTCAGTAGGCCATTTAAAAGTTTCGAAAACAGAGACGGTAAAAGCCGGTAATCTGGTTCATTTAAGAACTCTAATTTCAGCACGACTGGACTCTAATTCAGCGTTAAAGGATGTCATTTCAATAATTCATCCAACGCCAGCCGTTTGTGGTTTGCCTAAACAGGAGTCAAAAGAGTTTATCTTAAAAAATGAAAACTATAATAGAGAATATTATACAGGTTTTTTAGGTGAATTAAATTTAGAAACCGTCGCTAAACCCCGTTCAGGGCGACGTAATATAGAAAACCGGGCATATGCCATTCCTAAGAAAAGTACCCAGTTGTATGTGAATTTACGTTGCATGCAAATTAAAAATAGTACTGCAATTATCTATGTTGGAGGCGGTATCACATCACATTCAAATGCGGAAAGCGAATGGGAAGAAACGGTATCGAAATCTAAAGTGATGAAAAACGTTTTGTAATTAGGGTATTTGCTACGCTATTATTACTTTTACATACTCATTAAAAAGCTATGATGTACCCAAATATCCCTCTTGCTCAAACTGTTATAGAGCTTTGTAAGGCTAAAGGCATTCAACATATTATAATATCTCCGGGAAGTAGAAATGCTCCATTAACACTTGGTTTTTCCAACGATCCGTATTTTAAGTGTTATAGTATTGTCGATGAGCGATGTGCTGCTTTTTTTGCTTTAGGTATTGCGCAACAAATACAGGAGCCAACAGCTGTGGTATGTACATCGGGTAGTGCTTTGTTGAATTATTATCCGGCGGTAGCTGAAGCGTTTTACAGCGATATTCCGTTAGTAGTTTTGTCGGCAGATCGACCAAAGCATTTAATTGGTATTGGTGATGGACAAACGATAAATCAGAAAAACGTTTTTGATAATCATATTCTGTATTCAGCGAATCTGAAATTAGATTTAAAGGATGAGAATAACCTTCCTGGGAATGAAGATTTACCAATATTTAAGAACATTGAAGACCGATTAGAGCGTTTTTTAGGACTTCAGAAAGATATTCAGTCGTATAACGAGGAAGAAATTCAAACGGCAATAAATCATTCCATTATAAAACAAGGTCCGGTTCATATTAATATTCCTTTTGATGAACCGTTGTATCAAACGGTTGATAAATTAAGTGTATCGCCTAAGGTAACAGAGTTTTCAGTGAAGCAAAAAACGATTGAAACGTATACGCTGCAGGAATGTCTGGAAGATTGGAATGCTGCTACCAAAAAGATGGTTTTGGTTGGAGTAAATCAACCTAATGAGATAGAACGAAAATGGCTTGATGAATTGGCTGAAGACGATAGTGTTATTGTATTTACAGAGACAACATCGAATTTATATCACGACAGCTTTTTCCCGAGTATCGATCAAATGATTGCGCCTCTAACAGAGGAAGAAGAAAAGGAGCTACAGCCTGATATTCTTGTAACTTTTGGAGGACTGATTGTTTCTAAAAAAATTAAAGCATTTTTACGTAAATATCAGCCTAGGGAACACTGGCATATTGGTAAGAAGGATGCCAACGATACATTTTTTTGTTTAAGTAATCACTTGGAGGTTACACCAAATCAGTTTTTCGAAACGTTTTTACCAAAACTTACGCATTATGTAAAGAGCCATTATCATTCTGACTGGAAGAAGGTAAGAACTCAACGAATGGAAAAACATAATCAGTATTTAAATCAAATTCCGTTTAGTGATTTTAAGGTTTTTAATTATTTGTTCAATGCTGTTCCTAATTACACAATATTACAAATAGCCAATAGTTCACCAATTCGTTATGCTCAACTTTTTACAATAAATAAAACTCTGGAGGTGTATTGTAATCGAGGAACCAGTGGAATCGATGGTAGTACGTCTACAGCGATAGGCTGTGCAGTTGCCAATGAAAAGCAAACCACATTTATTACTGGTGATTTAAGTTTTTTATACGATAGTAATGCACTTTGGAATAACTATATACCGGCTAATTTCAGAATTATAGTAGTGAACAATACAGGTGGCGGTATTTTTAGAATTCTTCCTGGGCATAAGGATACTGAAAATTTCGATACTTACTTTGAAACCAATCATAATTTAACAGCAAAGCATTTAAGTGAGATGTATGGTTTCGAGTATATAACAGCTAACGAGGAAACCTCTTTGGAGTATGCTTTAGAAGGTTTTTACGAAAACGGTGAAAGACCAAAATTACTTGAGGTTTTTACGCCTAAACAAGTTAACGACAAAGTCCTTTTAAATTATTTTGAGTTTTTAAAGTAACGGTATTTTATAGATTTGCTCGCGTTTTGTTAATTGACGTATGTAAAATCTGTGTTATATGTGACTATTTCCCTTTTACAGTGTCATAAAATTAAGTATATTTAAAACAACTAATTTTATTAATTTATAAAAGACATTATTATGAGTAAAAGAGATGAGCTTATTGCGAAATATGCTGCCGATTTAAAAGAGAAATGTGGTATTGATGCCGATATGGGTTTATTAACAAAAGTTACAATAGGTTGTGGACCTGCAATTTATAACGCTGATGCAGCAACAGTTTCAGGATCAGATGAAGCAGAGGTAGCTACTGTAAAAAACAATTTTTTAATTAAAAAATTAGGTTTAGCAGACGGGCCAGATTTAGACGCAGGTATTGATGCTGTTATGGAGCAATATGGTAAATCTAATCGTAATAAATACAGAGCGGTGGTTTATTACTTATTAACGAAGCACTTCGGTAAAGAATCTGTTTATTAGAATACACTTAATTATGCATAGAAAAGCGTTGTAATTATATATTGCAGCGCTTTTTTTATGTCTTATATTTATTGGAAAAACTCGTGTTAATATTATTACCTTTGCAGCATGATAAATATAGGGCAAGTTAATACATTAGAAATTCTACGTGAAACCGATCATGGTATTTACTTAGTAGATGAAGAAAATAACGAGGTTTTACTACCAAACAGGTATGTTCCAGAAACTTTTAAAATTTGGGATAAGCTAGATGTTTTTGTGTATTTAGACAATGAAGAACGTCCGGTAGCCACTACCGATATGCCTTATATTAAATTAGGCGAATTCGCTTTATTGCGATGCAGTCAGGTAAACGATTTCGGAGCTTTTTTAGATTGGGGTCTGGTAAAGGAATTATTCTGTCCGTTTAAAGAACAAGCCTTTAAAATGAAGCCTAAAGGATGGTATCTGGTGCATTGTTATATGGACGAGAAAACTGAAAGGTTAGTCGCTTCGAGTAAAACCAACCGTTTTTTGAGCAATAAGGAACTTACCGTTAAGCAGTTTGATGAAGTCGATTTAATTGTTTCACATCCTTCAGAAATTGGCATGAACGTTATTGTCAATAAAAAACATACTGGTTTAGTTTATAACGATCAAATTTTTACAGAATTAAGCGTAGGCGATAAGTTAAAAGGTGTCGTTAAGAAGATTCGTCCCGGTAATAAATTAGATATATCATTGGGGCAAATTGGCTATAGAAATATCGAGCCAAATGCCGAGCGTATTTTAAAGGAGTTAGAAGATAATGGCGGTTATTTAGACTTAACCGATAAATCGAACCCTGAAGATATTAAGGATCTGCTTCAAATGAGTAAAAAGAACTTTAAAAAAGCAGTAGGTTCATTATACAAAGACAAGAAAATTGAGATTAAACCAGACGGCATTTATTTAGTTTAAACCTTATGATTAATCAAGATACCATAGTTGCCTTGGCAACACCTTCGGGAGCAGGTGCCATTGCTGTTATCCGTTTATCAGGTAAAGATGCTATTACTATTGCCGATAGTTGTTTTAGGTCGGTTGTAAATAATAAATCGCTTACCAAACAGAAAACCCATACCATACATTTAGGACATATTGTCGATGGACCAAAAACGATTGATGAGGTGTTGGTTTCGGTTTTTAAAAACCCGAACTCCTATACCGGTGAAGATGTGGTTGAGGTGTCTTGTCATGGTTCTAATTATATTCAACAGGAAATTATTCAGTTGTTTCTTAGAAAAGGCTGTAGAACCGCAACGCCTGGAGAATTTACATTGCGAGCATTTTTAAATGGAAAACTAGATTTAAGTCAGGCGGAAGCTGTAGCCGATTTAATTGCCAGTGATAATGAGGCGTCTCATCAAATCGCCATGCAACAAATGCGTGGTGGATTTTCATCTGAAATCGCGAAACTTCGTGAAGAGTTATTGAATTTTGCTTCCTTAATAGAATTAGAATTAGATTTCGCTGAAGAAGACGTCGAGTTTGCAGACAGATCACAGTTTAAAGATTTAGTAGACCGCATTAGTGTTGTATTAAAGCGTTTAATCGATTCGTTTGCTGTAGGTAACGTTATTAAAAACGGAATTCCTGTTGCTATTGTAGGTGAACCAAACGTTGGTAAATCTACCTTGTTAAATGCCCTTTTAAATGAGGAACGTGCTATTGTTTCAGATATTGCAGGAACCACTCGCGATACCATTGAAGACGAAATTTCAATAGGAGGAATTGGTTTCAGGTTTATAGATACTGCAGGTATTCGAGAAACTCAGGATGTGGTTGAAAGCATCGGTATTAAAAAGACGTTTGAAAAAATCGAGCAAGCTCAGGTTGTGGTTTTCTTAGCAGATAGCACCAATCTTAAAGAAGACGGTTTCATTAGATCGTTTAAGATTGAAATTGAAAAAATTAAGAACAAATATCCGCAAAAGCCAATTGTTATTATAGCTAATAAAATCGATAAGCTTTCAGAAACCGAGATAGAAAACATTAAAATTCAGATTTCAGATTTACATTTATTATCGGCAAAAACTGGATTTGGTGTCGAAGAATTAAAGGATAAATTGCTAAGTTTTGTAAATACCGGAGCTTTAAGAAATAACGATACCATTGTAACAAATACAAGACACTACGATTCGTTGTTAAAAGCTTTAGAAGAGATTGAAAAAGTGCGCTACGGTTTAGATTCTGGTTTGTCTGGAGATTTATTGGCTATCGATATTCGTCAGGCTTTGTATTACTTCGGTGAAATTACTGGTCAGGTTACGAACGATGAGTTACTGGGTAATATTTTTGCTAATTTCTGTATCGGAAAATAATCACACAAAACATCACAAACAAAAACAAAGAAAACCCTTATTTTATAAGGGTTTTCTTTGTTTGTACTTTTAAAAAAAAATACCGTTAAATGTTTAGATCATTGATTCATTTTCATAAATCGATGCTCTAGTTTAGTTAACCATTGCTCTCTTTTCTCTGGGGAGACTTGTTTTACGTTATTGAAACTAATCCATTTTCGGTTTTTATATCCCAGCTTCCAGAATGTTCCTAATAGCATTGCTTTCTTAATAGCGTTACCAAAAATAGCCCAATAGAGGAATTTAGGCGTGTTCATGGTTGTTAAGATGGTTATGCCTTTAAGGTTGTTCCAAAGCGGTTTCATCCGCGTATTTTGAGTATTGGAATAGTCGTATGCGACTCCTGGAAAGATGACTTTATCGATAAACCCTTTGGTCATGGCAGGCATGAGTTCCCACCAGATGGGGAAAATAAATATAAGGTGATCGGCCTGTTTAATTCTATTGTTGTACTCTATAACTTTAGGATCTACAGGTTTTTTATCCCTAAAGGCCTTGAGGTCATTAGATGTCATTACAGGGTTGAAATTTTCTTTGTCAAGATGTATTAAATCAATGTCATGGCCATTTTTAATAAGACCTCTAGATACAGATTCTAAAATGGCATTGCAAAAGCTACCTTCGTATGGGTGGTTGAATATTATTACTACTTTCATTTGTACTGTTTTTAATATTGTACAAATGTCCTATCAATTCATTTTTTTGACGATAACAATTGTTAAGAAATCTATCTTCGGTTTCTAATCCTGCTTAAGGAAACAGACGTTATGCCTAAATAGGATGCTATGTAGTGCTGTGGAACCCTTAAAATAATTTCAGGATGAGTTTCAAGTAGGTTTAGATATCTTTTCTCCGGATTATCTTTTATTCTGGAAAGAAATAGTTTTTGGTAAGTGATTAGTCTATCGAAGGTGAGATCTTCAAATTGTTTTTTTACGTCTGGAGATTCTTCTAAGATTCTATCGAATTCGGTTTTGGACATCCAATAGATAACAGAGGATTCTATACTTTCGATAGTAAATAAACTTGGTTGGTTTGATTTAAAACTTTCAATAGATGCCACGATTTGACCTTCTGTGAAAAACTGAAATGTGATATCCTTTCCATTATTGTTAAACCAAGATCTTAAACAGCCTTTCTCAATAAAAAACACTTTTCTTGAAATTTCACCTTCATTAAGTAAGATTGTTTTAGCTGAGATTTCTTCTTTTGTGAGCAGGTGTTTGAATTTATTCCATTGCAATGTATTCATAGGTGTTGTTTAGCGTATAGGTGACGAAAATTCAATTCAAATGCGCTTTAAAAAGAAATAGTTAACATTAAAGCAAGTTAAATATTTTCTACGAATGTATTTAAAAACCCCTGTAGTAAATTACTTAAAGGTTTAAAATTGCAGCAACCAATTCATATTAATAATTAGTCAATTCATAAAAATTTGTATTAATTTGTGCTAAAGAGCTAAACAGTTAAATCCCTCAAGACAGATTAATAGTTAATGTTAACTAAAGACAAATTAAAAGAAGTTTTTGACCTCTACTATGAGGCCTTAGTCATGTATGCCAATAGATTTTTGGAATCTAAAGCAGAGTGTGAAGACTTGGTACAAGATGTTTTAGTTACTATGTGGGAGAGCAATAATTCATTCTCTGATGATATTTCCATTAAGGTTTATTTATATAAAGCAGTTAGAAATAAATGTTACAATGTAATTAAACATCAAAAAGTAAAAATCAAATATCAGGAGAGTACTATTAAATCTTTGGACGATGATAATCTGTTTTTAAATCAGATTTTAGAAGAGGAGGTAGTACGTCAGTTATATATTGCTATAGAAAAATTACCCGTTAGAAAGAAAGAGATTATTAAACTGAGCTTAAAAGGGTTAAGAAATATAGAAATTTCAGAAAGATTGGGGATTAAACTTCAAACTGTTAAAACACTAAAATCACAATCTTATAACATTTTAAGAGAAGAGTTTAAAGATTTAAGCGCAATTATTTATTTTTTGCTAATCAATTAATTTTTTTCTTGCTAATATCATAATCTCTTTGTTTATAAAGGCTTGTAGGTGTTTTTTGCTGTTAAAACGGTAAGTTTAATAGACCTATTCACAATATTTTAATTAAAAAATTAAAAAAAAATCAAAATTCGATAGTACTTTTTAGTAATTGAGTTGTTCCTTAATAAAACAGTGATAAAAAGTAATGATCGAAATCTTCAATATATCGAGATTAATTATAAAAAAGAAGTTGGGTCTTTTGTCAGATTCAGATGAAAATCAACTTGGACAATTTTATAAAGAAAACACGCATGTCGATGAGATTAAAATAGAGGATTTAATAGATCGTCTAGAAGACTATTCTCAGATAGATAAAGAAAAAGCATGGGGAGCAATTGAATCTAAATCCAATAAGAGTATCCCGGTTTATAAATTACCTATAAGAGCCATCTATAAATTTGCAGCTGCTGCTGCAATTATAGGTATTTGTGCCCTGGTTTATTTTAAAGTTAACAATACTTACAATGAGATTATAGAAGTACCTCAAGTAGTAACTACTCCAATATTGCCAGGAACAGATAAAGCGACTTTAACATTAGAGGATGGTTCTGTTATAGAACTTGATAAAAAGAATCCATTTCAAACGAACAATGCTCAGAGCAATGGAGAAAAGATTGTTTATCAAAAGCAAAACGGGAAATCTGCCAAAATTTTATATAACTATTTAACGATACCTAGGGGAGGTCAATTTTATATAGTTCTTTCCGATGGCACTGAAGTTTGGTTAAATTCAGAATCACAGTTAAAGTATCCTGTTGCTTTCAAACAAGGAACAACCAGAGAAGTAGAGCTCGTTTATGGAGAAGCCTATTTTGATGTCTCTCCAAGTACAGAGCATGGAGGAGCTAAGTTTAAAGTTTTAAATAAATCTCAGGAAATAGAAGTGATTGGTACAGAGTTTAATGTAAAAGCTTATTCTGATGAGGAAGCGGTATTTACAACGCTTGTAGAAGGGAAGGTATTGGTTGATAATGGAATATCTTCCAAAAATCTTTTGCCAAATCAGCAATCAATCCTAGACAAAAAACAAAAATCTTTTAAGGTAGAAAAAGTAGATGTTAACCAGATTATTTCCTGGAAACAGGGAATCTTTAGTTTCAGAAATGAAAGTTTAAAAGATATGATGAAAGTTGTGTCCAGATGGTATGACGTTAATGTTGTTTTTGAAAATAAGGAGCTTGAAGAAATTAAATTCAAAGGGATTTTAGATAAAGATCAAAGTTTAGAGGAGATTCTGTCTATCATAAATTCCACCTCAATAAATGGGTATTCTATAGAGGGAAAAACGGTTACACTTAAATAAAGAGAAACTAAATTTTATAAAATATAATCAACTAAATCAAGATTTGCCTATGATATAAACTTAAGGAATAAAAAGAAGAGGATAAAGTTGTCTAACCAGCAAGTTTTTATGCTTTATCCCCTTTAAGCATTACCAATTAATTAATTTTTATTAACTAACTAAATAATCGACTAATTTATGAAAATTAAATTTACTAATTGTTGCTTTCTAAGCAGAAAGCAGCTATTGCTAATTATTATGAGGACATTCATTTTCTTTTTCTGCACAGCAGTTTTTGCTATTATCCCTAATCATGTTGTATCTCAAAATTCTAAGATTGAGATCAAAGAAGATAAAGTATTAACTGTAGATGAAGTCTTCGACTTAATAATGAGTCAAACCGAATACAAATTCATTTATGAAGAAGGTATGTTCGATAACTTTCCTAAGGTGGAAGTTAAAAAGGGCGTAATAAAAACCCGTGATTTATTAACTAAAAGTTTACCTCAAACAAATTGTGAGTTTATAGTAACAGACGGAAAGGGTATTATTGTTAAACCTAAGCCGAAAGTGAGCACCTTGATGCAGCAGAAATTTCCCGTATCAGGAACAATAACAGATGCAAATGGACAACCATTACCAGGAGCTAATGTTTTAGAAAAGGGAACTACAAATGGAGCTCAGTCAGACTTTGATGGGAATTTTAGTTTAGAAGTTTCTGATCTAAATACAACAATAGTTGTTTCGTACGTTGGATTTAAATCTCAGGAGTATAAATTAAATGGAGAATCACAAATTAAGGTGGTTTTACAAGAAGATGCAGCTGCCTTAGATGAAGTTGTAGTAGTAGGATATGGAGCTCAAAGAAAAAGTGATTTAATTAGTTCTGTATCTAAAGTGGAAACAGCTGATCTTGTTAAAGTACCTAGTTCGGATGTTGGGGAGATGTTAAGAGGTAAAGCGCCAGGGGTATTAATTAGTACGTCTGATGCCAGCCCAGGTAGTAGCACAACAATCCAAATTAGAGGAAAAAGATCAATTAACGGAGGTAATGATCCATTAGTTATCGTTGATGGTGTTCAGGTAACTAGTTTGAATGATGTTAACCCTAATGATATTTCTTCTATGGAAGTTCTTAAAGATGCTGCCGCCCAAGCTATATATGGAGCACGTGCATCTAATGGTGTTATTTTAATAACCACTGAAAGAGGTAAAGAAGGTAAAGTTCAGGTGAATTTTAATGGATACACAGGTGTACAATCATTACAAAAACATTTTGATACTTATAATGGTGATGAATTCATCGCTTATAAAAGAGAAGCATTTAGAGCATCTAATGGTGGAGTGTTTTTACCAGATGATCAGGTGTTTTCTGCTTCTGAATTAGAAACTATAGCATCAGGTGATTACATTAACTGGGAGGATAAGATTATTAATAATTCAGCAGTAATTACAAATGGAGATGTTAGTGTTTCTGCAGGTTCAGAAAAAACTAAGGTATATTCTAGTTTCAGTTATTTAAAGCAGGAAGGTCTAATTAAAGGTTCCGAATTCAACAGAGGACAAATCCGATTAAATTTAGATCAAAAAATTAACGAATGGTTTACAGTTGGTTTAAATACTTCATATCAAATATCTGAAAAGGATAATCCAGGTGTAGCATATACAGATGATGCTGCTTCTATGTTGTTGAGATCAATTACTACATCTCCACTAGGGCAGGTTTATAATGATGACGGAAGCTTGAAAATTCATCCAAGTGAAGTTCAAGATAGTTTTAACCCATTGTTAGATTTAAATGAGATAACAAATAATATTGAAGACAAACGTGATATCGTTAATGTATTTTTAGATGTTAAACCATTTAAAGGTTTAAACTATAGATTTAACGCCAGCAGAAATACAATAAATAGAAAATCTATTATTTATAACTCTTCTAAATCTTTGTTAGGTATACAGGCCGGAGGATTTGGATTAGGTTCTATTACTTACGATGAGAATAAATCATGGCAGTTAGAGAATATCTTTAATTATGATTTTGATTTCAAAAATGATAACCATAATCTAAATCTAACTTTTGTACAAAGTGTTTTAAATACTCAAACTACATCTTTAACAAATCAGGCGAGTAATTTTCCGAATGATAACCTAGGGATTTATGGAATTGCTTCTGCAGGAACAAATCAAACAACTATTAGTGGTTTAGAAAGAAATTTAGTTTCATTTGTTGCCAGAGGACAATATAATTTTGGCGGAAAATATTACTTAACAGCATCAATGCGTGCTGATGGATCCAGTGTATTTGGTGATAACAACAAATGGGGTTATTTCCCAGCAGTTGGAGCTGGTTGGAATGTACATAAAGAAGAGTTTTTAACCGATAGCGCTGTAAATAATTTAAAGCTAAGAGCAAGTTACGGTAGTGTAGGTAACGAAGGGATTCAGCCTTACCAAAGTTTAAATACTTTAATACCTCGAGATTATATAATTAACGGAGCAAAAACCGCTGGTTTATTACCAGGGCCAAGCCTTCCTAATCCGGATCTTAAATGGGAAACATCAACAACTTTAAACTTAGCTATTGACTATGGTTTTTTAGAGAATAGATTAAGTGGTACAGTTGAGTTTTATAATACAAGAACTAAAGATTTACTTGTAGATAGAGCATTAGAGGCGGTTTCTGGTTATTCTATCAGTAAAACAAATGTTGGGGAAATAGAGAATCAAGGTATTGAAGCTTCATTTAACGCCGATATCATTAGAAAAAAGGACTTTACTTTAAGTGCAGGAATTGTGGTTAATAGTAACCGTAATAAAATAATTAGCCTGTATGGAGAAGATAGAGATGGAGACGGAAGAGAAGATGATGATGTAGCTAATCAATGGTTTATTGGTCAACCAATAGATGTTTATTACGATTACTTATACCAAGGTGTTTTTAGTTCACAAGAACAAATAGATAATTCCAACACGCCTAATGCAGAGTTAGGTGATATTCAGGTTTGGGATAGAGATCCGAATGATGGTGAGTTAAACGGAGATGACCGTGTAATAACTAGTCAGGCACCTGATTGGTATGGAACGTTTACTCTAAACATGGAATATAAAAATTTCGATTTTTCTAGCAGTTTATATACAGTTCAAGGAGTTACCAAATTCAACCCTTTCCTGGTAGATTATCAAACAGGAGGTAATCCAAGAGGGATTTTATCTGGAGTAAAGGTTAATTACTGGACTCCTGAAAACCCAACAGGAGATCGTCCTAGACCATTGGAAGCTCGAGGAAGAAGATTTATGGATTCAGGTAACGTTACAGCAGGTTTAGAAGATGCTTCATTTTTCAGATTACAAAATGTGACTTTAGGGTATTCCTTATCTGACAGTATTCTTGAAAATCTGAAACTAAGTAAGCTTAGGTTTTATGTTACAGGTCAAAACCTGATAACTGTTACAGATTTTCAGTCTTTTAGCCCTGAAAACGATGCGTATTCATATCCGGAGGCTATTTCGGTAACTGCAGGTATTCAAGTTGGATTTTAATGAACTTTAAA
The DNA here is from genome assembly GCF_032926325.1 of Aestuariibaculum lutulentum. Classification (NCBI taxonomy): domain Bacteria; kingdom Pseudomonadati; phylum Bacteroidota; class Flavobacteriia; order Flavobacteriales; family Flavobacteriaceae; genus Aestuariibaculum; species Aestuariibaculum lutulentum. The sequence goes on from NZ_CP136709.1 coordinate 3,031,784, forward strand.
ATGTTAAGAAAGATGAAAACAATTAAAAATTTATATAAAATAAAAAGTGTTTATATTCTATTATTGTCAATTTTACTAATCGTGTCTTGTGATGATTTATTAGAAGAAACACCGATTGATGTTATAGACTCAGAATTTTTATCAACTGAGGCAGGATTAGAGTCTGGTATTACAGGCCTTTATAATCTTATGCGTGAGTTATATTACCCGGCAGGGACTGATGCGCCAATTCAGGCTAGTGGGTTTTTCCGAATAGCAACTGATTTAGGTATAGCTAGGATAGCATCAAGTTGGGCGTACGATCCTAGTCAATATAGTCCTACTAGTATAGGTCCTACAGGAAAATGGAATCAATTGTATCAAATTATTGAAAGATGTAATGTTATAATTGCAAAGGCTGAGGGTATTGACATGGATCAGAATAAGAAAGATAAACTGGTAGCTCAGGCACGTGCTATGAGAGCAGAGGTTTATATGGAGGCTTATACGATTTATAATAATATAGTGCTTAAAACAGAACCAAATACAGCTGTAGAATATGTGCCTGCAGATCCTGCTGATATTTGGGCTTTAGTTAATAGTGATTTAGATTTCGCTATTTCTAAACTTGATTGGACAGCAGAGTTAGGACGTTATGGTCAAGGTGTTGTTAGACACATTAGAGGAAACGCTGCTATGTGGCAGGAAGATTGGCAGGAAGCTGCAGATCAGTATGATGCTATTGTAGAAAATGCTACTCATTATTTAGTAGGATTAGATGAAGTATTTTCTGGAGACAGAATTCATGCCGAGTCTTTATATACATATATGTTTGATCAGGAACTTGCTAGTGGTAATGCTTCAGCAGGTGGAGGTGCAACAGCATTTGCAAGTATGTTTGTTAATAGACTTTATGAAGCTGGAAGTGGCGAAATAATTCAGGCCGTTGAATATGGAGGTCAGTCGTTTGGTTGGGCATTCCCTAACGATTACCTTGAGTCATTATATGACCAGGATAACGACAATAGATTTACAACATATTATTATGACCCTAGCACATATGTAGTAAATAACCCTGATCATCCAAATTATGGACAGCCTTTTGTATCTACAGAAGATAACTATAGAAGATTCCATTTTAGTTTAAGAAAGTTCCATGACGAAAATAAACCAGCAACTTCAACAGATAGTTATCAAAACTATATTCATTACAGATTTGCTGAAACATTACTATTTGGAGCAGAAGCACATTGGAGATTAGGTGGAAGTACAGATGCTAAAGCTTTGGAATATATTAATAAGGTTAGAAGAAGAGCTTTCAATAACGATTCTTCTTTTGACTATACTTCTATCACTTTAGATACTTATTTAGAAGAGCATGCACGTGAGATGGCATTAGAACATTCTCGTTGGTTTGTACTTAAAAGACTGGGGCTATTAGTAGAAAGGGTAAATCTACATTTTATGGTGGGTTCAAACTCTACAAATGTATCAAATAGAATTATGCAACCTCATATGGTCAATTATCCTATACCTCAATCTGAGATTGATTTAATGGGAGGTTTTCCTCAACCAGGGTATTAGTTTAGTTTTTTGTTTATTATTTGAAAGTTAATTGACTTTCAGGAAGAACTTGTGTCAAATTAAGGTATTTAATCTTCAGTTTTACTATTTAAAGAGAAGACCTTTTTAATTTGTGTTAGTCTACAATTTGACACAAGTTTCTTTCATCTAATCTCATAGTTTGTTAAAAATTATTCCCTATTGGAATAGAATTTTAAAATTCTATAGGGCTCTATTTGTCCTAACTTAATCTTACTTAAATATGCAAAATAATAGAAGAGAGTTCTTAAAAGTAGTAGGAGCTAGTGCAACGTCACTAGGTGTTGGAGGATTATCTTTGGTTTCTTGTTCTTCTGAGAATAAAAAGCTGAAGGATGAAGATAAACAAGTTGTAGAGGTATCTGAGAAAGGAGCTATTGTTGAAACCAAATATGGGAAAATAAGAGGGTTTCGACGTAATAATATTTATACTTATAAAGGCATACCGTATGGAGATTCAACTGCGGGTAAAAATAGATTCATGGCTCCAATTGAACCTAAAAGTTGGGCGGGTATTCGTAATGCTTTAGCCTGGGGCAACGCTGCCCCACAAGGAGGTGGATTGGGAGATCCTATGGAGGCAGATTTTAGTCATTTTAATGATTGGTTTACATTTGATTGGGCAGAAAAAAGATATGGTGAAGATTGTTTGTCTCTAAATGTATGGACTCCTGAAATTAATGATAATACCAAAAGACCTGTGTTAGTTTGGTTTCATGGTGGAGGTTTTGCAGGAGGCTCATCAATTCAAATAGAAGCTTATATAGGAGAGAATCTTAGTGCTCTAGATGAAGTAGTGGTTGTAACGGTTAATCATAGATTAAACCTATTTGGGTTTCTTAATTTAAGAGAGATAGGTGGTGAAAAGTATAAAGACTCTGGTACTGCCGGTATGCTGGACTGTGTTCAGGCTTTAAAATGGGTAAATGAAAATATATCTAATTTTGGAGGAGACCCTTCTAATGTTACAATATTTGGCCAATCAGGAGGAGGGGCAAAGGTTAGTACTTTAATGGCAATGCCTGCTGCTAATGGTCTTTTTCATAAAGCAGTAACTATTAGTGGAGCAGCTTTAAAATTATCCAGTTATGATACGCAAGCTCAAATAGCTCAATCCTTTATTGATGCATTGGGTATTTCATCAAAACAAATTGATCAACTTCAGGAGATGTCGTGGGTTGATCTGTATAAAGTAACAAGAAATAATCCGGGTTTAAGGTCTGGAGTGTTTTCACCGTGTTTAGATAATTTAAATATACCCCAACATCCATTTGAACCACAGGCTCCTTTAATTTCAGCTCGAATTCCAATGATAATAGGAAGTACGACTGCCGAGTTCTCTCCAAGTCGTGATAATCCAGAACTAGAAGATATTTCATTTGAAGAATTAATAAATCGTATTGAAAATAACCAAGGAGGTAAGGGATATTTTGTTGGGAATTTGAATTTTGGTGAGAAAACCAGAGATGTAGTCATGGCTTACGCTAAGGCATTTCCCAATAAAAAACCAGTTGAAATATGGTCGTTGTTGGCAGGTAGAAATGGTCAAATCAAGCAGGCTAAAAGGCAATCAGCTAATGGAGGTGTGGTTTACAATTATTTATTTGATTGGGCGACCCCTTTATATGATGGTAGACCTAGAGCTTATCATAATAGCGATTTGCCATTTTGGTTTAATACTACAGACATTATGGATACGATTACAGGAGGAGGAAGTAGGCCACGTAAATTGGCTGAAAAAATGGGGTTGGCTTTGACCAATTTTGCAAGAACGGGAAATCCAAATCATTCAGGAATTCCACATTGGCCTGCATACGATGATGAAAAGGGAGCTGTTATGATTTTAAACGATATCTGTGAGGTTCGTAATGATCCAGATCGGGAAGCTAGGGATCTTGCTAATAAAATTTTAAACCGAAGCTAATATGAAACTTAATTTTTATAGACTTATATTTTTTATGGTTTTAGGATTTATTAATGTGAACTGTAATTCAGGTAAATCTAAGACTTCAGAACTCATTACAGAAACTGCATATGGGAAAGTTAAGGGCTATCAGTTTAATGGTGTTAAAATATTCCGTGGTATCCCTTATGGTGCAGATACTGGTGGAGAGAACAGATTTTTGCCACCCCAAAGGCCTGAAAAATGGAGTGGAGTAAGAGAATGTACAACTAATGGTGATCGATGTTACCAAACAGGCAGAAGTATTTTTGAAACGAATCAATTAGGACCTTGGTTTTCTGGAGGTAGAGAAGATAGGTTTGAATTGTCAAAACAGGGAATGAGCGAAGATTGCTTAAACCTAAATGTTCTTAGTTCTGATTTAAAAGGAAAACTTCCAGTTATGGTTTATTTTCATGGTGGAGGTTTTAAAGATGGAGGCGGTTTGCTTAGTGTTTTTTCCGATAAGTTCGTTAAGGAGCAGAATGTTGTTTTAGTTGGTGTTAATCACCGTTTGAGTGTTTTTGGTTATGCTTATCTAGGAGGGATTGATGATAAATATAAAATAGGAAATCCAGGGCAATTGGATCTTATTGCATCGTTAGAATGGGTGCGTGACAATATTCAAAACTTTGGTGGAGATCCTAATAATGTTATGATTTTTGGAGAATCAGGTGGAGCTGCAAAAGTAAGTTGTCTTTTGGCTATGCCTGGGGCAAAGGGATTATTTCATAAGGCAGCCATAATGAGTGGTGCTGGAATAAAAATGAGCGAGAAAGAGGAGGCTGATACAAAAATCAGAGACTTTATGTCTGAAATTCAAGTTGGTTCTGTAGAGGAATTACTATCTGTTCCGGCTGATATACTCATGCAAAAAGCTTTTGGTTTTGGTCCTGTTGTAGATGGTTATTCCTTAAAAAGACATCCTTTTTATCCTGATGCTCCTGACGAATCAATTGGTATTCCCTTATTAATAGGAACATGCAAGGATGAAACCACGTTATTCAGACAACAAGATTCAACACTTTTTACTTTGGATTTAAAGGGTTTAAAAAACAATCTAATTAAAGATGGAATTTCTGAAGATAATGTGGATGGGCTACTGAAACTCTATCAACGAGATTATCCGGAAGATTCTTTGAGTGATTTATATTTTAGAATATCATCAGATCGCAGCTTTAGGAGGTCTGCCAATAAATTAGCGGAATTGCAATTAGCTAATAAAAAATCAAAGGTATGGATGTATTTAAGCCAGTATAATACTCCAATTGAAAATGGGAAACTCAGAGCTTTTCATACTTATGATCTTCCTTTAGTGATGCGATTAACGCTTTATCCGGAATCGGAGCAATTGTCAAGACAGATGGCTAATGCTTGGGCTGAATTTGCAAGAAAGAGTGATCCAAGTACAACAGCGTTAGAATGGCCTTCGTATTCATTGGATACACGAAGCACAATGATTTTTGATGTAGATGAAAGTGTAGTAGAGGATAACCCGAACAAGGAGGAACGCGAATTGATAGAAATAATGCTTAAAAAAGATAAACCAAGTGATTAAGTTGTAATTTAAGATGTTTGGTTCAAGTTGTTGTTAATCAATATCCTAAATAATGCGAACAGTGTTCCTAAACCAAATGAACGCATCTCTTATATGGGCGAGATTAGCTTTACTTGATTTAATTAATTGTTGGATATATTTGAGATAAAGGGTTTCAATTAGGTGGAATTTAAGTTGTAAATTAATTGTATTGAAACCAGCCCTAATGACCTGACCAGTCATTGTAAAAAACTAAATAAGATATTTAAACCGCATAATGAAAAACGTATTTACAATTATGATTTGTTTAGCTTTTGTATTGAAAGCAGAAGCTCAGCTACCTCCGGTATTTCAATCCATGGATACCGCATTAGTGAGAAGTACAAGTCTAACAACAAAATACATAACGCCATCTCGAATTGTCTGGAAAACGGATGAATCAGGAGAGTTTATAAAGAATTCAGAATATGTATTAAAACCTGGGTCAGGCCAAGCTGATTTGAGGAGGAATGATTTTTTAATGATTAGAAATGACAGTATTTCTAAGCATGGTATTATTCTGGACTTTGGAAGAGAAATTCAAGGCGGAATAGAAATAGTTCTTCCAAGGGGAAATATGAATCCAGCGGGAACATTACGTATTAGGTTTGGAGAGTCTGTGGCCGAAGTAATGAGTAATGTTGGTGAAAATGGAGCAACAAATGACCATGCCATAAGAGATTTTGAAATTTTAGTTCCTAAACTAGGTAGGATAAATGTTGGAGAATCAGGTTTCCGATTTGTTCGTATTGACTTAGTTGACCCAAATTCACGAGTTTTTATTAAAGAAATAAGTGCTGTATTTAGGTATAGAGATATTCCTTATAAAGGTTCTTTTAAATGTAATGACCAAAGGCTCAATGATATTTGGATGACAGGTGCATATACAGTTCATTTAAACATGCAGGACTATTTGTGGGATGGGATTAAAAGAGATCGATTAATTTGGGTTGGAGACATGCATCCAGAAGTTATGACTATTAATTCTGTGTTTGGATATAATGAAGTCGTGCCTAAAACATTAGATTTTGTTAAAAAACAAACGCCATTACCAAATTATATGAATGGCATTGGGTCATATTCCATTTGGTGGATTCTTATTCAAAGAGACTGGTATTATTATCAGGGAGATTTAGAATACCTTAAAAAACAAAAGGAATATTTAACAGGATTATTAAATCAGCTATCGGATAAAATAAAAGAGGATGGTAGTGAAAGTTTAGATGGAGAACGCTTTTTAGACTGGCCATCAAGTGAAAATAAAGATGCTATTCATGCTGGACTTCATTCGCTTATGTTATTAGGGTTTGAAGCAGGTAAAGAGCTAAGTGAAATTCTAGGAGATAAGGAGACAGTACAATTATGTGAGGCTTCAGTTAAAAAATTGAAAAAACACACCCCATCAATGGCAGGGTCAAAACAGGCAGCCGCATTATTAGCTATGGCGAATTTGGTTTCTCCGGAAGTTTCAAATAAAAGCATGTTAGCTCAAAATGGTGTAAAGAATATGTCAACTTTTTATGGGTATTATATGCTTATAGCAAGAGCTATGGCAGGCGACTATCAAGGAGCTATAGATAATATTCGTGAATATTGGGGAGCTATGTTAGATTTAGGTGCGACCACGTTTTGGGAAGATTTTAATATAGATTGGAAAGAAAATGCAGCGCGTATTGATGAGGTTGTTCCGGACAATAAAGTTGATGTTCATGGTGAATATGGAGACTATTGTTACGTAGGTTACAGACATAGCCTATGTCATGGTTGGGCATCAGGCCCTACGGCATGGTTAAGTCGTTATGTTTTGGGGGTTAATGTCGTTGATCCGGGATGCAAGAAGATAGTTATTGAACCACATTTAGGTGATTTAAATTGGGTGGAAGGCACCTTCCCAACCCCTTATGGATTGTTAGAGTTAAGACATGAAAAATTACCGAATGGATCTGTGAAAACAACTTATAAAAAACCTCAGGAGATAGAAGTTGAATTAGTTAATTCAAACGAATAGATCTTTATGGCTTACTCAAAATATTATATAGCTCTTGTTTTAAGTTTCTTGTTTTCTAAAACTATTGAAGCACAAAATCCTATAGTACCATCAGGAGTATATTTTGCTGACCCTTCGGCTAAAGTTTGGAACGATGGCAAGTTATATGTTTATGGCTCAAAAGATGAGAGCACAGAGTATTACTGCTCTAATAGCTATGATATTTTAAGTACTTCAGATTTAGTTAATTGGGAGGTAAGTTCAAATTCATTTTCTTCAAAAGGAGATAGTGATCAGGTAGCTTATAATGATGCTTATTTATATGCGCCAGATTGCCAGTATAACAATGGGAGGTATTATTTATACTATTGTCTTTCTGATAAGAATTCTGCTGAGGGTGTAGCCATAAGTGAAAATCCACAAGGGCCATTTACTAAAGGAGTTAAACTAGATGTTGGCGGTATTGAAGAAATAGATCCATCAGTTTTTATTGATGATGATGGCCAAGCATATTACGTATGGGGGCAATTTAATGCTAAGATAGCTAAGTTAAGGCCTAACATGGTAGAAGTTGATACATCATCAATTGTTTCAAATATACTTACCGAAAACGAGCATTACTTCCATGAGGGAGCTTTTATGACCAAGAGAGATGGTCTTTATTACTTGGTTTATACAGATATAAGTCGAGCTAACAGACCAACTTGTATTGGCTATGCTACCAGTAAAAACCCAACAGGACCATATAAATATCAGGGAGTAATAATTGATAACGATAATTCAGACCCGTCGAACTGGAATAACCATGGATCAATAGTCGAGTTTAATAGTAACTGGTTTGTTTTTTATCACAGATCAACACACAATAGTAGTACAATGCGAAAAGCTTGTATAGAGCCAATTTTCTTTAATGAAGATGGAACAATTAACGAAGTAGAAATGACATCCCAAGGTGCAGGTCCTCCCTTGAATGCCTTTCTTAAAACTGAAGCGGAAAGAGCCTGTCTGTTGAATGGAAATGTTAGGATTGTTCTGTTTGAAGAAGGGAATGAAATGTTAACAGCTATTAATCCTTCAGATAATGTGGCTTATAAAAATTTTAATTTTAAAGGAGGAGCGAGTTCTATTGAAATGCGAATAAAACCTCTTAATGGAGGGACTGTTGTTATAAAACAAGATCAGCCTTGGGGACCTACCTTAGGAAGTTATACAATAAAAAAAGTTGAGAACTCAGAATGGATAGTAATAAACTTTCCAATAAAACCAATAGAAGGAGAACACGCTGTTTTTATAAGCTTTAGAGGAGAAGGTAAAGATCTTTTGGATTTGGATTGGTTTAAGTTTAATGAATAATCTCAAGAACAAATTATTATGAAATATTTTTTACTGGTTGCTATGCTTGTTTCTGTTACGCTTGGTAATTCGCAAGAGATTATACGGCTGTATGAAGGAAAAGCTCCGGGTTCTGAAAATTGGAATTATCAGGAAATTGAATTTTATAATTCAGGAACAAATACAAGAATGCTTAGGAATGTGGTAGATCCAACATTAGAAGTGTATGTTCCAGAAGAGTCAATAGCCAATGGAACAGCTGTAATAATTTGTCCTGGAGGAGGGAATGTATGGTTGTCTTATGAAAGTGAGGGAACTGCAGTTGCAGAGTGGTTAGTTAAAAAAGGGATTACGGCATTTGTTTTAAAATACAGACTTAATAAAACACCAATTGATAAATCTGAATTTAAGGAGTTCTGGAATAACTTTGGGAAGTCATTAAAAAAAGAAAAGGGTAAAAGAGAGGTGCCTGAAAAACCAGTTTTTTATGGTGGGGATGATGGTATTAAAGCTGTTCAGTATGTTCGAGAAAACAGTAAAAGCTTCGGTGTTGACCCCAATAAAATTGGAATGATTGGTTTTTCCGCAGGAGCAGGTGTAACCATGCATACTATCCTTAATGTTTCACCTGAAGATCAATTGAATTTTGCAGGATTAATTTATGGAGGATGGTTAAATGATGCCGAAGTACCAGCAAGTGTACCTCCAGTGTTTATTTTATGTGCTGCCGACGATTTTATTGCTGCTAATAGTCCGGAAGTTTTTAAGGCTTGGCGGGATGCTGGTAAATCAGCAGAACTTCATGTGTATTCTAAGGGAGGTCATGGTTTTGGAATGGATAAAAAGAACCTGCCTGTTGATAGTTGGATAGACAGATTTCATGAATGGTTAAGTCTTACAGTTTTGAAAGGAGAATAATCATTAATACTGAAAAATTAGAAAGAAATAATATTATAAAAACATTATACAAAATATGAAACGTGTTAGTCACTATGTAATGAATCTCTCTTTAGTTTTGATGTTTATCTCCTGTTCAGGGGTTAGTCGAGATAATGGTAAGATAGTTTGGGTAATGTCAGATTTGCTTCAATCTAAAGAGGGCGTTTTAGTGAATGGAAACCCTAAATTGATAGAATCACCATATGGTAAAGCTGTTGAGTTTGATGGTGTGGATGATGCTTTGTTTTTAGAAGATATGCCCATAAAAAACCTTAATGAATTTACAGTTGAAATGATTATTCGATTTGATAAAGGTGGTTTTGAGGAGCAACGCTATTTTCATACCGGTACAGTTAGTAAAGATCGTTCACTAATGGAAATGCGATCAGGTGAAGATACCTGGTATCTGGACGGCATGTTTGAATCTAAAGAAAAATGGGTGGTCTTAATGTCACCAGAATATTCCCATCCTTTAGGGGAGTGGTATCATATTGCTTTTACAGTTAAAGATGGGGAACAAGCCACTTATGTTAATGGAAAAAAGGAATTGGAAGGAAATGTTGAATATAAGCCAATAACAGAAGGACAAACCTCTATAGGTGTACGCCAAAATAAACTGTCTTGGTTTAAAGGAGCTATATATAGCATTACAATTACAGACAAGTATTTAAACTCCAAAGACTTTACAGGTATAAAATAACCAATATCAAAACTAAAAGAGACTAAAAATAAAAAGAGCTAATAATGAGAAGAATAACTTTACTAACAGTTTTCCTAATTAATATTACAGGGGTATTGGCCCAGGAAGGAGGTTTTCTAAATAATTTATCTAGTTATATAGAAAATACCGATGTTTTTGAAAAGGGACAGGAAGAAGCAAGGGCTTTTAATATTCCTAAAAAAAATATTTTACTTAACGGAGACTGGAAGTTTATGTATAGTGATGTTCCAGAAGGGATACCAGGGGATTTCTATAAAGATGATTTTGACGATACAAATTGGGACGATATTTCTGTGCCCTCAAATTGGGAAATGCATGGGTACGGTGATAGAATGTTTAGAAATATAGGCTTAGGTTATGAATTTGTAGAAAATAAGGAGAGTAAAAAAAATGCAAGTGAATTTGCTATTGTTCTTCCGGAGGTTCCTAAAGAATACAACCCTACAGGTGCTTACAGGAAATCTTTTAACCTACCACAAGATTGGAATGGAGATGAAGTGTTTTTACATTTAGAGAAAGTAGCTTCAGCATCTTTCGTATGGGTAAATGGTCAGGAAGTAGGCTATAATGAAGGAGCGCACGAGCCGTCAGAATATAATATCACATCTTATCTAAAACCAGGTGAAAATACCATTGCGATTTTTGTTTTGAAATTTTCAGATGGATACTACTTAGAAGGACAAGATTATTGGAGATTGGCAGGTGTTTTTGATGATGTTTGGGTATATGCAACGCCTAAAGTAAGACTTTTTGATTGGCAGGTTATCACCGATTTTGATGAAACTTATACAGATTCTAAACTTTCGATAAATCTTGATATTAAAAATTATGGTCAGAAAATAAATAATTACAAGGTTCAGGCTATTTTGCAAAAAAATGGAAAAAATATTTCGGTTTTAAAAAGCTCAAAATTCAGTTTGAATAAAGGAAAACAAACCATTAATCTAAATGAATTAATAAAAAAACCTCTTAAATGGACACCTGATACACCTGTTCTATATGACTTAAAATTACAGTTATTAGATAGCTCGGGTGAAGTTGTAGATCAGATTGATACCAGAATGGGTTTTCAAAAAACTGAAATTCGAGGTAATGTTTTTTATTTCAATGGTCTGCCAATAAAGCTTAATGGAACAAATACCCATATGCAACATCCTGAGATGGGACATGTAGTCGATGAGGCTACAATCAGAAAGGATATGGAAATTTTAAAACAATTTAATTTCAATCTTGTTCGCATTTCACACTATATCCCGGTAAATCGATATTTAGAACTAGCTGATGAATATGGTCTGTTCATTGTTGATGAGGTAGGTAATGAGTGTCATGCTACTCAATTCGTCTCAGATATGCCAGAGTATACAGAAATGTATAAAGATAGAACTAGAAAAGCTGTTCTTAGAGATCGTAATCATCCAAGTATTTTGTTTTGGAGTGCCGGAAATGAAAGTGGTGAAGGCATGAATATTACAGAAGTTGTTAAGGAAGGAAAAAAGCTGGATCCAACGAGATTGTGGATGTATGGAGGAAATGATATGGTTCACCCGGCAGAGGATATTATTGGGCCTCGTTATCCGTCACCAATGCAGGAAGAAATCAACCTGGGTTTAGATACAACAGATAGTCGTCCTTCATTTATGGATGAATATTTATCGGTTACAGGTAATGGAGGAGGAGCATTGGATGAATATTGGAGAGGAATTTATACACACCCAAGAGTTATGGGAGGTGCTATTTGGGATTTCGTAAGTAATGGACTTACAGATAATGTTCGTATTCTAAAGGACAAATCTCCATATAATACACCTTTGCATGCCATGGGTAATTCAAAACTTGTAGATAGTGAATCAAGTAAAGTGCTTGACCTGAATGGACATGATGAATGGGTAGAAGTTTATAGAAATAACAATTTAGAAATTTCTGGAGATCAACTATCGATATCTATGGATGTATATCCAAGACCTCTTAATAGTAGTTCCGGGTCATTTTTAACTAAAGGAAGTAACCAATTTGGTTTAGTACAAAATGGAAATGATTCTTTGGATTTTTACATTTTCACAAAAGCCAAACATGTATTAAGTGCCGATTTACCATCAGATTGGGAGAATAACTGGCATAACATAGCAGCAGTTTATGATGGTAAACAAATGAAATTGTTTATTGATAAAGTTGAGGTAGCTGTTAAGTCTGTAAGTGGTAATATTAAAAATTTACCTTTCCCTGTAAATATTGGAAGAAATGCAGAAATACATACTCAGGATACTAAGGTTTATATATGTGATGCTCAGATTGATAATGTTAGAGTATTAGATAAGGCTGTAAATCCAACAGAAGAAATTAATGTTTCAGATACTGTTTTATGGTTGGATTTTGAAGAAGAAAGTAATGGAGGGACTTATTACAGCAATGGTATGGCCGCAAGAACCTATGGTAGTATTTGGCCAGATCGCCAGCCTCAACCAGAATTATGGCAAATGAAAAAATCTCCACAACCTTTATCATTTAGATTATTAAACAACGATAAAGGAATTGTTGAGGTGTGGAATAGAAGTGATTTTACAAATGCTTCTTTTTGGAAAACTACTTGGACATTAACAGAAGATGATAAAGTGCTTCAAGAAGGAGTTATAGATCTGGATTTACAGCCTAGATCGAGACTGACTACAATAATAAATTATACAAAGCCTAACATTATTCCTGGAAAAGAATATAGACTAAATATTAGTTCCGTTTTAAGAAAAGATGAGATATGGGCAGTAAAGGGGCATGAGGTTTCATGGGATCAATTTGAATTAAAACACTGGAATGTTTTAAAAACAAAATCTTACGAGACTGATGCTTCAATATCTCTTAAAAATCAGGAAGGAGATTATGTAATCCACGGAGATAATTTTACCTACCTATTGGATAAGACTACAGGAGAATTAAAGTCTATGGTTGTTAATGGAAAAGAATTACTCGTAGCTCCTATTAAATTAAATGTATGGAGAGCCCCGGTTAATAACCAAAATGACAGATGGGCTGGTTATAGTTTCATCGCACCATCATGGAAACCTGAATATGGAAGAACTATGGCAACGGATTTATATTCTAATGGTATCGATCAACTGGATTTTATTCCATTAGAAGTTAGAGCAAATGAAGCAGATGGAGTGGTTTCAATTTATGTTCGAGAAGTAGCTCTTACACGTCAGGATAGTAAAGCCTCTTCCTTAGATTTTCTTATTGAGGGAGGAGCAGCAGGGCAATTAGGAGGCTTTGAAAGTATTTATGAGTATAGTTTCTATGGAGATGGTCTTGTAGAGGTTAACCATCAGGTGATGCCACAAGGTAAAATGCCGCAGCTTCTACCAAGAATAGGAATATCTCTGATGTTGGATAATAGCTATGATCAGGTAGAATGGTACGGTAGAGGTCCTCAGGAGAATTATCCTGACAGAAAGACTGGATATAAATTGGGAATTTACAATTCTACTGTAGATAATATGTTTGAGCCTTATTTAGTGCCTCAGGATTACGGGTTAAGAATGGATAATCGTTATTTAAGAATGACTGATAAAGAAGGGAATGGTCTAGAATTTTCAATGAATGATCACTTCAATTTCAATGCGCATGCATTTACAACAGAGAATATAACAAAAGCACTGTACGCATTTCAATTAAAAAAGGCGGAAGGTATAACTCTTAATTTAGATTATGACACCACTGGTGTTGGAGATACGTCGCAACCAGTTCTTAATTCTTATAGAGTATTTCCTAAAAAATACGAAAGAACCATAACAATTAAACCAATAAGCAACTAAGGTAAATTATCAAAATATGAAAACTTATAAATTTTCAATATTCAATAAAAATATAAAGGCTTTAAATATGCTTTTGCTTGTGTGTTTATCAATTTACTCTTGTAAAACAGACGACAAAAAAAAGCCTGATGAACCAATAGATCGCTATGCTTTGGTTACAAGACATAATATTAATTTGAATGATGTAAATGGACAAATTCCTTTAGGGAATGGAGAGTTTTGTTTTAATGCCGACGGAACAGGTTTGCAAACATTTGGAGGTAGTTCCATGTCTCATTGGGCTTGGCATTCATTTCCTCTTCCGGAAGGTATTTCAGCCGAAGATATACCTGAAACAGGTACCTTCCAACAGGGAAGAAATACAGGTCTTGATGAATTTCCTGAGGATAAATCAGAATTGCGGCAATGGATGTTTGATAATCCTCATAGTTACAACTTAGGAAGAATACGTTTAATCAGAACAGATGGTAATGAATTAGAAGAGAAAGATATTCAGAACATAGATAGAACCTATGATTTATGGTCTGGTGTTTTAACTTCAAGTTTTACCATAGATGGAGAACAAGTTAATGTTACAACTAGTGTCCACCCTGATAAAGATTTGGTTTCTGTTGATGTTGAGTCAGAATTGCTTAAAAAAGGTGTTTTACAAATAAGCATAGACTTTCCATATCCATCTATAAATAGAAGACTTGCTTGGGTAGGTGATTTCGATGAGCATCAAGGCAACAATACAATTTTATTGAATGACCCAAATGAGAGTAATCAGGCTGATTTTAAGAGAGAAATGGATGATGTTAGTTATTATGCAACGATTAATTGGAGCTCTGATACTGCTATTCAATTTGATAGTAATAAAGCTCCTAATACGTGTCAGTTAATAGCCGATAATACGAATAGTATTAAGTTTTCCTGTGCTTTTTCAAAAAGTCCAATATCATATAATTTGCCTGACGTAAATGAGACTAAAGCTTCAAGTGAAGCATATTGGCCATCTTTTTGGAAAAGTGGTGGGGCTATTGATTTATCTGAAAGTAAAGATCCAAGATGGAAGGAATTGGAGAGACGAATTGTGCTTTCACAATATTTAATGGCTGCACAATCTAAAGGAAGTAATCCTCCGGCAGAAGTTGGTTTAATGGGAATAGATTCTTGGAGAGGTCAGTTTCATATGGAAATGATTTGGTGGCATTTGTCACATTATGCTTTATGGGATAGATGGGATTTGCCTCAGGAAGCTCTTAATGTATATGAAAGATTTATTCCTTCTGCACGTGCTTTAGCAGAACAATTAGATTATAAAGGTTTAAAATGGCAAAAATCTGTTGGACCTGAAGGCCGAACAGCACCTTGGGTAGGCAATCAAATTTTGATTTGGAAACAACCACACCCAATCTTTTTTGCAGAGTTAGATTATAGATTAAATCCCAATAAGGAAACTCTTGAGCGATGGGCTGAAATTATTGACGGAACCGCGGAGCATATGGTAGATTATGCCGTTCGAGATGAAGAGACAGGAGTATATCATTTAGAACCAGTCATGCCTCCTAGCGAGCAGGGTGTAACTAAAGACGATATTTTTGATTTGGCCTATTGGAAATGGGGGTTAGAACATGCTCAAATTTGGAGGGAGCGTATGGGGTTAGAACGTAACCCTGATTGGGAAGATGTTTTAGCTAATCTTGAAGAATTACCTGTAAAGGATGGCTTATATCTTCATTCTAAAGAATGGGAAGATACCTATACAGAGCGTAACTGGGAACACCCTAATACCGTAGGAGTTTGGGGAATGTTGCCTCCAAATGATACTATGGATTATGAAACGGCTCATCGAAGTTTACTTAAAGTTTGGGAAACCTGGGAATGGAAGCGCTGTTGGGGTTGGGATTTTCCATGGACTGCCATGGCAGCTGCTCGTTTAGGTGAACCAAAAATGGCAGTAGATGCTTTACTTATTGATGCCGGTACGAAAAATTATTACGACGAAAGAGGGGTGTGTACCGGAGGGCCTTGTCCATATTTACCTGGTAACGGAGGACTATTGTATGCTGTTGCTATGATGGCAGCTGGATGGGATGGAGCTCCAGACAAACATGCGCCAGGATTTCCTGATGATGGAAGTTGGACAGTGAAATGGGAAGGTCTACATCCCGCGCCATAATTTAATTGATTGCTTTTTATGAAAAAATATATGAAATACCGTAAAGCAATTATAGCTGTAATTGGTTTTTGTTTGCTAACAGAATTTGGATGTGGTTCTTCTGAAGAGAAGAGTTCAGATTTGGTTGTTTACAAAAATCAAGAAGCTCCAATAGAAGATAGAGTAAGAGATTTATTGGGAAGGATGACACTTGAAGAGAAGGTTTATCAATTAAATCAGGTGGCTTTTGGAAAACATATGACAGCGAATAATATTGGTGGAGAAATGGCTAAGGTTTCACCATTGATAGGTTCTATAATTTATGTGAATCAAGATCCAAATCTTAGAAACGATTTGCAGAAGAAGGCAATGGAGAAGTCACGTTTAGGCATCCCAATAATTTTTGCCAACGATATAATACATGGGTTTAAAACAATTTATCCCATTTCCTTAGCTCAGGCATGTTCATGGAATCCTGAATTGGTTGAACAAGCTTGTGCAATGGCAGCCAAAGAGTCAAAAGTTTCGGGCATCGATTGGACATTTTCTCCAATGGTAGATGTCGCTCGTGATCCGAGATGGGGAAGAGTTGCTGAAGGATATGGTGAAGACCCTTATACAAATGCTGTTTTTTCTAAAGCTTCAGTAAAGGGATATCAAGGTAATGATTTGGCAGATGAGAACTCCATTGCCGCATGTTTAAAGCATTATGTTGGATATGGCGCTTCAGAGGGAGGCCAGGATTATATATACACCGAAATTTCAAAACAAACACTTTGGGATACCTATTTGCCATCTTTTGAAGCAGGAGTTAATGCGGGAGCAGCGACTGTTATGAGCGGTTTTAACGACATTAGTGGGGTGCCAGCTAGTGCAAATTATTATACGTTAACTGAAATACTCAAAGAAAAATGGGAAATGGATGGTTTTGTAGTGTCGGATTGGAACTCAGTCAAACAACTAATAAACCAAGGTGTTGCTGGTTCAGATAAGGAAGCTACTTTAAAAGCAATTAATGCAGGTGTTGATATGGATATGGCTGATCGACTTTATCTTGACCATATTTCTGATTTAGTAAAAGAAAACAAGGTTTCGATAAATCGTGTAGATGATGCAGTTAGCAGGGTTTTAAAGCTTAAATTTCAACTAGGTTTATTTGATAAACCATATGTTCCTATAATTCGTGAGAATAATCGTTATCTGCTCCCTGAGTATATTTCAACAGCTGAAAAATTGGCTGAAGAAACCATGGTGCTACTAAAGAACTCAGATAATATTCTTCCTTTGGATAACAAAGTTTCTTCTTTAGCAGTTTTAGGACCGATGGCTAAAAATCAAGAAGATCTTTTGGGGTCATGGTCTGCTTATGGCGATGCCAAGGATGTGGAAAGTATTTATAAAGCAATAGAATCTGAGTTTGTACAATCTAAAATATTTTATGCTCAGGGCTGTGATTTTGATGGCAATGATACTTCTGGATATACTGAAGCTATTAACGTAGCTAGAAAGGCTGAGGTAGTCGTTGTTTGTTTAGGAGAAAAAAAATCGTGGAGTGGTGAAAATGCTTCACGTTCTACAATTTCCCTTCCAAAAATTCAGGAGGACTTACTTTTAAAACTAAGTGAATTAGGGAAACCTATTGTTTTATTATTATCAAATGGGAGACCATTAGATTTAAGCCGCTTAGCTCCGCTTTCTGATGGGATTATCGAAATGTGGCAACCTGGAGTTATTGGAGGGAAACCAGTTGCTGGTATTCTATCAGGAAGAATTAACCCTTCAGGAAAACTTGCGATGACTTTTCCTTTTTCTACAGGACAAATACCTATCTACTATAATATGAGGAAAAAGGCACGTCCCACGTCAGGTATGTATCAGGATATTACAAAAGAGCCTCTTTATGGTTTTACTCATGGATTAAGCTATTCAAACTTTAAATATGGAGATTTAAAATCTTCAAAAACTAACCTGAGGAAAGATGAAAATCTAATAATTGAAATTCCGGTAACCAATGCATCTAATGTTGATGGGGCAGATGTTGTGCATTGGTTTGTTTCGGACCCTGTTTGTTCAATTTCAAGACCTAACAAGGAGTTAAAGTTTTTTGAGAAAAAATCAATTAAGGCAGGAAAGACAGAAGTTTTTGAATTTCATCTGAATCCTATTCGCGATTTAAGTTTTGTCGATAGTTCTGGGAATAAAATACTTGAATCAGGTGAGTATCATATTTCTGTTGACAATAAAAAAATAGTAATTAACCTATTAGAAGAATAAAGAATTTAAAATGAAGATAATTATTGATTTAAGAATTTGGACTGCTATATTAATATTTAGCTGTCTGATTGGAAATAGTCAAGAAGTGATTCCTCTTTATAAAGATTCGATTCCACCAGGTTCGGAAATATTTACCTTAAAAGAAAGTGCTAGATTAGATGAAAATGGTGAAATTGTTACTATTAGAAATGTCTCTGTTCCTACGATTACTGTATATAAGCCAGAGCCAACTAAATCTACAGGAACAGCTCTGATTATATGTCCTGGAGGCGGATTTCAAGGTTTAGCTTATCAAACAGAAGGTACTGCGACTGCCAAATGGTGTTTAGAGAATGGAATTACAGCTGTTATCTTAAAATATCGATTAATGCCATTTCCTAATCCAGAATTGAATATAGCAAATCAAACCCAAAGAGATTCGATATTTACGCCTTATGTAAAACTAGCAGTTACTGATGGTTTAGAGGCTATAAAGTATGTTAGGAATCATTGTGATGATTATAACGTTGATCCAAACAAAATTGGAATAATAGGATATTCGGCAGGAGGAACGATTGTAAGTTCTGTAGCTCAAAATTATGATTCTGTAACTCGCCCAGATTTTGTAGTGCCTATTTATGCTTATTGTGGAGCAATTTTAGGAAATGATATTCCGGATGATGCGCCACCCATGTTTTTAGCCTGGGCTTCAGACGATGTTATTGCTAATGGAAACCCAAGACTATACGAGAAATGGAGAGATGCTGGAAAATCGATAGAAATGCATTGTTTTTATGATGGAGGCCATGGATTTTCAGTAAACAAACAAAATAAGTCATCTGATATTTGGACAACTCTTTTTAAAGATTGGATGATAAATCAAGGATTTTAATCAATAATTAACTAACCATAAATAAACTAATAATGAGTAAAGTAGTTGTAGTGACTGGAGCCGGAGGGGTGTTATGTAGCACAATAGCAATGGCATTTGCAGAAGAAGGACATAAAGTTGCTGTTTTAGATTTAAAACTAGATGCAGCCGAAGAAGTGGCTAATATGATAAAGTCAAAAGGAGGTGATGCTATAGGGGTGATGGCCGATGTTTTGAATGAAGAGTCGTTAAAAAAGGCAAAAGAAGAAGTGAATAAAACATTTGGATCATGTGACATTTTAGTCAATGGAGCAGGTGGAAATCACCCTTTAGGAACGACTTCAAATCCATATCTAAATATTGAGGATTTGGAAAATACAACAGAAGGGTTTAAAACGTTTTTCGATTTAGATCCAGAGGGAATTAAATTCGTTTTTAATTTAAATTTTATCGGAACATTATTACCAACACAGATTTTCGCTAAAGATATGATAGGAAAGAAAGGGTGTAGTATATTAAATATTTCGTCTATGAATGCTTTTACTCCATTGACAAAGATACCTGCTTATAGTGGAGCTAAAGCGGCAGTTTCAAACTTCACACAGTGGCTTGCGGTTCATTTAGCTAAAGTAGGGGTTAGAGTAAATGCATTAGCTCCTGGTTTTTTTCTAACTGATCAAAACAGAACTTTACTAACAAATGAAGATGGTAGTTTAACTCAAAGGGGACAACAAATAATTAATCAAACACCAATGGAACGTTACGGAGAACCTGAGGATTTAATTAGTACTACAATGTATTTATGTGATGAGAAATCATCCTTTGTAACTGGAGTTGTAATTCCAATCGATGGGGGATTTAGTGCTTATAGTGGAGTTTAATTAAAAAGGAAAATAGAAAATGGAACAAACATGGCGTTGGTACGGACCGAAAGATCCGGTGTCGTTATCAGATATAAAACAAGCGGGAGCAACAGGAATTGTGTCTGCACTGCATCACATTTCAAATGGAGAGGTTTGGACAGTTGAAGAAATAAACAAACGAAAAGAACTTATTGAAAATGCTGGGTTAACCTGGAGTGTTGTAGAAAGTATTCCGGTACATGAAAACATAAAAACACGTTCCGGGAATTTTCAAACTTATATTGAGAATTATAAGACCAGTATTGAAAATTTAGCAAGTTGTGGCATTACTATCGTATGCTACAATTTTATGCCAGTTTTAGATTGGACAAGGACGGATTTAGAATTTGAAGTAGCGGACGGGTCAAGAGCACTGCGTTTTGACGTTAATGCATTTGCTGCCTTTGAGTTGTATTTATTAAAACGACCTGGAGCAGAAGCAAAGTATTCTAAAGAACAGCAAGTCGAAGCTAAAGCCTATTTAGATACCTTGTCTGATGATCAAAAGGAAACTTTGGTTAAAAATATTATTGCAGGTTTACCAGGAGCAGAGGAAGGTTATACTTTAGAGCAATTTCAAACCATTTTAGATACATATAAAGATATCGATGCTCAAAAATTAAGAGAGAATTTGGTGTCGTTCTTAAAAGAGATTATTCCAGTGGCTTCAAAAAATGAGGTGTTAATGTGTATTCATCCGGATGATCCACCATATCCAATATTAGGATTACCACGTGTTGTTAGCACTGAAGAGGATTACGCTCATCTTTTCACGGAAGTGCCGGATAGATCAAATGGTATCACATTCTGTACAGGATCATTAGGAGTAAGAGCAGATAATGACTTGGTTAAAATTTTTAATCGATTTGCAGACCGTGTTCATTTCCTTCACCTCCGTAGTACGCAACGTGATGAGAAGGGTAATTTTTACGAAGCTAATCATTTAGAAGGCGATGTAGATATGTTTCGAGTTGTAAAAGCTGTTGTTCTTGAAGAGTATAGACGAAAAGCTTTGGGAATAAAGGATGCATTAATACCTATGAGGCCTGATCATGGACATCAAATGCTTGATGATTTAAACAAACGAACCAACCCTGGTTATTCAGGAATAGGAAGGCTAAGAGGTTTAGCCGAACTTCGAGGGTTGGAATTCGGAATCAGTAAGAGTTTGGCTTAATTATAACCCCTTAAAATTTCTACTATGAATCTACTTAAGGACTTAAATTTTAACACGGAGAATAAAACACCACTTTATTTACAAATAGCGAATTGTATTACTGATAATATAGCTAGAGGAAACATTAAAAATGATACAAAACTTCCTTCAATTAATGTTTTTAGTAAGCAGTATAATGTGTCAAGAGATACTGTAGAAAAGGCTTATAAGGTTTTAAAGTCAAAAAGTATTATTGTTGGTAAAAAGGGCCTAGGTTCTTTTATAAATACAAATGAACTTGTTTCTAAGGCTAGTGTTTTATTCTTGATTAATAAGTTGAGTCCTTATAAATTAAAAGTTTACGACGCTTTTATCAATAGAATAGGAGATGATTATCATACAGATTTTGAAGTTTATCATTGCAATGAATCTTTATTTTTAAGTTTAATAGATAAAAATTTAAACAAATACGACTATTATGTGATTATGCCTCATTTTAAAATACTTAGTCCTGAGGAGGCAAGTATTAAAAGTGAGTCCACCAAATTGATAAACAGTATTCCATCTAATAAAATTATATTACTGGATAACAATGACATGAATATTGATGGAGATATTATTGAGATTTATCAAGATTTTGAAAATGACATATATAGGTCACTAAAGGAAGGGTCTAATAAAATTAAAAAGTATAACAAAATCAATTTAATAATATCAAAGGGTGAAACTTATCCTTACCTAAACAAGATATGTAACGGTTTTATAAAATTTTGTAATGAGTTTTCATTTGATTTTAAAATTATAAACAAAGTGGATGAAAGTGAGATTATAGAACCTGGTAATTTGTTTATCACTATTACTGATGATCATTTAGTTAGTTTATTGGATTGTATTTCTGCAAATAAAGAATTAAATTTAGGAGAGAATGTAGGGGTTATATCGTACAATGAAACACCATTCAAGCGATTATTAAATATCGCGGTGATATCTACAAATTTTGTAAAAATGGGGGAGTCGGCGGCAAATATGATTCTTAATAATAAAAAAGGTAGAAGAAAAAACCCTTTTGTTTTTATTGATCGTAGTTCTGTTTGATTATGTTTAGGGGTGTTTTAAGTGTTTGTTATTCAGTGTCCTAGAATACATGAACATTATTGCTAAAAAACATGTACGCTTTTTAGAATTGAGCCATTTTAGAAAAACTAGATATTGTCAAGATTTAATTAAATTTAATTTGACTCCGAAACTGAATCTGTTTTTTTGAGAGTTAAATAAAAATTTTCACCAACTTAACTATTTAATTATGAAAAAATTACCAATTATTATCTCAAGTATTTTTACACTGTTAACATTCAATACTTTTGCTTCAAATATAAGTCAATATCCAGTTGATGTAAATTTAGTTCTTATTGAAAATGATATAAATTCTAATGACTATTTTATTGGTAAATGGAAGGTGCAGGTTGATGGAACTCCAAATGGAGATGTTATTATGAATTTAGAAATTAAAAAAATAGATGACAAATACGTGGGGAGCGTTCAAACTGATGGCTCTGGACCGAATCCTGTTAAAGCAGATAAAATAGAAATTAAAGACAATGAGCTTAAAGTTTATTGGTTAGCAGGTGGCTATAATGTATATCTTCAGTTAGAAAAAGTTAAAGATAATGTTATTACTGGTTCTCTAATGGATATGTTCGATGCTAAGGGCGAACGTGTTGTAGAGTAAATTATATTTCACAGTTTTTACTATTACAAAATTTGTACTTAAGAATGTATAAATCTTAGGTAGGGATTTTTATGTCTAATATTTTTTAATCTACCCTTATGAAACATTCTATTCTATTACTGTTTTTAGCATTTTCTTCTTTGCTAAATTCTCAAAACGATAATCTTAGTGACCCAAAAGATATAGCCTTATCTCCAATACAAAATACAAAGCGTAACGTTTTGGATCTTTCAGGAATCTGGAAGTTTAAAAAGGATTCTTTAAATATTGGAGTTAAAGAACAATGGTATAATGGCTTAACTAAAACCAGATCTATTGCTGTACCTGGCAGTTGGAATGAGCAGTTTGATGATATGCGGGATTACTTAGATTGGGTTTGGTATGAAACCGAAACTTATGTTCCTTCAAACTGGAAAGATCAAAAAGTGTTTTTAAGAGTTAATGATGCAACTTACACGGCTAATATTTGGATAAACGGAATTTCTGTGGGATACCATGAAGGTTGCCATGTGCCTTTTGCATTCGATATCTCCGGTTATATAAATTGGGATAAAAAAAATAAAATAATAATACAGGTTGAAAATCAATTGTCACCTGAAAGAGTTCCAACAGGTAATGTGAAAGGAGGATCGTTTGAGACCTTACCTGCATCAAACTATGACTTTTTCCCTTACTCAGGACTTAATAGGTCTGTCGAGTTGTTCTCCGTTCCTAAATCATTTATCAGAGATATTACTGTTAAAACAGATTATAACGAATATGTGGGAGTGATAGATATAAATGTTGAGAAAATTGGAAGTTATAAAACAGGGAATGTTTATGTCTATGGGGGAGAAAAGGTTATAGAAAGTTCTATAAAATTTATAGAAAATCAAGGAGTTGTAAAGGTAGAAGTACCCAATGTGAGATTATGGGGGCCAAAAGATCCATTTCTCTACACGGTAAAAGTAACACTAGGCGACAAAAGAAATCCAGTAGATATATATGAGCTTAAAGCAGGAGTTAGAAAGGTAAGTGTAAACGAAAAAAGTATTTTATTAAATGATGAGCCCGTTTTTTTAAAAGGTTTTGGAAGACATGAAGATTTTCCAGTCTTAGGAAGATCAAGCTCAAACTCTTTGATAGTTAAGGATTTTGAATTGATGAAATGGACAGGAGCTAATTCTTTTAGAACAACGCATTACCCTTATGATGAAGAAAACTATAATATGGCAGATAGAGAGGGGTTTTTAGTTATAGGAGAAACACCGGGAGTTGGACTTTATTTTTTAGGTGACCCTGAATCGATGGAAAAAAGACAACGCGCGATGAAGAGGTATATCACCGAGATGATTTACCGAGACAAAAACCATCCTTCTATAATTATGTGGTGTGTTGCAAATGAACCAAATGATAAAGCTCAATTAGGCCAAATGGGTTATACAGAAGATAATGATAAAAAAATGGCATATGAAGAGTTTGAAAAATTATTTAAACAAGTTAGATCATTGGATGCTACTAGACTTGTCATGTATGTTGGAGTGATGTTTGGCCCTGTAGATTGGTTTAATCTTACCGATGTTATAGCTATTAATAGGTATTGGGGGTGGTACAGTTCGCCAGGAGATATTAAGACAGGTGCGAATGCTATAAGTAAGGAACTGGATAGATTACATAGAAAATTTAAAAAGCCATGTATGATTACTGAGTTTGGAGCTGATGCTCAGGCCGGATTGCATGCGGTAAATCCAGAAATGTTCACCGAAGAATATCAAAAGGAGTTTATTAAGGCGTATTTAGACGTGGCAGATGAAAAGGATTTTGTAACCGGAATGCATGTTTGGAACTTAGCTGATTTTAAAACAAGCCAAGGTTTAATCCGGTTTGGGGGGTATAATCTTAAAGGTGTATTTACAAGAGATAGAAGACCTAAATTAGCTGCTTGGTTTCTTAGAAATAGATGGAAGGAATTGTAGTCTATTAAAAAAAATAGAATGTTTGTTGAGTTTATTTAAGTGGTCAATTTTTATTTTTTTAAATGAAAATTGACCCTTTTTGTTTCAATTTTATATAAATTATCTTTCAAAGAGTTTTTAAATGATAAGGAATAAAAGAGAAGACAGTATATCGAAAATAATAGGCATTTGGAAATCCAGATTAAAAGAATGGTTTATGGTTTTTACTAGTATCAAATTTAAAAATACGTAGCTGAAGAGGTTTTTCTAATCAGCTGTAATTGGTTGATTGACAAGGCCCTACATTAGATGAACAATTGTTGTTATAAAATAGGAACGTATTTGTAGTGTATGCTAAATTATCCGAATAGTTTGAAAGAAGTTGTTTTATACATTTAGCAATACCAATTTGATTAACAAAAACCAATTAATAACTAAAGAATAAGAATTATGAACTATTTAAGTGAATGTTTTAAAAACACTTTTAAAAGGTACTTGTGTACATCCATTGTTTTGTTTTCCGTTTCGATGAGTTCTGAAGCGATTGAAAATAATATTAATGTAAAGGATTTAAATAAATCTGAGAATTTAAAATTAATACAGAAAAGTATAAAAGGAAAGGTTGTAGATGAATCTGGTATGCCACTGCCAGGTGCGAGTGTATTAGTTAAAGGAACAACCACAGGAACAATGACTGATTTTGATGGTGAGTTTTTCTTAGATGTTCCAGAAGGTAAAGTAACTTTAGTGGTATCCTATATTGGATATCAGAAGCAAGAGGTTTCTGTTACAGGAACAGGAAAGCTAAATATTGTTTTAAAAGAAAGTAATGAAACTCTTGATGAAGTTATAATAACCGGAGTTTTTGATAAAAGAACAGCTATGGAGTCTTCTGTAGCAATTTCGGTACTTAAGGAAGGATTAATTGAACGTCAGGTGCCTGTTAGTGCAACAGATTTATTAAAAAACGTACCAGGTGTTTATGTAAACTCTTCGGCAGGTGAAATTAAAAATACTATTGTATCTAGAGGATTGGGAGGCTATTTTTATGTTTCTGTCCAGGAAGATGGTTTGCCTGTAACAAGTGCAAAGTATAATAACTATGGACCTGATTACTTTTTAAGATCAGATATTACCTTATCAAAACTTGAAGCAGTAAGAGGTGGAACAGCATCTATTTTAGGAAATAATGCTCCAGGTGGTATATATAATTATGTTTCTAAAGTTGGAGGTCATGAATTCGGAGCAGAAGTTCAGGCAAAATTTGGTCTGGAAGGAGATGGAAAAAATCCATACTATAGAACTGATATAAATGTAGGAGGGCCTTTGGTAAAAGGAGGATCCATAACTTATAACATAGGAGGATTTTGGAGAGAAGCAGATGGTGCAAGATACCCGGGTTATGAAATGAATAAAGGTGGTCAATTAAAGGCTAATTTATATATGCCATTTAATAATGGAGGTTTAAAAGTTTATGCGAAGTATTTAAATGATAGAAACTCCTCTTTTGAGTTTTTACCAACAGTTGATTTTGATAATCCTAGAATGGCACCTGGGGTTACTCAAACGAGTTCTGTTTTAATACCTTCTGTTATATCAAGATATGAACAAAATCAGTCAGGTGTTTATAGTACTTTTGATTCTGAAGATTTGATTCATTCTACCGACTTTTCAGTTGGAGCTAACCTAGATTATGAGTTAGATAATGGTTGGAATTTTAAAAATAATTTCAGGTATTCAGATAAGGGAAGTAACTGGAATCAAACCTCTATACCAACTCCTATAGCAACTACTGGTCAGGTAATTCCAGGAAGTGGAGCTGCTGTACTATATGGTTCTTTAGGTTTGTTTGATAATCAAGGACTAAATGTGACGCCATTTGGTAATGTAATTTTCAGAGATCAGGCTTCAGGACAAGAATTAATGCAGGTTAGATTTAGTGCCAGTGCAACAGGGCTTTCTTTTGACCATGTAAGTGGAGAGCTTGCAGGAGAATATGCTCCTAATTCATTATTGTTTAATCCGTTAACCGTTTTTGATAACAATGTTTCTGAAGTAATCGATCAATTGATGATTACTAAGGAATTTGAGAATATGAGTTTCACTGCTGGAGCTTACTTTTCTACATCAAATGTAGACAGACTTTCATCTAGTGGAGGAATAGCATTTCCTCAATTAACATCTCCTATACCAAGTTTAACGACTATAAGCTACCTAGATCCATATGGTAATGAATTTCAACTTACAAATCCTGATGGTGTCGTTGGGGGAAGTGGTTTTATTGCTCCTACATCGTTTTTTAATCTAAAGCAAACTCAGCTTGCTGGATTTTTTGGACAAAATTGGAAAATAACGCCAGACTTAAATTTTGACTGGGGTGTAAGATATGAGAAAGATTGGGTAGACGGTGAGAATATTGTTACTCCTCAATATCCAAGACCAAAGTCTGATACAGGAGGAACAGATGGCAATCCATTAACATTATATGATAACTATTTAGTAGGGGATGCTTCTACATTTGCCTACGATGAATCTATCACGGCATTTTCATATTCACTTGGTCTTAACTATAAGTTTTCTGATGAGTTTGCTATTTTCGGACGTTTTTCACAAGGTGAATTACCAGCAGATTTATCTCAGTTTTTAAGTATTGATTCTGATGGTTCTCAAGGTTTATTGGCCCCAAAACCTCAAAGGGTTCAACAAATAGAGGGAGGTATAAAAATGAATCGAGAAAAGTATAGTTTATTTTTAACGCCATTCTATACCTTGTTGGATAACATTTATGTACAATCTATTGGTAGAGATGATGCTGGAGATATTTATTATACACCAGTTCTTTATAATAAAAATGAGGCTTATGGTATTGAGCTTGAAGGAAACGTTGCGTTACATAAAAATATCAATCTTCGTAGTGTGTTTACCTATCAACATCGTGCTCCTATAATTGCTCAAACTTACGATACAGGAGCTCCAGGAGAAGCCGATGATGTTATAATTGATTTAACCGAAGGCAATGATGGAGCTTCAACATTGAATTTTAGAATTTCTCCATCATATAATATAGGAAAATTCTATTCAACGGTTGATTGGTCTTTTGTTGGAGACAGACCGGCTAATACTATTAAAGCTTTTGAATTACCAGCATATCATCAATTTGATTTATCAATGGGCTATGAATTTTCTAAAATGTTCAGACTACAATTCAATATGAATAATATTTTTAATTCAATTGGTGTAAATGCTTTTATGCCTCCAGGAACAGATCCAACATCACTTAATCCAGAGGCTTTTACTAGGGAACAGTTATTGGCAAATCCAAATGCGGTTTATTACACGCAGAGTATACCTCCAAGAGCTTACTTTTTAACTGCTAGTTTTAAATTTTAATAAATATTAAATAAAAATATGAAACCGTCAGGATATAAATTCTTGACGGTTTTTTTATTCATTAGTTTTTGATAATACCTTAATTTCTCTGTTTCTTAGGAGGTATTAGTAACAACTATATTTTTATTATTGATTGATATTTTGTTTATTTGGTTAGAAATCTTATCGACCAAAAGACATTCATGGATATTGCTTTTATTTATATTGGATTAGCACAATCTTTATTTTCTGCATTTATTATTTATTTTAAAAAACCTAGAAATATAGCTAATCGGATATTGGGTTTTTGGCTTTTAGCAATTGGAGGAATGTTTGCTCTTAATGTTGTGAAGTTACATTACGAAGCAACTCAGGATTTTTGGCCAATATCATTAACATTGTCTACATCTTTTCCTATTTTTTTATATATCTATACAAAATATGTCGTTTCAGATTATTCGACGTTTCAACGTATTGATTATTTGCATTTTGTGCCTCTATTAGTTGGTTGCGTTGTTCTAATATATTTTGTTCCATCACTTACTCAAGGGATAGAAGAATTTAAGGAGGAGTTAAACAATATCAATTCACCTAATGAGGTAGGGTATGTTTTCAAATTATATATTTGGGTGTATTGTCTTTTAGCTTTAATTTTTATCATTAATTATAGAAGAAAGATTAAGAATTATTTCTCTTTCCAATCCTACAAGAATAGTTTGAACTGGTTGATATTTATAATTGTTTCATTTTTGGTGATATACAATTATATTATTTACATCAGTACAAAATATTATCTAGGAGCAGCAATGCCTCATATAGAAGCCTTTAGAAGTGGAGCATTACTTTTGTTTGTTTATATTATTAGCTTTTGGGGCTTTAAACAAAATCAGTTAGCAACAAATATTCGTTCTCCTAAATTGAACTTTTTGAAAAAGGGCGATGAATCTGAGTCAAAAAGATATACGAAGTCTGGATTATCACCTAAGAAGGCAGAGCAATATGCTCTAAGACTTATTGATTATATGGATCATTCTGAGGCCTGGAAGAATAACGAATTGAATGTTGCGGCATTGTCAGAAGCGACAGACATACCAAAGCATCATATCACCCAGGTATTAAACGAAAATATTCAGAAAAATTTCTACACATTCGTAAACGAGTATAGAGTTAAGCTTGCAATGGAAATGATTGTATCACCAAAATATGACTCCTTATCTTTTGTTGGTATTGCATTTGAGAGTGGTTTTAATTCTAAAACGGCGTTTAATATATTTTTCAAGAAGTATACAGGAATGACACCAACAGAATATAAGAAAAAGCACTCTTAAATTACCTGGAAATTTTAAAAGTTTTTTTAAAAAACAGTGTTGTTTTCTTTGTGTAATACATTGTCTTTCAGTGTCCTATAAAATGCGTTCTCTCTAGCCAAGAATATGGAACGTATTTTTGGTATGGGCATAATTAGTAAAACATTTCTCCTATAGTCTTTATTTATATTTGGTTTAATCAAAGTAGTTAAACTGGCTTTTGCTTTTTAATTACTGCTATAAATGATTTTAAATAAACTAAATATAAAATGGAAGGATTAAAAGATAAAGTTATTGTAATTGCAGGTGCAGGAGGAATCTCAGATGGGACTGCTAAACTTTTAGGATCATACGGAGCAAAAATAGTTGTTGGTGATATTATCAATGAAAATGCATTAAGATGCGTAAAGGTAGTACAGGAAGCCGGAGGTGATGGTGTAGCAATACAAATGGATATTTCAAAAGAAGACGATGTTAAGGCTCTTGTAGATTTGGCTATTGATAAGTATGGTCAAATTAATGGTCTTTTTAATGTTGCTGCCAATATAGCTCCGGATGAAGTTGCTAAGGATACAGATCCGGTGGATATAAACTTAGAGATTTGGCAAAAGAATCTTGATATTAATTTAACCGGATATCTGTTAACTTCAAAATATGCCATACCTCATATTATTGCTTCAGGAGGTGGTTCAATCGTAAATACTATATCAGATGCTGTTTATGCAGGTATGCACGATAAAGTCGCATATTCGGTTACCAAAGCGGGAATAGGAGCTTTAACACGTAACATTGCTGCAAGATATGGTAAACAAGGAATTAGATGTAATGCTGTTTCACCAGGATTAGTGTTGACAGAAAGTGGAATTCAGAACTCTGGACATTTGGTGGATATGGTTTTACAAATGATACCAGCGCCTAGAGTAGGAACACCTAAAGATATGGGAGCTATAGTGTCATTTCTTCTTTCTGACTTATCAGAATGGATAACTGGTCAATCTATTTGTGTTGATGGTGGAGCAATAATGAGATCTTAATTAAGAGAGCATGAAAGTAAATAACAAAGTAATTGTAGTTACAGGAGGAGGAGGAGGTCTTGGTCGTGCTTTAGTTTTACATCTGCTAGAGAAAGGAGCTAAGGTTGCGGCAATTGATATAAATCAAGATGCACTTGAAGAAACTAAAAGTTTATCAGGTAAGTTTAATTCAAATCTTTCAATTCATAATTTGAATATTACCAATTGGGAGAAGGTGAATGGTTTTCCAGAGGAAGTAATAAAAATACATGGAGCTGTTGATGGTTTAATTAATAATGCAGGAATTATCCAGCCTTTTATACATGTAGATAAGCTTGGAATGGATAAAATTGAGCAGATTATGAATGTTAATTTTTACGGTTCACTCTATTTGGTTAAAGCATTTTTGCCATATTTCTTAGAAAGACTGGAAGGGCATATTGTTAACGTATCGAGTCTTGGAGGATTTATGCCTTTTCCGGGGCAAACTATATATGGTGCATCAAAAGCAGCAATAAAACTCTTAACGGAAGGCTTATATGCAGAGTTAAAGGATACAAATGTGAGAGCAACGGTAATTCATCCAGGAGCGATAAAAACGAATATCATGGCTAATTCTGGTTTAAAGAATAGTGTAGATCCAGAAACATCCAAAGACAGTAAAATGGCCCTTGAACCTGAAAAGGCTGCTACTATGATTATAAAGGCAATGGAAAAAAATAAATATAGAGCTACGGTTGGAAAGGACTCAACGATGCTTGATATTTTATATAGAATTTCACCTCGATTGGCAAGTAATATAATAATAAAACAAATGAAGGGTATAGAGTTACCTCAAAGTTAAAATTCTAATCAATGGGAAATATTAAATATCTCTATATATTAATGTTCTTGAGTAGTTTCTCAGTATTCTCTCAGCAAGCATTTACAATTAGTGTCCCTAACATAAAAAAAAGTGTAGGAGAAATTCAAGTTAGCGTTTTTGATACTAATGAGTCATTTTTGAAGGAAGGTAAAGAATTTAGAATTTACAGGTTTAAAGTAACATCACAATCTCAAAAATTCACAATAAAAGATTTACCTAATGCTGAATATGCATTTATAATATATCATGATATAAATAATAATAAAGATATCGACAAAAACTTTTTTGGGATACCAAAAGAGCCGTATGGCTTTTCAAAAAATTTTAAACCAAGATTTTCTTCTCCCGATTTTCAGGATTGTAGTGTGTCAGTTGGGAATACTGATAGTATAACAATAAATCTATTGTGATTTTATAAGTATATATAAATTCTAATTTAGGAGAAGAATGTAAAATGAAGCATCCAAACTAAACTAAAAGACCAAAAACAAATAAGTAATGAAAAAAATAAAAGTTTACATCACGGTAATGGCAGTATCAGTACTGGCATTAACATCGTGTAAAAGTAAAACCACTCCATTATTAGGCAAATCTTCCATTGAGGATGTAATTGAAGCCATGACCTTAGAAGAAAAGGTGGCATTAGTTGTTGGTACAGGCTTAAAATTTGGAGATTCTATTGATAAAAATTCACCCTTTCCAATTCCTAATCAACCAGTACCAGGCAGTTTAGCTGCAAAATCGAAGGTGTATGTTAGTGGTGCAGTAGGTAGGACGTTGGAAATTCCTCGTCTTGGTGTTAATACAATTGAAATGGTTGATGGCCCGGCAGGAGTAAGTTTTATGTCTAGAAGTACAGCCTATCCTATTGGTACAGCACTTTCAAGTTCTTGGGATGTAGATCTTGTACATAAAATTGGAGAGTGCATGGGTAATGAGACACTTGAGTATGGATTAGATATCCTTTTAGCTCCGGCTATCAATATTCATAGAAACCCGTTAACTGGGCGTAATTTTGAATATTTTTCTGAAGATCCATTATTGTCTGGAAAAATGGGGGCGGCTCTTGTAAATGGAATTCAATCTCAAGGCGCTGGAACATCATTAAAGCATTTTGTGGCAAATAACCAGGAAACTAATCGTATTGAAGTAGATGCTATCATAAGTGAAAGAGCATTGAGAGAAATTTATCTTAAAGGTTTTGAAATTGCTATTAAGGAATCAAATCCTTGGACATTAATGGCCTCTTATAATTCAGTGAATGGAAATTTAGCCACTGAAAATTATGATTTACTTACTAAAGTAGCTAGGGAAGATTGGGGATATGAAGGTATAATTATGTCAGACTGGGAAGCAGGTAAAGATCCTGTTAAACAAATGAAAACTGGACTTAATTTGTTAATGCCAGGACCTTATCAAGATACCGTGTTGTTACAGGCGGTAAAGGATAAGAAATTAGATGAAAAGGTATTGGATGAAAACATAAGTTGGATTTTAAAAGGGGCTATGAAAGTTCAAAAATTCAAAGATTATAAGTATTCAAATAAGCCTAATCTTGAAGAAAATGCCAGCATAGCCAGAAGTGCAGCTGCACAGGGTATGGTGTTACTTAAAAATGAAAATCAAGCATTACCATTATTAGATAAAGGGCAAAATTTAGCATTGTTCGGTAACGGGTCATATGAAACAATCGTAGGTGGATCAGGTAGTGGATTTGTGATGAGAGCTGGGCCTACTGTACATATAATTGAGGGGTTGAAAAATCAAAATTTCAATGTTTCAAAATCACTTGAAGATACATATACTGCTTATATTTCTGAAAACACACCTCCTACAGGAATGATAGATATGACTAGGGGAAGAAAGAAAAGAGCTCCTGAAATGTTGTTAGATGAAAAATTAATTCAAACAATGGCAAATGAATCTGATTTAGCAATAATAACGATAGCTAGAATATCAGGTGAAACCGCAGATAGAAGTATCGAAGGGAATTTTAAGCTTACAGAGGTAGAGCTAAGTAATATTAATAATGTTTCACAAGCATTTCATGCAAAAGGAAAGAAGGTTGTTGTGGTTCTAAATATAGGAGGAGTTATTGAAACAGCCAGTTGGAAAGATTTACCGGATTCAATTTTAATAGCTTGGCAACCTGGTCAAGAAGCTGGGAATTCTATTGCAGATGTGTTAAGTGGGAATGTTAATCCTTCAGGAAAATTGACGGCATCATTTCCTATGAAATATGAAGATGAACCTTCAGCAAATAATTTCCCAGGTACTCCGGCTGATAATCCTAAACACGTAATCTATGAAGAAGGTATTTATGTGGGATATCGCTATTACAATACTTTTGGAGTAGAAACATCTTATCCTTTTGGCTTCGGATTAAGTTATACAAACTTTTCTTTTGGTGACTTATCCTTGAGTAGTACAGAATTCAAGGATGAACTAGAAGCTAGTATTACTGTAACAAATGAAGGAGAATTAAGTGGAAAAGAAGTGGTGCAGTTATATGTATCAGCACCAACTGGTAATCTTGAGAAACCTGTTCAGGAGTTAAAAGCTTTTGCTAAAACTAAAAATTTAGCACCCAAAGAATCACAAACCATAACCTTTAAAATTGATATTTCAAGTTTAACATCTTTTGACGCAGAAGAATCTGCCTGGATTGCTGAAGCTGGGCAATATATAGTGAAAATAGGTGTGTCTAGTGAAGATATTAAAGCAGAGAAATCATTTAATCTAGGAAAAGATAGAGTAGTGCAAAAGGTAAATAGGGCGCTTATTCCACAAGTAAAGATTAACGAATTATCAGCTAAACAATAAATAATTAAGTAAAGACAAAATGAAACGATTATATACAATTATACTACTTGTTTTTGCATTCAATGCTTTTTCTCAAAATCAAGATTATGAAGGTCTATGGCATCTTAAAGGAGAAGGATCGTTTGCACATAGCAAAATGTATTTGAAATTTAAATATGAAGGAGAAGAGTTAGTTGGAGCATTTAAGAATGACGATGGTGACCCGGATTTAATTTATAAAAAGGAATCTACAGATTCAACTTTAACAGTATACTTTACAACGGCAGGTACTCCAGCAAATATTATACTAACCAAGGTTGAAGGAGATGAAGATTACATGAAGGCAAAATTGCTTGGCAGGTTTAACTTAAAAGCAGAAAGATTAGCACAAGGCAGTGATTTTGATTTTGAAATCCCAGATCCAAGTACTGGAGGTCCACCAGAAGAAATTCGTAGAAATTTAATGGCTCAGGGAGCGTCTGGATCAGGTGAAGTAGCAACAGCTGTGGCAACAAATTTTGTTAATTCAACTATTAAAGTAGATGCCGATAAAAAGATAGGAGAATTAATAAGAACAGAGCGTTATAATAATTTAACAGATCACCACTTATTTACAGAACAGAGAGATGCAGATGTGACATTTTATAATGAACAGGGATTGCACGGTAAAATTTATAAATTGTGGATTTATGATGCAGACTTCTATAATCCAGAAACTAAAACCTACGATTATAGTAAGTATGCCGACTACATTGAGGATACAAGTAAGCTTTCTGATCACTTAATGTTCAATATGAATGGACGTGGAATTACAGGTGATTGGGGTGTTTCGGTAGATGAGAGTAAAAAGATTTTGGTAAACATACTAACGGATTTAAAATCAAAGTATCCTGCTTTCACTTACATTGAAGTATTAAATGAACCAGATTACGAAAAGAGATTAACTCCAACACAATACTATGGTGTTTATAAGGTGTTTTATCAGGCAGTTAATGAAGTAAATAAAAACCTTAACCCTAAATATCCATTACAAGTTGGAGGGCCTTCAACTGCTCAGTTTGATTTAAATTGGATTACTACATTTTTAGAGGAATATAGTAAGGATTCATCTAAAGATAAGCGATTGGACTTCATTTCATATCACGGATATTTTACAAAACCAGGAAAGGAATATAAATTTTATAAAGACAATCCGAGTTTAGTTAAAGACCAAAGATCAATCTTAGAAAAGGAAATGACAAGTAGAGGCATATCCACAGAGATACCGACCTTTATTACAGAAATGGGGGTTTATCCAGGACCTCTATTTGACGATTATGGTAATATGAAAAATGATCGTTTGCGTCAAGCAGCGGGCGTTATGTCTATCAACTATTGGTATCTTAATAGTAAGAATTCATATCCTTTTAATTGGGTTTTAAGACATCAAACAGAAGGAAGGAAAGATCAATTAGTTACTAGGGATTCAGCTGGAGGAGATATGATTCATACAAGAAAATTTACGCCATATGGAAATTCTGTACTTATGGTGTCAAAGATGAAGAAAAACAGGTTAGAGGTATCAAGCTCATCAGAATTGGATGAAGGTAAAGGTGTTTATTCCATTGCAAGTTCAGATGAATCGGGAGTTTCTATTATGATATGGAACTATCAAAGTAAAAATACTGTGGGTTATGATTTAGATTTACTCGTTGAAAATCTTCCAAAATCTTTTAAGAAGAAGAGTGTTAAGGTTAAAACAGGGTTAATTGATGCTGAGCATAGTAATTATCAGTACAATTTAGATAATTGTAATTTAAGCATGGTTGAAACTACCATAAAGCCTTTAAAAGAAGGAGTTTTTAAAACCAAACTTTCATTACAGCCTAATGCACTTTATTTGGTTGTATTAGAGTCAGAATAAAAATATTGCAGTTTAGTTGTTAAGGTTGGAGATACTAGAGTTATTCCATAAGTCTAGATATTTTCAACCTTATTTTTAAGAGAAAAGTTTAGGTCTAATTAAGTTGGAGAGACAAGATGGTTATAGAAGTTGAAGAATTAAAAAGTTTGAGGTTTGAATTTAAAAATGAAGAGCACTGTGTTTCATTGATAGATAATTCTGGGTTTCCTATTGTTCGGGGATATGGGAAAACTCTTGTAGAGGCTATAAATGATCTGCATTCAAACTTTTTTTAATAGAAATAACAAATCCATTGTTCAAAGATGCAAATTCTTATATGTAAATTAAGATTTCTACTTATAATATTTTTACTTTTTATTTTGTCTGTTTCTTTAAATGCTCAAGAATTAAAGGACACAATAACATATAATAGACTTCATAAGTTTCCTTTGCTCACGTTAGATCAATTTTATTACCCAAATACAACTTTTAATACCAATATTGGTCAGGGTGAGATAGAAGTTAATGAGCAACGACTGTCCATGCAAGCGGCTATTCCATTAAAAGGTAAAAAAACGTATCTGTTTAGCAGTTTAAATTATACGTTATTCCATTATAACACTGTTTTTGATCAAAATTCATTGACGATAAATGAAAGCTACCATTCAATTCAGTATTCTTTGGGTTTGATTAAAATTTTACCAAAACAATGGAAATTAATTTTTAATATAACACCTACACTGGCATCGGATTTTCATAATAATTTAAGTTCCGAAGATTTTACTTTCCAGATTTCTGCTTTGGCAACTAAAAGATCAAGTCAAAGTGTTCAATATGGTTTTGGGTTAGCTTATACCAGTCGGTTTGGAAATTTAACAATCATTCCACTTTTTAGTTTAACCTATAAAAGAGACAAATGGCTTACTTTGGCTGTAATTCCTGCCTATATTGGCCAATATTTTGAGTTTAATGACAAATACAAAGTGGGTGTTAAGGCAGCTGTTGGCGGAGATTTGTATAACGTAAATTTTGACGAAATTAATTCTCCACTAAATTTAAACAAGTTTTCATATTCTAGGGTGACGTTAGGGCCAGAGTTTGTATTTAAACTCATCGGGGATTTATATGTGAATGCAGGGGGTGGATTTACTGTTAGAAACGTTTTTGAAGTAGAAGATAGACAGCAAAATAAGAAACTAGAATTTACTTTCAAAAATAGAATGTTTTTTAATTTAGGAATAAGAATTTTAAAATAGTGATTTTATGTATTAAGGAAGGATTGGGTTAGTAAGAAAAATCATATTATTTTAAATAATATGGCATTAGATTTTTGAAAAATTTGATCTGACATTAGGTGTGCTTCTCTATGGGTATATAATGATGGAGGCGGTGTTATTTAACTTCTATTTTAATTCGCTATATAATAAGGGGTGTAGTCACTGTAAGTTTAAAAGACATAGTATTTCAACAACAGTCTCTTTGCTAGCAAAGAGACTGTTGTTTTTTTATATAGTTGCTTGATTACTATTAATTTTAGTACATTAGTAAGTAAAGCATTGTATTTTGATACCAACTAAATCACTACCACAAATTTTTATAATTTTTTTGTGCTTTTTTCTTGAAGCTCAAGAGCATCCACCAATTCAAATTTATACGCCAACCGACTATGGTGCTGAGAACCAAAATTGGTCGATTTCTCAGTCTAAAGAGAAATATATTTATGTTGCCAATAACAAAGGACTACTAGAGTTTAATGGCGCGAAATGGACGGTATATGAATCCCCTAACAGAGCTATTGTAAGATCTGTTAAGGTTATAGATGATTTTATCTATGCGGGTTCTTATAGAGAGTTTGGTTATTGGCATCATTTAAAAAACGGACTTTTGGAATATGTCTCCCTGTCCTCAAAACTTAGCATTGATTTTTTAGAAGATGAAGAGGTTTGGAATATTATGGATGTTGAAGATTTTATTTTGTTCCAAACATTAAAAAGGATTTATGTTTATAATAAAAAGAAGGATAGCGTAAGTATTATTAATTCTAATTCTGGGATTTATAAAATTTTCAGGATAAAGGAAGGTGTTTATTTTCAAAAGCCTAAGGAGGGTGTTTTTCAAATTGTAAATGGACAGGCGAAGCTCGTTACATTTCATCCTATTTTAGAGGATAATCTTTTGGTTAATATTTTTAATCACCAAGGAGGAATTCTTTTTCAAACAGAAGATAAAGGCTTTTTTAAGTTAATGGGTAAAGAATTAAGTCAATGGGAAATTCCAGCAAATAAAACACTTTTAAACGATAGAATTTATAGCAGCATAAAGCTTACGGATGATTCTTTTGTATTAGGAAGTATTTCTAATGGAATAATTCATTTAACAGCTTCAGGAGTCATTAATTATCAAATTAATCAAAATAACGGATTAAGTAACAATACGGTTTTATCTGTTTTTGAGGATGCCGATAATAACATCTGGTTAGGATTGGAAAACGGAATTAACTGTGTTAATATAAAATCGCCATTCCGGATTTATAACGATGAAAAGGGCAAAATAGGTTCAGTAAACACGTCTATAGTCTTAGATAATAAATTATACATCGGAACAAATCAAGGGCTGTTTTACAAGACTTTTAATAGTAGTGAAAAATTTCAATTTATTTCGGGAACGCAAGGTGCGGTTTGGTGTTTAAGAAATATTAATGATACTTTGTTTTGTGGTCATAATTCGGGAACCTTTGTTATAGAAGGTGGTAAGGCGTATTTAGTAGCGGATGTTTTAGGAACGTGGGATATTAAACCAATTGCTACACATGAAAATTTGCTTATTCAAGGAAATTACAACGGCTTAAACATATTGCAGAAGAATAACGGTAGATGGGAATGGCGAAACACTATTGAAAATTTTGATATCTCAAGTCGGTATTTGGAAATGTTAAACGAATCCGAAGTATTTGTTAGTCATGAATACAAAGGCGTTTTTAAAATTTCGTTAGACACGAGTTATAAAAAAGCGGTAGTTGTACAACGCGATACCTCGGTAAATAAAGATGTAAAAACAAGCTTAATAAAATATAAAAACAGCATACTATATTCACAAAGTAAGGGTGTTTTTAAATATGATATAAAATTAGGGAGGTTTGAAAAAGATACTATAATTAGTAAATTATTTAATTCAGAGGACTACACTTCGGGTAAATTAGTTTACACTAAGGAAACTGATAAACTGTGGGGATTTTCCAAGCAAGGACTTAGCTATTTGTCTCCGGGACAGTTAAGTAATTCGCTTAAAGTAAATAATATATTTCTACCTAGTTATGTTAGAAATGATGTTTCAGGTTACGAAAACATGGCTTATTTGGGGAATAGTAAATATTTGTATGGAACAACTACAGGCTATATTGTAATAGATTTAAATATGCTAAAGAACAGTCCTCATAAAGTTCACTTAAATTTAATAGCTAACAGAAATCTCAAAAGTAGCCATGAAAATATTTTTGTGGATGCTACCGAAAAAGGGGTGTTTAAAAACAACGATAATAATCTGGAATTTCATTTTAGTGTTCCTGTTTATGATAAATTTTCAGTTCCTGAATACCAATATAGATTAGAAGGTATTTATAACGATTGGAGCACTTGGTCTACAAATTCAGAAGTGTTTTTCGAAAATTTACCATTTGGAAATTATAAGTTTTCAGTAAGATCCAGGTTGGGGAATGAAACATCAGAAAATATAGAGCACTACAGTTTTTCCATTGCAAGGCCATGGTATTTATCTAATATCGCAATTGTAGGTTATGCTATTCTTGTAGCTTTATTTTCAATTTTTATGCATCATGCATACAAACGTTATTATAAAAGACAACGTGAAAAACTCTTATTTAAAACGAAACGTGAATTAGAACTAAAAGAATTGGAGAATAAGGAGCAGGCCATGCGTCATAATAATGAAAAGCTTAAGCAGGATATTGAAAGTAAGAATAGGGAACTTAGTTTGTCGACCATGAACTTAATTAAGAAGAACGAGTTTTTAAATAATCTTAAAAAGGAACTAAAGAAGATTCCGGATGATAAAAACTTGAAAAATGTGGTTAGAATCATTGATAAAAATCTAAACAACACTGATGACT
Organism: Aestuariibaculum lutulentum; assembly: GCF_032926325.1. Taxonomy (NCBI): domain Bacteria; kingdom Pseudomonadati; phylum Bacteroidota; class Flavobacteriia; order Flavobacteriales; family Flavobacteriaceae; genus Aestuariibaculum; species Aestuariibaculum lutulentum. The sequence continues at coordinate 3,072,014 of NZ_CP136709.1, forward strand.
GGCAAACCTTTGAAGAAGCCTTTAATAATGCTGATAAAGATTTTCTTAAAAAGATTAAAGAACTTCATCCATCATTAACTTCAAACGATTTACGATTATGTACGTATTTAAGGCTGAATTTATCCTCAAAGGAAATTGCTCCTTTATTAAATATTTCTCCTAGAAGTGTGGAAGTAAAACGTTATCGACTTCGAAAAAAAATTGATTTACCACACGATGATAGCTTAACAGATTACATTTTGAAAATTTAAATCCACAACATCTAGTTTTTTTACCTATACAACACCACAACATTTGCTGAATTTTAGGATTTTAAGTAACTTTTATGGCTTTTGTATATTATTAGTAAAACGCATTAATATTGAGGTTTTAGTAATATTTTTTATTCTTTTTTAAGATGTATGTTTTTTGTAGTGGTTGAAAATTAGAATACATCAAAGTGTAAACATAATTTTATGGAAACTAAATAAACTAAATTCACATGAGACATTATCTCTTTATGATTTTAACATTATTCTTTGTTTCCTATGCGAATGCTCAAAGCATTGAAATAAAAGGTAATGTAAAAGATGGATCCGGTGTGCCTATTCCCGGAGTTAATATCTTGCAAAAGAATACAGCAAATGGAACAGTTTCCGATTTTGATGGAAATTTTACCATTTCTAACATTGAAATAGGTTCAACATTAACCTTTAGTTATGTAGGTTACATAACCCAGGATATTGTTGTTGCAAACGATTCCTTTTTTAATATTCAGTTACAGGAAGACTTGGCTAAATTAGATGAAGTCGTAGTTATTGGATATGGTACCCAAACCAAAAAGGAAATTACCGGTGCGGTAAGTGTATTAGGAGCTGAAACCATCGAGGAATTAAAACCCACCCGAATTGAGCAGGCGTTGCAGGGGCAGGTTGCCGGGGTGAATATTACTTCGCAGTCCGGGTCGCCTGGTGCGGGAGCAACAATAAGTATTCGTGGGGTGTCTACTAATGGAGATAGCAGACCTTTAATTCTGGTTGATGGTAATGTTATTGAAGACTTAAGTGTCATTAACCCTAACGATATTGAGAGCATCAATATTCTTAAAGATGCAACCGCCGGTATTTATGGTGTTAGAGCTGCAAATGGGGTTATTCTTATTAAAACCAAAACAGGTCGTAAAGAAATGCCTCTTCAGGTGGAGTACAATGCTTATGGCGGTTTTCAGCAAACAACAAGAGAAATTCCTGTGCTAAATGCTACAGAGTATGCTTTGATAGTTAATGAGGCGCATGCTGCCGGAGGGAGTGCCATTCCTTTTCCGGATGTGTCAAATTTAGGCTCGGGTACAGATTGGCAGGATAAAGTGTTTAGTAATGCTTTTATTACCAATCATAATATATTGTTTAAAGGCGGAACAAAGAATTCTTATTATTCTTATAGTGGATCGTTTTTAACTCAAGATGGTATTGTTGGCGGACCAAGATCAAACTTCACACGTTTTACAAATAACATAAGTTATAATGTGGACTTTCTGAAGAATTTTAAATTCACTTCAGGGTTAATGTTGATAAGAACGAGTAAACGAAACCTTCCGGAAAATTCTAATTCATCTGTTTTATTTAATGCCTTAAATATGGCACCAACATTTACAGTTAGAGATGAAGAAGGGGCTTATACTTTAGCCGAAGGGTTAGGAGGAGAGGTTATTAATCCTTTAGCTCAAATCGATGACACCCACGACCGAGGAAAGGTTCTAAAACTTAGCGGTAACGCAGGATTATCTTATAACTTTTTAGATCATTTTACAGCTCAAACCAATATTCAGTGGAATTATTCCGAAGTGAGTTCTAATATCTTTAATCCGGTTGCATATTTTGGTAGTGGTAAAAATAGTAATGTTGACAGGAGTTCTATTGTAACAACTTTAGACCATTACAGAGATTATACATTTGATGCTTTTGTTAAGTATCAAAATTCAATTAATGACACTCATAATATTAATGTGCTTTTAGGAACCTCGGTTTTTAAAACAACAGGAGAGTTTTCAGGTTTAACAGGATATGATGTCACCATAGCAAATCCATCAATGGATGCGGCTTCAGATATTGAAGATCGTTACGAGGCGCAGGGAAGAAACCCTACATTCGATTCTCGATTATTATCATATTTCACAAGACTTCAGTACGACTATAAAGGCAAGTATTTGTTTTCAGCAGTACTTCGTCGTGATGGGTCAACTAAATTCGGACCGGAAAATAAATTCGGATTCTTCCCTTCAGGATCAATTGGATGGGTAGCTTCAGATGAATCGTTTCTTTCAGAAAGTGAGTTTTTCGATTTATTAAAGTTCAGAGCCTCTTACGGTATTTTGGGTAACGATAGAATTCCAGATTACCGTTTTGTATCACTCTTAAATGGTGAAGGAACTTATATCTTTAATGATAACGAAGTGTTTGGTGTTGCTAGCGGAGCCATTTCAAACCCAGGTATTAAATGGGAAAAACAAAAGACTTTAGATGTTGGTGTCGATATGCGTTTTGTTGATAATAAAATTGACATTACTGCCGATTATTTTAAAAAACGTACTGAAGATTTATTAGTTATTCCTCAAGTTTCCGGATTGCTGGGAACTGGTGGTGCGCCAGTTATAAATGGTGGTATTATCGAGAATACAGGATTTGAATTTGCTATTGGATATACCGATAATTTCAGCGACGATTTTAAATTCAGTGTGCGATACAACTTAACAACTCTTAAAAACGAAGTGATTTCGGTAAATACCGATGGCGACTTTTTAACTGGTGGTTCTTTTGGTATCGGTCAGCCAACGCCTTCAAGAATGGAAGCAGGCTATCCTATAGGTTATTTTAGAGGTTATAAAACCGATGGTATTTTTCAAAATCAAGATGAAGTTGATAATTATCCAACAATTGATGAACGTGTTCAGTCGGGTGATTTAAGATTTGTAGATATTAACGACGACGGTGTTATTAACGATGATGATAAGACGAACATCGGAGACCCGATTCCGGATGCAACTATGGGGCTTAACCTGTCTATGGACTTTAAAAACTTCGATTTTTCAGCTTACGCTTTTGCATCTGTAGGCAATGAGATTGTTAGGAATTTTGAGCGTAATCAGGCGCTGACAAACAAGACGGTTTATTATCTGGACCGTTGGACGGGTGAAGGCTCAACAAATGCAACCCCTCGAGTAACAACGGGAGCGACTTCCAATATTCTGTTTTCAGATTTTTATGTTGAAGATGGCTCATTTGTAAGACTTCAAAATGTACAGTTAGGCTACACGTTTGGAGACAAGGTTTTTGGTAATTCCAAGATCAATAAGCTTCGTTTATATGTGTCGGCAAGTAATTTGTTTACACTTACTAAGTATTCTGGCTACGACCCAACAGCGTCTAGTGGCGCTCCAATTGGAGGCGGAATCGATCAGGGATTCTACCCGAGTGCCAGAACGTATTTATTCGGTGTTAACTTAAAATTCTAATCTCATCATGAAAAATATAAAACTAAATATAATCTTACTGATGGTACTTATCACTTGGTCATGCAGTGACAGCTTTGTTGATGTAGACTCAGAAGATACGAATTCAGAAGACTTTTTTAATTCCGAAAAGGATTATCAGGATGCCTTGGTTGCCGCTTACGATTATTTACAGGCTACGGCAAGAAATGTTCAGCTTGGTGAAATTGCTTCAGATAATACGTTGTGTGGCGGTGAAAGTGCTACCGATGTGATTGGCTTTCAGGAAATAGACGATATGATTCATACCCCTATTAATGCTAATTTAAGAGAAATCTGGACTTGGATGTATACGGGCGTGAATCGTGCAAATTACATTATGGAATTTCAGGATAAGTTAGATTTTCCTAATAAGACCAGTGTAATTGCGCAAACCAGATTTTTAAGAGCATATTATTATTTCGAACTGGTAAAATGGTTTGGAGATGTGCCTTTAGCCATCGATAAGCGTATTCAGTTTGGAGAACAATTTAATATCGATCGCGCGCCAGCATCAGATGTTTATGATTTGATTGAACAAGATTTAATCTTTGCATCTGCTAATCTGCCATATACACAAAGTGAAACCGGTCGCGTGACCAAAGGTGCTGCTCAGGCTTTATTAGGCAAAGCGTACTTGTATCAAAATAAATTCTCTGAATCAGCAACGGTTTTGGAAGATTTGATAAACAATGGGCCGCATAGATTGTTGTCTTCAGAAGAAGCGCCGTTAATGTTTGAAAATGAATATGAAAACAATATTGAATCGGTATTTGAAATCCAGTATTCCGATGTTGATGGTGGTAGTTATGATTGTTTTCAGTGTTTGGAAGGGAATTATGCAGTTGGGTTTAATGGGGTTAGAAGTTATGATGGACCACTTTACGACTTCGGATATAGTTTTAATGTGCCAACTCAAGAGGTCGTTGATGCTTTCGAAGATGGAGATATTCGATTAGGCTATTCTATTTTAGATATAGAGGCCTGGGCAGAAGAAACCGGAGCGACTTATACGACAGGTTATGAGCATACTGGGTATTTCAATTTAAAGTATATCGCCAGAAAGGGTGATTTAAATCAACCAGATGCAGCGTTAACCAATCCTAATAATTATAGATCCATTCGTTTTGCCGATGTTTTATTAATGGCTGCTGAAGCTTTAAATAGGGGTAGTATTAGTGATACGCGCGCCGTCGAATATTTGAATATGGTAAGAACCAGAGCTACTTTGTCTCCTTTAAGCTTATCGGGATCTAACCTTACAAATGCCATTTACAAAGAACGTCGTGTAGAATTGGTGGGAGAAGGGCATCGTTTCTTCGATTTGGTAAGAACAGGACGAGCAGCTCAGGAAATTGACGGGTTTGTTTCCGGTAAACATGAGGTATTCCCAATACCAGTTGAGGAGATTGAATTGTCTGGAGGCAGATGGAACCAAAACCCAGGATACTAAAAAACGACATTATGAAAACATTAAAATATATATACAGTTTATGTCTAATGCTGCTAATTGTTTTTAATTGTAGCGACGACGATAGCTTCGAGTATTTAGACGATATCGTAGCGCCTTCAGGGGTTACGGCAACCTTTCTTCCGGTGTTAGATGAAGCTAATGGAGATTTAGGTTTAATAACCATTACACCAAATGCCGTGGGAGCGTCATCGTATAATATCGATTTTGGTGATGGCACAACAGAAAAGGCAAAAGTAATGCAGGGGGAAAGTGTAGTACATAAATATGCTGAAAAACCTGAAGGTGAATTTTATACGGTAACTATTGAAGCTGTGGGATTGTCAGGATTAAAAACTTCGGCAACAGAAAATCTTGAGGTTGTATTTAAAGCACCAGAATTAAGTTGTGATATTGTTAATGCTTCCGATATTAAAATCTCAAATAATGAAGCCATTTCAAAACAAGTGGATGTTCAGGTTAGTGCAAAATACGGATTGAGTTATGAGGTGTATTTTGGGGAGGAAGGTAATGACGAACCTTTGGCAGCTAATATTGGTGACCCAGTATCCTATGTTTATCAGGAACCGGGAACTTATAGTATTAAAATTGTAGCTATGAGTGCTTCTTCTCAAACTACAGAATGTACTTTCGATTTTGAAGTTACTGAGATTTTACAACCTATAGAATCTGCTCCTTCACCACCAAATAGAGAAGACCAGGATGTGATTTCAATTTACAGTGCTAAATACAATGATGTTGCTGGTACCAATTATTTCCCAGATTGGGGACAAGCTGGTCAGGGAAGTGGCTGGGCTACCTTTGATTTAAACGGTGATGAAATGTTACAATACATTAATCTAAGTTATCAGGGAATTGCGCTAGCCGACGGAACGACTGTTGATGTATCCGGGATGAAATACTTACACCTTGATGTTTGGACAGCTTCTGAAGGTTTGAAAATAGAAACCTCTTTAATTAATAATGCTTCTGGAACAGTAACTGAAAAACCAGTTTGGCGTGATTTAACATCAGGAGAATGGACAAGTCTTGATATTCCAATTTCAGAATACACAGATCAAGGGCTTACGGTAACCGAAATATTCCAAATGAAATTTGTTGGAGATCCTTGGGCGACGGGGACAGTGTTTATTGATAATATCTATTTCTATAAACCTTCAACGGTAGCAGAAACACCAGAATACAATGCGCCTGGACCTACTCAAAATGCATCGAATGTGGTGTCTATTTACAGTGATGCTTATACCACCGTTGGTATAAGTGAGTTAAATCCGAATTGGGGACAAACCACAACGTTGACAGAAGTGAACCTTAACGGAAATAATATCTGGTTGTATGAAGCATTAAATTATACGGGCATTGTAACTGATTATGGTAACCCAACCAATCTGGCCAGTATGGATTATGTGCATTTCGATTATTTTACGCCAGACGCAGAAGCTTTAGGCTTAAAAATAGTAAATACTGTAGTTAATCAGGAAGATATTGTATTCGTTGATGAAATTGTTCGAGGTACCTGGGTAAGTGTAACCATTCCAATGTCTGAATTCAATATTGATGCTTCAGCGGTAACGCAACTGTTGTTTGATACGGCAGGAGGAAGTGCCAAAGTGTATATAGATAATCTTTATTTTTATTCAGATAGTACAAGTCAACCAGAAGTAACAGCCCCTGTGCCTACTATTGCTCAGGCCGATGTGGTTTCTATTTACAGCGATGCTTACACAGGAGTGACATTAAATGAGGTAAATCCAGGGTGGGGACAAACAACAACCTTGACTGATTACAGTGTTTCAGGTGATAATATATGGCTGTACGAATCTTTAAACTATTCTGGAATTGTTACCGATTATGGGAATCCTACAGATTTAACAGGAGTGAAATATCTGCATTTTGATTATTATACACCTGATGCTACGACCTTAGGGTTTAAAATAGTAAATACGACTTTCGACCCTGCAATGGAAGACATTGTGTTTTTACCTAAAGTTATTACCGGAACTTGGATAAGCGTCACTATTCCGTTGTCAAAATACAATCTTGATTTTTCGAATATTACGCAGTTAATATGGGACACTTCAGGAGGCAGTTCAACGGTGTATGTCGACAATATTTACTTTCATAATTAAGAATAAAAAAACAGAAAGATGAAAACACTAAAATATATATTAATTCCGATTTGTGCAGTTTTATTCTTTACGATGAGCTGTCAGGATGAAGATTTAGAAATAGGTGATATAATAACACCTACTAATATTCAGATGGATGTCGAGATTATTGGAGTAGATGCCAGTAATCCCAATGGTGATGGTACTGGTTTTGTAAAATTTTCAGCTAAAGCCGATAATGCCTTTACTTATATTTTCAATTTTGGAGACGATACCGATAACGTAGTTTCAACAGGAGAGGCAATGCACCGTTTTACTCAAGTTGGCGTTAATGCTTATACCGTAACAGTGATTGCATCAGGTACAGGTGGCGCACAAAGTTCGAAGTCTATGATTGTAGAAGTCTATAGTTCGTTCGAAGATCAGGAGGCTAAAGATTTCTTAAGTGGAGGCCCCGGGACCAGTAAAACCTGGTATTGGGCAGCCGATAAGCCATCAAATATAGGTTTAGGCCCTAATGAAGTTTCAAGTGGAGGAGAACATAGATATCCGGCCTGGTTTCAGTCTAATGCCTGGCACCCTGATAAATTATGTATGTACGATGCCGAAATGGTCTTTACCCAGGCCGCTGATGGTACTTTAACTTTTGAACAAACTGTAGGGGATGCTTATGTTCCAGGCACCTATGCTGGTAATTTAGGTGTGACTGGTGATACATGTCATGGTGCAGATGTAGTGCCCTCTTTAGCTGGCGTTAAAAATGTACAGTTGGTGCCTTCTACATCTATTGCCACTATCGATCAAAATGACCCTGATAATGAACCTTATCGAGGAACAACCATTAATTTTTCAGATGGTGGTTTTATGAGCTGGTATGTGGGTAGTAGTAGTTTTGAAATCATAGAAATTACAGATAGCACGCTGGAAGTTCGGGTTACTGAACCCGGTTATGCCTGGTATTGCTTATTTCAAACAGAAAAACCAGTTCAACCCTAATTTGATATATAGCTATAGCAGGAGGTTATTTAATTAATCTCCTGCATTTAGAAAATTTCAAACAAAATATAATGATAAAAAAGATGCTTTATATTCTAAATATAGGCTTATGGCTGCTATTGTCTTGTTCAGGAGGTAGCGATGATGTAAGCCCACCAGATACCCCAAAAGATATTATACCTACTAATTTAACCTTAATGGTTGATGTTTTGGGAACAGACACTAATAATCCTAATGGAGATGGCTCTGGAGTAATTACTGTCTCGATACATGCAGATAATGCCGATTCCTATGGTTTTAAAGTAGAATCTCAACAGGAAGTTAAAAATACAACCGGTGTTTTTGAATATACATTTATTAATGAAGGCACTAATGAATATGTAATCACTGCATTTGCATATTCCAAAACAGGCCATGAGGTAAGTACGTTTAAAAAAATGCTGGTTTACGTCAATTCCGGAGAACTACAATTAGTTTGGTCTGATGATTTTGATACCGATGGTGTTCCCGACGCTTCAAAATGGGGGTACGATATAGGTAATGGTTGTCCCGATATTTGTGGCTGGGGAAATGGCGAAAACCAATTTTATACCAACCGTTCAGATAATGTAAAAGTAGAAAACGGTCTGTTGAAAATTATTGCTAAAAAGGAAGATTATCAGGGCTCGGCCTATACCTCCGCAAGATTATTGACTAAAGATAAATATGAGTTTACCTATGGTCGGGTTGATGTGAGAGTAAAATTACCAAGCGGACAAGGCACATGGCCTGCTATTTGGATGCTTGGCGCTAATATTGATGAAGTAGGTTGGCCCGAATGTGGTGAAATAGATATCATGGAACATTGGGGGCATAATGCAACTGTGGTTTCAAGTGCCACACATACCTTATCTTGCTCTGGAGGTTGCGAAAATGTAAAAGTAGGAGAAACCACTGTGACCGACTACGCGACATCATTTCACGTATATTCCTTAATTTGGAACGAAGACGAACTACAGTTTTTGATTGATGGCGATTTAAAATATACTTATAATCCAGCCACTAAGAATGTGACTACCTGGCCGTATAATAAACCACAGTTTTTGATTTTAAATGTAGCACTTGGTGGAAGTTGGTTTACCATTGATCCCAACTTTACTGAAGCTGTTATGGAGATTGATTACGTAAAAGTATACCAATAATATGAAAACAAAATACATATATAAGATACTTATATTGCTTTTCATTTTTAACAGTTCATGTAAAGAAAATGCAAAAGGAAATACTGAAATAAAACCAGATGGTATTGAACAAAAAGTAACCAGTTTATTAGCTAAAATGACGTTGGAAGAAAAAATTGGCCAGATGAATCAGTACAACGGGTTTTGGGATGTTACGGGTCCAATGCCGTCTTCGGGCGATGCTGCTAAAAAGTACGAGCATTTAAAGAAAGGTTACGTTGGCTCGATGTTAAATGTACGCGGTGTTAAAGAGGTTAAAGCTGTTCAAAAAATTGCGGTTGAAGAAACCCGATTAGGAATTCCGTTAATTATTGGTTTCGATGTGATTCACGGTTATGAAACTTTAAGTCCTATTCCATTAGCAGAAGCTTCCAGTTGGGATTTAGAAGCCATTAAAAAATCTGCTGAGGTAGCAGCTAAAGAGGCGGCCGCAGCAGGAATTAACTGGACATTTGCACCAATGGTTGATATTTCAAGAGATGCCCGTTGGGGACGTGTTATGGAAGGAGCTGGGGAAGATCCGTTTTTGGGAAGTAAAATAGCTGTAGCTCGCGTAGAAGGATTTCAAGGTGATGATTTATCATCTTCAGAAACCATTGCGGCTTGTGCCAAACATTGGGCAGGCTATGGTTTTTCAGAATCTGGAAGAGATTATAATACCGTTGATGTTGGCACGTCGACATTAAATAACATCATTTTTCCACCGTTTAAGGCTGCAGCCGATGCCGGCGTGAAAACTTTTATGAATTCGTTTAATGAATTAAATGGTATTCCGGCAACTGGAAATGCTTTTTTGCAGCGTGACATTTTAAAAGGAAAATGGAATTATGATGGTTTTGTAGTTTCCGACTGGGGCTCTATTAACGAAATGATGGCGCATGGTTTTGCAGAAGATAAAAAAGCTGCCGCAAAATTGGCTGTAACCGCTGGGTCTGATATGGACATGGAATCGTATGCTTATGTTGATGAATTAGCGAATCTAGTGAGTGAAGGACAAGTTGATGAAGCTTTAATTGATGATGCGGTAAAGCGCATTCTAAGAGTAAAGTTTGAATTAGGACTGTTCGATGATCCTTACAAATATTGTGACAGCGAAACTGAAAAGGAAGTAATAGGTAGCAAAGAAATTAATGATGCTGTTTTAGATGTCGCTAAGAAATCAATTGTGCTTTTAAAGAATGAGAATCAGATTTTACCATTAAAGAAAAGTGGTCAGAATATAGCTTTAATAGGAGCCTTGGCTGCAGATAAAACAAGTCCTTTAGGAAGTTGGCGTATTGCAGCTAAAGACAGTACTGCGATATCGGTTTTAGAAGGGATGCAGCAGTATTCAGAAAATAAACTAATGTATGCTAAGGGAGCCGATTTAGTTTATGGGGAAACCACCTTTGCAAAGGAATTAAATATTAATATTTCGGATAAAAGTGAGTTTTCTGAAGCTGTTTCAGTGGCTAAAAGTGCGGATGTTGTGGTCATGGTTCTAGGGGAGCATGGTTTTCAAAGTGGAGAAGCCAGAAGTAGAACTAATTTAGATTTACCGGGTGTTCAGCAGGAATTATTGGAAGCTGTTTTTTCTGTAAACAAGAATATTGTTTTGGTATTAAATAATGGAAGACCATTAGCAATTACCTGGGCAGATAAACATATTCCGGCAATTGTAGAGGCTTGGCAGTTGGGAACACAGAGTGGTCATGCCATAGCACAGGTGTTGTATGGTGATTATAACCCAAGTGGAAAGTTACCTATGTCTTTCCCAAGGCATGTGGGGCAAGTTCCAATTTATTACAATTATAAGAATACGGGAAGGCCAGTTATTCCGGCTCCAAATGAAGTGTTTTGGTCACATTATACAGATGAAAGCAATAAGCCATTATATCCTTTTGGACATGGTTTAAGTTACACAACATTTTCTTATTCTAACCTTCAAATTGAAAAAGTCAATGAAGATGAGGTAGAAGTTTCGGTAGATGTTAAAAATACAGGTGATGTTCAGGGGAAGGAAGTTGTTCAGTTATATATAAGAGATTTGGTAGCAAGTATAACGCGGCCAGTAAAAGAGTTAAAAGGATTTGAGTTAATAGCTTTAAATCCTTACGAGAAAAGGACGGTAAAATTTATTTTAACCAAAAATGAATTAGGCTTCTTTGATAACTCTGGAGTGTTTGTTTTTGAGTCAGGTGACTTTAAAGTTTTTGTTGGTGGAAGTTCTGAAACTGTTTTAGAACAGGATTTTGAACTTTAATCTAGTTTAGTTGGTAAAAAGCCTTTCAGTTTTTATTGAAAGGCTTTTTTATTATAAAATTGAATTTTTAATCTTCTAAGGTATTTAATATTTGCGCAAAATTAGCTTTAGTCGTTAAGACCTTATTTGTGACTTCAATATTTTTTAATTCGGTTTCTATAAGTTTGGCTTCACGATAATTAATTAGAAATAAGGAGCCTTCTCCAAGTTCAAATTTTTTCTCCTCGGCTACCACCAATTGTTTGTAATCATTAACCAGATTTTGCACAATATCACTTTGTTTTTCGTATGATTCGATTTCCTGTTGTACTGCATTGATTTTGTTTAGTAAAGTGACTTTGGTTGACGATAAATTAAAATCGATATCCTGCAATTTTAGTTTCGTTAGTTTTAAATCAGCCCGTTCTTTACGCAGAAACAGAGGCATACTAATATTTAGTCCGGCTTTATAGTTTTGCGTGTTTAGGGTGTTTAAGTTTTCGTAATCACTTGTTAAAAAGTTGTATTGTACATCTATTTTCGGAAGCAGATTATTATTGTTTAAACGTTTTTCAAAAATTAATTGTTGCCTTTGCAAAGCTAAAGCTTGTATTTTAGGATGATTTTCAAGAAGATCATCTGAAATTTCAAGGAGACTACTATTTAAAACTCTATCTGCTATAAATGGTGAATTTACATCGGGGATTAAGCTATAGTCAAGTTCAACAGGAGTATTATCTTCTAACCACAGGTAATTGGATAATTCCAGTTGAGATTTAATGTATTTAATACGCGATTTTTCAACATCCAGTGCTCTGTTTTTATAATTGATGCTGGCCTCTAAAGTATCTACAGCAGGTTTATCGCCTGCTTCAAAACTGGTAATAACATTTTTTAAACGCTCATCGGCATTGGTTTGGTAATCGGTATAAACTTTAAATTCCTGATAGCATTTCAACCAGTTAAAATAGGTTTCAATGGCATTATATAGTACCTCATTAGTAGTCAGACTTTGTTTGTTAAGACTAATATCTTTATAAAGCTTGGCTTGTTTTAGGGTTGCCATACGTTCATTGGCTAAAAATCCTTTGGCTAACGACATGGAAACACCGGCACTGTACAAGCCATCTTCAGGAACTTTTGATTCCGGATTAAGGTAGTAGCCTTCATTATTTTCGTAATTAGCTTTAAGTTCAATCCCGTACCAAGTAGGAATTTTAAAGGCAGCGTTTAACTTATCGTAATATTCAGTTCCTGTGAATTTCTTTTTACTATAATCGACTTCTATTTTAGGGTCGAAAGCACCACGTGCTTTAAGAAGTTTTATTTCTCCCTCGGAAGCGATTAGCTGTGCCTGTTTCACAATAGGATGGTATTGTTTTACATAACCTAAATACTCTTCCAGGCTAAAAATACTATCAGTTGATGTTTGCGCCTGAACTGAAAAGAACAAACCGAACATATACAACAGAAGAGATAATGTTTTAAGTTTTGTAAAATGTATGTTTTTCAAAATCATTATGTAGAATTAAATGATTGGATTTATTTCTTTTCTTCACTTTTTTTAGAATCATCTTCACCTTCTGGAACATAAAAGTTAGGAGGGAAGCTGTTTATTTGTCGCCAGATTTCAAACCAAATAGGCACATCTTCTAAAAGTGTAATAGTTTGTGCCCCAGAACCAACACGTAAAGCTTCCGGCCACGGACCATAATCTGGATCTCTGTTTATTAGCACACGATACATACCATTTTTGCTGGCAAAGTTTTCGATAGCAACAATGGTTGCGCCATAAGTACCGTAAGAGACATTAGGCCAGCCACTAAATACGATTGCAGGCCAACCTTCAAATTGCACTTGCACGTGCTCTCCTTTATGTAAAAGAGGTAAATCTATTGGTCTAACCCACATTTCGACAGCTAATTCGTAGTTTGCCGGCATAATACCAACTAATGGTTCACCTTCTTTAAAAGTTTCTCCAATTCCTGATTTTATGGCTTTATTGATATAACCATCCTGCGGAGCCGTTATATAAAGTAAACTGTTTCTTTTTTCGTAGTTAGCCAAACTGTTTTCTAATTTTGAAACTTGAGCCTCACTGTCTAAAGCACTCGATTCGGCAGTGTATAAATCACTTTGTGCTTTAGATAGTTTGTCGCCGTAAGTAGCCTTGATGGTTGAGATGTTCAGTTTGGCATTTATCACCTCGTTTTTTGACACCAGCCATTTGTTTTCCTGAGATATGTATTTGGCATTGGCTTCCTGAAGTTTATTTCGGTATTCTTCAACATCTTTAACAGCTTTTAACCCTTGCTCTTGTAACGATACAGTACGCTCAAACTGAGTTTCGGCAATTTTGGCTTTGGTTTTAGCAGCTTCTAAATCAATGCTATCTGATTCTACTTTTAATTTCGACTGGATGTACTTGTTTTTAGCTTGCTCCAACTTTAACTGTTGTTCCTGTTGTAATGCTGCATACTGATTTTTCAACGCTTGAACTTTTGAACGGTATGCATCAACAGAAGCCGATTTTGCCTTAATCTGGTCACCTGTACGTTCGGTTAGTAAGTCGTCGAAATATTCACTTTTAATTTCCGATATTTTAAGAATGGTATCGCCTTGTTTAACAAAATCACCTTCCTGAACAAACCAAGAATCAATACGTCCCGGAATAGGCGATTGTAACGTTTGTGGACGTTGGTTTGGCTTTAGTGTAGTTACTAAACCTTTACTGGTTACATTCTGTGTCCAGGGTAAAAATAAAATGATAACAACCAATATGGTACTGATTAGCAAAACACGTCTAAACAGGTTATGCTGATTGGTGTGTTGTGTTGCCTGACCTGATTTGTATTTGTTTAAATCAAGTAATTCTGAAACTTTATTATGAGATATATTTAGCATAGTAATTACGAATTAATCATGTGACCATCTTCTAAAGTGATGTGCTTGTTGCACTTGTGTTTCCAGTAGTTAAGGTTACTAACTACAATAACACTCCAAGGATTCGATTTGTCGCATAAGTATTCAAATATTTTTTCAGATTCTTCAAAATTAAATTGCTTTAAAGGCTCTTCTAAAATTAAAACTTTAGGTTGTTTTAAAATGGCTCTTGCCAGTAGTAGTTTACTGGAAATAAAGTACGGAATCTGTTTTCCTTCTGGTTTTATTAAGGTGTTTAAACCGTGTTGTTGTCGCTTTAAAAAACTGGTTAGACCTACTTTTTCAAACACACTAAAAATGTCTTCGTCACTAATGTCACGATTTCCAAACGTCACATTTTCTCGAATGGTTCCTTCAAAAGGCGATTCTTCCGAAAGTACCATCCCTAAATGCGAACGGTATTTGTTAATGTGTAAACTTTCAATAGATAAGTTGTCGATATAAATATAACCGTCGGTAGGGGCAACGACACCTGAGATAAGCTGTAACAAACTTGATTTACCGGAACCACTTTCTCCTTGAATTAAAACACGGTCACTTGGCTCTATAGTAAAAGAAATGTGTTCTAAAATTGGCTTGTTACGGTTGTAAACCCGATATCCAGCATTTTTAAGTTCTATAGTAAACGGTCTTGCACCAGATACTTCTTCTCCGAATTGATTTTCAATAGGTTTATCTACTACCTGACCTAATTTTTCAATAGCTGTAAGGACATCGTAAATAGATTCTAAACTTAAAATAAGTTTTTCAACTGAAGCAATAATTAAGATGATGATGATTTCGGCAGCAACAAACTGACCAATATTCATTTGTTGATGAAGTACTAAAGATCCTCCAACTAATAATAAACTTGCAGTTACAATAACCTTAAAACCAATCATTTGTTTAAACTGAAGCATTAAAACTTTAAAGTGACTTTCACGTCCGCTTACATAATCGAAAACTAAATCGTCGGTTTTGTCAAGAGCCAAACTGGTTTTTCCTGATAGTTTAAAGCTTATAACGGTACGGGCAATTTCTTCAAGCCAGTGCGCCATTTTATACTTGTATTTAGATTCTTTTAAACTGGTGTCCAAACCTTTTTTTGCGGTGTATTTGAACACGATAAAAATGAGTCCTAATAAAAGAATTCCGAATACAATAAAGAATGGATGATAAAATGATAACAGGATTAAGGCAAAGATAACCTGTAAAAAAGCTGATGGAATATCGATAAGTATTTTAGAAAGTCCCTTTTGAATACTCAAGGTATCGAAAAAACGATTGGCTAATTCGGGCAGGTAGTAATTGCGCATTTCGTCCATTTTAATTTTAGGAAATCTATAAGCTAAATCGAATGAAGCTCTTGTGAAAATACGCTGCTGTATACTTTCAATAATTCTAATTTGTATAAGTTTTAAGATACCTGTAAACGCCACACCCGAGGTTACTAAAACCACTAAAACAATCCAGGAAGTAGAAACCTGTCCGCCCTGTAAAAGTGTAATAATAGCTTGAATTCCTAAGGGTAAGGTTAAAGCTAAAATCCCCTCAAAAATGGCAAAGTAAGCGACTCTGAATATGTCTTTCTTTTCAAGTTGAACAAGACCTAGAAAACGTTTCCAAGGTGATAAAACGTTGTTATTCTCCATGCTTTAGTGTATTAAATATTAAGTTGGTATAAAATTCGGTTACAGATGTTGTTTTATTACAGTTTGTAATACTTTTAATGTGCTGTTGAAAAAAGTGCTGATGTAAAGCGCCTTCAATTGTAGAACTGGCCAAACTAATCGAGTAAGTATAGTTTTTATTATATTCCTGAATAATTTCAGAAAATCTTGTCACAACACGTTTAAAGGGTTTAAAAAAGCCTTCTTCGTTTTCTGAGTCTACATCACAGGTTAAGTAGGCCTTAGCATTTTCACTAATAATGATTTTGTTTAGGACAACTTCGTTAATATGCTCAAAATTACTGTCCTCTTCAGTGGTTCTGGTTAGCACCTCAATGCTTTTTTTAAGTTTTTCTTCAGGGTGTTTTAATGCAAAAGTTTCTAAAACTAATTGATACTCAATCCAAACCCAGTACCACGAGGTTAAATACATGAGCAAATGATGTTTGCTTTCGAAATATCTATAAATAGAACTTTCGTTCGAATTAATTGCTACCCCAAGTTTTTTGAATGTGAAAAGTTCAAATCCTAATTCATCAATAAGCAAAATGCTATGTTTAATGATACGTTTACCCAAGTCTGAGGTTTCAGGGTCTTTAATGAAAATACCCTTAGGTACTTCTATTTTAAAGCTTTGTAGTAAATTAATCATAGTGTATAATTGTCTATCTCACAAATTTAATAGTAATACTTTTAAAATTGTGTTATTATATATTAAAAATATGTGAATATTTTTGTGGAATTGATAATTATAATCTGTAAAAATATTCGATATCTAAATTAATAATAAATTGGTAGAGAATGAATAAGAGCAAGGAATTTGACCCTGGAGGAGTTGTATAAAAATCCGAGAGGATTTTCAGATTGTGAAATCAAGATAGCACGTTTGCGAGAATTTTCGAATGGAAATCAGAAGCGATGAGCTTTATATGGTGTTGTTTCGCGTCATTTAATTAGTAAAAGCGTATAGAAATACAATAATGATTAGAATAATTAGCATAATACCTTTAAAAAAACTATTCGGTTAATGCGTTTTTATTGAATTCATTTTGATTATAAAAAGCCCAAATTTTATTAGACCTAAACGAAAGATAGGACGTAAAACCTTTTAAAGAAAAAGTTCTATCGCTAAAGAAATTTAATAAAAAGAACTGTCAACTATATTGTCAACCAAAAATAAAAAAGCCCGTAAACATTACTGTTACGAGCTTTTGTTGCGGAGAAAGAGGGATTCGAACCCCCGGAGGTGTGACCCTCAACGGTTTTCAAGACCGCCGCATTCGACCACTCTGCCATTTCTCCTTGAGTGTCTCATCAGGTATTCCCTGATTGCGGGTGCAAATATAGAATCCTTTTTCAATTCTATCAAAGTTTTTTCGGCTTTTTTTCGACTTTTTTGTAAATAATTTTTAATCCATTCATTATGAGTAATTTTAAAAATAGTGATGTAAAATAAAAATGCAAACCTTACTTTTGTGTAACATAATATTGAAAAATGGATATCATAAAACAGCTCAAGTGGCGCTATGCCACTAAAAAGTTTGATGTAAATAAAAAATTATCGCCTGCCAAACTGGATACTTTAAAACAAGCTTTTAATCTAACAGCAACCTCATTCGGATTACAAACCATAAAACTACTTATTGTAGAAACCGAGAGTTTACGTCAGTCGTTATTGCCTCATGCGTACAATCAACGTCAGGTTACCGATGCTTCCCATCTTCTTGTTATTTGTATTCAGGAAAATGTTTTAGAGCACGACGTGGTTAACTATTACGAAAACATAAAGGATATTAGAAAAACGTCTGAAGATATTTTGAAACCTTATCGTGAAGACCTCATTAAAATGATGGGTAAAATGTCTGTCGAAGAACGCCAGCAGTGGTCAAAACATCAGGCATATATTGCATTAGGAAACTTAATGACTGTTTGTGCGGTTGAAAATATAGATTCCTGCCCAATGGAAGGCTTTAAAGCTTCAGAATACGATAAAATCTTAAACCTTCAGGAAAAAGGCTTAAAATCGGTTTTATTACTTCCTGTAGGATACCGTTCAGACGACGATATGTTTTCAGACTTCGCTAAGGTTAGAAAACCGCTTGAAGAAGCAATCATAGAATTATAAAAAATAAAATTAATG
The DNA here is from genome assembly GCF_032926325.1 of Aestuariibaculum lutulentum. Classification (NCBI taxonomy): domain Bacteria; kingdom Pseudomonadati; phylum Bacteroidota; class Flavobacteriia; order Flavobacteriales; family Flavobacteriaceae; genus Aestuariibaculum; species Aestuariibaculum lutulentum. Next base: position 3,090,267 of record NZ_CP136709.1, read on the forward strand.
GCGTTACCCCAAAATACCTTTGGGGTCGGGCTTTCGGTAGTCGCTCTCTGCGAGGAGCTTCAACAAAACCTCAATCCCTAACGCAAAAACAAAAAATATATGCCAGGATTTGAATTATTTGGAGATTTGGAACGTAAAGAAGTAAACGATGTTTTAGATAATGGTGTGCTTATGCGCTATGGTTTCGACGGTATGCGCAACGGACACTGGAAAGCCAAAGAATTAGAAAAAGAATTAGAAAATACGTTTAAAGCGAATCACGTTCAGCTGGTTTCAAGCGGAACAGCAGCCATTTCAGTTGCTTTAGCAGCCGCAGGAGTAGGTGCAGGAGACGAGGTTATTTTACCAACCTTTACGTTTGTTGCCAGTTTTGAAGCTGTTATGATACTGGGGGCAACCCCGATTTTAGTCGATATAGACGATACCTTAACCTTAAATCCAAAGGCAGTAGAAGCCGCTATTACTTCAAAAACTAAAGCCGTTATGGTTGTCCATATGTGCGGAAGTATGGGCGATTTAGAAGCTTTACAGACTATTTGCGATAAGCATAACTTGATATTAGTCGAGGATGCTTGTCAGGCTATTGGCGGAACCTACAAAGGTAAAGCCTTAGGTAGTGTTGGAGATTTGGGTTGTTTTTCGTTCGACTTTGTAAAAACCATTACCTGTGGCGAAGGTGGAGCAGTTATTACCAATAACGAGAAATATTACCTGTATTCCGATCATTACAGCGATCATGGGCATGACCATGTTGGCAACGATAGGGGAGCAGAATCTCATCCGTTTTTAGGATATAATTTCAGAATCTCAGAATTACATGCTGCCGTTGGTTTAGGTCAGTTGAAACGTTTACCTGAGATTATAGAGACTCAAAAAAGGAACTTTAACATTCTACGAGAGGCTTTATCTGCAATTCCAGAAGTTACTTTTAGAACTGTTCCGGAAGGCGGAGAGGAAAGCTACGGCTTCTTAAATTTCTTTTTACCAAATTTAGAAGTGGCTCGTAAAGTTTCAGAAGGATTTAAAACTAATGGTGTTGATGCTTGTTTTCATTATTACGACAACAACTGGCATTATGTTCGCAAGTGGGAACATTTAAAAGAACTAAAATCTTTATATCCAATTTCAGAGGAAGTAAAAGCAGGATTAGCCTATTTAAAAGACGCTGAATTTACAGAATCTGATCATTTTATCGGTCGAAATATTTCGAGTTTAATCAAGTTATCATGGACTGAAGACGAGGTAAAAGCCAGAGCTTCTAAAATGGTTCAGGTTATTCAAGAGACCTTAAAACATTAGGTGTAACACGTATTTGTGTTATATATCTTCTATTATTTGTTACATATCTTATATACTCTTCATAGTTGAAATTTTAACTTTGATTAAGCTATTAATCAATAAAACATTAAAGTTTCAATTATGAAGAGATTTTTTATTTATTCTTCTTTCTTATTATTCATTTTTCTTTATTTAGGATGTAAGTCTAAAACCAAATCGGAAACAGAAATTACTGTTGAAGAAAAGGTTCCTGTAAAACCCTATAACACTTATAAAGACGCTATTGTTTTTAAAACCTTATCTATGGAGTTTATAGGTCTTGATACGATTCCGTCTGGATGGAATACGTTTAAATACATGAATAGGGCAAATGAAACGCATTTTATTTTATTGGATAAATACCCACAAGGAAAAACTATTGAAGATGGTGAAAAGGAGATAATTCCTGTTTTCGATAAAGGCATGGATTTAATAAATGAAGGTAATGCCGAGGCTGGCTTTGCCGAATTTGGTAAACTTCCGGAATGGTTTCCTCAAATTGTATTTACAGGAGGTTCCGGATTAATTGCAGGAGGAGAAACGAGTATTACGACTTTGCATTTAGAACCAGGCTATTATGTGATGGAGTGTTATGTAAAAATGCCTAATGGTAAATTTCATAACGCAATGGGCATGGTAAAAGAACTTATTGTAATTGATGAAGATTCGGGAAATATTGAGCCAAAGGAGGATGTTGAAATAGCAATTTCTAATGATGCAGGAATTGTTATTGCAGATAGTCTGCCAAAAGGACAAACGGTATTTAAAGTGACTTTTAAAGATCAAAAATTACACGAAAATTTTGTACAAACCGATATACATTTGGCTGAAATATCTGATAGCGTAAATTTAGATGCTTTAGAAAGCTGGATGGATTGGGCTAATCCAAAAGGATTAATAACACCAGTTCCGGAAGGGGTTAAGTTTTTGGGAGGCATCCAGGAAATGCCAGCCGGAAAACATGGATATTTTACGGCCGATTTAAGACCCGGCCGTTATGTTTTAATATCGGAAGTTCCTGCTTCAAAAAGTAAAAACTTACTTAAAGTATTTAACGTATCTGATTAGTAATTAACGTAATCTACGATTTCTAAACCGTAACCAACCATACCAATGCGCTTAGTTTGAGCACTGTTCGATATTAAGCGCATTTTATGAATATCTAAGTCGTGTAGTATTTGGGCACCAATACCAAAGTCTCTCGCATCCATATTAATTCTTGGTGCCTTAGATACTGCATTAGGTTTTTGGTTTTCCTTTAAGAAACTCAATCGGCTTAAAATATCCATAGACTGTACTTCCTGATTGATAAAGATGATGGCACCTTTACCTTCATCATTAATTATGTTAAACATATTCTCTAATTGTTCATCAACGTTATTGGTTAATGTACCTAAGATATCGTTATTAATTAACGTTGAATTAATCCTGGTAAGTACGGCATCTTCTTCATTCCAGATGCCTTTAGTTAATGCTAAATGTATTTGATTATTAGTAGTTTGTTTGTAAGCTCTTAATCTGAAACTACCAAAACGGGTTTCGATTTCAAAATCTTCTTTTTTCTCAATTAAAGAATCGTGTTGCATTCTGTATGCCACTAAATCTTCAATAGAAACGATTTTTAAATCCAGCTTTTTAGCCACTTCCATTAGTTGTGGTAAACGTGCCATTGTACCGTCTTCATTCATAATTTCAACGATAACACCAGCCGGTTGTAAGCCAGCCAAACGCGCAAAATCAATGGCAGCTTCGGTATGTCCGGTACGTCTTAAAACTCCCCCTTCTTTAGCAACTAAAGGGAAAATATGTCCAGGTCTTGCTAATTCAAATGGTTTAGTAGAAGGATCTACAAGTGCCTTTACTGTTTTAGCTCTATCGCTTGCTGAAATCCCTGTTGATACACCTTTACCACGTAAATCTACAGATACAGTGAAAGCAGTTTCCATATGATCTGTATTGTTTACAACCATCATATTTAAATCCAATTCTTTACAGCGTTTTTCTGTAAGGGGAGCACAAATTAGGCCTCTACCTTCAGTAGCCATAAAGTTTATCATTTCAGGAGTTACTTTATCTGCAGCAGCAAGAAAATCACCTTCATTTTCACGGTTTTCATCATCAACAACAATAATTACTTTGCCTTGTCTTATATCTTCAATGGCTTCTTGTATTGTGTTAAGTCTTATTTCAGTAGTTGTATTATTTGTCATGGTTTCAATTATCATGATGCAAAGATATTGCTATTTTAAGGAATTTAAACAATTTTGTTTTAGGTCTTCCTTCATTTTAGAATTTAGAAAAACATATCCAATAAAATAAAGAGGTAAACCAATAATGATTAAAATGAGATGTGGTTTTTTTTCTGGTTTATTGATATGTTTATAAAACTGATTGATATTTATAATCGTTTTGAAATAATAAATAATATACATGGCGAACGACACAATACTTAACTGAATTGAAGCCGTTGCAACCGATGGTAATTTATTATTTGCAAATACAAAGTGTAGGATAAGTAAAATAGCACCTATAGTATATAGTGTAATTGCAAATTTGGTGTGGTCTTTATAATCAGCATAAATATCTTCAGAAGTATCAAAGGCTTCATCTATCTTCAGACCTTGACTACGTAAAGATCGTGTTGAATACCCCCGAAAATTAAGCAGTTTTAAAGCTTCGTATCGTGTGTTCTCGTCATGACCCAAAGCTTCATAGTTGGCTATAACATCAAGAATTCTATCGTTTTTATACGAATGCATAAACGTGTAGTCTACGGTTTCTTTTTCTTTAATATTTAGAGCTTTTTTAATTGGTTCAATTAAATGATCGAATTCAAATAGGCCTTTATCTGCTGTGGCTCGTTTGGTTAAAAACACACCAAGAGGTAACATAACCAGAGTAGAAAACCAGCTGGCAAGAATAGGGTTGAAGCCTCCGTTTTTAGCACTGTTTGTAGCAAAAATTCCAATAAAGTGATAGGTTAGGAATAATAAAATAGCGATAACCATTGGCAAACCAATTCCTCCTTTACGTATTAAAGCTCCTAATGGTGCCCCAACAAAGAACAGAACGATACAAGCAAAACCTAAAGCGAATTTTTCATGCAGAGAAATATAATGTCTGTTGATTATGGAATTGGTAGCTTTAATTGGAGTTTCTCTGGAAATGAGAAGCTGATTGGCGCTGCCCATTGTTTTTTGGGCCATATCAACTAATTCTATTTGTCGTTTTAATTCCAGACTATCTAATAAGGGGCCTAAGTTTACAGAATCACGTTCTTTAACTTTAGATATTCTATGGTTATTAGCCATGATACTGGTTCGTTGTAAAATACTTTTTGAAAACGTTTCGTGGTCTTCCTTACGTTTAATTTCAAGCGAATCTATGGCCTTGTTTAAATCAATCACATCCAGCATGCTGTGCTTATCAGTTTGTGATTCGTCGTCCATATCAACCTCGTTCATTTGCGAGATGTCTATATTTATGGTGTACGTTTCGAAAGAACTTTTTGCGAATGGCTTTTTGTTGCGTTCTTTCGGATCTTTCGAGTAAATATCGCTGTAATAATTACCGTCTTTTAAAATAAGTTTGATAACATTTGAATCTTCTCTACTGGCTAATTCACCAGTTTTAGAGCGAATAACCGTAGCATTTTTACGACCATCATTACCTTTAATATGAATGGTAACACTGTCTAAATACTGTCCGCGATCGCCATGTTTCTTATCAAACTTTATATTGTATGTACCAACAGGATTGAATTGTCCTTCAGCTAAAACCATAGCAGGTTTTAACTTCGCTATATTTTTACGCAGGTTATAAGACTTTAGCTCGGCCCAGGGAATAACGTTATTAGAAAAGAAAAACGTTGTAACCCCTAAGATTACTATAAAAACACTTAGTCCCGACATGGCACGTTGCAATGAAATTCCAGTCGATTTCATCGCAGCAAACTCGTAGTTTTCAGCAAAACTTCCAAAAACCATAATAGAGGCCAGAAGAATGGTTAATGGTAAAACTAATGGAATTAGCTTAGGTGTGAAATAAAACAGAAATTTAAAAATTACTTCTATGTCAAGATCTTTCCCTGCAAGTTCTTTAATGTATAACCAGATGGTTTGTAATACAAAAATGAGCATGAGTATAATAAACACGCTCAAAAAAGTCTTGAGGTAAGACGTAAGGATATATCGGTCTAGTATTTTCAAGTGTAGGTGGCTTAATCTAGATTGTTGATGTAAAAATCTTTGTATTTGTTGGCGTCAAAGGTAAATAAGCTTTTCGATAAAGGCTCGTTTGTTTTAAAAGAATTAACAGTAAGCGTTGTTTTGGTGCCGTTTTTGCCAACCTGAATCAAGTTATAAATGTGTTTGGTTTGCTTATCGATACCTAACAAAATACTTTTTATTTCGGAGTTAGAATCGATAGGTGTTAATTTTACATACTGAATTTTTCTGCCATTGATGTTTTGCTCAATATCCATAGCATAAGTGTAACCATCTTCGTAAAACGATAACATTTTACTTGGGGTTACTGAATCTTCTTCACTATCACTATCTGAAGTTACAGTAACTTCTTCATCTTCTAAACTGATGCTGTATAGTTTTTTACCATCGAAAAGACGTGTTACACCAAGAATGTTCAAACGGTATTTTTCACCTTCCATCACCACATCACCTTTGGTTTGTTGTTTAATGTTTTCGGCTGTGTTTTCTAAAACATATTTAAAGTCAATAGAAATGTTATTATAACTCTTAACTTTAGCTGAAACTTCATTTAAAAGGGTTTTAGCTTTGTTTTGAGCAAATGCCGTAACTGATAATGTTAACAGTAAAACAGTGATAATCTTCTTCATTTTCATTTTTAAATTATTGTATTTCATTTTCTAAGTGGTTATCTAAAGCGGTTAAATCTGGTATTAAAACCTGTCTGGCTTTACTACCTTCAAAAGGACCAACAATACCTGCGGCTTCCAATTGATCAATTAACCTACCGGCTCTGTTATAACCTAATTTTAATTTTCGTTGTAATAGGGATGCTGAACCTTGTTGAGCTGTTACAATAACGATGGCTGCATCTTTAAATAAACTATCGCGATCTGAGATATCTATATCAAGACTTGTGCCACTTTCTTCGCCTACAAACTCCGGTAGCATATATGCTTCAGGGTAAGCTTTTTGCGAGCCAATAAAGTCTGTTATGTTTTCTACTTCAGGGGTATCAACAAAGGCACATTGTACACGAATTAAGTCGTTACCCTGGGTGTAAAGCATGTCTCCACGACCAATTAACTGATCGGCTCCGGCACCATCTAAAATGGTTCTCGAGTCAATTTTAGAAGTTACTCTGAAGGCGATACGTGCCGGGAAGTTAGCTTTAATAATACCTGTGATAACATTCACCGACGGACGTTGCGTTGCAATAATCAAGTGAATACCAATGGCACGGGCTAACTGGGCTAAACGAGCAATAGGCGTTTCAACTTCTTTACCAGCCGTCATAATAAGATCGGCGAACTCGTCGACAACTAAAACGATGTATGGTAAAAACTGATGCCCTTCGTTAGGATTAAGTTTACGCTCTTTAAACTTGGCATTGTATTCGGCTATATTTCGACACATCGCCGATTTAAGCAACTCATAACGATTATCCATTTCAATACATAAAGAGTTAAGTGTGTTAATCACTTTTGTATTGTCTGTAATAATGGCATCTTCGCTGTCAGGTAATTTCGCTAGATAGTGACGCTCAATTTTATTGAATAGCGTAAGTTCTACTTTCTTAGGGTCAACTAAAACGAATTTAACTTCGGCAGGGTGTTTTTTATATAGTAAAGAGGTTAATACGGCATTTAATCCAACCGATTTACCTTGTCCCGTAGCACCCGCCATAAGTAGGTGAGGCATTTTAGCCAAATCGACTACAAAGGTTTCGTTACTGATGGTTTTTCCTAAGGCTATTGGTAATTGCATATCGGAACTCTGGAATTTCTTCGAAGCAATCACTGAACGCATGGAAACGATGGTTGAATTTTTATTAGGAACCTCGATACCAATAGTTCCTTTCCCTGGGATAGGCGCGATAATACGAATACCTAATGCCGAAAGGGATAAGGCAATATCGTCTTCTAAGTTTTTAATTTTCGAAATACGAATACCTGCTTCAGGAACAATTTCATAAAGGGTTACCGTCGGACCGATAGTTGCTTTAATATTTGCAATACCAATGTTGTAGTTTTTAAGTGTATCTACAATTCGGTTTTTATTTTCTTCTAATTCCTCCTGGTTAATGGTTATGCCTTCGGAATCGTATTTTCTTAGTAAATCGAGAGTAGGGAACTGGTATTTTGCCAGTTCAAGGGTTGGGTCGAATAATCCAAAATCGGCAACCAGTTTATCAGAAAGGTTATCGGTTTCCGACTGTTCTTCGGCAACCTTTTCAACTTCTATAGATAAATCTTCCTCTTCAGTTTCTTCTTCAGCAATGTTAACCTCAAGAGCCGTGTTGGTTAAAACTTCTTTCTCTTCAGTATCAATGGTGTTTAACGTCATGTTATCACCAAGAATATCATCGTTTAAATCGTCATCGAATGCCGTGTCGATTGTTTCTTTTTCTTTAATATCGAATGCCGACTTAAAAGCTTCGGCTTCTTCTGTTAGATTATTGTCTACAGGAACGATAAGCTCATCATTTGCCATTGTAAATTCATCCTTAATGTCTTTTTTAGCAGAATGGAAAAGATTCGCAAAGCTTTCAAAAGTTAATCTGAAACGAATAGCTAAATAAGTAATCACTCCGAATAACAATAAAAGCGACACACCTATTTTACCAATATAGTCTTGTAAATATGTGTTAATTTCAAAACCAACAGTACCTCCAAGAATATCTATTTTAGACCCGAAAAATCCAAAGAATACTGATAGCCAGATGATGATTAAAATTCCCCAGAACCAGTGCTTTCTTAATTTCGTTTTGTTACTGTCGGTTAAAATATAAACGCCCGATAAGCAACAAAGGCCAGAGAAAATAAATGATGAAATACCGAAACCGCGCTGAATGAATAAATCGCTTAACCAGGCTCCGGTTTTACTTAGCCAGTTTTTTGGTTTTACTTCCCTTGAAGCAAAGTCAGAAAGCGTGCTTTGGTCTGCTTCACCTGTGAAAAGAAAAGACACAAATGCAATGCAAAGCACGATACCGAAAATAACCAGAAAACTTCCGAAAACCAGTTTTTGTTGGCTTGATAATTGAAAGCTAGGTAGTTTTAATTTTTTTTTAGTAGATGTTTTTGAGTTGGTTTTTTTCTTCGCCATTCATGCACGTTTAGGTTAAAACAAAAATACAAATTACTAACGTTTATCCTAACGATATATTATTTTAAAAAATCTTCGGAAGATATATGATTAATCCAATAATAGAGGCGAAAACAGAGGCTATAAAAACGGCTCCTGCTGCTATATCTTTAATATAGCCTATTTTAGCATGATGCTCGGGGTGAACAAAATTTGCAATTTCTTCAATGGCGGTGTTAATACCTTCAATACTCATAACCAAACCAATAGCAAAAAGTTGCAAAATCCATTCGGTAGCAGATATATTGAAAAAGAATCCTGCTGCACAAACACTTAAAGCGATTACAAATTGAATTTTTATGCTGGCTTCTCGTTGTAAAAGTAAAATTGCACCTTTAAAAGCATAGCCTACACTTTTTAAACGGTTTGTAAAGAAGGATTCTTTTTTTGTCACTTAAATTGAAGATATATATTAAACCAAAGCTTCTAAAGCAGCTTTGTAATTTGGCTCGTCAACAATTTCTGATACTTGTTCGTTGTAAAGCACGGTTCCTGTTTCGTCAAGAACAATAACACATCTAGAATGTAAGGTTTCTAAAGGGCCATCGGTAAAATCTAGACCATAAGCTTTACCAAAACTTCCGTCTTTATAATCTGATAAATTTACAACATTATCTAAGCCTTCAGCTCCACAAAAACGTGCCATAGCAAAAGGTAAATCATGAGAAATACAAAGTACTTTAGTGTTTTCTAATTCGCTTGCTTCTTTATTAAAGGCTCTAACTGAAGCAGCACAGGTTCCTGTATCTATACTTGGAAATATATTTAAAACGACTTTACTTCCTGCAAAATCACCTAAGCTAACGGTAGCTAAATCTGTATTTGTTAATTTAAAATCCGGAGCTTTTGTGCCAATTTTTGGAAGTTCTCCAGAAGTGTGTATTGCATTTCCTTTTAATGTTACTGTTGCCATTTTTTCCTGTTTTAATTTTTTTTAAAAGTAATAATTAAATAAGAATATCAAAGTAAACCGGTTTGGGTTTTTGAAATCTTTAACTAAAGGTTATCAACTTGGAATTTAATAAAACCTTTTTGATTACTTGATCTGAGATTGGTTCTGAAGGGAATTATGAATCCTTCAATAAATTTTCGTAATAATTGTATAGTTAATATAAATATGAGTTAATGGTTTTTTAAATCATATTTCATAACTTTAGGGGAAAGAAATAACCTATAAATTTTTAAATCTCAAAATATGGAAGGAAATTCAAATTCATCCGGCGGAAAATGTCCGTTTATGCATGGTTCCAATACGGAAACTAAAGATTCTGTAGTAGAGTGGTGGCCTAACTCGTTAAACTTAGACATTTTAAGTCAGCATGACACAAAAGTTAACCCCTTAGGAGAAGATTTTAATTATCAGGAAGCTTTAAAAACGTTAGATGTTGAAGCTTTAAAGAAAGATGTAACCGATTTAATGACCGATTCGCAAGAGTGGTGGCCTGCCGATTGGGGGCACTATGGAGGATTAATGATTCGTATGGCCTGGCATGCTGCCGGATCGTATAGAGTAGCCGATGGTCGAGGTGGAGGAGGAACCGGAAATCAGCGTTTTGCTCCGCTTAATTCCTGGCCAGATAACGTGAGTTTAGATAAAGCCAGACGTTTGCTATGGCCAATAAAGAAAAAATATGGTAATAAAGTTAGTTGGGCCGATTTAATTATTCTGGCTGGGACTATTGCTTACGAAAGCATGGGGTTAAAAACTTACGGATTCGCGTTTGGGCGTGAAGATATCTGGGCTCCTGAAAAAGACGTATACTGGGGTGCTGAAAAAGAATGGTTAGCACCAAGTGACGGTCGTTATGAAGATGTTTCTAAACCAGAAACTATGGAAAATCCATTAGCAGCCGTACAAATGGGATTAATTTATGTAAATCCTGAAGGGGTGAACGGAAATCCAGATCCTATTAAAACAGGTGCACAGGTTCGTGAAACCTTTAAGCGTATGGCGATGAATGATGAGGAAACCGTTGCCTTAACGGCTGGTGGACATACAGTAGGTAAAGCACATGGTAACGGCGATGCCAGTATTTTAGGAGCAGATCCTGAATCTGCACCAGTTGAAGAACAAGGTTTCGGATGGTCTAATCCAACACGCACAGGAGTTGGTAGAGATACGGTAACCAGTGGGATTGAAGGAGCATGGACGACACATCCAACAAAATGGGATAATGGCTATTTTGAGATGTTATTTAACCATGAGTGGGAACTGCGTAAAAGTCCTGCAGGGGCGCACCAGTGGGAGCCTGTAAGCATTGCCGAAGCAGATATGCCCGTAGATGTTGAAGATTTAAAAACAAAATACAATCCAATGATGACTGATGCCGATATGGCGATGCGCATGGATCCTATTTATAAAGAAATTTCATTGAAATTTAAAGATGATTTTGATGCCTTTTCTGATGCTTTCGCAAGAGCGTGGTTTAAGTTAACACATCGCGATATGGGACCTAAAGATCGTTGGTTTGGACCAGATGTACCAACCGAAGATTTAATCTGGCAAGACCCTGTGCCAAAAGGAAAATCAGATTATAATGTTGATGCCGTTAAGTCTAAAATTGCTGCTTCTGGTTTAACTATTTCAGAATTAGTGTCCACTGCTTGGGATAGTGCCAGAACATTTAGAGGTTCAGATTTTAGAGGCGGTGCTAACGGAGCACGTATTCGTTTAGCACCACAAAAGGATTGGGCAGGTAATGAGCCGGAGAAATTAGCAAAAGTACTTTCTGTTTTAGAACCTATCGCTGCTGAATTTGGTATCAGCGTTGCAGATACTATTGTTCTTGCAGGTAATGTGGGTGTTGAAAAAGCGATTAAAAATGCAGGTTTGAGTATAACCGTGCCTTTTGCTCCGGGTCGTGGAGATGCAACTCAAGAGATGACCGATGTAGATTCGTTCGCACCGCTTGAACCTTTAGCTGATGGATTCAGAAACTGGCAGAAAAAAGATTATGTGGTTAGTCCGGAAGAAATGTTATTGGATCGTGCTCAATTGATGGGATTAACTGCTCCTGAAATGACAGTGTTAGTTGGAGGTATGCGTGCTATGGGAACTAATTACGGAGGAACAAAACACGGTGTATTTACTAATAATGTAGGTGCTTTAACTAACGATTTCTTTGTAAACCTAACCGATATGGCTTACAAATGGAAACCAATTAGTAACGGTGTTTACGAGATTGTAGATCGTAAGTCGGGCGCTGTAAAATGGACAGCTACTCGTATAGACTTGGTGTTTGGTTCGAATTCTATTTTGCGTTCTTATTCCGAAGTATATGCACAAGACGATAGCAAAGAAAAGTTTGTAAAGGACTTTGTTAATGCCTGGGTAAAAGTGATGAATGCTGATCGTTTTGATTTAGCTTAATCATTTATATTTATAGATAAAAAGCCACTTCAAACTGAAGTGGCTTTTTATTTTCAATTAATTGAAGCGTATGTATGTTTCAATAATTTTATGATCAACGTCGGCTTCATCTACTTTTTCTATACCACTTTGTATTAAAGTGTCACCACGAACTTCAACTGTAAATTCAAAGGTGTTGCCCTCCCAATTTCTAAAATTGCAATATTCTAAATATTCCGTGTATTTGTTGTTTTCTAAATTATATTTACCTCCGCCAGAAGCAAAAAAAGCGAGAGAATCTTTTCCTTCGTTAAGGTCATGATTTAGGAACGCAAAGTGAGAAGCATTTATAATTTTAATCATACTTCTATTAGATAAATCGCTTGATATAGTACTGTCTTCTTTAATGGTTATCGCTGAAATTAGTTTCCAAGTTCCTACTATTGGTAAAGGCTCAGGCTGTTTAGCGTTTTGTTCCTGGCCACAGGACAGTATAATTAGAAGTAATACGGTTAAAGAGTGTTTAGTTGTCATTGGTTATGTTTGAAAAATTGAAACGTAAATGTAGGGAAAACAGAATGTGCTGTAGTTAAAAAAAAGAAAAGCCTCTTTTAAATAAAAGAAGCTTTTTTTATAGAAATGATTTGTAAAGATTTCGAAGTCTTTGCCTGTCGTGGCTTTCTAAATAAAGATTATTTAATTCCGGAAAAAGTTTACAAATTATTATTTTAATAGAATCTGCATTTTTACAATTTTCAAAACTTCCGCAAGGTAAACTATCTAATAAGTATCGACAGCGGAAAGTAAAATTTTCATTTCCATAAGTATAAGAAATATTAAGGTCGGCACTGTTTTTAAAGCTATGCGAAAATTTATCAATAGAGGCGTCAATTTCAATGCCTTGTGCTAATAATTTAAATGGATTTAATGGTTTTTTAGTGATATAAATATTTGAATTTTCCGGGTTTGTAATATCAAACTCAACTTTATAAAAGCCATTTATTTTAACTTCATCATTTAAATTAAAGAAGTCATGTTTGCTGCTTGTTTGATATTTTTTACCATTATAAAAGAAGGAAAAATATATTATATCATTATGTCTTCCTCCTTTTTTAATTACTTTTCCTATTCCATATTTTTTGTGCTGTTGTAAAGATTCATGATCGTTTATAGAGTTTATGACCATTAAAATGATACCGAAAATGAGAATTATAGTAAAAACTCTTTCGCCAGTATCTTTTAGCTTTTCTATATTCATTAATTTCTTTTCAAATTTTTTGTTAGATAAACAGCGAATATATAATTCTAAAACAATTTAAACTAAAGCAATTTGAGCTTCTTTTTCTTTTATCAAATCTTCAATAAAGGCATTAATTTGTTGTTTGGAAACGTTTGGCATACAGATAAGATGCGTAACATCTCCTTCAGTAGCTAATTGCCATTTGTTTTTAATGACATCAGAAGTTTTAGGCATTACAACTGTTATGGCCCCTTCATTGCTCCATGCGTTAATGCCTATAGCGTTTAATTTAGTTTTACAGTACTCGGCGATTTCTAAGCTGTGGTTGTAGCGTGCTTTCAATCCGTCGACTCCCATATTTTTAATGGCGTACCATAAAAATAAAACGCTGTGCCCATTTCTTGAGCCAGTAATAGTCGTGTCTAAAGAACCGATATAACTGACGCCTTTAGAAACACGATCTCTTAATGATCGCTTTGTTATAACCACACCACTTGGAATAGGTGAGCCAATGAATTTATGTCCGCTTATAGAAATGCTGTCTGCACCATCGGCCATATCAAAAGGAATCTTTTCATTCAAGAAAGCTCCATAAGTTCCTGAGAGGGCACCGTCGCAATGAATGTAATGATCCTGAATAGCCAATTTTCGTAAAATGCCTTTAATTTTTGAAATATCATCTTTAGCTTCAGTCATTGTAGTTCCAAAATTCGATAAAATGATGGCTGGTTTATGACGATTATACTGTAAAGTGTTTTGCAAATCTTCATAATCAATCTCACTATTTTCCTGAGAACGGATAACAATGCCAGGAATGTTAAGTAAATGAATATTTTTCTTCACACTATAGTGTGTCGATTCTGAATAATACACCATCGCTTTTGGGTATAATTCACGGGCAATGTATAATCCGTATAGGTTACTTTCCGATCCGCCATTTGTAATATAACCCCAATAATCCTCTGGGTTAGCTCTGAATAAATCAGCAAAAAATTCAATAACCTCCCGTTCCATGTCGTGCGTTTGCACTTTGTAGGTGCTCTTAATAAAAGGGTCTCCCACGTTATTAATCGGGTATTTAAGGAATTCAAAAAGTGGCGTGTAATCAAAATCTTTTGAAATAGGGTAGCCTAAAAACAGGTTGCTGGCTTTTTTTATATTTTCTAAGGTGTCTTCAAGTTGGGTGTGTATATTCATCAATAAAATGGTTATATTTTGTCGTGTATTTTTGGTTTAAAACTCTTCAAAAGTATATTTTAATAGGTTTTGTTTCTTGCAATATGATTTAATTGGTAAATTATTCTATATAAAATGATTATTCAATATTTTTGTATTGATAAGTGAAGTGCGGATATCAAAATTTAGAAATAAAATCTACTATGGATAAAATAGATAAAAACATACTGAAACAACTTCAAATTAATGCTAAGCAAAATATCAAGGAAATAGCTGCTAAAGTAGGGTTGAGTGTTACACCAACGTACGAACGCATGAAGAAGCTGGAGCAGGCAAACATTATTAAATCTTATGTGGCTTTATTAGACAGAGATGTTATTGGTAAAAAGTTTGTAGCCTATTGCCAAATAACTTTAATTCGACATCATAAGGAGTTGATTGATGATTTTAAAACGAAAACACTCCAGTTTTCAGAAATTATGGAATGTCATCACATTTCCGGAAATTTCGATTTTTTATTAAAGATTGTGGTAAACGATATTAGCCAGTATCAGCAATTTATAAATGAAAAATTATCGCTGTTGGATTGTGTTTCTACAATTAACAGTTCGTTTGTTATGGAAAGTGTTAAGGAGACGACGGTTTATGAATTGTAGTCTTTTTATTTACTGAGTTTTAAAATTCTTAAAGCCCCTTGAACAACGAGAATAAAAACTATTGTTCCTATGATTAAATCAGGTTTATTAGATTGCAACCAAAGCACTAAGAGTCCGGCGATGATTACACCAAGATTGATAATAACATCGTTTGAAGTGAATATCATGCTCGCTTTCATATGTGCTTCTTCTTTACTTTTAGATTTTTGTAAAATGTAAAGACAAATACCATTAGCGATAAGAGCAAAAACTGAAACGATAATCATGGTTGAAAAATTAGGAAGTTGTTCGGCATTTAAAAAACGTCTGATTACTTCAATAAATCCAATAATTGCTAATGTAATTTGAAAATATCCAGCAATTTTGGCTATGCGTTTTTTTTTGACGACTGTGCCGCCCACAGCAAAAAGACTAATACCATATACAAAACTATCGGCAAGCATATCTAAACTATCGGCTACTAATCCCATAGATTTTGAAATCCATCCGGTAAGTATTTCAATAATAAAAAAAGCAAAATTAATAGCAAGAACCGTCCAGAGCAGTTGTTTTTGGTTGCTGTATTCTTCAAATTGGGTTTGCTCACTAATTTCGGTTAAAGTTTTTTGACTTCCTAAGTTAAGCTCTGCTAAGGCTGTTTCAATGGTATCTGAAGTTTCGGTATGATAAACAAATAATTTTCGGTTGGGAATATCGAAATCTAAATGGTTAATGTTTGTGAATCCTTCTAATTTCATACGAATCAGATTTTCTTCCGAAGGGCAATCCATTTTAGTAATTTCAAAAGTGGTTTTGTTCATCATTAAAAGATTTATTCCATTATAAAATTAACAATAATCTTTCTTCTGGAATGAAATGAATCTTTAAAAATAAAAAGCGGTTCAGATATGTTTTCCGAACCGCTTTTGAATGTTTTTAACGTTTAACAATATTGTGCTCCCAGTATAATCCGCTAATATCGGTTATTTTCAAGGTGTAATTGCCTATAGGAAGTTTTGTTAAAGCATCATTTTTAAATATTAAGTTTGCTTTTCCGCCAAGCGGAATAACTAAACTATGCTTACCAGGCTTGATTTTAGTGATGTAATAATTCGAAATGTTTTCATTGGTTAAATGAGTCAAATCTTCCTGATTATAACTCAAAACACGTTGATTGGCTTCGTTGAATAGCTCGATAGCAATGGTCCATGATCCGTAAACATCGACACCCTCGGTTCGGTAAACATCAAAAGACAATGTGTTGTTTTTAATCATTACGTTGGTAATTTCAAGTTTTGGTCTTATAGATTTGTTATGCAGCGTTCCCCATAAACCGCCATGAAAAACCTGATTGGTCATGAGTGTAATTCCTAAAATAAGTAGGGAACAGGTAAGTACAACTTTTGGAAATACAGCTTCTTTAATAGGTAAAATACCAGAACCTAACCAACTAAACCATTTCCTTTTGGTGAAAGCAAATTGGTTTGTTATAAAATAATGATCTAAAGAATATTTACCACTTCCGGTTAGGAATAATATAAATCCGGTAGCAATACCAAGAACGCCTATTTGCCATTCGTCGAGGCAGGTGGTGCCAATCCAGCCAGAACCTAATAAAATGCCCATAGCTAAACCAAAAACGCCAATACTTGACAGGCGGGTAAATAATCCAATCATAATAAACAGACCAACAATGCCTTCAATAATGGTAAATAAAACCATATTCCACCAAAGCACATCTGGGTTTTCAACCATGTATTGAATTAATGGTTTTATGCCCAGAGCATTCGGTAAAAAGTGATTGAATTTTTCACCAATATAATTAGCTGTGTCCGGTTCTAATTTATCGGTTAAAATGGTGCGCCTCCAAAAGGCTGAAAAATAAGTCCAACCAATAACCAATCGAAGTGCAAGCGCCATTAAACCGGCATCGTTTTTTATTTTAAAAGTATTCATTGTGTAGCGTTAGTTTATATGGTTAGACTTATAAATCCTTGTTTTTTAAGCTGAAATGCGTATAGTATACCGTTTTCTACAACTTGAATATTCTTTGGTAAATCGGCGGGATTTACATTGAATTTGTTTAATGAGAGTCCGCAGATAAATATTTTTACTTGATTTGAATTAATGTCTTTTAAAAGCGCGTTAAATTCAGAATTATCAGCAATATCCTGAACTGTTTTTCCGCAGAACACAACATATAAATTACCATAGGTTTTGCCGTCTTCTTTGGCTAAGGCATTAGCTGTGATTAATGCAGGTTTAAGTTGCTGAATATTTTTTGAAAGGATTAAGTAATTTAATGTCTCGGCGTTTTCGTTTTGTGCCTGTAATGTTATGGCAGAAAATAGAACGAAACACCACATTGTAATATGTTTTATTGGGGTTTTCATGTTTTTGAATTTTAGAAATGGATATACAAAGGCTTATGCTTTTTGTCTATTATAAAGCATATAGTATTGTAATTTTATAAATCTTAAAGTTGAAATGCTATTCGAAAAAATGACTAGCTATCGAACAGCAAAGTGGTGATAAAAATTACAGATAATCTTTAAAATTCTGATATAAAATATAAAAAGGAATATGAGAAACCCTGTGAAACAGTGTTTGGGTTAAAGATGAAGGTTCTTCGTGAAAATCTGTAATGATGAGAACAGCTTCAAAAGGTTTAAATTCGGCAAAAAGCCTTTGCTTAGTCTGTTTTTCCTTTACTGTTAATTCAATTGAAGTATCTGAGTCACTACAAGTCTGACTAAATGTTGTTTTGTTCTTGTTAGATATTTCGGTTTGCGGAATGCCTAATTCCTCTTGAATAAAGTTTCTAACCTTACACGGTGAAAGCATCAATAACAAAGCTAATCCTAACAAGGAGATTGCTTTTAGTATGATGTTCTGGTTAGATTTTTCGAGCATAGAAACAAATATACACAAAGCTATAGGCTTATATTGTTATACTTTTCTTAATAAAATAAAGTTTTATCGATTTGTTTAATCAGGAATATTGGGTTCTACCAGTTTCGTGAGTTTATCTAAAGATTCCTGCCAACCCAGATAACATAATTCAACAGGAATAACTTCTGGAATATTTTCCTGAGTTATGGTGAGTTCTACACCACAGGAAACTTCGTTAATCTTTACGCTGGTAATCATAACGCCGGGAAGGTTGGGGTCGTCAAAACCATCGGTATGTTTAATGAAAGAATTAGGTTCTAACTCTAAAAATTCACCACCAAACGAATGACTGTTACCTGTTGTAAAGTTGGTAAACGACATTTTGTATTTACCTCCAACGTTAGCTTCAAACTCATGAACAGTACACAAAAAACCATAGGGTGGACTCCATGAAGATAAAGCGTTGGGTTCGGTAAAGGCTCGAAAAACTTTTTCAGCTGTACTTTTAACAACACGGTGTAATGTGACTTTGTTTGTTGCCATGATGAAAGAGAATTAAAAGAAACTTATTCTTCTTAAAAATAGTAAATATTTTGGTTTTTATAATTAGTTAGTTTTGCTAAGTGATTTAGGGGTTTCATTCGAGTCATGTTCGACATTTGTTCGGGGATTCTTCGGTAAAAGCCAGTATTTACGAAGAAAACTCGAATAATTCCCGAAGGAATATCGAAGTACAACCAAATAAAAAAGCCATAATTCAATAAAGAATCATGGCTTTTTTAGTACTAAATAATTTCTACGTTACTCGTAAGTCGAGAGCATTGTTTATTTGTCAATAGAACCTAAAACGCGACCCATAAAATTGTTAAGGGCTTCTTTTTTAGGTGTACCGTCTTTAATCATTTTATTAACTTCAACAGCACCGTACATATTAGAGATTAGCTCTCCAATAACGTCTAATTCTTCATCTTTTAACGAAGGTACTTCGGTTAACGCTTCAAGAGTTTCGATAGTTTCGATCACGAAATCTTCATCGTTCTCTTCAATAAATTGCGTTAAATGCTTAATTACTGGTAACTTCATTTACTAAATCTTTTAAAACTTCGAATTTGTTTGTTTGTACTTGATTTACAAAAGCTCCGGCTTTAAAAGTTGCGAATGTAGGTAAGTTATCTACAGTTGCTAATTTTCTTGATTCCGGGAACTTTTCAGCGTCGGCCATTACAAACGTAACGTTTTCGTTTTCTGTTGCTAATTTTTTAAATTTAGGCTTCATAATGCGGCAATTACCACACCATGTTGCAGAAAACTGTACAACTACAGTATCGTTTGATGATACAAGTTCTGTTAAATTATCTTGTTCTAATTCTTTAACCATGGTTAAATTAGTTTAATTGTGCTAAGTACTCAGCAGTTCCTTTAGCGTTAGCTTGCATAGCTTGCTTACCTTCTTCCCAGTTAGCAGGACAAACTTCACCTTTTTCTTGAACGTGAGTTAATGCGTCGATTAAACGTAAATATTCGTTAACGTTTCTTCCTAATGGCATATTGTTAATGCTCTCGTGTTGTACTAAACCGTCTTCGTCAATTAAGTAAGTTGCACGGTAAGTTACGTTATCTCCTTCAACTTGAACTGTACCAGTTTCTTCGTCGTAAGTTTCTTTAGTGATATCTAAAATACCTAAAATGCTAGATAAATTTCTGTTGCTATCTGCTAATAATGGGTAAGTTACACCTTCAATACCACCATTATCTTTAGCAGTGCTTAACCAAGCAAAGTGTACTTCTGGAGTATCACAAGACGCACCAATAACAATAGTGTTACGTTTTTCGAACTCACCTAAAGCTGCTTGAAAAGCATGTAATTCTGTAGGACATACAAAAGTAAAATCTTTTGGGTACCAGAATAAAAGTACTTTTTTCTTGTTGTTAACTGCTTCTTCTAAAACGTTTACTTGGAAAGTATCTCCTAAGTCGTTCATTGCGTTAACATTTAAATTTGGGAATTTTTTTCCTACTAATGCCATGTTTTTTTATTTAAAGGTTATTTGTTTTTAACGCTGCAAATATAGAAACGAGACAGGATTTATTCGATTAATAAAATCTTAAAAATCTATTGAGTAATAGGTTTTAATTATGGAAACGTATTATGGTTATAGTATGGTGTTATTTATCAGTAAGTTGTCTTATTTTAATTGATAATGCTGCAAATAATAAAGTTGTAAACGGACTTAACCAATTAAAAATGGCATACCCGGCATAATGTAAAGTATCTACACCTAAAACGCCACTTTGGTAAGCACCACAAGTATTCCAAGGAATAAGAACTGATGTTACAGTTCCTGAATCTTCAAGCGTACGACTTAAATTTTCAGGTGCAAGGCCTTTTTCTTTATAGGCGTTAGCATACATTTTTCCTGGGATAACAATGGCCAGATACTGATCGCTGGCACTAATATTTATTGCTAAACAACTACCAACGGTACTTGCAAACAGACCAAATGTGCTATGAAAAACTTTAAGAAGTGATGTGGTTATTTTCGCTAAAGCGCCTATACCATCCATAATACCTCCAAATACCATTGCGGAAATGATTAAAAGTATGGTCCAGATCATGCCTTGCATACCGCCTGAAGCAAATAAATCGTTAAGCTTTTCATTTTCGGTAGTAATTTGTGTATCGGTTAAAATGGCATTTATGATACTACTCAGTTTTGTATCTGATAACTGATTTAAAATATCGGGTTGAAAGATGAATGAAAATACCGCTGCCAATAAAACTCCGGCACTTAAAGCTATCGTTGGTTTGGTCTTAAATAGGATTAATGCGATAACCACAACAGGTACAATAAAAAGTAAAGGTGTGATTTTGAATGTTTGTTCTATAGTAAGTAATAAGCCACTCAAATCGGCATTTCCGGAGGTTTCAACATTTAAACTTAAAACAGTAAAAAACACAAGGGTTACAATTAGCGTCGGCACCGTAGTGATACTCATATAGCGAATATGTGTGAATAAATCTGTTCCAGCCATGGCAGGAGCTAAGTTAGTCGTATCACTTAATGGTGACATTTTATCTCCAAAATAAGCACCTGAAATTACAGCACCCGCTATCATGCCTGTGTCAATACCTAAAGCTGTACCGATACCAACTAATGCGATACCAACGGTAGCAGAGGTTGTCCACGAACTTCCTGTTGCAATCGAAATAATAGCACATATAATTACCGATGCCGGTAAGAAAATAGTAGGATTTAATACCTGCAAACCATAGTAAACCATGGCAGGAATTACACCACTGATTAACCAGGTTCCTGCTAAGGCACCAACTAAAAATAAAATGATGATAGGCGTAAAAACACTTTTTAGGTTTTCCCAGATTTCTTTTAGCATAATTTTGATGCTAACCTTATTAAAAAACCCTACAATAGCCGCAACGGCACCACCCAGTAGTAAAATAATTTGATTGGTGTATGTTCCAAACCATTCCTGACCGTCTACAAAAAAGATGTTATAAGCCAGCATACTCATAAGAATAAGAACAGGAATTAAAGCTTCCTGGATACTTAATTCTTTGTTTTTAATGACATGTATGTTACCGGCTTCAAATTCAGAAATATTTTTGTTGTCGTGCATTGTTTAGGAATTAGAATGTAATGTTACAATTTTGCAAGAAGTTACGCAAATTCAATTTCAGTAGGTAAAATAAAAAAAAGACAACCTAAAAAAGTTGTCTTAATGTTTTTTGTTTAAATGGTTTTAAACCATTGAAGGTTGAAGAACACCTAGTTCTTCCATGCATTTTCGCATTATCGAATATGTGCGTTCTATATCGGCATCTAAACCAATGGAAAAACGTATTAATCCATTGCTTAAGCCCATTTTTTGTTGCTCTTCTATTGGAATTTCTGAAGAAGTTGATGTTCCTGGTGCCGAAAATAAAGTTTTGTAAAAACCTAAACTAACCGCTAAATAGCCTAAGTTTTTATGTTGCATGAGTTCCATTAGGGCATTGGCAGTATCTAAATTGCCAACATCTATGGTAAGCATACCACCAAAACCGTAAGTTTCATTCATCATGCTTTTAAATAATTCATGAGACGGATGCGATTCTAAACCCGGATACACGGTTTTTAAACCATTAGCTTCAAATTTTCTAGCTAAGAATAAAGCGTTTTTACTATGTTGTTGCATACGTATATGTAAGGTTCTTAAGTTTTTTAAAATGGATGCCGCACGCAGGCTATCCATGGTTGGTCCCAGCAACATAGCTGCTCCGTTATTTACATTTCGTAAATCGTTTATAAAGTCCTGTGTGCCACAAACTACGCCGCCAACGGTATCACTGGAGCCGTTTATGAATTTTGTTAAACTATGAATTACCACATCGGCACCTAAGGTCTTTGGAGCAATAGACAGGGGAGAAAAGGTATTATCGACCACCAGTTTCAGGTTATGCTTTTTTGCGAGTTGCGATAAGCTTTTAATATCTGCAACTTCTAATAACGGATTACTTACAGATTCACAGTAAATAACTTTCGTGTGTTTTGTTATAGCAGCTTCAACAGCATTTAAATCCGTAATGTCTATAAATGAAGTTGAAATATTAAATCGAGGCATGAAATTTTTCATAAAGGCATAGGTTCCGCCATAAATCGTACGGCTTGAAACAATATGATCTTCGCTTCCGCATAATTGCAAAAGCACCGAAGTTATCGCACCCATTCCTGAAGCTGTTACATTGGCAGTCTCAGTGCCTTCCATGGCAGCAAGGGCTTCACCTAAATATAAATTAGAAGGCGAGGAGTGTCTGGAGTACAGGTAGCAACCATCGGCATTGCCCTCAAAAGTATCGAACATGGTTTTTGCCGATAAAAACGTATAGGTTGATGAATCGGAAATGGATGGGTTTACACCTCCAAATTCACCAAAATACTGTAAATCCTGAATGTTATTTGCGGGTTTAAAAGTCATAGCGGTTTGAGTTTAAAGTAGACTTTAAATTACAAGTATTTAGAAGGAATTACAACAGTTTTGTGATATGTTAGATTATAAATCTATAATTTAGTGTTTATGTAGATTATTTTAAAGATATTATAGTCTCGAATGAATTTTTAATGAAAAATTTTCTGTTATGATTTTTGATAGTATCGATAAAAAGCTTTTAGAGCTTTTACAAACCGATAGTAAACAAACCAACAAGGAACTGGCTAATAAATTAAATTTATCGGTTACTGCCGTTTACGAGCGCATTAAAAAACTGGAAAAAGAAGGTTTTATTAGCAAATATGTAGCTTTAGTAAATAAGCATCAGGTGAATAAGGCATTTGTGGCGTTTTGCCATATTAAACTGGAAAAGCATGCGCAGGATGTAGTTATAAAATTTGAAAATGAAGTGGCAAAATTAAATGAAGTTTTGGAATGTCATCATATTAGTGGGGAGTACGATTACCTGCTTAAAGTTATGGTTGAAGACATGACAGCTTTCAGGGAATTCATGGTAACCAAACTCACGAGCATCAGTCATATTGGGAGTACACACAGCATGTTTGTGATTAATGAAGTGAAATATAGTACAGTTATAAACTTCGAATAATATGAAAAGGATTACTAGAGTAATCAATAAATACCTATTTAGTGAAATCTTTTTTATACTTTTATTACACCTAAAAACTCACAAACCAATTAAATATGAAAAAATTAAGTTATGTATTTCTTGGTGTCGTTATAGGAGGTTTACTCACCTTCTTTTTAACTCCTAAACCTGTTAAGGAAGCGGTACCAGTAGTAATTAAACCAAAAGGGGTCATTCCGGTGGATCAGGCTATTATACTTAATAATAACTGGACAAAGTACCGAAAAAAAGCAGTCGATTCGGCGGCTAAAGCGCAAGGTGCCACTAAAGAAGATACGCGTTCTGTAGAATGGTCTTTAGACGATATCAAGGACTATTTAGCCTGGGCACAACAGGAAGCCGACACCTTGGGGTATTCTTTTACAGGTATTCGTGTATATCTTGGGGTGTATGGTAAAAATGCCGGGCAATCAAAACAAGATTTAACAACCATGTTTATTGCGCCTATAGGACATAAAAATACAAATCAGGCAAGTAGTGTTAATATTTCTTTACAGAGAGAAGAACCTATTCCTGTAGACCCGCTTAACGTAGGTGGAGGTGGTCAAGGCGATTATCCTTGATAAAATTTAATTATAGACAAATTGAAAGATTTTTTACTTGAAAATTATCTTTTGCTAACTACTATTGTGGAATATTCGGCAGCTGTAACGGGGTTAATACTTTATAATAAGTATAAGCATACAGCTGCTAAATATTTTATATGGTTTTTATGGTATTTATCCATCTGTGATTTTGCCAGTAATTACACGCGATGTATTAAAGACGACGGACTTTTTAGTTTTTTAGAGGGTACAGTTTTTGTGCAAAATTACTGGTTTGCTACTTTGTATTGGTTTATAGGGGCAATTGTTTTTGTGTCATTTTATTTTAGTAAGATTTTAAATAATTCAGTGTTTAAAACTATAATTAAATACACTACTTCTGCTTTTGTTTTAATGTCGTTTATATGGGTTTTCACCCATTGGGAAGCATTTTTCAAGATTTTTTTTCCTGTTATAAATGTTACGGGAGCTTTAGTAGTATTCATGTGTGTCATGTTTTATTTTATTGAAGTATTGCTGAGCGATAAAATTTTAAACTTTTATAGGTCATTAAATTTCTATATCGGTTTCGCATTTTTTATCTGGTGGACCATTACAACGCCTTTTGTGTTTTATGGAATTTATTTTGGAGGCGGAGACATGGTATTTAGAAAATTACAGAGCCTAATGTATTTAATCGCCAATATAGCTATGTATCTAACCTTTACGTTGGCTTTAATCTGGTGTAGACCGGAGAAAAAAACAGAAGTTTCATTAGTTTAAATTTAAATAGCTTTTGCAAGATTTCTTACTTAAAAATTATTCTTTAATTACTAGCTTAGTAGAATGTTTAGCAGCTGTAACAGGTTTAATACTTTATGCAAAGTACAGACATACAGCTGTTAAATATTTTATTTGGTTTTTAGTGTATTTGTCCATTTGCGATTTTGTTAGTCTCTATACTTTTTGTATAAAAAATGACGGGATCTTTAGCTTTTTAGAAGGTACAGCTTTGGTTTCTAACTATTGGTGGACCACGTTATACTGGAAAATTGGGGCTATTCTGTTTTTTGGTTTTTATTACAACCAAGTTTTAACCAATTCTATTTTCAAAAAAATTATTAAATACAGTACCTATAGTTTTTTACTGTTTTCAATAGGATATATTTTAACGCACTGGCAAGCTTATTTCAAAGTTTTTTTTCCAATAATAAGTGTCTTAGGAGCTATCGTAATTTTTATGTGTAGTATTTTTTATTTTCTTGAGATTTTGCTGAGCGATAGAATTTTAACATTTTACAGGACACTGGACTTTTATATTAGTTTAGCCATTTTTATTTGGTGGTTGATAGTGACTCCAATTGTATTTTATGAAATTTATGGTTCTCATGGTGATGAAAATTTTAGAATTACAAGAAAGTTATTGTACTTAATAGCTAATGTATTTATGTATTTAACCTTTACTTTCGCTTTAATTTGGTGTAGACCGAAGAAAGATACTGAAGCGGTATTAGCCTAAATCTAACAACAGGTGGAAGACATTATCTATAAACATAGATTGATTTTAACTACTCTCGTAGAAATACTTCCTGCTATTGTTGGTTTGTTGTTGTATAAATATTATAAAGATACACAGGTTAAATATTTCATATGGTTTTTAACCTACTTAACAATTTGTGATTTTATATCAAATTATTATTTACTCATTAAAAATGACGGAATTTTAAGCTTTTTGAAAAATACTGTCATTTCTGGTACTTGGTGGTGGGTAACATTGTTTTGGGATATTGGAGCTATTTTGTTTTTTAGTTTTTATTATCAAAAGGTTTTAAATACGTCTATTTTTAAATCTATAATAAAGTATAGCTCTATTGTATTTTTGGTGTTTTCTGTAGGGTATATTTTTATGAATTGGGAAGCATTTTTTATTATGTTCTTTCCAATAATTAGTATTTTGGGAGCTATAATCATATTTATGTGCTCTATATTTTATTTTATAGAAATTCTGTTGAGCGATAAAATTTTAACTTTTTACAAGTCTATTAATTTTTACATCAGTTTTACTATTTTTATCTGGTGGCTAATAACAACTCCTATTTTGTTTTTTGAAATTTATGGATCAAATAATGATTTGGAATTTAGAGCAACCAGAAATATGTTGTATTTAATGGCTAATATTTTTATGTATTTAACTTTTACATTTGCTTTATTATGGTGCAAACCACAGAACGATTAGCTAGTACGGCTTCAGAGCGGTATTTATTAATTTATTCGGTTTCGGTATTATTTATCGTTACGGCATTGGTGGTAATCTTTTTTGTCGTGTTTTTAAAACGAAAAAATAAACTGATGCTGGAAAAACTCGAGCAGGAGCAGGCTTTTGAAGCCGAGATTGTTCAGGCACAAACCGAAACACAGGAACAAACCCTTAAAAACGTAGGGTGGGAGCTGCACGATAATATCGGGCAATTACTGTCGTTTGCCAATATGCAGCTCAGTATTTTAAAAATGCAGGTAGATAATGAGACCAAAGAAAAGTTTAAAGATACTACTGAAGCTTTAAAGGAAAGTTTGGCTGAAGTTCGAGCATTGTCTAAAACCTTGAATAACGAAGTAGTTTTAAATCAAGGGTTTGAAAAGTCAATTACCAACGAGTTAAACCGACTGAAGAAAATGAAATTTAAATCGGCAGAACTGGAAATTATTGGAAATAAAATTGAGTTTAAAAACAGAAAACACGAAATCATTATTTTTAGGATTATTCAGGAGTTTTTATCGAATTCCGTAAAATATTCCGAAGCCGATAATATTAAAGTCCGATTGAACTATCAACCAGAAAATCTAATCGTTACTTTAACAGATGACGGCAAAGGTTTTGATGTCGATGAAGCAGAAAAAGGCTCCGGATTAATTAACATGCGCAGCCGCGCCACTTTAATAAACGCCGACATTAACCTGCAGTCTCAGGAAGGAGAAGGGGTAAAGTTAATATTAAATTATCCCCTTTAGTTTTAGTCTGAGTAATTGAAGAGATCCTACTTACAGGCGTCCCAAATCGGATCGTTAGGTAATGGCGCCGTAATACTTACAGGTTCTTTTTTTACGGGGTGTTCAAATGTAATATGTCTGGCATGCAAATGGATGCTTCCATCTTTATTACTACGGTCGAATCCGTATTTTAAATCCCCTTTTATCGGGCATCCAATATTCGATAATTGTGAACGAATTTGATGATGTCTTCCGGTTTCCAGATTCACTTCAAGCAGGTAATAATTATCGAGTTGATTTAAAGTTTTGTAGTGTAAAACAGCTTTTTTGCTGTCTTTTACTTCCTTAGGGAAAGCGGTAGATTTGTTATTCTTTGGGTTTTTCTTTAACCAGTTAATTAAGGTGTCACTTGGTTTCGGAGGTTCATTTTTTACAATTGCCCAATAGGTTTTATGTATGTCTTTCGATACAAAAAGGGCGTTCAAGCGTGGTAACACCTTGCTGGTTTTAGCAAAGATAACAAGCCCGGTAGTAGGTCTGTCTAAGCGGTGTACGACGCCCAAATACACATTACCGGGTTTGTTATACTTGTCTTTTATATACGCTTTAACAACGTCGCTAAGTGGTTTATCTCCAGTTTTATCGCCTTGCACAATATCTCCAGCTCTTTTATTCACCACAATAATGTGATTGTCTTCAAATAAGACCTGGAGGTTGGATTTGTTAGATAAAACTTTAGACATCTCTAAGCGTTAGAAATTAATATTGCTCTTGATCACTAGGAAAATCAAGGGTTTTCACATCATCAACATACTGAGAAATCGCTGAAGTCATGCCTTCATATAAATTCATATAGCGACGTAAAAAACGCGGATGGAATTCATGAGTCATGCCTAACATATCGTGAACTACTAACACCTGACCATCAACGCCATTACCAGCGCCAATACCAATAATTGGAATGCTTACACTTTCGGCAACTTGTTTCGCTAATTTCGCCGGGATTTTTTCAAGAACAATCGCAAAACAGCCAACTTTTTCAAGCATTTTTGCATCTTCAATTAAGCGTTTAGCTTCTTCTTCCTCCTTAGCACGAACGGTATACGTTCCGAATTTATAAATCGATTGTGGTGTTAATCCAAGGTGTCCCATAACTGGAATACCAGCGTGTAAAATACGTTTAATGGATTCTTTTATTTCTTTTCCGCCCTCAAGTTTAACAGCGTGTCCGCCGCTTTCTTTCATGATCCTAATGGCAGAACGCAGGGCTTCTTTTGGGTCACTCTGGTAAGAACCAAATGGTAAATCTACAACAACCAAAGCACGTTCAACAGCACGAATTACTGAAGACGCATGATAAATCATCTGATCTAAAGTAATAGGTAATGTGGTTTCGTGACCTGCCATAACGTTACTGGCAGAATCTCCAACAAGGATCACGTCAACACCAGCACCATCAACAATTTTAGCCATGGTATAGTCGTATGCCGTAAGCATCGAAATTTTTTCACCATTAGCTTTCATGTCAACTAAAGTTTTGACTGTAATACGTTTATATTCTTTTTTTGCAGTAGACATTGTATTAATTTTTTAAGATAGAGTGCAAAAGTACTAAAATGTTAGTCGATACCACAGGTTTGTTTAAGCCATTTTATAGACTTTTCGTTGGTTTCAGGAAAACGCCAGTGTCCTGAAATAGGCGTGATGACGATTTCTTTTTTAGCGTTGATACTATTAAACGCTGATAATACGGATGTTGGTGGACAGGTGTTGTCATTATAACCAGTAGAATAAAAACCAGGAATACGGATGCGTTTAGCGAAGTTTACCACATCGTAATACTGCATAGTATTTAGTTTTTCAGGAGTCGCAAATTGGTATTTTGAACTGAACATATGTGGCCACCCACCGGCACGTTGGTTTAAATATCCAGAATTGTCGCATAGAGCAGGATAGAAGGCTGAAACCGCAGTGACGCGTTTGTCTAAAGCAGCAGTAATCATACTTAAAGCCCCACCTTGACTGCCTCCGGTAACCACCACGTTTTTACCATCAAATTCAGGTAAACTGGTTAAAAAATCAATAGCACGTACACAGCCTAAATAAACACTTTTATAATAATACTGGTCTTTGTCATCAAGATTAATGCTCCAGTAATCGCCTATGGCATTACTAATCGATTTGTAGTCTTGTTTAGATAATTCAGGGGATATGCCGTGAATTTCTGTTGTAAAACTTATAAAGCCTTCTTCTGCAAAGGACGTTATGGCATTTATTTTTTTAACTCCGGCACCTGGCGGATTAAACAAAACCGGATGTTTTTTATTGTCCTTAGGTTTGCTTAAATAACCGTAAATAAATTTTCCTTTTTTGTAATTCTGTAATCGTACTAAATATACATCAACCGCAGGCGTAGAGAATTCAGGTTTATGAGTCGTTACAGGCTCTAAGGGAATTGATTTGTTTGTTTCTATAGCTTGTTCCCAGAAGGCATCAAAATCTTTCGGGTTTTCTACTGTTGCCTGAATTTCGAAAGGGGAGAACCCAACTTTTACCTGATCTCGGTAGGTGTGCCCATCAATAATGGTTTTGACTTTTAGTTGTCTAAAACCTGGGGTTTTCAACGTGCCAATATTGATTTCTGCTGTTCCTGTTTTTAACAGGAGTGTACCCGTTTTGTCAGGAAGCATTTCGTCATTACCAAATTCGTAAATTACTTTTGTATTATTTACTGGAATGCCATATTTTAAAACTGCAATCTTTACGATGGCATTTTCTTTTAAATCATAATTCCAATTGGAGTGATTTGGCGTTAAAACAAACTGCACCAGTTTAATTGGTGCAGGTGAGTTTTGTGCATTTATAAATAAGCTATTAAAGAGGACAAAAGATAGTAACAGCAATTTTATATATTTCATGCTTTTACTTAATTAATTCACCATTAACTTCAACGTTATTAAAGGTAACATTTTCAATAATTGACTTGTCGTATTCGCCATTTTTAGCCGTTACTTTAATGTTTTCGAAATTGAAATTTGAAAGTTTGTCATATTCGGTAATTTTCATGTCGTAAAAAATGTCACAGTCTAAATTAATGTTTCTCATCGTGATATGATCTGAAAAGGATAAGGGTACATCTTCACGTCCTTTTAAATCGAAAAATTGTGTCCAGGGCTTAATATAAATAAAACTGTGGGCTTGTCCGGTAATATTTTCAACAGTTATGTACTCGTAATGCTGAGCAGTATCCGGGCGCATTTTTAACCATAGTAAACGTTTGGCATCGGTAACTTTACAATTACGCATGACAATATTTTTGTTGTGTATGGCTTCACTTCCGTTGGTTAATGCCGCATGACAGAAACCAAACTCGCAATCTTCAATAATAATGTTTGTGTTTTCGCCGTTACTTGCATCTTTATCTGCCCATGGGCCTTTTCCACCTTTTAAAGCAATGGCATCGTCGTTAACCGCCATATAACAGCCTTTTACTAAAACATTATTACAAACATCAATATCAATAGCATCGGTACTTGGAGCTTTTATAGGTTGATGTGGTGAAGTGATACGTAAATCTAATATTTTTACATTGTTACACTGGTAGTAGTGACTTGACCAAAATCCGGAATTACGTAGTTTCACATCCTGTAACTGTACATTGTTGCATTTCCAGATAAAGACCAAACGCGGTCTTGAAACTTCCAGATTGGTACATTTAGGGTTTTCTTCACGACGTTTCCAGAAGGCTTTCCAATAGTTTAATCCGTTACCATCTATGATTCCGGTTCCGGTAATAGTAAATCCGTCAACAGCTTTTGCATTGATTAAGGCTGCAAAATATTCAATGCTTTGGCCTTCTATTCTTGATGGAATGAATGGGTAATCGTCGATATTGTCTGAACCTTTTAAAACAGCACCTTCTTCCACATGTAAATGTGTATTAGGTTTAAAAAATAATGCGCCACTTAAAAATACACCTTTAGGAATGACTACAACGCCACCACCATTTCGGTATGCTTCATCGATAGTATGCTGAATAGCTTCAGTTTGCAATTTAGTGCTATCGATTACACAGCCGTAATCAGTAATAGAATAAAATGTACCTAAATCGGAAGGATTTATTTTGGAGTCGTCTTTAAACCAATCTGAAATTGTCGTGCCGTCAGGAAAAACATCTTCTTGATTTGATGTTTCAGAGGTTTCAGAATGTGTTGTTTTTGTTTGTTGGTTACATGAAAGCAGTAACAATGCAATAATTAGAAAACTAATCTTCTTCATTTTAAAGTCTTTATATTTAGTAAGGTTTTACAGTTGGATTTTAAGCTTATTTTAGGCAAAAACGTAAATGTAATAAAAATAGAATGTTCTGTTAAACTTTTCTTTAAATGAATGAATACCTGACTGTTTTGATTTAATTTTAGTAAAAACTGAACTTTATGGCACGCTTTATTTTTTATCTCGTTTTACTCATTACTTCAATGCTTTACGGACAAGAAGATGAAGAATTGAAAGCTAAATATGCCGTTGATACGTTTTTTGAAGGTTTTCATAAGGGTGATACTACCCTGATGAAGTCGGTTATGATGGGTGATGTTATTTTGCAAACCACATATACAACGAAAGAAGGTAAGGCTGTTTTAATGACAGATAAACCTGATAAGCTTTTTGAAGCCATAACCAAAAGAACCAGTGATCAAAAATGGGATGAACGCCTGTTAGATTATAAAATACAGGTGGATGGCACTATGGCTAATGTTTGGACACCTTATGAATTTTGGTTTAACGACACATTCAGTCATTGTGGTGTAAATAATTTTCAGTTGTTTAATGATAACGGCACCTGGAAAATTATTTATTTGATTGATACGCGTCGCCGACAAGGTTGTAATGAAGGTTAAACTAACAGTCCACTAAATTAACGCCAATAGCTAAGCCGCCTTCAGAGGTTTCTTTGTATTTGGAATTCATGTCTTTAGCGGTTTCCCACATGGTTGAAACGACCTTGTCTAAAGGTACTTTGGCATTTGCGGGATCGGTGTCTAAAGCTAATTCGGCGGCATTAATAGCTTTAATAGCACCCATAGAGTTTCGTTCGATACATGGCACTTGAACCAAACCACCGATAGGGTCGCAGGTTAAACCCAAATGATGCTCCATAGCAATTTCGGCAGCGATTAAAACCTGTTCAGGGGTACCTCCTAAAAGTTCGGTTAATGCTCCCGCAGCCATGGCAGACGATACACCGATTTCGGCCTGACAACCACCCATAGCAGCAGAAATAGTGGCGCCTTTTTTAAAGATGCTGCCAATTTCTCCGGCCACAAGTAGAAATTTTTTGATGTGGTTAAAATCAGCCTGATGATTTTCAATAACCATGTAATACATTAAAACGGCAGGAATAACACCTGCACTTCCGTTTGTAGGCGCTGTTACTACACGTCCTAAAGAGGCATTTACTTCGTTTACACTCAGTGCAAAGCAGCTTACCCATTTTAAAATAGCACGAAATTTTACTTCGGTTTTACGAATGGTTTCAAGCCATTCCTGAGGGGTGTTATATGGTAAATCGCCTTTAAGTTTCTGGTGTACATCATGAGCACGACGTCTTACATTTAAGCCTCCAGGAAGATTGCCTTCGGTATGACAACCAATATACATGCATTCTAGCATGGTTTCCCAAATACGTTTTAGTTCAAAGTCAATTTCAGCTTCTGTTCTTATTGATTTTTCGTTTTCTAAAACGATATCTGAGATGGGTAAATTTAATTTTTTAGAATAGTCGATAAGATCGGTTCCTAAAGTAATAGGATACGGAAACGATTTTAGTAACTCTTTATTTCTTTTGGCATTTTTACGTTCTTCTTTTACAACAAAACCGCCACCTATAGAGTAAAAGGTCGATTTTTTGTTTTTACCATCAATTCTTGCTGTAAATACAAGGGCATTAGCATGGAATGGCAGAAACTTTTTGTTGAATTTTATATTTACCGAAGAATCAAAATCTAAAGACTTTTCATTGTTAAACTGAATAGTTTTAGAAGATTTAATGGTATCTATGATCGTTTGAATATTTTCTGTCGGTACAGTTTCGGGGTCAGCACCACTCAAACCAAGCATTATGGCATAATCGGTAGCATGCCCTTTTCCGGTTAAACTTAATGAACCATAAAGATCTACAGATATACTTTCAACGGTATCGAAACGGTTTTTTTGCTTTAATTCGTTAATCCATTGCTCGGCAGCACGCCAGGGCCCAAGCGTGTGCGAACTTGAAGGTCCAACACCAATTTTTAGCATATCAAAAACCGAAATACATTCCATGTTGTAAAATTTGAATCCTCGCAAATATACAAGAACTTGTGTGCGGTTTTTAGTTAAAAAAACTTTAAAAAAACGTAAAAACCCCTTTTAATTAAGGGGTTTTAAGACACTTATGTTTTTTGTTTATTGCGCTTTCAAAGATTGAATATTTAGAGATTCAATAACATTATTGTAGTTATTTAAATCTAATCCATCTACATTATCTGCAGGGATAACCACGACACGGAATACCTGGTTTTGTGTCCATTCACTAGCTAAAATACTAAAGTCTATATCGCCATCTAAAAAGAAACGGACATCGTCCTGAGTAAAGTCGAAATTGTAAATTAAAGTTCCTTCGTTGAAATAGGTTGTTTGTGGTAAGGCACGCCAAATATCCTGACCATTATCGGTTTCCCAAGAAATGTAAACCATAACCACATCGGAAGGGTAGACATCGAAACCATAGTTTTCAATATATTCGTAGTTGTTGGCGGCATTAAAATTTATTTCAATTTCAAAAGCACTGGCAACAAATAATCCACCATCGGAACCTGGAAGCCCAGGAGGTCCTTGAGGACCTTCACAAGCTAAAAAGCTTATGGATAAAGCGAAAAGGTAAATAAGTTTTTTCATAGCTAAGTATTTATTTGTAATAAATTTACGAATACTTTTTTAATTAAAACGATTCACCAATTCTGAAATAGATTCCCCAATCGCCTTTACCTACGGCGGCATCGAGTCCTATATTGAATTTCATTCCACTAAAAACATTATAACGATAACCAACACCGAAACCAGGGTATGCATCCCAATCGAAATTTTCGTTTGTTGAACCATAAATGGTTGCGATTCCAGCAAAGCCAACTACTCCCATTTTTTGATTAAAATTGTAGCGGTACTCTCCTTGAAGAGAAATTAATCCATCTCCACGGTATTTCCCTTCAGAATACCCGCGAATATCCTTGCCTCCAATAGTTTCCTGTTGCTCAAAGGGTACATCTCCTAAACCGAATTGACCAGAGAAACGTGCAGCAAGTACATCATTGTTTTGGCGCATAGGAAAGTAGGTGTTGTAGTTGGTAACAAATTTATTGGCACTGTTTTCATTACCAAACCATTCAGGATAAGTGATTAACCGAACCTGAGTATTGATTCCTTTGGTTGGGTAATACTGTGAGTTCCTGGAGTCGTAAAGCATATTTAGTTCTACTGCATTTGTTTTTGTTTTAGATGCAGGTTGTACATCATCTTCGTATACGGTATCAAAAAAGGAATAGGTATAAGTAATCCCTCCATAAAAAGATTCTGTTATTTTTCTTTTAACCGCTACGCTAGCCATAGTTGTGTTGGTATTGTAATCGTAAAATCCGCTAACGTCAACATCTTCCATGAAAAATTGAGAAATATGATTTCCGGTAACAGCAAAAAAGGCAATACGCCATTTGTTTTCATTTAAAAACCAGCGGTTAAAAACGGTTGCAAAGTACGATCCGTTTGTCGTGTAAACTCCTGCAATTCCCGACATAGATTTGGGTGAAATAGTGTCTTTGGGGTTTAATCTGTAATTTGCCATTGGAATAACGCCAAGCATGACTTTTAAATTACGATTATAGCTTAGGTATGGCATAATTTTTAACTCAATCTTTTTTTCTTTGGTTGAGTCTTTGTGCTTTTTGTCATGTGACGTGCTTTCTTGGGCGTTTGCTATAAAAAAACACAGGAACAATGTTACTAGTAGACTTAGTTTTTTAATCATTACGGTTAGTCAATAAGTTTACTTCTAATATACTACCATTTTTGTAATTAAAAAAGTACAATCATAGAATAGTTCTTAATTATAAGTATTGTTTTTAGACGGATAAATTACTAAAGTGACATGATGTCAGTTTTTTTGAAATGGCATAATCATTGACTTTTAGCTAACGAATTTAAAAATGAACATTCAACACAATTAATAAAAAATATTATGAGTAAAATTATTGGAATCGATTTAGGAACAACAAACTCTTGCGTTTCTGTAATGGAAGGTAACGAGCCGGTTGTAATCCCAAACGCAGAAGGTAAGCGTACTACACCATCAGTTATCGCTTTTGTTGAAGGAGGAGAAATTAAAGTTGGAGATCCTGCTAAACGTCAAGCAGTAACTAACCCAAACAAAACAGTTTATTCTATTAAACGTTTTATGGGTAATAAATATTCTGAATCACAAAAAGAAGCAGAACGCGTACCATATACAGTAGTAAAAGGAGATAACGATACACCACGTGTAGATATCGATGGTCGTTTATATACACCTCAGGAATTATCAGCTATGATTCTTCAAAAAATGAAGAAAACGGCTGAGGATTATTTAGGTCAAGATGTAAGTGAAGCAGTAATTACTGTGCCAGCTTACTTTAACGATTCTCAACGTCAGGCTACAAAAGAAGCTGGTGAGATTGCAGGTTTAAAAGTACGTCGTATTATTAACGAGCCTACAGCAGCAGCTTTAGCTTATGGTTTAGATAAAAAAGGTACTGACCAGAAAATCGTAGTATTCGACTTTGGTGGTGGTACACATGACGTTTCTATTCTTGAGTTAGGTGACGGTGTATTTGAAGTATTATCTACAGATGGAGATACGCACTTAGGTGGTGACGATGTAGATGAGAAAATCATTAACTGGTTAGCTGATGAGTTTAAAGCTGAAGAAGATATGGACTTACGTAAAGATGCAATGTCTTTACAACGTTTAAAAGAAGCTGCTGAAAAAGCTAAGATTGAATTATCATCTTCTGCTCAGACAGAAATCAACTTACCGTATATTACAGCTACGGCTACAGGACCTAAGCACTTAGTACGTACGTTAACTCGTGCTAAATTCGAGCAATTAATCGACGATTTAGTAAAACGTACTATCGCGCCATGTGAGTCTGCATTAAAAGCTGCTGGTTTAAGTAAAAGTGATATTGATGAAGTTATCTTGGTAGGAGGTTCAACTCGTATTCCTGCAGTACAAGCGGCTGTTGAGAAATTCTTTGGTAAAGCACCAAGTAAAGGAGTTAACCCAGACGAGGTAGTATCTTTAGGAGCAGGTATCCAGGGGGGTGTATTAACAGGAGATGTTAAAGATGTATTATTATTAGACGTAACCCCATTATCATTAGGTATCGAAACTATGGGTAATGTTATGACTAAGCTTATCGAAGCTAATACAACAATCCCTACTAAAAAATCACAGGTATTCTCTACAGCGGCAGATAACCAGCCATCGGTAGAAATCCATGTGTTACAAGGTGAGCGTGCTATGGCGGCTGATAACAAAACTATCGGACGTTTCCATTTAGATGGTATTCCGCCGGCAAAAAGAGGAACACCTCAAATTGAAGTAACTTTCGATATCGATGCAAACGGTATTATTCATGTTACAGCAACAGATAAAGCAACAAACAAAACTCAGGATATCCGTATCGAGGCATCTTCAGGATTAACAGAAGAAGAAATCCAAAAGATGAAACAAGAGGCTGAGGCTAATGCTGAAGCTGATAAATTAGCAAAAGAAAAAGCTGAAAAATTAAACGCTGCTGATGCTATGATTTTCCAAACAGAAAATCAGCTTAAAGAGTTTGGTGATAAATTATCAGATGATAAGAAAAAGCCAATTGAAGATGCGTTAGAAGAATTGAAAAAAGCTTTCGAAACTAAAGATGTTGCGGTTATTGATCCTGCTTTAGAAAAAATTAATGAAGCATGGAAAGCAGCTAGTGAAGAAATGTACAAAGCACAAGCTGAAGCTCAGCAAGGTGGTGCGCAAGCAGGACCTGATGCAAGTCAAAACGGACAAGCTGGAGAAGCAAGCGATGTAGAAGATGTTGATTTCGAAGAAGTGAAATAAGGTATTAGTTATCTATATTGTAAAAAGGCGGGTTTAAAACCCGCCTTTTTTTGTTTGTAATATTGTTAGGTGTAAAATCTAAATTTGTATTTAATTAAATTAAAATCTGTAACCTATTGTGTTTACTGTATGTAAATAGATTCTTAGGTTTTGGAGATTCCGTTTTTTTGTGATATTTTGTGTTAAATTTTAAAAATATCGATAAAAAGCTTGTTTTTGACGATTAATTGCATATTTTTGTAAAATACAATCCCTAAATGTTAACCATGAAAGTGAAAATTATTTTATTCAGTTTTAGTTTTTTCTTAGCAGTTGGTGTAGGATACGCTCAACATAAGAAAGATGAGGCGCTAAATATTATTAGTGCAAAAGTGGCTATTAAAAAGTATCATAGTAAAGATGAGCTGGACAGAATGCCAAAAGGTGATTTGTTGGGTCTTTATATGGAGCGTATAGAGAGTCTGGTTAAAATGTTGCCGTATATTGCTTTCGCAACCAAACCAGGTGTTACTCTGGAGACCTTGGGGATACCAAATGACAAGGATAATAAACATGCCTTAGAACATCAATTTAAATCAACAGATGAATATTTAGAAAATACAGGAGAATTTCACAAGAAATTTTTGCCGTATTCAGATACTAATAAATTAATTTCAGCTATTATTTTCTATGAGGATATTATGAAATCCTTACATGAGTATAGCGAATACAATTAATAAAACATAAAATAATATAAAGGTCTTCGGGTTTGTTTTCAAGCTTGAAGATTTTTTTTGAAAACAATTGATGTTTTTAATGTGGTTGAATTCTATTGAAAGTGCTGAGCTTTGAAATTTGATGTATACAATGACATTAAAAATTAAATAAATCAAAAATATATTACAGAATCTTATGGTTTAACGGCTGTTAATCTCTTAAAATTTTGTTAAAAAGTGTATTTTAACGAAAAAAAAGGTATTTCATGGGATATTTTTATATTTTTGGTTATATATTTGAAGTAAAATCTTATTAGTTTTAATCATAAAACCGTAACTATGAAAAACTTTACTCACTCAATATGGATATTCCTTCTTGCATTTGGGAGCTTGTTCGCTCAGCAGGAAAAGGGAATTATTGGTTCTGATAACTGGTTGTATGGCTGGACTGATTTTAGGTCTAATACATCTGATTTCGGAGAAGCCACACAAATATTAGCTGGAAACATTACAGAAGATACTAAGTTAACCAAGCGCGATGTGTATTTATTATTAGGTAATGTATTTGTTACTAATAATGCTACACTTACTATTGAGCCTGGAACTGTTATTTTAGGTGATTATGATTCTAAAGCAACTTTAACTATTGCTAAAGGTTCTGCAATTATTGCTGAAGGTACTGAAACCGATCCTATTATTTTTACTTCTAACAGAAGTTTAAAAAGAGCAGGAGACTGGGGAGGAATTATGATTTTAGGTGATGCTCCTACAAATAAATTCGGAAAAGGATCTGTGATTTCATATTATAACAATTTGAATTCATCATCTTATCCATATATTAATTATGGAGGAGAGAACCCAAACAGTAATTCAGGTATTTTAAAATATGTAAGAATTGAGTATGCTGGTA
The DNA here is from genome assembly GCF_032926325.1 of Aestuariibaculum lutulentum. Taxonomy (NCBI): domain Bacteria; kingdom Pseudomonadati; phylum Bacteroidota; class Flavobacteriia; order Flavobacteriales; family Flavobacteriaceae; genus Aestuariibaculum; species Aestuariibaculum lutulentum. The sequence continues at coordinate 3,129,157 of NZ_CP136709.1, forward strand.
AAAAGCAAAAAAACGGAACGCAGTTAAATGGTTTGTTACTTGCCAGTGTAGGTAGTGAAACTGTTTTGGAGAATATTATGGTGTCTTATGCTGCTGGAAATTCATTTGAGATTTGGGGCGGAGAAGTAAATATGACTAAAATGGTCTCTTACCGTGCAACAAATAATGATTTCAAATTTAACTACGGAGCTCAAGGTGTATTAAACAATTCATTAGCTGTGAGATCTCCTTATATATCTTCAAGTACTGCAGGTACAAGATGTTTATACGTATCGTCTTTTGATAAAATAGAAGATGTAGATTTTACCAAAAAGCAAACCAGCGTTGTTGCTAAAAATTTAACCATGTTAAATAATAGTGATGATTTAAAAGCAGATATCGATAAAGGATTGGTGAAGGAAGCGGTTTATGTAGCACAAAGTGCGTCATTAGATATGAATAAGAGTGTGATTTCGGGATTTAATCCAGCAGTTATCTTCGAAGATAAAATAGCTATCAACCAAGGAAACTTAGAAAAAATTAAGTTTACAGATATGTATTTCAATAATTGTAATGGAAATATATTTGTAGAGAACAATTCTAATAATGAGGATCTTGAAAACTGGTACGGAAACAGTGCTTTCTTTAATGTATATTCGAAAAGTCAGAATTCTGAAACGTTTATCGATCTAAAAAATGAAAGACGTCCAGATTTTAGATTACGTATTAATAAAATTATAGCATCAAACGAAAAGGACTAACCACGGTTCGGTTTAATTTGATTAAGATTTAATAAGAAAATTATAGCTCCAGATCTTTTAATCCCAAATTTACTATTAATATAAATAAGAATTCCTTTGCTCTGTGGTTTTTGAAAAACTAGGAGCAAAGAATTTTTGGTAATAGCTTATAACTAAGGTGATATTATTTCTTGGAGTTTTATTTAAAAACGAATAGTAATGAGGAACTTTACTTTTATAGGCTTTATCGTTTTTTTTGCAAGTGTAATTAACTTTACTTACGCTCAAACGATTAGTACACCAAGTTTGGGTTTTACTCAGGCCTGTGCGAGTCCCTCATTTAATACCTATTATACCACGTTTAGCTTTTCAGCTGATATCGCGGCGAGCGGTAGCAATCAATTCACTATCGAATTGTCTGATGCCAATGGTAGTTTTGCTAATGGACAAGTTATACTCAAAACAAATGCCGGACAGTATAATATTTCACCTGCAACAGTTCAGTTTTCATTACCATCAGATACGGCAGGAGAATCATACAAAATTAGAGTAAAAAGTAGTTCTCCATCAGCAACAAGTGTTGGTTCTGTGTCGTTTCCTGCTTATTATAAAATTCAGGATAGCCCTTTTACTATCAACAATTTAATTGGTACAGCAGCCTTTTGTGCCGGTGGTAGTTATTTATTAACGATTGATAATCCTGGTACTGGCGATAATGATTCTCCTTTAAAATATCCTTCTTTAACATTTAACTGGTATAGAGAAACTAGTTCAACAACCTCTACATTAGTTGGATCAGGCGAAACTTTTAATGTAACAAGCGCAGGAACGTATTATTGTGAAACGAATTATGGGTCATGTACTTCCGATTCCTATTCTAACCGAGTAACAATTTCTGAAGCTTCATCTGGAACGAGTTCTGAAATCAGTTCAAGTTTAGGAAATCCGTATTGTTCCGCCGAAGGCGCAACAACTTTAAGTACTATAAATGCTGATGCTTATCAGTGGTTTAAAGATGGAAAAAAGATTGACGGAGCAACCAGTCAGACTTATGTAACTGACGAATCTGGAACATATTCTGTGAGTATAGATTTGGGACAATGTTCTACCACGGCGTCTATTACATTAGAAACGTCTGGATTTACAAGTTCTATAGATGTTGATGAAACCAATTCCATTCAGGAAGGGGAAGCGTTAACCGCAACCGTAACTACTACCGCCAATAATCCAACATTTCAATGGTATTTAAATAATAATTTAATTTCTGGTGCAGCGGGTAACAGTTATACGGCTGCAGAAACTGGTGATTATAAAGTTGTTGTAACACAAACCAGTGGCTGTGCGGCTTCCGAAGAATTTTTATTTTCACTTTTTGTGACAGAACCTTTCCCGGATGTGTCTAATATCCCGAATATTATTAGTCCCAACGGCGATGGCATTAACGATACTTGGACTATACCTGTAGAGTATACGAGTGGGTCAAATACCGAAGTCATTATTATGAGTGCTCAGGGCAAGGTGGTTCATCAAACAAATAATTATTTAAATAACTGGCCTGAAAACCAGATAGATTTTAACGAAATAAATCCAGTGTACTATTACATTATAACTACGGCTAATAATGCCGTCAAAAAAGGTTCCATTACGGTAGTAAAATAATATGACTAAATATTTATTACATATCATTTTATTTTTAGCGACGACGCAGTTTTTCTTTGCTCAGGAAAATGGTGTTGTTGCTTTTGTATTACCAGTAAGAACGTCTTTAAAGTTTAATAAATATGCTATAAATCCGACCTTTAGTTTTGTTCGTGAGCAGAATAAATTCATCACATTCACGAATAAAAGAGAATGGGTACAGTTTGATGATGCTCCGCAGACCTATTTATTTAGCTACTCCGGAAGGTTTGCAGAAAATAGAGGTATGGGTATCGGTTTATTTCAGCAGGATTATGGTGTCCTTACCACTTTTGGAGGCATTGTAAACTATGCCTACAATGTAGTTTTAGACCGTGATAGTAATCTAACTTTTGGTGCCAACTTAGGATTTTACCAAAGTGGTATTAATGAAGGTCGTGTTGTTTCAAATTATTCCGATCCGGCATTACAAAATATCCCAAACAACTCAATTTTAACTTTAAATCCTGGAATTAATTACGGGACAACATTTTTAGATTTCGGATTAGCATTAAATAATATCGTTGCCTATAACTTAAAATCGTCTAATCTACTGGAAGAAAATCCAGAGCAAGGTTTACAGGCTCATGTGATGTATACTGGTTTTATGGACAGTCGCGGATTTTTCGATGAAAGCAAATTCAGCGCTCTATTAAGAACAGAATTTAAAAAGGACAAGACCATTATTTCCGGACTTGCCATGATTGCTGTTCCAAAAGGAATTTGGGCTCAAGCAGGATATAATAGCATGTATGGGATATCAGCAGGGTTAGGTATAAATATAAGCAACCAAATCGCCATTGAATATAATTATGAAAAGGCGGTTGGAGATTTATCATCTTTTGGAAATTCTCATGAATTTACTTTGGCCTATAAATTTAAAAAGCAATACAGATATAATTACAGTGATGAGGAGCAGGAAGAGGCTCTTTTAATTCAAGATAAGCGCACCAGACAAATTGCAGCAAGACGTAAAGCTAATGCAGCTACAGCTAAGGTAGATCGCGAGGCTTTAGCGGTCAAACGTGAAGAAGAGAGAGCATTAATGCAAATTAGATTGGATTCTATTGCGCAAGCAAAGGTAGAGTTACGAGCAAAACAAAAAGCTGCTGCTGCTGAACGTATTGAGGAGAAAAAACAAGCCAACAATACTAATATAGCTAAAGTTGTTATCCCTACAGAAATAGTAGCTAACAAAGATGATAAAGATGCGGAAGAAGCCGCAAGACTGAAAGCAGAACAAGAAGAGCGAGCCAGATTAGCTGAGGCTGCTAGATTAAAAGCAGCACAAGAAGAACAAGCTAGATTGGCTGAAGCTGCTAGATTAAGAGCACAACAGCAAGAGCAAGCGAGATTAGCAGAAGCTGCTAGATTAAAAGCAGCACAAGAAGAACAAGCCAGATTGGCTGAAGCTGCTAGATTAAGAGCACAACAGCAAGAGCAAGCGAGATTAGCAGAAGCCGCAAGATTGAAAGCAGAACAAGAAGAGCAAGCCAGGTTAGCAGAAGCTGCTAGATTAAAAGCAGAACAGGAAGAGCAAGCAAGATTGGCAGAAGCCGCTAGATTGAAAGCAGAGCAAGAAGAACAGGCGAGATTGGCAGAAGCTGCTAGATTAAAGGCAGAACAGGAAGAACAAGCAAGATTAGCTGAAGCCGCTAGATTAAAAGCAGAGCAGGAAGAACAGGCGAGAGTTGCTGCAGAAAAAGTGTCAGAAGTTAAAGAGAGTGGTATTGTTATTCCGGAACCAACGGACGAGAATACAGATGCTTTAAGTGCTGTAACCAGATTGGCTTTAGAAAATCAAAATATTCAAAAGCAATTAATGATTCAGTTAAATGAAGTGTTAATTATAAAAGAAAAAGATTTAAAAGATTTAAAAGAAGAAAACGATTTAAGCGAGCAAGGTATTGTGAGTGCACCAAAAGCATTCAAGAGTGTAAGTGCCGAAAATGCGAAACTGGAATCTATCAAATTGCAATTGGATAATGAGATTAATTCTCAAAATGAAAAAATTGCTGAATTAGAGACACTTTACAGTTTAAGACTTAAAAAAGTAAAAGATAAACGGGATGAAACAAATATATTCTATTCAAGAACAATTAATGCTTTAAAAGAAAATCAATTTCAAATGATTCGAACTAGAGAAAACGTGCTTGATAAGTTTGAAAGTGTAAGAGTAGCCACAGAGATAGAGCGTAAGCGTAGAATTAAACGTGCACTTTACGATAATGAGGAGGACAGATACAATAAAGACCGTGCGGCATTAAATTCAATTAAACAATTTACAAAGCCAAGTCAGTTACCATTATCTGATAAAGATTTTGATTACGGAGAAGAATTAACAGGTAACATTCGAATTGTTAAAGATGTTAAGCATGTAGAGAGTGGTTATTATTTAGTATTAGCTGTTCATAGTGATGTAGCGAAAAGAGACCAGTTTGTGCAACGTGCTATAGAAGCAGGACAAAAGAATATCGATTTCTTCTTCGATGTAAATACAAGTAAATATTATATATATAATGATAAGTATGATAGCATTGAAACAGCTAAAAGAGCATTAGATAATAAAGGACCTCAACCATATAACAGTAAAATGTCTATGGTAAAAATTGAAAATAACTAGAAAAATAAAGAAGCCCAGCATTTATAATACTGTGCCCCAATTAGGTATTATAAGTGATAAAAAACTAACCGCCATGAAAAAAACTACTTTTATTAAACCTACTTTGGTTTTGTTATTCCTGCTGCTATCCTATTGCGGTATGGCTCAAACCTACAAGGAATTTTCTGTTAGGGAAAAGGTCGATGTTCGAGGAAGTATGCTTGTAATAGGTAATGCGATATTAGGACAGGACAATAATAATTTTAACGATACTTCAAAAGATAATCAGGATATCAATATGCAATATATTGATATAGATAGTGATGCCTCGACCTTTAGTTCAAGTAGTGCAGATATTGTTATGCCAATACATGAAGACGGAAGTACTACCGATTGTTATCGTGTAGCGTTCGCAGGATTGTATTGGGGTGCCATGCTTAAAAGTGGTGAAACAAGGTCTAATATTACCAATGTAAAGTTTAAAATACCTGGAAGTTCTACTTATGCAGATATTTCCGGTGAATTAATATACGATGCAATTTCAACACCTATTATCTCTGAAACAAGCGAACCAGGAAATACACCTTATGCGTGTTATGCTAATGTGACTGATATTGTATCTTCTTTAACAGATATTGAGGGTACTTATACGATGGCTAATGTAGTTTCAAGCGAAGGATTTAATAATTCTACTGGTTTAAGTGCAGGATGGTCTTTAATCATTATTTACGAAGATCCGGAATTGCACACCAAATCGTTTACATTATTTGATGGGTTTAGCCATATATATGATGGACATCAGGAAACCATTCCAGTAACAGGATTTAGAACCCCTCCAGTAGGAAATGTAGATTTACAATTTGCTTATGGCGCTTTAGATGGAGATAGAACAAAGCGTGCGACCAAGTTAGAAATTAACGGTAAAGAGGTAACAACCGATGAAAGAAGTGCCAATAAATTCTTTGGTTCTGTTATAGAGAATATTGGTTATGGGCATACGCCTAATCCACCAAGTGTTATGAATCCTAGGATTCCAAATAGTGAAAACACTTTAGGATATGATACTGGTTTTCTCGAAATATTAAATGCAGAACCAGAGTTTATAAAAAATAACGATACTTCAGCAGATTTTAGATTGCAGGTAGCCAGAGGACAGGCCGATCCTGTTTTTGCATTTTTTAGTGCATTTGCTGTAGATATTATATCACCAGATATCGAATTAATTAAAACAGTTGAAAATACCAGTGGTGATGATATTGATGGCGCTGATGTATATTTAGGTCAGCAGTTATTTTACGAAATTACATATCAAAGTACAGGTAATGATAATGTTATAGATTTTACAATTAAAGATGTATTACCGGATAATATCGTTTTCGATCCGGCAGATGTCGATTTAAGTAATGCCGGTGGAGCCACCATTCAATCTTACGATCCGGTAACAAGAACTATTATTTTTGCAATACCTAATAGTTCTGTAGAGATTAATGATCCGGTTTTTACAATACGTATACCAGTACAAATTGTTCCTAATTGTTACGATTTAAGTCAGGCGTGTTCTAATGAAATTCAAAATCAGGCTTTTGGCACATACACTGGTCAAATTAGTGGTATTTTTATTCAGGATGAAGGTAGTTTTGCTACCGAAGAATGTCTTGGTGTGCCGGGATCTACAAACTTTTTAGTGGATATTTCTAATTGTACGTTCGAAAAAACAGAAATACTATGTGGTTCTACAGTTGTACTAACGGCTGCTGCTGGTTACGATAGTTATTCATGGTCTACCAGTCCGACTGGATCACCGGTTGTAGGAACAGGACAAACATATACAGCAACAGGTACAGGAACTTATTACGTAAACAATACGACATCATCAACCTGTATTTCTATTCAGGAAACAATACATGTTATTCCTTACGGAAATACAATCACGAATCCAATTATTCCATATGCCGATTTATTACCAATCTGTCCTAACGACGGTAAGGTATTACCTTATATTTTCTTATGTGGTGCGAATGATGTTCGTAATATTCAAACAGGTATTAGTGATGCGGTTTCTATTAGTTGGCAACAATTAGATGAATCTAGTTGTGATGAAATGTTAGTTGATGATTGTGCTAACGAAAATGAATCTTGTACCTGGAACGAAGTAGGTTCAGGCCCTGACTTTTTAGTTGATGATGCTGGACAATTCAGAATTGTTATTAATTATCCAGGTGGATGTTACAGTATTTTCTATTTCAATGTATATCAGAATTTATTAGATCCAACTATTACTGCTAAAGATATTATTTGTACCACTCCAGGTGAGGTTACTGTTGGCGGTGTACCTTCAGGATATGAATATAGTTTAGATCCTAACGGACCATGGCAATCGTCTAATGTTTTTGAGATTACTACACCAGATTATTATACCGTTTATATTCGTCAGGTTGAAGTAGATTTAAATCCTTGTATTTTCCAAACACCTAGTATTTATGTGCGTGAAAGAGAAGCTGATGTTACCGAATTTGTAACGCAGCCTACCTGTAACGGAGATAAAGGGACGATAAAATTAGCGGTTAACGATGCACTTCCACAGTATTCCTACAGTTTATCTATGGGAGGAACGCTGATAAATAGCGTAGGTCCAATTATGGATAGCGATTATACATTCGATAATCTTAATCCGGGAACTTATTCATATACCATTACAACAGATGATGGCTGTACATTTACAGGTGATATTGAAATTATTGAACCACCGGTATTAACGGTAACATCGGCTATTACTAAACCTTTAACCTGTACCGATGGTGAGATTACAGTATATCCGGTAGGAGGAACCCCGCCTTATCAGTATTATGTAAACGGGAATACTATTTCACAGGATTCTCCAGTAATTGCTGCACCAACACCAGGAACATACGATATTACAGTATTTGATTTTAATGGATGTTCGGCTTCAACAACCCAAACTATCGAAGGTATTTTACCTCCGGAATTTACAGTGGAGCAAACCAATATTTTATGTAACGGAGAGAACTCTGGAAGTATAACTTTTAGCGTGACCAATGCGAATGGTTACAGTGTTAGCTATAGTATAGATAATGGAAATACATTCTCATCGAATCCTAATTTTTATAATCTTACTGCTGGAACATACCAAACACTTATTGAATATACCCTAGATGGTGAAGAGTGTTTTAGTGTTGCTGAAGATATAGTCATTACAGAAACCGATTATCCGTTAAGTGCTTCGGCTGGGGTATCGCAATTGGCAGGTTGTGGACCAAATGGAGAAGGAAGAGTGCGTGTTACAAACCCAACGGGAGGAACACCTCCATATGAATATAGTTTTGATAACCAGGCAAGCTGGACTTCAGATAATGAAGCTTGGGTAGCTCCGGGAACCTATACTATTTACATGAGAGATGCCAATGGCTGTATTTATGCGATGCCTGGTATTATTATCGATCCGGAACCAGTGCCACCGTCAATTAGTATTTCAGATGTAGATTACAATTGTGATGGTACAGGTAACACAACGGTTGTGGTAAATAATACGGGATCAGATTCGTATTCTTACGGTTATTTATTGGATGGCGTTGAAAATCAGAATTTAGCAGATCCTCAAACCTTCTTAAATGTATCCGAAGGTAGTCATACCATTAGCGTGACTTATAAATTAGAAACTGTACCAACCTATAGTAACCTATTATTTGAAAGTTTTGGTTCAGGTGGCGATGTAACATCACCGGGTATTAATCCGAATTTCTGTTTTGAAAGACAGGTAGAAGCAACAAAATGTAATGGTGATAGACTATTTGGTAATGGAGAATATACGGTTACAAACGAATTAAGAAACAATCCGTATAGCGGATGGTGGAGTCCGAGAGATCATACTACGGGAAGTATTCCGGGTAGATTCTTAGCAGTAGATGCAGGTTTTGCTATTCCAGATAATGCGGTGGTTTACAGAAAACCGATTACCGATATCATTCCGAATCAACCAATTCAGGTGCGTTTCTTTGCGACTAATTTATTAAAAGTTGGAAATACACAACCAGATGCATCACTTACTGTAGAATTACAGGATAGTAATGGTGTGGCGTTATCATCTCAGTCTATTGGTGGTATTCCTAAAACTAATGGTTGGGTAGAGTTTAATGAAACCGTAGATCCTGGAAATAATACGTCTTTAGATTTTGTATTAAGATTAGAAATTGCTCAGGTAAACGGTATTGATTTTGCCGTAGACGATATTGAAGTGTATCAGTTACCTGTAACTTGTATTACTCAGGAGGATTTCCCATTCATTATTGAATCAGGACAAGCGTTTTCTGCGGATATTGTTTCAACAAGCGATGTAACCTGTGCAAGTGCAGGAGACGGAAGTATTACTATTGCGGCACAAAATTTTGATGCTACGAATGGCTACCAGTATTCAATTGATGGAGGAACAACCTGGAATACCACAACAACATCACCTTTAACTATTTCAAACTTAGGTGAAGGAACTTATGATATTGTGGTGCGCTACGATGCAGCTTCAGATGGACTTTGTGATGCAACATTACAAGCTGTAATAACAGCGCCATCACCATTAAGCGTATCGGCTACAACTACTCCGGTAACTTGTTTGGATGGTTCTACAGTAACTGCAACAGCAACAGGTGGAACACCGGCGTATACATACGAATTATTAGATGCGAGTTCAACTGTTGTAAATACCTTCCCCGCGAATGGTATTTTAACCAATGTTGCTGCAGGGGATTATACCATTAGAGCAACAGATGCTAACGGATGTACGGCAACGACAACAATAAGTTTAATAGCTCCAACTGCACCAACAGCATCAATTGTAAATGCCGATTATTGTTACGATGCGGCTAATGGGGCAACTTTAGAAGTTTCTGCTTCAGGCGGGCAAATACCTTACGAGTATAGTGTTAACGGAGGAGCTTTTCAGTCAAGTCCTGTTTTCAGCAATTTAACACCTGGAGATTATATATTTACGATAAGAGATGCTTACGGATGTATAGTTACCTTAGATGCTGAAACGATTGCTGCTCAGGTTAATATTTCTGCAACATTAACAAAGGAATTAGATTGTACAGCATCACCGGACGCGGTAATCTCAGGAACGATTTCTGAAGGGTATGCGTCATATACAGTGAGCTTAATTCAAGGTTCAGGTACTGTAAATTTATTAGGAAACACGTTTACCTTAACCACAGGTGTTGATGGTACTTACCAATTTCAGGTAACCGATGCAAACGGATGTATTGCCGTATCGAATGTGATTACAGTAAACCCTATTGAAAATCCAACAGCGACAACAACAGTTGTTAATGCCTTATGTAATGGTAGTAGTGATGGTTCAGTACAAATTGTACCATCAGGAGGCGTAGGTCCTTATACTTTTAATTTTAACGGATTAGGTTTCTCAACAACGTCCTTATATACAGGATTAGCTGCCGGAACATATCCATATCAGGTACAGGATGCTAATGAATGTACTTTTGATGGAACCGTAACAATAACTGAACCGACAACTTTAGTGGCTAATGCTACGGCAACGCCTTTCAGCTGTGCTGCCGATAATACAGCACAATCTTCAACAGTGACTATTGCTGTTCCAACAACAGGAACCGCACCGTATACGTATAGTTTTAACGGTTCAGGATATAGTGCTTCAAATACATTAGAAGTCAATGATAATGGTTCAGATCAAACCATAACATATTCTGTTCAGGATGCTAATGGATGTACTGCTGATGGTTCATTAACTATTTCAGCGTTAAATCCACCAACCGATTTAGATTTTTCGGCAACTGTTGTAACTTGTGATAATACCACATCTACAGTAACGGTGACAGCAACAGATGGTGTAGGTGCATTAACCTATGAAATTATTTCTCCGGTAGTGGTTGCACCTCAAACATCAAATGTTTTCTCAGGATTAGCGCCAGATACTTATGTATTTAGAGTAACCGATGAAAACGGATGTTATTATACAGAATCGTTTGTTATCGACCCGGTAACGCCGATAGCAATGACCGCTCTGAAATTAAGTGATGTGTTATGTTTTGGAGGAGATGACGGATCAGCACAATTTGAAGTATTTAATGCGACGAATTTCACGTATACAGTAACTGGTGGAACAGATACCGTTACAGGGTCGGTAATTAATTTGGCAGATTTAACAGCAGGAACGTATACTGTTACAGTGACAGACACCGACACGGGATGTACAGCTACCGAAAGTGTAACTATTAATGAACCTACAGCTGCTATAGGGGTGACTGCTTCAGCATCTAATATTACTTGTAATATTTCAGAATCTCAAATTACAGTTTCAGCTACAGGTGGAACACCTAATTATTGGTATGCAGCTGTACCTTCAGGAGATCCTGTTCCAGGTGATTTTGATTATGTAACAAGTAATGTAATTACAGTTGATACCAGTAATGGAACAATTTTAGTTTGGGATGTTTATGTGAAAGATGCTAACGGATGTACAGAGCCAACACCTACACAAGTTACTATTGACCAGGATGAGTTACCAACGGTATCAGCGCCAACAGTAGATAATCAGTGTACAGCAAGTTCAGGATTTACTTTTGAAGTTAGTGCGACTGGAATTGCACCATTATCGTATAGTATTAATGGAGGTGCTTCATATCAATCAAGTCCGATTTTCACTGTTAATGCAGCTGGAAGTTATACTGTAATGGTTAGAGATGCTAATGGATGTATAGCAACAGCCGATACAGCTACAGATGTTTTTGAACCTATTACAGTAAATGCTTTATTAACTAAAGACTTAACCTGTTCGGCACCAGCTGAAGCCACAATTGAAGGAACTATTTCCGGTGGAAATGCGCCTTATACTGTAGTTTTAATTCAAGGAACAGGTACAGCGCCGGTAGTTTCAGGAAATACGTTTACATTCTCAACATCAACGGCTGGAAATTACCAGTTTGAAATTACAGATGCTAATGGGTGTACAGAACAAACAGGAGTAATAGCTGTTACAGATACAGTAAATCCTGTGATTTTAAGTGTAAACCAGACTCAGGATATCTCATGTAATGGAGAAGCAACGGCTTCTATCGATGTCAATATTGACATGAATTATGGCTTCCCTCCATTTGTTATTAATGTACACAATGATATCACAGGAACTGATTATGGAACACAAACGTCAGGTTTACCAGCCGGTGACTATACGGTTACTGTTACTGACGCTAGGGGGTGTAATGACACGGAAACAATTACTATTGATGAGCCTGATGTTATAACATTAGATTATGATGTAACACCTATTACTTGTGACTCTAGCAATGGAACATCTTTGGGAGAAATAATTATTAACTCTGTTAGTGGAGGTACACCTAATTATACCTATCATGTAACAGGTGTTAATGGGTATGATCAGGAAGTAACCAATCAGGATGGTTCAACCGTACATTTTGAAGTTGTTGATTTCGGTTTATACGAAGTATTGATAACCGATGCCAATGGGTGTACGTATCTAGAGCAAAATATTTTAGTAGCATCACCACCAGATGATTTAGACATTACAGTATCTTCTCCACCAGCAGATTGTTCTACAGGTGGTTCTGCTGAAGTTTCAATTGGAACTAGCTTGGCAAGTGCGGGACCTTTCCATTTTGCAATATATACTGGTCCGGGAATGACTTATACATCTCCAACAACGGCACCATGGCAGGATGAAGATGCTGTAAACAGCAAAAAAACGACGTTTACTAATTTGATTCCTGGAGCAACATATACATTTATTGTTCATGATGGGTCAACAGGTTGTTATTATTATGAAACAGCTGAAACAGCAATCCCAACAAACTCTACTTTAACGGTAAGTTCGTTAATACCTAATAATATTACTTGTGTAGGAAGTGCAGATGGTAGTGTAAGTTTTAATATTAATAGTACTTATGGCACAACTACAGATGTTGATTATGAAATATATAATTCTCAAACTTTAGCTACAACCGGAATTACAGGTTCGGGAACAATTCCGGCAAACGGAACATTATCTGTAACGAATTTAGGAACCCTTGATTTTGGTAATTATGTTATAGTAATCACGGAACAGGCTGGTGCAACTAACGCAGGATGTAGCATGGTTTCAGAACCATTTAATATTACAGAATCAGCAATTGAATTAGGATTAACAGCGTCTTCAACAAGGAATGAAAACTGTAATGAATTAGGACTAATTACAGCTATAGCAAGTAATGGTACTGCGCCTTATGAATATATGTTATTGTTAGAGTCAGCTTCAGCACCATTAGCAACAGACTCTGGATGGGTTACAAACAATACATTTACAGCAGCAGCCGGTGTTTATACAGTTTACGTGAAAGATGCTTATGGATGTATGAAAGATGCTGATGTAACCGTTGTTTTAGATTCGGCACCAACAATAGATCCTGTTACTTTGGAATGTTTCGATGGAACGGCATTTAATATTACGGTATCAGGTAATACATTCGATGGAACAGCAACTTACAGTATTGGTGGAGCATATCAAACAAGTGATACGTTCAGCATAAGTTCTGCAGGAAGCTATACAGTAAGTATTAGAGATGCAAACGGATGTATAGATTCTACAACATATACGGTTAATCCTCCAATTTTATTGGATGCTAATTTAGATTACGACTTAACTTGTTTAACTAATGATGCTCAAATTACATTAACAGCTACAGGTGGTACAGGAAACTATACATATCAGTATAGTTCAGATGGAGGTATAACGTATTTCGCAATGGCAGGTGATGTATTTACTGCAACTACTGCTGGTACGTATGTGTTTAAAGTTTCAGATGATCAGGTTTGTGAATCGCCAGCGTCTAATCCGGTAGAGGTAACTCCTAATACAACACCAACATTAACCACTCAGGTATTTGATGTGACTTGTAATGGAGGTGCAGATGGAAGTATTATTGTAACCGCAGCGGATGGTGTTGCGCCTTATGAGTATAGTAATGATGGCGGAACAACTTGGCAGGCCTCAAATGTATTTGATGGATTAGCTTTAGGAACTTACGATATTCTAGTAAGAGACCGTAAGGGATGTTTATCAAGTGTAACTTCAACAGATGTTGGTGAACCGACATTGGTAAGTGGTACAGGAGAACTTACTCAAGGTTTAACCTGTGGAGCTGGAAATGCAACGCAACCTGCTCTTGTAACGATTACAGGAAGTGGAGGTACAGCACCATATACTTATAGTTTTGATGGTATTAATTATACTTCAACTAATACGTATGCAACGTATAATGCGGGAACGGTCCAGGCTTGGGTTAAAGATGCTAACGGATGTATTATTGATACAGCGATAGATGTTGTTATTCCGGATTTAAGTGTACCAACAGATTTAGATTTTGCCGCTAATCAGGTAACTTGTGATAATCCAACAACAGATGTGACTTTAACAGCAACAGATGGAGTAGGAACTTTATCTTATGAGATTATTTCTCCGGTAGCTGTTGGCCCTCAGGCTTCAAATGTATTTGCTGGTTTAGCTCCAGGTACTTATACATTTACCGTAACCGATGAAAATGGATGTTATTATACCGAAGCTTATACAATTAATCCGGTAACAAATATTACAGTTTCAGGGCAATTAATAAATGATGTTTTATGTACAGGTGGTTCAGATGGAGCTGTAGAGTTTACTGTTGGTAGTTTTTCAGGAACTTATAGTTATACCATTAATGGAGGAATAGCAATTACAGGACAAACTAATCCAACAATTAGTATCACTGGAGTTCCTGTGGGAGATCAAACAATTATAGTGACTGATGATGTTACAGGTTGTACAGATACCATTACAGTAACAGTAGGAGAGCCAACGGCAGTAACTTTAGCGGAAATTGATAATATTAATGCAAACTGTAATTTTGGTGCACAAGTAACGGTTGAAGCAACAGGAGGTACATTACCTTACGAGTATGCGTTTGTTATTAATGGTTCTGCTCCGGTTGATGCAGACTATAGCAATAGTGCGTCTGCAGTTTTAGATCCAACAACAAGTACAGATTGGGATGTTTGGGTAAGAGATGCGAATGGGTGTACAGATATGATTGATGCAACCATTACAACCGATCCACTACCAACAGTAACGGTACCAGCAATTTCAGATAATCAATGTAATTTAAATGGAGATCCGTTTACATTTACAGTAACTAATCCAACAGGAATAGCGCCGTTTAGTTATTCTATCGGAGCAGGTTTCCAAACCAGTCCAACGTTCACGGTATCTACACCGGGTACGTATTATGTTACAGTTAAAGATGGAAACGGATGTACGTATACAGAAACAACACCAATTGAAATTTATCCGACATTAGATTTAAATGTTGCAGTGACCACTTTACCAAGTTGTGATACTGCCGATGGTGTGATTACAGTTAACGGAACAGGAGGTTCAGGAAATTATAGCTATGCGATTGATTTTGCAGGAGCCACCATTACAGGTAATGAAATTTCTGGCATTCCTTCAGGTTCTTATACAGTTACAATCACTGATGTGGATACAGGATGTACCAATACAGCACCTATTATTTTAGATGCTCCAACACCGGTAACATTTACTACTACGCCAACCGATGTAACCTGTAACGGAAGTGCTGATGGAACGATTACTGTGAATTTACCAGCGACTAACGATAACCCTATTTATACTTATAGCTTAGACGGAGGTGTAACCACACAAACATCGAATGTATTTACAGGATTAGCACCAGGGGTGTATGATGTCACAGTGACTTCAGGAAGAAACTGTACACTAACGCAACAGGAAACTGTTGGTGAGCCCGATGCTATTGTGGTTCCAAATCCTACAGTTGTAGAGTATACTTGTACTCCGGATACAAATGCAGCAAACTTTGCTTCAATCACAGTTTCGGGTGTTACAGGTGGTTCTAATAACTATGTGATTTACGAATTCTACAGAGATGGTGTTTTAGCACAATCTGGTTCAAATAATGTTTATAATGAAGCTGATTTCCTTGGCGGAAATTATACCATTAACGTATACGATGAAAATGGATGCTCTGGAACAACAACTGCAGTTATTGCTCCTTATGTAGAGTTAGAGGACATCAATATCGCAATTGATAATGCGATTACTTGTGTTAACGATGAAGATATTACGGTTTCTGCAACAACTTCTGGAGCAACAAATCTGCAATATACTGTTGAAGGGGTTAATGTGTCATACAACCAAACCAATGCAACAGGAATCTTTACAGGTTTAACAGTAGGTAATTACATTATTACAGTAGAAAACATAGATACAGGTTGTAGTTTACAAACGGTGCACTATGTAACCGATCCAAATACCTTTGAATTAGAAGTTGAAAGTATTACAGATGTAACGTGTTTTAGCGATAACGACGGCAGTGTTACTTTAACGTTAGTAGATCGTGTACCAACACCAACCGGCGAAGCTGGCCCGTTTACTTATGATGTATTAGATGCTTCAGGAGTTTCAGTACAATCGGGAGCTTCGGCCAATGCTGGTCCGTTAACGATTACTGGATTAGCATCAGGAACCTACACTATTAATGCGACGTTAACGAATGCGCCATTCTGTACGGTAACAACGAATGTAACTATTACAGCACCAACAGCACCATTAGAAATTCAAACGTCTCATACCGATATTACTTGTATTGGTGCCGATGGAACCATTTCAGCAAGTGGTTCAGGTGGATGGCCAGGAGCTTATGAGTATCAGTTAGAATTAGGAGCAACTGTAATTTCAGCGTTCAGCAGTACTTATTATTTCGAAGGTTTATCTGCGGGTATTTATACGGTAAGTGTAAGAGATAGCCAAGGCTGTATTGCTTCAGAAACAGTGGAATTAATAGATCCGCTACCAATTGACGCAATAGTTACTCCAAGCACAACTATGTTGTCATGTTTTGGTGACAGAACGGCAAGCATTACTGTAACGAATGTATTAGGTGGACAAGGTGGAAATTATACCTATACTTTAAACACATTATCACCGGTAGTAAGTTCATCTGGGCCGCAAACATCTAACGTGTTTACAGGTTTGGGAGCAGGAATATATAACGTGACTGTTTCAGATGGCTTTACTTGTGAAACGACTTTTGCAGATATCGTTATTGCGGAACCTGAGCAAATGGTGGCAAGTTTAGTGAAAGCTTCAACTCAAACCTGTACAGTTGATGCGACATTGACTTTAAGCGCAACGGGTGGAATAGGAACTTATGAGTATAGTGCAGATGAATTATTTGCAACAGTTTTAGGTTCGTTTTCAACAGAAACCACGTTCTCTGTGGCGCCAGGTACGTACAGATATTATGTTAGAGATGCTAACGGATGTACGTCTGTGGTATCTAACGATATTGTTGTGGAAGAACTTCCGGAGTTGACAGTAATTTTAGATACAACTAATGCAACTATTAATTGTGCCGGAGATACCACAGGAGTTATTGTTGCAGAAGCTGAAGGTGGTTTAGGAAACTATGTTTATACTTTACAAGACGCTTCAGGTAACGACATTACAACTGCAGTTCAGGATAGTCCTGGTGTATTTACCGAATTACCAATCGGAACGTATCAGGTACATGTAGAAAGTGGTGATTGTTTAGTGACATCTGTTCCAGTAACTATTACAGAACCTAATTTACCATTAGAAGTTCAATGGGATGTTACCGATGTAACCTGTAACGGAAGTAACGATGGTATTTTAGAAATCACTGCAACCGGAGGAAGTGGTATTATCAAGTATGCGATTTCACCACAAATGAATCAGTTCTTTGATGAGCCTATTTTCGATAACCTTGAGCCAGGTGATTATCAAGGTTTAGTTCAGGATCAATTAGGTTGCTATGTGTTATTCGATTTTACAATAGCACAACCAGATCCTCAGTTCGTAACTATTGTTCCGAATTCATTAATCCCTGTGTTATGTGATGGCGATATGAACGGAGAATTCAGTATTGAAATTACGGGAGGTACTCAACCTTATAGTGTGGCTCTTGATGATATCAACGGAAATTATGTTCAAGGAGCCGATGGTCAAACGTTGTTCACATTCTCTAATTTAAATGGAGAAGATCATGTGGTTTACGTAACCGATAGTGAAGGTTGTCAGTCTGAATGGAATATTGAATTCCCAGATCCTGTTAAGATTGATCCTGTAGCCGTATTGGAGTATGGTTGTGAAAACAATATTTCTACAAATATGGTAACGGTTTATGTGGATGAAACCATGACAGACCCGACACAGTTAGAATATTCATTAGATGGCGGGCCATATCAGGCAAGTAATATATTTGTAAATGTTCCTGCAGGCATTGGTCATTATATAGATGTTAGGCATACTAACGGATGTACGAAGCAAACCGAATTATTTGATATTGAAGCTTACGAACCGTTACAGTTAGCGATTCAGGAAGGTGAAACTATCAATACAATTGAAGCTATGGCAACCGGAGGTACTGGTGAATATGAGTTCTTCTTAAATGGAGAATCTTATGGCAGCGAAAGCACATTCATTTATTATGAAACTGGTAACTATACAGTAACAGTAGTTGATAGTAACGGATGTACTTTAGAAGCTTCAGGATATTTCGAGTATATTGATGTTTGTATTCCTAATTACTTTACACCAAATGGTGATGGTACCTTAGATGAATGGGGGCCTGGATGTACGGAGCAGTATAAAGACCTGACGTTCGATATCTATGACCGTTACGGACGTGTAGTAGCGAGATTGAAAGCCGGACAAAAATGGGACGGTAAGTATAACGGAGAAGAATTACCAACAGGTGATTACTGGTTTGTTGTGAAACTTAACGACCCTAAAGACGATAGAGATTTTGTTGGACACTTTACGCTTTACAGGTAATTAGTGGTTTTATGACTGTTAATATTAAATTTACGACGATGCGAAAACTAATCATATATATCTTATTCTTGACTATAACAACCAGTTATAGTCAAGAGTTAAACTTGCCGGTATTTACTCAATATCTGGCAGATAATAATTTTGTGGTGTCCCCAACATTTGCAGGTATTGGTGATAATTTAAAAATCAGAGCCAACGGATTAACACAATGGGTTGGAATTAAAGGTGCTCCCGATAACCAATCCGTGTATGCCGATTTTAGAATTGCTGATCGTTCTGGAGTTGGGGTGTCGTTTTACAATGATAAAAATGGTAACACGCTTCAAACCGGTGCTAAGTTTTCATTCGCTCACCACATTATTCTAGATTATTATTCTAAGCAGTATTTATCGTTTGGTATTTCGTATAACATTAATAATTTCCGAATAGACATTAATAATTTCAACACAGGTTATGAAAACCCTGTAGTAGATCCGTTTATTACAGATGATAGAAGGACATCAAACAACAACTTTGATGTTGGTGCCTTGTACAGAAATCACGGATTCTATTTAAGTTTTAATGCAAATAACTTATTACCGAAAAACTTTAATGGAGATATTAGAAAACTGGAGCCACGTTTACTTTTAAACTATCAGATTTATTCAGGGTATACTATTAGAGGACCTAAAAAAAGTGGTTTAGAGTTTGAACCTTCTGTGTTCTATCAAATGTTTAGTAGTGATAAACGTTCAAGTACCGATTTAAACTTTAAGTTTAGAAAATACAACCGTTACGAAGATTATTTCTGGGGAGGAATCTCTTATCGTTTCTTAAACGATCAATTCTTAAAACCTTTAAATATTGGGCCAATGGTAGGATTCAAAAAATCAATCTTCTACTTTGGTTATGCGTATCAGGTTACTACAAACGGACTTTCTGGGTATAACTCCGGAACGCATGTCGTAACTATTGGATTAGAATTTTTACAAGGTATTAGTAACTGTCCGTGTACGCAAAGTCCTGTTCATAATTAAAATCAATTATTATGATTTAAAATCAATACGTTGTAGTATTTTTGCAGCTTAAAATATTAATAATTTACAAACCTCAGTTTTTAAGCTGAGGTTTACTTTTATAATTCAATTTGTATTAGACTGAAGATTCAAAAAATGAACTTCATTATAAGTTGAAAATTAATGAGCTGACAATGGAATTAAGAGCCAAACAACGTATTGCTTTAAGTATTTATTTCTTTTTATCGGGTATTTGTTTTGCCACTTGGGCATCGCGCATACCTACTATAAAAACGTTTTTTGATTTAAATGATGCGCAATTAGGAACCATTTTAATAGCGATGCCTATAAGTTCGTTAATAGGTTTACCTATTTCAGGGTGGCTGGTGTCAAAATTTGATAGTCGTATTCCGTTAATTTTCGCTTTTACATTATTTTCTATTAGTATGGCATCCATTGGTTTTGCCACAACAACTTTTGCCTTAGTGTGTTCCATTTCAGGATTTGCCTTTTGTTTAAGAATTTTAAATATTTCAATTAATACCCAATCTATAACACTTCAAAAGAAATATGAAAAAAGGGTAGTAGGGGCTTTTCACGGGCTTTGGAGTTCGGGAGGTGTTGTAGGTGTTGGTATTTCAACACTTATGGTGAAATTTGATGTGCCTATTCAAATTCACATGTTAAGCATTGCTGTTTTTAGCTTAGCTGTGGCTTTGCTAACCTTTAGATTCACAGTTAAAAATGATAAATCGCCTTCAGGAAATAAATTAATAATTAGTAAACCTGATCCTTATATTATGAGTTTGGGAATACTTATATTTTTTGGAGCAGTATGTGAAGGTGGTATGTTTGATTGGAGCGGTGTCTTTTTTAAAGAAGTTTTACATGAAGAAGTCTTTACCTATGGCTATTTAATTTTTATGACTACCATGGCTCTGTCTCGTTTCTTCTCAGATAAATTAGTGAATGTTATAGGGATTTTAAAGACTTATATTTTAAGCGGATTGTTAATTGCTACAGGAATACTTATGGCTATTGTTTTTAAAACATTCTGGATGGCTTTGGCAGGTTTTTTCCTGGTAGGTTTTGGTACGGCTGCTATTTTTCCGGTAACCATGTCATTGGCTGGAACTTCGAAAAAATATTCACCGGGAATGGCAATTTCAATTATAACTACATATGCAATACTAGGCATGCTTATAGGACCACCATTGATAGGCTATCTTGCGCATGCCTTTAATCTTGAAAATGCGTTTTTCCTGTTTGTATTAATTGGAATCTTATTTATCCCTGTGGCGTTTAAAATGATGAATTACCAATCTAAACAACAATAAGTTTTTATTGTTTTAAAAAAAATAGCCACGAATTCATACATAACTTAGATTAAAATTATCTATGAATTTGTGGCTTGATTATTTAGTAATATGTTTTCCTAAAATTATTTCTCTACAATTTCTACTTCAAATAATTTATCCCAACGTTTTCCGGTAATAAACAAGGTATTGGTATCTGGATTATAAGCTATTCCATTTAGTACGTCTAAACCTTCGTGTTGTGTAACTTTCTTTTTAAGAGGAGAGAAGTCTACAACACCAATAATAGCTCCGTTTTTAGGATTTATAATCGCTACGCCGTCCTTTTGATAACGGTTAGCATAAATATCGCCATTAACCCATTCCAGTTCATTTACACCAACAATTTTACCTTTGTTAGTGTAAACTTCAATATGGTCGTCTTCAGTTAATGTTTCCGGATTTAACAACCAGATATTTTCGCTACCGTCACTTTTGTAAATCGTTTTTCCATCGTTACAAAGTCCCCAGCCTTCTTTACTTTGTCCGTATTTAAAACTGCTTATTTTTTCAAATGAATTTACATCGTAAACAAAACCTGTGTTTTCTCTCCAGGTAAGCTGATAGATTTTATCATTTAAAATGGTTAAACCTTCCGCGAAAAACTGATCAGCTATATTTATATTCTTTAAAACATCTCCAGTTTTGTAATCAACTAAGCGAAGTTTAGATTCTTTATATTGACCAACACTTTCGTAAAGTTGTCCGTTGTGAAATTCTAATCCTTGGGTATAAGAAGTAATATCATGTGGATATTCATTAACGATATTATAGGTATACACTTTAGGTAATTCGCTGGCTAAAATAGTGACCAAAGTATTGATGGTTTGTTTGTCGCCGTTAAAGTAAATAGTGGCTTCAACAGTGTGTTTTCCTAATTTGTAATTTGAAAGTGTAAGATTATTTTCAATAGACTTTCCGTCGAAAGTATAAGAAACGGAGTCGATAGTATGCGATTTTAGATTTTCTAGGTCTAATTTTAGGGTCTCATTACTGGAAATATTGCCCTTTTCGGCATTCGTTTTTATAGAAAATCCATTTTTTTTCGATCCTGTGTTAGAACCACAGTTTATAAGGGTTGCGCTTAAAAATATGATTACTAAGTACTTGTATGTTTTCATTTGAGATATTTAATTTAAAGCAAGATATTTATTTAAAATCAGAGTAAAAAATCATTGTGAAACTTTTAAAAGATTGTATATTTGCAGCGGCAAGTCCTACACAACCAGCTCCTGTTGAATCCTCCAGGGCGGGAACGCAGCAAAGGTAAATGGTCGTAGCGGTGTGATGTAGGTAGCTTGCCTTTTTTTATGCCTTTTTGTTTCCTAAAAAGCCATTCAAAATACTACCTTTACGTCTTCAAAAAACATCTAAATATGTCTAAAGTTATTTTAATTACAGGAGGATCTTCTGGTATAGGAAAATCTATTGGAGAATTTTTAACCGATAAAGGATTTATTGTTTACGGAACCAGTAGAAATCCTGAGAAATATCCGGATAGTAAATTTCCCATTTTAGCTTTAGATGTAAAAAATACAGATACGATTAAGCAAACGGTTTCTACCATTATAGAAAAGGAAGGCAGACTGGATATTGCTATTAATAATGCCGGAGCCGGAATTACCGGAGCTATTGAAGAAATTCCAGAGGAAGAAATTAAAGCGAACTTTGAAACTAATTTTTTCGGACCTATAAATGTGATTAAAGCCGTATTACCGCAGATGCGTAAACAACAATCGGGTTTAATCATCAATATTACGTCTATTGCCGGTTATATGGGCTTACCGTATCGTGGTGTTTACAGTGCTAGCAAAGGCGCTTTAGAATTGATTACCGAGGCTTTTAGAATGGAATTAAAGGGGTTTAATATTAATATGACTAATATTGCTCCCGGAGATTTTGCTACCAATATAGCTGCAGGACGTTATCATGCGCCGTTACTGGATGACTCACCATATAAAGAACCTTACGGAAATACCTTAGAGTTAATGAATACTCACGTAGACAGTGGCAGTGACCCTTTAATGATGGCTAAAGCAGTCTATAATGTAATCAATACAAAATCACCCAAGGTGCATTACAAAGTAGGGGAGTTTATGCAGAAATTCTCTGTGGTTTTAAAACGTATTTTGCCAGATAACCTTTACGAAAAGTTACTAATGAATCACTATAAGCTTTAATTAGTTTATAGTGATTATTATCGGTTAATCATACCTAATACTTCCTCCTCAAAATTACTTGAGAAAATATTGGCATTACTGTTAACTATAATTTTGTGCTTATCTACTAAATAAGTTTTAGTCATAGGCTGTACAGCTAAAAACTCTTTAGATACTTTTGGGTTTTTTAAGATGTACTCGTACTGTAAAGGGAATCTTTTATCTATTAGTGATTTCTTAATTCTATCGCTATCGTAATTATCGATATTAACTGAAATAAAGTTAACTTCAGGATATTTCATTCTTAGTTCTCTTAATTTATAATGACTATCCTTAAAGTGATCGTAATATAAATGAGACCAGAATGTGATAACGGTAGGTCTATCAATAATTTCCTTTAAATCTAATTCGTTGTTTTTAGTATCGAAAGCTTTAACCGATGGGAAGGCTGCCCCATTTTTAGTTACGTCCAGCATCGAAACAAAGCGTTTGAAATTTTCTTTACTTTCTTCGTCAGTACTTTTATTTAAATATGAATTTAGAAGTTTATTATTGCTTATAGAATCTGTACTTCTTGCTAAATAGTTTATAGTATAATAATAAAGTAGTTCTTCTTTAATAACAGGATTACTTACTAAACTATCAATGAGTTCCAGCTTATCTAAAGTGTAACACAGCGAGCTTCTATTAAAGTGTTGTTTGTCATTATGGTTGTAATGCTCATGAAGCGCCATATTGTTAAAACTATGTCTTAAAAACTTATCGTAATAATGATTGTCTTTAAAAAAAGCATCGTTGTAATCAACATCTTTTCTGTAATCGTAGAAATCCTTAGGTAGAGATTCTAAAATAGTACTTTTATCTCTTCCATAATGTACCATCGGATAAACCTCTTTGCTAGAATAATAGTTGTAATTGATATCTGCCATGGCTATTTTGTCAAATAGCTCAGAAGTTTCATAACGATCTTTAAACAACTTAAGGTTTTTAAGTTTGATAAATTTTAAAGAATCAATGCGTTTAAGATATAATTCAGGATTTAATTGGCAGTATTTAAAAATATTCTTTTCCTGAATTTCGTTTATTAAAAATTCATTAACCAAATAATTGTTCTTTTTGTCACCACGTCCGGTGTAAACCAGGGATTCATCAAATTCAAGGGTATTAAGCCTAAAAAGTAAACTGTCTTTTGGTTCTAAAAAAACAACCTGAATTTCACCACCATGATGAAAGGTGTATAAACCACCAGTTTCAATATTTTCAAATTTGTAAAGAAAACGGTTACGATTATCTAACTTAACCGTATCAATAATTTTATCGGCTTTCGAGAGAACAACAAAGTCATTACCAGGGTTAATAATTTCCCCTCCAAAATATGCATAATTCTCATTTCCGGCTTTTTTGTCATCTACACAGTTAACCAGTGTTAAACCTAAAAATATGCATAAATAGTGTAATCTCATAGAATGTTTGGTCGACTTTATTACTATACAAAAATATGGGTTGTATTAATATAGTGCTGTTAAGGCGTTGTTAAAGTTGAAACTTCGAAAAAACAGCTAATATAACAAAATCATTGAGTTATTGGGGTTAAAATTCAGGAACTAAGTTTCCACTTACGGTTTGAATTTTCTACTTTTGCACAAATTTATAGCAACGCTCTACAAAAGAGTTTTAGAAATGTTTGCTATATATAAATTAAGCGAATACAAAATCAGGATTTTAAACATCTGAGTTAAACGATTATAAACTTATGTTATCAGTATCAAATTTATCAGTACAATTTGGAAAACGAGTGTTGTTCGATGAAGTAAACACAACATTTACTACAGGGAATTGCTATGGAATTATTGGCGCAAACGGAGCCGGTAAATCTACGTTTTTAAAGATTATCTCAGGAAAGCAGGATGCAACTTCTGGTCATGTTCATTTAGAACCGGGAAAACGTATGTCGGTTTTAGAACAGAACCACAACTTATATGACGAACACACCGTTTTAGAAACCGTATTAATGGGAAACAAACCATTATTCAAGATTAAAACGGAGATAGATGCATTATATGCAGATTACACTGATGAGAATGCTGAAAAAATTGGTGAGCTTCAGGTGCAGTTTGAGGAAATGAATGGATGGAATGCCGATAGCGATGCTGCTGCGATGCTTTCTAACCTGGATATTAAAGAAGATTTTCATTACATGTTAATGAAAGATCTAGATGGTAAGCAAAAAGTGCGTGTGTTATTGGCACAGGCCTTATTTGGAAATCCGGATGTATTAATTATGGATGAGCCTACCAACGACCTGGATTATGAAACGATTTCCTGGTTAGAGAACTTTTTGGCAAATTATGAAAACTGTGTTATTGTGGTTTCTCACGACCGTCACTTTTTAGATGCGGTTTGTACACACATTTCAGATATCGACTTCGGAAAAATTAATCACTTTTCAGGAAACTATACCTTCTGGTATGAGTCGTCGCAGTTAGCAGCACGTCAACGTGCACAACAGAATAAGAAAGCCGAAGAAAAGAAGAAAGAATTAGAAGAGTTTATTCGTCGTTTTTCTGCTAACGTTGCAAAAAGTAAACAGGCAACCAGTAGAAAGAAAATGATTGATAAGTTAAATATCGATGATATTAAACCAACAAGTCGTCGTTACCCAGCGATTATTTTTGATCGAGATAGAGAAGCAGGAGATCAAATTTTAAATGTTCAAGGTTTAGCAGCATCCATTGATGGCGAAACGTTATTTAAAGATATCGACCTAAACTTAGCTAAAGGAGATAAAGTAGTAGTGTTCTCGAGAGATTCAAGAGCAACTACAGCATTTTATCAGATTTTAAACAATAAGCAAGAAGCAGATGCCGGTAAATTTGACTGGGGTGTAACAACCACACAATCCTATTTACCATTAGATAATAGCGAATATTTTGAAAACGATTTAACGTTGGTAGAATGGTTACGCCAGTGGGCTAAAACCGAAGAAGAGCGTGAAGAAGTACATATTCGTGGTTTCCTTGGAAAAATGATTTTTAGTGGTGAAGAAGCGCTTAAAAAATCGAATGTACTATCAGGAGGTGAGAAGGTGCGTTGTATGTTAAGTAGAATGATGATGACCAGAGCTAACGTATTAATGTTAGATGAGCCTACTAACCACTTGGATCTTGAAAGTATTACGGCGTTCAATAACTCGTTAACAAACTTTAAAGGAACGGTGTTATTTACAACTCACGATCATGAGTTTGCTCAAACAGTAGCAAATCGTGTGGTAGAATTAACTCCAAACGGCGTTATCGATCGTTACACAACATTCGATGAATATATGCAGGATCCAAAAATTAAGGAATTACGAAACAGTATGTATTCGGTTAAAGCTTAATCAAAACTTTATAGATAAAAAAAGCGACTTCATATACTGGAGTCGCTTTTTTTTTTAGAATATTTTTAGTTTAAGCTTCTAATTCTGAAGTAACATCATTTATTATTTGTGTTGCTTTCTCTAATTCATCCTGATGAACGAATATTTCCTGAAACCCAGGTAATATACCACCTCCAAAACCTGCTAATCGCGCCGATTCTGTCTGATCTTTTACAATAGGATTCATCCCGGCATCTTCAAGTTCTAAAATAAAACGCCTGACCATAATGGCATCGCCGGTGTAAATTTTTGTGTATTCAGAGTTTTTCATAAATTTTAGTTTTTGTAATTAAGCTTCCAGTTCAGAGGTTAAATCTTTTATTGCTTTAGTAGCGGCTTCCAGTTCATCTTTATGCACAAAAACTTCCTGAAAATCTCTTGATCCTCCAAAAACATCGGCTATTAAACCAGTTTCAGATTGTTCTTTAACGACGGCGCTAATGCCAACTTTATCTAATTCACTTATAATGCGTTGGGTTGTAACCAAACTGCCAGTATATATTTTAATATAATTTGAGTCTTTCATGATATTAAGTTTTAATCGTTGTCTTCTAAATATACAATTTTTTTGTGAATTTGTATCACGATATGTGTAGCTAAAGTCTACTTTATTGAGTATCTTTAGTATATAAATCTCCATTGTGAAAGACATTCAATTTGTATTCTTATTATTAGCTCTTATCGCTGAAGTTATAGGGACTGTTGGTGGTTTTGGATCGTCTGTGTTTTTTGTGCCTATTGCTAATTTTTATTTCGATTTTCAAACCGTTTTAGGCATCACAGCCGTGTTTCATGTAGTGAGTAATCTTAGTAAAATTGCTTTGTTTAAAAAAGGAATTGATAAAACCTTAATCCTTTATATTGGTGTACCAGCAGTTTTATTTGTTATTATTGGCGGAATTGTGAGCAAGTTTTTAAAAGTCACTTTTTTAGAGTTGTTTTTAGGTTTCTTTCTTGTATCTCTAAGTTTATTATTTCTCATTAAAAAAGATTTAATCATAAAACCTCACAAAAAAGAAGCCATTATTGGTGGAACGCTTTCTGGGTTTGTAGCCGGAGTAGTGGGTACAGGAGGGGCTATTCGCGGATTAACAATGGCGGCTTTTAATCTTGAAAAAAATGTATTTATAGCGACTTCGGCCATTATAGATTTTGGTGTAGATTTAAGCAGAACAATTGTCTATTTCTTTAACGGGTATATTAAAGAAGACATTTTAATATACATTCCGTTTTTAGTAGGGATTGGTATTCTTGGAACTTATATAGGAAAATTGCTTTTGTATAAAATTTCACAGGAGAACTTTAAAAAAATATCTCTGGGTTTAATTTTAATTATTGGAATTGTAACCATAATAAAAAGCGCATTAGATTAGAAAATCGAATGCGCTCTTTTAGAATTTATAGTTTGTAAATTATCTTAATTCCGCTCCTAACTGGCTTTCAAAATTAGATTGTAATTTACTCATAATCTTATCAATTTGCTTATCGTTAAGCGTTTTGTTTTCATCCTGAAGCGTGAAACTTACTGCATAACTCTTTTTGCCAGCTGGTAAGTTTTTACCTTGGTATACATCAAACAGGTTTACACTTTTAAGTAATTGCTTTTCGGTTTGTCTGGCAATTTTGTAAATAGATTCAAATGTTACCTGATCGTCCAATAATAAAGCGAAATCGCGACGCACTTCCGGGTATTTAGGAATTGGTTCGAAAACAACTTTATTACGCTTAACAATCGTTAAAATGGTATCCCAGTCAAAATCGGCAAATAAGACTTCCTGAGCAATATCGAAATGTTTTAAGATTGGTTTTTTCACTAGTCCGAAATCAACCAATTTCATTTTACCTAAACTGAAACTTACGCCTTCAGCAAATAAATCAGAGTTTACAGGACTTTCATTGAATTTAGAAATACCTAAACGTTCTAAAATATTAATCACATAACCTTTTAAGTAGAAGAAATCACTTTTTGAAATAGGAGAATTCCAACTTTCTAAAGATTTATTTCCTGTTACAAATAAAGCCAAATGTTTAAATTCTTCACGTTTGTCTTCACCAAAACCATGGTAGGTTTTTCCGAATTCAAAGAGTTTTAAATCACCACGTCTTCTATTAATATTAAAAGAAATAGCTTCTAAACCAGAGAACAATAACGACTGTCTTAAAACAGATAAATCGTTACTTAACGGATTCAACATGCTTATGTTATGCTCTTCTTTTAACTGGTCACTTAAAGCAGCGTAAGCGGGTGTTGTTAACGAATTTGATAAAGTTTCAAAGAATCCTAAAGCCGCTAACTGATCTCCAATTATGTTTTGAATTTTATGATCTTCAAAACGCGTTGAATTAGAAATAGAAGCATTTAACTTTTCAGTAGTTTTAATATTGTTATATCCGTAAACACGTAATATTTCTTCAATAATATCTGCTTCACGTTGCACGTCGTTTCTGTAAGCAGGTACAGTTAAACCTAAACCAGCTTCGGTAACGTTATTAACCTTAATTTCTAAAGACGATAAAATACGTTTGATGGTTTCCTTCGGAATTTCTTCTCCAATTAATTTCTTGGCGTTATCGAAACTTAAACGCACCTGGAAATCTTCAATTTTGTTCGGGTAGAAGTCCATAACATCTGAAGTTACTTCACCACCCGCAATATCCTGAATTAATAAAGCAGCGCGTTTTAATGCATATTCTGTAATATTTGGATCAATACCACGTTCAAATCTGAAAGAAGCATCTGTATTTAAAGCATGACGCTTCGCTGTTTTACGAACACTTACCGGATTGAAATACGCACTTTCTAAAAAGATACTCGTTGTCGTTTCTGAAACTCCGGAATATTCACCACCAAAAACACCAGCAATACACATCGGTTTTTCAGCATCACAAATCATTAAATCATCTTCATGTAATTCGCGCTCAACACCATCTAAGGTTTTAAATTTGGTTCCGGAAGGCAGTGTTTTAACTTCAACTTTATTTCCTGCAATTTTTGCCGCATCAAATGCGTGAAGTGGCTGCCCTAATTCGTGTAAAACATAATTTGTAGCATCTACCACGTTGTTTATTGGAGCTAAGCCAATAGCTTTTAAACGGTGCTTTAACCAGGCCGGAGATTCTTTTACTTTTAAACCAGAAATGGTAACCCCACAGTATCTTGGTGCTAAATCTTTATTTTTAACTTCAACATCAATTTTTAGTGTTCTGCTATCCACATGAAAAGCACTAACGGATGGTGTAATTAATTCTAAATTAATTTCTTTTTGAACTAAGCCAGCTTTTAAGTCGCGGGCAGTTCCCCAATGACTCATCGCATCGGAACGGTTTGGGGTTAAGCCTATTTCAAATACGTGATCGCTTTCAACCTCAAATATTTCAGCACAAGGAGTTCCAACAGTAAGTTCACTATCAAGAACCATAATGCCATCGTGCGATTTACCTAAACCAAGTTCGTCTTCGGCACAAATCATTCCGTGACTTTCTTCACCACGAATTTTCCCTTTTTTAATGGTCCAGGCTTCACCTTCTTCAGTGTATAAGGTAGTTCCAATAGTCGCTACAGGTACTTTTTGCCCAGCGGCAACATTTGGTGCACCACATACAATTTGTACAGGGGCATCACCTCCAATATTTACAGTAGTAACGCTTAATTTATCGGCATTTGGGTGTTGTACACAAGTTAATACTTCTCCAACTACAACGCCTTCCAAGCCTCCTTTTACAGATTGGTAAGTGTCAATACCTTCAACTTCTAAACCTAAATCTGTAAGTAACTCACCAGTTTGTTCTGGTGTCCAATCTGTTTTTATAAATTGTTTTAACCAATTATAAGAAATCTTCATAAACCAAGTTCTGTTTTAAGGCTGTAAAGATAAAATATTGCAGTTAGCATTCAAACATAAACCCTTAATTTATCTCGTTTTTAGAAGGATATTAAACAACAGAATTTTAAGTGTGAAATTACAGGTTTTCAAGAAGTAAATTATAGTCGTACTGAAGGTCTTCGTGAAGACCGGAAATCACTTTTTTTATTAGTGCCAGCTGACGATTATACAGGTTTTGAAGCTGAGCACTTTTTTTGTAACTAGGTTTGAAATCTTGTAGGGTTTGAAGAAAGTGGAGTAGAAGTTCTACTTCGGTTTCTTTGTTTTGTGAGTAGCGAATGTACTTTTTGGTCTGCGTTAAAATTTTACGCACACTTTTTCGAATGAAAAAATAGCTTTTGGTATTTATCGTTTCAAATTGTGAATCGATATGTTGTTTTATACTTTCTATATACCCGCTTTCATCGTCAGACTCAAAAAGCAGGTAGGTAATAAGTTCTTTGTTTTCTTTTTTGAATTTCGATAACCGCAGGCAGAATTCTATAAGTTCTTCCGGAGATTTATGTTTTAACTCCTTTTTTATGTTAACTATAGAAGTAGCTTGCAATACTTATTGTTTTTTGAATCCGTCGATTGAGAATTTACCTGGTCCCATTAAGAAAATAGCAATGAACCCAATTAAGAATAAAATAGATTTTTCTTTAACGGAAATTGGGTCACTTGCGTGAACAATTAGACCTGCAACCAACATGGTAATAATCGTTGGAATGGTTGCCCATCTGGTTTTAAAACCAATTAACACCAATAGGGGAGCGACTGCTTCACCAATAATAGCCAGACTTAATGATAAAGGCTGACCTAAACCAATAGGGTCTGCGAATTTAATTGGGCCTAAAAACAAAGACTGAAATTTAGGAATGCCATGTGTTAGCATCATCACACAGAATCCAACTCTTAAAACCAGTAAACCGATATCAGGAAAATTCCTTTTCATATGTAGTATATATTTGAATTAAATATACACTAATTTAACGAAGTTTTGGAAATTCTTCTGGATTTGTTTCATGCATTACCCCATAAATAGCTTCAAAAATATCTTCAGCAGAAGGTTTAGAGAAGTAATCTCCGTCATTTCCGTAAGCTGGTCTATGCTCTTTAGCTGTTAAGGTTTTAGGCTGACTATCTAAGTACTGATAAGCATTTTGCTTATTTATAATTTCATTTAAAATATAAGCAGAAGCTCCACCAGGTACATCTTCGTCAATAATCATGACACGATTTGTTTTTTGAATACTTTTAACAATATCATGATTTAAATCGAAAGGCATTAACGATTGTACATCGATAACTTCGGCATCTATACCAACAGCTAAAAGTTCGGTAGCGACTTGTTCAACAATACGAAGCGTTGAACCATAAGACACTAAAGTAATATCTGAACCTTCTTTTACGGTTTCAACAACACCAATTGGTGTTTTTAAGTAACCAAGGTTGTTAGGCATTTTCTCTTTTAAACGGTAACCGTTAAGACATTCTACAACAATTGCAGGGTCGTCACCTTGCAGTAACGTATTATAGAAACCAGCGGCTTTAGTCATGTTTCGAGGAACTAATACATTAACTCCTTTTACTAAATTTAAAATACCACCCATTTGAGAACCCGAGTGCCAGATACCTTCTAATCGGTGACCACGAGTTCTAACAATTAAAGGCGCTTTTTGTTTTCCTTTAGTTCTGTAATGTACAGTTGCCAAGTCGTCACTGATAATTTGTAAAGCGTACATTAAGTAATCTAAGTACTGAATTTCGGCAATAGGTTTTAAACCTCTTAAAGCCATACCAATACCTTGTCCTACGATGGTTGCCTCACGAATACCGGCATCAGCAATACGAAGCTCACCGTATTTTTCCTGTAAGCCTTCCAGTCCCTGATTAACATCACCAATATTTCCGGTATCTTCTCCGAAAATTAAGGCTTCAGGGTATTTATTGAAAATAACATCGAAGTTATCACGAAGAATGATTCTTCCATCAACCTGCTGCGCCTTTTCGTCGTAGGTTGGTTTAACTTCCTTGATTAAAATGTTAGAATGTTCTGTTTCAGAATAAAGATGAGAACTAAATTTAGGCTGTGTTTCCTCAAGACATTTGTCAATCCATTGGACTAATTTGTCTTTCTTAGAAGATTCTTCACCTATAGTATATCTTAAAGCGCGTCTACCATGAGATAAGATGTCTTTTCTGGTAGGTTCGTCAATAGCTTCTAAGCTGTCTTTTAATTTATTAATGAAAACACCATTTACACTGGTTTCGGCTACTTGTTTTAAAACAGCAACCAACTCACGCTGATCGTCTGACACTGGTTTTAAGAATGTAGTCCATGCTTTGCGTTTCGCTTCCTTAACTTCTCGTTTAATAACACGATCAATTTCGGTTAAATCTTCATTGGTAGCAATACCGCTGTCAATAATCCATTGACGCATTCTGGTGTTGCAGTCCTGCTGAACTTCCCAGTTTAAACGTTCAGGTGATTTATAACGTTCATGAGATCCTGAAGTTGAGTGTCCCTGAGGTTGTGTTAATTCGGTAACGTGAATTAAAACAGGAACATGCTCTTCGCGAGCAATAGCACTAGCTTCCTGATAGGTCTCAATCAGGTTAGCATAATCCCAGCCTTTTACGCGTAAAATTTCGTAACCTTTATTGTTTTCATCACGTTGAAATCCTTTAAGAATTTCTGAGATGTTTTCTTTTGTTGTTTGATGTCTGGCGTGAACAGAGATGCCATATTCGTCATCCCAAACGCTAATTACCATTGGTACTTGTAATACACCGGCAGCATTGATGGTTTCAAAAAACAAACCTTCACTTGTACTGGCATTACCAATAGTTCCCCAAGCGACTTCATTTCCATTAACAGAAAAATTTGAAGCGTTAATCCCTTCAACGTTTCTGAAGATTTTTGATGCCTGAGCCAATCCTAGTAAACGCGGCATTTGACCAGCAGTAGGAGAGATGTCTGAACTTGAATTGTATTGTTTGGTTAGGTTTTTCCAGCTACCGTCATTATTTAAACTGTGGGTAACAAAGTGTCCGCCCATTTGACGACCAGCCGACATAGGTTCCTGCTCGATATCTGTATTGGCATATAAACCTGCGAAAAACTGTTCAGGAGTAAGTTCTCCTATCGCCATCATAAAGGTTTGGTCACGATAATATCCTGAACGCCAATCTCCTTTTTGAAAGGCTTTAGCCATCGCTAACTGAGGCACTTCTTTCCCGTCTCCAAAGATCCCGAATTTTGCCTTTCCTGTTAAAACTTCACGTCGCCCAAGTAAGCTACATTCCCGACTTCTCACTGCTATTTTATAATCGTTTAAAACTTCTGTTTTAAAATCTTCGAATGAGATGTTGTTTTTCAAATCTGGAGTGGTTTGCATGTTAGTTGCCTCTTTTAAACTTTTTGCAAAAGTAGTTAATCTTTAGGTTTTATGCAATTATATTTGGATTGAAGAAATTAACAAATTTCTAAAAAAATGATTTTTAAGATGTTTTGATTGAAAAATATTTACTCGAATTAATGATTTAGTAATAATTACGCAATAGGTTAGAACCAACGTCTTCTAAATAAACCAAGTAACACTTGAGGGTCTAAAGTAAATTTAAAGCGTATTCTTTCTTCGTATTTTGGTTGAGAAACTTCCCAGCCCAGGTTAGAATAAATTGGGAAATAGACCTCAAAATAATCAGTAACCAAATTTATTCTAATTCCTGAATCGTATACAAATTCAGCAGAACTATATTTGTTTTTTACATAACCAATATCCCAATATGCTAAAATGTAACGCCATAAAGTGGTGCTCATATTAACTGTAGAAATCCATTGATTGGCAAATGGAGTTTCTAGTTTAGATTTAAACCCTCCTTCGGCTTCAATGTACTGCTGGCTAAAAATTCCAGAGCTTTCCGATCTTCCTAAGTATGGATATTCAAATAAATAATCGGTAGGGCGATCTAATGCAAAACTGAAATAATCGGAATTAATATCATTTCTATTACTTAAAAATACTCCGGTATACGAACGTAAATTAAGTTGCCGGTTATTTTGAAACAGGTGCCTGTATTCAAAATTAAACGCCACTTTGCTAAATGTTTTTGCTATTTGCAAGTCAGTGTACCATTTTGTGTAATTGATTAAATTATCATTGGAATGTACGTAACGCGCATTAAAAACATTATAGCTTGGTTCATCAGTAGTATATATATTATTAGCATCTTTATCTCTGTGAATATCCAAATATCTAAAAGAAACTAAATGTCTTTTGTTTGACCTGAAATCGTCATCTTGTCTGAAATATAATGATAACGATGGTGTAAACTGTCGAACAAATAGATCTGGCGCATAAGAATGGTAGCCACCAAAAAAGCCATAGTTAATGGCGTAAAGATTTCTGTTTTCAAGATTGTGAGTCATTGAAACGACACCAGAGCCAGTAAATGATCTGGATTTAAAAGCGTATTGCGGCGATAGTTTATAGCTGAAACGTTTTCTGAGTAATGTTTTATTGTAGGCTTTCATGCCCAGAGTAAAGCCATCATAAATATTATTAAACTCCAAAAGCGGCATTAAAAAGACCTGATTATAATAAGGGTCTTCAATATCTTTAAATAGTCTGAATTGTAATGGTTTGTTATTGAAGAAGAAACCTTTTAACGATTTCCAATTGTCTCGTTCATTAATTTCAGGAATAATGCTGTTGTAGTTTAAAACCAGTTTATTCGCTTCGTCCCTAGGAATCGTCAAGGTTTTATTATTGCTTATGTTTTCAATCCATATTTTAGAAATTACACTGTCATTATTTAGTGTATATAAAGATACAGGCATGTTGTTGTGACGCTTGTTCTTAATAGTAAGCGTAACAGAATCTTTGGTTTTAGATACCTTCTTGATTTTGAAATCCAGTTTTTCTCTTGTAGACAAGTAATCGTTGAAAAACCAATCAATATTTTTATTGGTTTTAGATTTTAAATAGGTTTCAAAATCGGAAGAATTTATTGGTTTTAGTTTGTTTTCTGCTACAAAAGACTCAATTGTATTTTCAACAATATGGCTATTTACAAAATCGTCAAGGTAGTTTAATCCTATGCCTGCTTTGTATTTATTAGCAATGTTAGCATTGAATTTTAAAAGAGAATCTTTAGCCATCGTTAAAGGCTGATCTCTGTTGGTTCTTGCCATTAACATAAAGGCTAAATTATACTTGTCATTATAGCGCATATCGGCCGCATGAAATGAACGTACGCCCCAAAAATTAGCTAAAGATCCAAGGAATTTCATATTTGGGTAATGTTCTTCAACATAATTCATGAGATAGAAAATCTCAATACCATCAATTAACCATTGATCTTTTCTCGGGTTAATTAGCAATGTGTTTTCCAGATAATTATGAAGAGTAACTTTTAAAAGTTTTACTTCATATTTAAAATTGTTTGGATATGTGTTTATAAAACTCGGGAGAAAATTTAAGCCATAAACCGGATTGTCGTCGTAATCGGTTTGTGTTACAAGAAGTTTTTCATGAGGGTAATCACCAAATTTTTTTGTAATGTATTTTATTATTTTTTCGTTGATAAGTACCTTGTCTATGATCTCCAAATCTTCGTCATCAATATCTGAAACAATTGAAAAGTCTTTGGTTTCAACTGTATTGAATTTTGATGTTTTGTTTAGGAATAATTTGTTAACTGTTCGGGTTTTTCCTTCTAGCGTAACTGATTTTAAATCATTATTTTGTGATTCTTTAATTAAATCTAAATCTGAAGTTATCGTGTAGGATTTAGGACATTCTATTTTTAAAGAAACATCGGTTTTAGGAATGAATAAATCATTCAAATCTTTGTTGCTATAATACTGCCATTCACCATTATATATGGCAGGAGTAATATACCAGTACTTTAAATTTAAATCACCTGTTTTAGTGATGCCGTATCCTGTGAATTTATCGCTAGGAAGTTGAACTATATAATCCAAATGAATGTTGTATGATTCTCCAGGTAGCAGTGTCGAATCTAATAATACCTTAACAATATCTATTTGCCCTTTCAGGTCGTGATATTTTAAGTCCTGGTCATTACTTTTTACCGATGTTAAAATAGAAAAGCCGCGTTCCTCATTTTTTGCTAAATGAAAATCGTTACGATATTCATCAGCAATACGCTTCGCTAAAGGCGTCGTTTTTGTAGCATACGAATTTGCCCAGTTGTTTAAATATATAGATTGAAGTGTGTCTTGAGATGTATTTTGATATTGAATGTTTTGAGAAATTTTAATCTGTTTGTTTTCAATATTAAATACCGCGTGTACGTCAATTTTGTTTTGACCAAAACAATAGAATCCCAATAATAGGCTTATGGCAGAACTAAGGTGACGGATTTTCAATTTTTATTTAAAATTAGGGGTTCGTAATTCTATTATACAAAGATGTAAACGAAAATTATTACTTAAAATATTGTGTAAGATATAGTTCGTCGAATGTTTTAAAAATTTGGACTTAAACCGGATTCTTTATAGAAACCATCTAAGATGTCTATAACTTCATCTTCAGAATCCACTAAATGAATTAAATTTAAATCATCAGGGCTTATGTTACCGTGACTTAGAAGTGTTGATTTAATCCAGTCTATAAGGCCTTCCCAGAATTCAGTCCCGACAAGGATAATCGGGAATTTTTCTATTTTATGGGTCTGAATCAGAGTCATTGCTTCAAACAATTCATCTAAAGTTCCGAAGCCACCTGGCATAACTACAAAGCCTTGTGAATATTTAACGAACATAACCTTTCTAACAAAGAAATAATCGAAATCCAGACTTTTATCTGAATCTATATAAGGATTGTCGTGTTGTTCAAAAGGTAGTTCTATATTCAATCCAACCGATGTTCCGCCGCCAATATGAGCACCTTTGTTTCCGGCTTCCATAATACCTGGACCACCACCGGTAATTACCCCGTAGCCAGCTTCGACAATACGTCTGGCGATGCTTTCGGCAAGTTGATAGTATTTTTGATCTGATTTTGTTCTGGCTGAACCAAATATGGATACGCAAGGGCCTATTTTACTCATTTTTTCAAAACCATTGACAAATTCGCCCATGATTTTGAATATTGCCCAAGAATCGTTCGTTTTTATCGCATTCCACCCTTTAGGGTGTTGTTCTTTTCTCATAAATTGCATTATTTTTTTTGATTATTCATTACGCCTACTGGTTAGTATGCTTAGTGAATTGCTCAAATTTAGTTTTCTATTTTATGAAAAGCAAACTACGACAGTCATATTATTTAAAGACCTAATTCTTTCTTTAAAAATTTAGCCGTATAACTCTTTTTGTGCATGGCAACTTCTTCGGGGGTGCCTTCAACAACTACTTTACCGCCGCCTTTACCGCCTTCGTAACCTATGTCGATAATATGATCTACTGCTTTTATAACATCCAGATTGTGTTCTATAATTAGCACCGTATTTCCTTTGTTGGCTAATTTGTTAAGCACAATCATTAACACGCGAATATCTTCAAAATGCAATCCCGTAGTGGGCTCATCTAAAATATAGAAGGTGTTTCCAGTGTCGCGCTTACTTAATTCGGTCGCTAATTTGATGCGTTGTGCTTCGCCACCAGATAGGGTAGTGCTTTGTTGTCCGAGTGTGATATATCCTAAGCCAACATCTTTAATGGTTTTAACCTTATTGTGAATTTTAGGGATATGCTCGAAGAATTCAACGGACTCGTTAATGGTCATATCTAATACATCACTAATAGATTTTCCTTTGTACCTAATTTCAAGAGTTTCACGGTTGAAGCGTTTTCCTTGACAGGTTTCACATTCCACATATACGTCTGGAAGGAAATTCATTTCGATGACTTTCAATCCGCCACCTTGACAGGTTTCACAGCGTCCGCCTTTTACATTGAAGCTAAAGCGTCCCGGTTTGTACCCGCGAATCATTGCTTCTGGAATTTTAGCGAATAAGCTACGTATTTCACTAAAAACACCGGTGTATGTAGCCGGGTTGCTTCTTGGCGTTCTACCAATCGGCGATTGGTTGATATCGATAACCTTGTCTATGTGCTCCAAGCCTTTAATGCTTTTATAAGGCATAGGTTTTTTAACGCCGTTAAAGTAATGCGCGTTAAGAATCGGGTATAGGGTTTCGTTTATTAAAGTCGATTTTCCACTACCAGAAACACCGGTAACCCCAATCATTTTTCCTAAAGGAAATTTAACCGATACATTTTTAAGGTTGTTACCCGTACACCCGTTAAGTTCAAGGAATTTACCGTTGCCTTCTCGACGCTTTTCAGGAATTTCAATTTCTTTTGTACCATTTAAATAATCAGCTGTAAGGGTGTCGTGAGTTAAAAGTTCTTGTGGTGTACCGATACTAATGATTTTTCCACCGTGTTTCCCTGCTTTCGGACCGATGTCGATAACATAATCGGCACGTTCAATCATGTCTTTGTCGTGTTCAACTACTATCACTGAATTACCGATATCTCTTAGTGAAACTAAAGAATTAATTAGTTTTTCGTTATCTCGTTGGTGCAGACCAATGCTTGGTTCATCTAAAATGTATAGCACACCTACAAGTTGTGAGCCTATTTGTGTTGCTAAACGAATACGTTGCGCTTCGCCACCTGAAAGGGATTTAGAGCTGCGGTTTAGTGATAGGTAGTTTAATCCGACATCTAATAAAAACTGAAGTCTTGATTTAATTTCTTTTAAAACTTCTTCCGCGATTTTTAATTGCTTTTCCGAAAGATGTTTGTTTAATTCATTAAACCATGCGGCTAACTCTGAAACGTCAGTATTGGCGAGTTCAGCAATGTTTTTCTCGTTTATTTTAAAGTATAAAGATTCTTTCTTTAAACGGGTGCCATGACATTCCGGACATTCAATTTTATCCATATAATCTTTTGCCCAACGTTTAAGCGATGTGGTTTCGGCAGTTTTATATTGGTTTTCAATAAAATTAGCAACGCCTTCAAAATCTATTTTGTAATCTCTGGTAACACCTAAGCTTTTGCTTTCTATTGAAAATTTTTCATTTCCACCGTAAAGAATTAAATGTTTGGCTTCTTCAGGAATGTCCTTGTATGGGTCTGATAAGTCAAAATTATATCGCTGTGCAATGGTGTTAAGTTGTTTAAAAATCCAGCTGTTCTTTTCTGGTCCGTGTGGGGCTAATGCACCGTTTTTAATAGATAAGGTGTCGTCAGGAATAATTTTCTTTTCGTTGACTTTTCGCATGGTGCCTATACCATTACAAGCCGGACAAGCGCCTTTTGGCGAGTTAAATGAAAAGTTATTAGGTTCTGGGTTTGGATATGAAATACCAGAAGACGGACACATTAAGTTTCTGCTGAAATAACGAACTTCCTGTGAATCCTGATCAAGAATCATTAAAACGTCTTCGCCATGATACATTGCAGTATTGATAGTTTCAGTTAAGCGTTTATCGTTATCGGCAGATTCGTCTATTACTAGTCGGTCAATTACAATTTCAATATCGTGCGTTTTGTAACGATCGAGTTTCATGCCCTTTTTAAGGTCTTGAATTTCACCGTCTGTTCTAACCTTAACAAAACCCTGTTTTGCAATCTGTTCGAATAATTCACGATAATGACCTTTACGCGAACGAATAACCGGAGCTAAAACATTAATGCGCTTGCCTTTAAAATCTTTTATAATTAATTCTTTAATCTGCTCATCGCTATAGCTAACCATTTTGTCTCCGGTATTGTAGCTATAGGCATCGCTGGCACGCGCATAAAGCAAACGTAGAAAGTCGTAGATTTCGGTTATGGTACCTACAGTAGATCGTGGTGATTTACTTGTGGTCTTTTGTTCTATCGCGATTACGGGTGAAAGTCCGTCGATTTTATCAACGTCAGGACGTTCCAGTCCTCCTAGAAATTGTCTGGCATACGCCGAGAAGGTTTCTATGTATCGTCGTTGTCCTTCAGCGTAAATGGTATCAAAAGCTAATGATGATTTTCCACTGCCGGATAACCCTGTGATAACCACAAGTTTTTCACGAGGAATTGATACATCAATGTTTTTCAAATTGTGTACTCGGGCTCCTTTTACTTCTATAAATTCTTCGAAATGACTCATATAATCGCAAAAGCGCAAAGTTACAATTTTAGTTGTTAAATAATTAGAAGGAAGACTTTTGATTTTAGTCGAAGTAATAAAAAAAGCCGCGTTGTTAAACGCAGCTTTTGGTGGTGTATTTTAATTAGTTGGTAAAGTATTATTATGTCTGAAATGAATCAGATCAAAATTTTGAATAACTACTGTTTTTAAATTTCGCAGGTAGTTACCGATTGGTAATTAGTTTAATTGTGGTTCTAAAATAATAGAGTTTAAGATATTATGCAAATGGGGTTTCTGATTATAAGTGTAAAATTACCATGTTTGAGAGTTGTCGTTTTTGTTTTTTTTGAGGGGTGTATGTGTGTTGTTGAAGTTAATTTAATGTTAAGAGTGTGTTTTTGCGGGGGTATGCGATGTTTATTTTATGTTTGAGATTAGTTACCCTTGTTTTTTTTAGGGTATAAAAAAAGTTAACGAATGTTAATTATTTAACAAATTTTTAAGAAATGTAATGAATTAAAAGCTGGTTTTAATGTCATCAATTTCTAAACCTAAGAAAAGAAGCTTATGAAAAGTTGGGAGCTGAGCATTTGTTGATGTTGTTGTCCAATCGCTCCATGTGGCTTCTAAGCCGTCTATAGGTAAAATGGAAGTCCACATTTTAAAACTTGAGGGTTTTCCTGTTTCATCAAAAAGCCATAAATAAGAATCTCCAGGAGTTGAGCCTCCTGCAGTATAGGTTATTAATAACCCTTTTTTATTATTGGGTAAATCTACAATTCTGCGCTCGGTGCCTGTATCGAAAACTTTATAAGGTGCTACTAACCAGAAGGAGT
This sequence comes from Aestuariibaculum lutulentum, assembly GCF_032926325.1. Taxonomy (NCBI): domain Bacteria; kingdom Pseudomonadati; phylum Bacteroidota; class Flavobacteriia; order Flavobacteriales; family Flavobacteriaceae; genus Aestuariibaculum; species Aestuariibaculum lutulentum. Next base: position 3,170,802 of record NZ_CP136709.1, read on the forward strand.
CGTTGTTGAAATATTTTACAGCTTTTTCGATCAGTTCGATGGCTAATTCGCCATGCACATCAAAGCTGTGAACAAAGGCTTTATGATTGTTTGGGTTGTTTAAATCAAGATCGACACTATATTCTTTCCAGTAAACTTTACAGGTATTGTTGGTTTTGTTCCATTCGTAGTGATGTCTTTTCTTAAATGTCCATTCAATTAGTTTTGTGTTTTTGTAGGCTTCATAGTTTAGAGATGTTAGCATGTTTTGTGCCAGGGCATCTGCTTCTTTTCCTTGGGTACCATGTGGAAGATTTTCGTTGTATTTAAAATAAAGAAAACTAAAAAACAGTAGACTGGGGAGAGTGAAAAATACCAGCACTCCGAAAAATATTTTTAAACCGCGTTTTAGTTTCATAGGCAGATTGTCTGATGAATGTTATAAAAATGAAAAGTCGAATGCATTCTAAAATATTAATTACTAATGACTTGATGAAATAAATTAGATTAAAAACGATAGGTGTAACAAGTTTTCGATAAAGTGTTGTTTATTATTTGTTTACGAAGCATTTTTATTAATAATATAAGTGTGCTCTTTTAGTTTTTGTTTAGAGAACAGCATAAGTTCATCGAAAAATTCCAAAAACTCATTTTCAAATTCATCATAAAACTCTTCAAGTTCATTAACGGCCTCATTCATACTTGAGCGATGTTTGGTGCGTCGGTTCATACCATCTAAAACCCTTGAAATGCCATCTATTGAAGCGTAGCTTAGCAACCAGTTGTCGGTCATCATATATGGCATCATGTTTTGGATACGAAGTGGAAGCAGGTCGTAATGATTCTTTAAAGTGTCATAAAAATTCTCGGCATAAACTTTAAGGGAGCTGTGGTGATATTGTTGCCAGTTTTTTGCTAAAAAATGATCGTAAAGAATATCGACAATAATACCCGAGTAATGACCGTATTTTTCATGTAAACGCTTAGTGCTTTGTCTGACTACCTGATGTGCATCTGTAAAGGTGTCGATGTTTCTGTGAAGTAGAATACCAATTTGAATATCGGTATCGTAGTTTTTGTAGGCTTTTCCTTTGATGCCATCGGCAATAAAATTACCAATAGTAACTAATTCGTTTTCTCCGGAAAGGTAAATATGGGCTAAATAATTCATTTGTGAAATTTACGAATTAGGTTTTAAGAATTACAACTTTGTAATTGTATATTTGTTTCAAACTAAATATAATTAAAAAATTAATGACATTAATAAAATCGATTTCGGGAATTAGAGGAACCATAGGGGGGCAAGTAGGAGAGAATTTAACACCTATTGATGCGGTTAAATTTGCAGCGGCATATGGTACATGGATTAAGCAGCAGCGCGATAAGAAAGATTATAAGGTAGTTGTTGGGAGAGATGCACGTATTTCGGGTAAAATGATTCAGGATTTAGTGATGAATACTTTAGTGGGTATGGGTATTCATGTGGTGGATATAGGATTATCTACAACACCAACTGTTGAAGTAGCTGTGCCTATGGAACATGCCGATGGCGGAATTATATTAACAGCAAGCCATAACCCAAAGCAGTGGAATGCTTTAAAGTTATTAAATGCAAAAGGTGAATTTTTAGATGGGGTTGAAGGTGCTAAAATATTAGATTTCGCTGAAAGTGGGACTATAGATTTTGCGGATGTTGATAGTCTTGGGAAAATAACTAAAAACAAAGCCTACATCGATTTACATATCATTGAGGTTTTAGATTTGCCTTTAGTTACGGTAAGTCCAATTGAAGAAGCGCGTTTTAAAGTTGTAGTGGACGGAGTGAATTCTACAGGTGGCTGGGCAATACCTTTATTGCTTGAACGTTTGGGGGTGGAAGTTGTTAAATTGTATTGTGAGCCTAACGGACATTTTCCGCATAATCCTGAGCCATTAAAAGAGCATTTGTCTGAGTTGTCAAAACGTGTGGTTGAAGAACGTGCCGATTTTGGTATTGTTGTAGATCCGGATGTAGATCGTTTGGCTTTTGTGGATGAAAATGGAGAGATGTTTGGGGAAGAATATACACTTGTGGCCTGCGCCGATTATGTGTTAAGTAAAACACCTGGTAATACGGTGAGCAATATGAGTTCTACACGTGCATTGCGCGATGTTACTGAAAAGTATGGCGGAACTTATGAAGCCAGTGCGGTAGGGGAAGTAAACGTGGTGAAACTCATGAAGCAAAATAAAGTGGTTATTGGAGGTGAAGGTAACGGAGGAATTATTTATCCAGATGCACATTACGGTCGTGATGCTTTGGTTGGCGTGGCTTTATTTTTAAGCTTGTTAGCTGAAAAGGATATGAAAGTAAGCGAACTTAGAAAAACGTATCCAGATTATTATATGAGTAAAAAGAAAATTGAGTTAACACCAGGTTTAGATGTTGATGCTATTTTGAAATCCATTGAGGAACGTTATCAGAACGAGCAATTGTCAACTATTGATGGTGTGAAAATTGATTTTGCCGAAAGCTGGGTGCATTTAAGAAAAAGCAATACAGAGCCAATTGTTAGAATTTATACCGAAGCAAAATCTCAAATTTTAGCAGATGAATTGGCAGATAAATTTATTGAAGAGATTGGAGAGATAGCAGGAATTAACGTTTAAAACTTTGGAAGTCATGGCTACAAAAATTTTATCTACTATTTTAATTGCAGTACTTTTTTTGCAGTCATGCGATAAAGATAAAGAATACAGTTCTATTGATGAAGTCAACTGGAAAAGCAGAACGGTTCATTCGGTGTTACCTGATTCTTTAATTAAAGGGAAAACGTATTTATCGGTGTATTCTCAAATTTATAGTGAAACAGAACATCGTATTCACAGTTTAACGGCTACTGTAAGTATTAGAAATATTAATGAAAAGGACACGGTTTATATTGATAAAGCTACCTATTTTGATACACATGGAAATGCCATTCGAACCTATTTCGATAAGACAATTTATGTTGCGCCTATGGAAGCTGTAGAGATTGTTATTGATGAACGTGACGAGGAAGGAGGAACCGGAGCTAATTTTTTATTCAATTGGCGAATTAAAGGGTCTTCAAATTCTCCATTTTTTGAAAGTGTCATGATTTCAACTTCAGGACAACAAGGTATTTCTTTCACAACTCAAGGAAAAGAACTGAAATAGATAAAAGTATTTGTAATAAAAAAGGCAACATTTTTAATGTTGCCTTTTTTATTATTCTGGTTTTCTGTCTTTGTATTTCCAACGTTTATGTGTCCAGAAATAATATTCAGGAGCGTCCTGAATTTGTTTTTCAACTTCGCGTAAAAACATGTCGGTTAATTCATAATCCTTATATTCAGTACTGTTTTCTGCTAATGTTTTTATTTCAGCTTCATAATGTCCGCGTTTTACCTTTGTGACTTTTAAAAAGGCTGTGGTTAAGTCTAATTTTTTAGCTAAACGTTCGGCGCCAGTAAAGCAAGGAACTTCAATTCCCATAAAATGACCCCAGTAAACTTCCTTCGTTAGGCGAGGAGATTGATCACTCAGAAAAGCCATAATGCTTTTAATATTCTGGCTCTCGTTTTCATTTATGGTGCTAATGGTTTCTTTTGTACTGATAAGAGTGGTGTTATACTTAGAGCGCATGCGTCTTACCAAACCGTCAAAATATTTATTTGATAATTTTTTATAAACAGCTAGCCCATTAAAATTTATATAATTTTGTAATGCTAATGACCATTCCCAGCTGGCATAATGACCAAACATTATAATAATACTTTTGTTTAAACTTTCAAGTCGTTTAAACTCCTCCGGGTTTTTTATTTTGAAACGTTTGTTTAATTCCTTTTCAGATATAGTTAGTGTTTTAGTCATTTCTAAAAACATATCACATAAATGCTTGTAGAATTTTTTTGTAATGAATAAAACTTCTTCATCCGTCTTTTCAGGAAAAACAAGTTTAATGTTGCTCTTTACGACTTTTTTTCGGTACCCTACAATATAGTACATGAGTATATATAAGCCATCTGAAACAAGATAAAGCAAAGGAAATGGTAGTATGGATATAAACCATAAAAGTGGATAAACCAGAATATATGCTAGAAATTGCATGAATAAATTTTAGATTTGTAAGGGCAAATATATGCTAATTTGAAAATAAACTTTTAAGCTTTATGGGTAATTTAAATTTAATAACCATTGTAATAATTGCTGCAAATGTGCTGATATCTTATAAAGGGTTTAGTGATTATGGTTTTTTTGATAGGTATAAATTTCAGGTTGGCAGTGTGCAACGTGGGGAGAAAGTACGTTTGTTTAGTTCGGCGTTTTTACATGTAGACACTCAACATTTACTGTTTAATATGTTAACCTTGTACTTCTTTGCTAATACTGTTTTGAGTTTGGGAGTAGTTAGCTTTTTATTTATTTATATAGGGAGTTTGTTGTTTGGTAATGTCTTGTCGTTATACTTTCATAAGAATGAATATCATTATAGTGCCGTGGGGGCTAGTGGAGCTGTAACAGGCGTATTGTATTCAGCCATTTTATTAAGACCTGATATGACTTTGATGTTTTTTTTGATTCCCATTCCCATTCCAGCTTATATTTTTGGTATCGGTTATTTGTTATATTCTATCTATGGTATGAAAAACAGAATAGGTAATATTGGTCACGATGCGCATTTTGGTGGGGCAGTAGGAGGGTATATTATTACATTGGTATTAGCACCCTCGTTGTTTCAGGAAAATCTATTAATGATTGTGTTGCTAGCTATTCCAATTATTCTACTCTATATTCTTAGGAAATCAGGGAAAATGTAAATTATATTTAAAGCCTGTTCAATATTTTGAATAGGCTTTTTTATAAGATAGCCTTGCTTTTTTTGGTTTTGGCTCGTCTTATAATGTTTTATGGCATAAGAATTGACTTTATATAGGAAAGATGTATAATTTTAATTGTTTAAACGACTGAATGTTAAATAATTGATGTTATAGGTTAATTATTAAAACTGAAAGACTAGTCTGTTCACTGACAGATTGGCTTAAATATACATATGAAGAAATCTAATTTTTTAACCCTTGACAGTTTGTCATTACAGGATTTTGATGAAAATGCAGAATTAATTCCTTTAATGACACCTGAAGATGAAGAAGAAATAAACAACGAAGAGTTGCCCGAGACATTACCTATTCTTTCATTAAGAAATACGGTTCTGTTTCCTGGGGTAGTTATACCTATTACAGCTGGTCGTGATAAGTCTATTAAACTAATTAACGATGCAAACAAAGGCTCTAAAATTATAGGAGTTGTCGCTCAAAAAGACGAGTCGGTAGAAAACCCATCAGCTAAAGAAATTCATGAGGTTGGTACCGTTGCTAAAATTTTACGTGTTTTAAAAATGCCTGATGGTAATGTAACGGTTATCATTCAAGGTAAAAAGCGTTTTAAAGTAGCAGAGGTTATTACAGAAGAGCCTTATATGAATGCTACGGTAAGAGATTTACCGGAAGCAAAGCCAGCAGTGAAGAATAAGGAGTTTTCAGCAATTATTGATTCTATTAAGGAATTAGCTTTAAACATTATTAAGGAGAGTCCGAATATTCCAAGTGAGGCATCTTTTGCTATTAAAAACATTGAAAGTAATTCGTTTTTAATCAATTTCGTGTCATCAAATATGAATTTAACGGTAGCTGAAAAGCAATCGTTATTAGAAGTTGATGACCTTAAGAAACGTGCATTGGCGACTTTGAAATTCATGAATATTGAGTTTCAAAAACTGGAACTTAAAAACGATATTCAGTCCAGAGTACAAATGGACATGAGTCAGCAGCAACGTGAATATTTCCTGCATCAGCAAATGAAAACCATTCAGGAAGAATTGGGTGGTGTGAACCATGAGGAAGAGATTGAGGAAATGCGTGAGCGTGCGCTTACCAAAGAATGGGATGAGAAAGTAGCGAATCATTTTGATAAAGAGTTATCGAAAATGCAACGCATGAATCCTCAGGTAGCAGAGTATTCTATTCAGCGCAACTATTTAGAGCTGTTTTTAGATTTACCATGGAATGAATACAGCCAGGATAAATTCGATTTAAAACGCGCTAAAAAGATTTTAGATCGTGAGCATTTCGGATTAGAAGATGTAAAACGCCGTATTATTGAATATTTAGCGGTGTTAAAATTGCGTAACGATATGAAGTCGCCAATTTTATGTCTTTACGGACCTCCGGGTGTTGGTAAAACATCGTTAGGAAAATCTATTGCTGAAGCGTTAGGCAGAGAGTATGTGCGTATTTCGTTAGGTGGCTTGCGTGATGAAGCTGAGATTCGAGGTCATAGAAAAACCTATATTGGTGCTATGCCAGGGCGTATTATTCAGAGTTTGAAAAAGGCAGGAACATCGAATCCTGTATTTGTTCTTGATGAAATCGATAAGTTAACCAATTCGCATAACGGCGATCCATCTTCAGCAATGCTTGAAGTTTTAGATCCTGAGCAAAACAGTGAATTCTATGATAACTTCCTTGAAATGGGTTACGATCTTTCTAAAGTCATGTTTATAGCAACATCTAATAGCTTAGGAAGTATTCAGCCGGCTTTGCGTGACCGTATGGAGATCATTAACGTTACTGGATATACTATCGAGGAAAAGGTAGAGATAGCAAAACGTCACTTATTACCTAAGCAGTTAAAAGAGCACGGACTTAACGATTCTCATTTAAAGATAGGAAAACCGCAACTGGAGAAAATTGTAGAAGGTTATACCAGGGAATCTGGTGTTCGTGGCCTAGAAAAGCAAATAGCTAAAATGGTACGTCATGCAGCTAAGAATATCGCTATGGAAGAAGAGTACAATATCAAAGTGACGAACGAAGATATTATAGAAGTGCTTGGTAGACCAAAATTAGAGCGCGATAAGTACGAGAATAACAATGTAGCTGGTGTGGTTACAGGTTTAGCCTGGACGAGTGTTGGCGGTGATATTTTATTTATAGAGTCTATTCTTTCTAAAGGAAAAGGAATGCTTAATATTACCGGAAATCTAGGCAAGGTTATGAAGGAGTCGGCTACCATTGCCATGGAGTATATTAAAGCTAACGCCGATGAATTCGGAATTGATAATGAAGTATTCGATAAATATAATGTACACATTCACGTACCGGAAGGAGCAACGCCTAAAGATGGACCTAGTGCAGGTATTACCATGTTAACGTCGTTAGTGTCTTTATTCACTCAAAAGAAAGTGAAGAAACATTTAGCGATGACAGGAGAGATTACCCTTCGTGGCAAAGTGCTTCCTGTAGGAGGTATTAAAGAGAAAATTTTAGCAGCTAAACGTGCTCATATTAAAGAAATTATTCTTTGTGAAGAAAACAGACGTGATATCGAAGAGATTAAGCAGGATTATTTAAAAGGCTTGACGTTTCATTACGTCACAGATATGAGTGAGGTTATAAAAATAGCTGTCACGAATCAAAAAGTAACAAATGCTAAAAAGCTATAAATAGAAAAGAGGTTGAATGTTCAACCTCTTTTTTTATATCTATTCTTTGTTAACGGTTATTTCAAAGATATCTCCTTTAACAGGTTGTATTTTCATTTTTATTGGGTTTAGGTCATCAGAGATTTTTTCAGAGGTAACAATGTCACATAAATTTACAGGGGTGGTATTTATTTCTAAGAGTTGATCTCCATAATGTAATTTGCTTTTCAAGCTTTCGTTCCAGATATATCCAATAATAACGTTTTCGTCTTTTACAGAAAATGAAAATCCTAATTCTGGGCGGTTAACCTTTATAGTGTTGGTATCAGATTCAAAATAGAATTTTTTGTTTTTGTAATCTATAGTGGTTATCCCTTTTTGTAGCAATTTGGTTCCTATTTTTGAGTTATTGTCGTTAGATGTCTGCGCAGGAACATTTTCAAAAATCACATGGTTTAGTTTTAATATAGGTGTTAAAACTTTATATTGTTCATTAATTGGCTGCGTTCCAAAAAGACCTACTCCAGAAGCACCTGTGCTTTTACCTTTAATTTTAAATATTTCTTTTGTGTTTAACAGTTTAAAGTTTTCTAAAGCGATATTGTAAAATTCGCTCATGCCTGTATCTACTAAAATCCGCTCTCTGGCTTTTTGTTTTCCTTCCAGATTAATCCAGATGTATGGGCTACTTTGATTGTCTATAAATTGAATTTCTAAAGCTTCACTTTTGTTTAATTCCAAGTTTTTAGAATCATCAGTAATAAGTATCTTCTTACTTTTCATATTAATCTGAAGAATCGAATGTCTTAAAAGATTACTGCCAATAAATCCATCTACTTTAAAGCATTTAAAAACTGGGTCGGCATTTAAGTCGTAAATCAGGGTTGGTGTTTTGGTAAATTCTACAGTACCTATTTTTAGTTTATCAAGTAATATTAATTCTAATTGGTTTTGCTTTCCGTTGGCATCTGTTATTGAAATAGTTTTAGTTTTTGAGGTGTTTAAAATTTCTTTCAACTCGTTTGAAATAACATTTGGAGCTCCGGTATCAAGAATAAAGCGATAGGTTTTTCCTTGAATGTCCACAGGTAAAATAATCTTATTTTTAACTATTTCAATGGGGATGGATTCGAAATATTGCTTTGAAGATTTTCCTTTATTTAAATTGGTGTTCTGAGAGTGAATGTTAACAAATAAAAATAGACTCAAGATGCTTAAAATAAATTTCATGTTTTCAATTTTAATTCCATTTAAAGAATAACGATGTGTGATAAAGAGTTTTAAAGTGTTAATTTCTAAAATATTTATACAATTATTAATAATCTGCATTCAATTTAACTCTATTTTTTTATTAAAATAAAAAGCGCATGTTCTCGTTTTAAGATAGATTTGTTTACTTTGCGCCCTATATATGCTAAAGAAAATTATTGTCGCTTTTTCTGTATTTACATCAGGTATCTCCTATGCACAGTTAGGAGGGGAAGCAACGTATCAGTTTTTGAACTTAGTCTCTTCACCACGTCAGGCTGCACTTGGAGGAAAGGTGTTAACCAATGTCGATTACGATGTTACTCAAGGGCTTTTTAATCCGGCAACGATTAATCCGGAAATGGATAATCAGTTAGCATTGAATTACACGAGTTATTTAGGAGGTATTAGTTATGGAACGGCATCTTATGCTTACACCTTAGATAGACGTACACAAACGTTTCACGGTGGGATCACTTATATTAATTATGGGTCTTTTGATGGTTACGATGAAGATGGTAATTCTACAGGAACATTTACAGGAAGCGAAACCGCTTTGTCTTTGGGCTATGCTTTGCAGATAGGCTATTCTGATTTTTATTTTGGTGGAAATTTAAAATTAATAACGTCTAAATTAGAACAGTACAATTCATTTGGAGTAGCGGTAGATTTAGGCTTAATTTATATTGATGAGGTTAATGACTTTCATGCCGCTTTAGCTATTCGAAATTTAGGAACTCAAATCACTACCTACGCTGGGCTTCAGGAAAAATTACCGTTGGAAGTCGATTTTGGAATGTCGCAAACTTTAGAAAATGTGCCTATCCGATGGCATGTAACTTTAGAGAATTTACAGGAATGGCCAATAGCCCGACCCAATCCAGCACGTGTTACGAGTGACTTAAGCGGAAATCAAACCGAAGAGAAAGTAGGTTTTTTAGGTCAGGTGATTCGTCACACTATTATTGGTGCTGAGGTGTTTCCTGAGAGTGGATTTAATATCAGGTTAGGTTATAATTTCAGAAGAGCAGAGGAGTTGCGTTTGGTTGATCAGCGTAATTTTTCTGGGTTATCAGCAGGTTTTTCAGTTAAATTAAACAAACTGCGTTTTAGTTATACGCATGCAAAGTATACCAGTGCAGCGAATTCTAACTTTTTTGGTTTGCAAATAGATTTACAATAACATGAATAATAAAATTACCATTGCCATAGACGGATTTTCTTCAACGGGAAAAAGTACGGTTGCGAAGCAGTTAGCAAAGTATTTAGGCTATGTGTATGTTGATACCGGCGCTATGTATCGTGCTGTGGCCTATTATGCTATGGGTAATGGATTTATAACTAAAGATTATTTTGATAAGAAAGGTTTAATTGATAAACTTTCAGATATCAATATTGCTTTTAAGTTTAATGAAGGTTTAGGTTTTGCTGAGGTGTATTTGAATAGTGTTAATGTTGAAAAAAAGATTAGAACCCTCGAAGTGTCCGAATTTGTTAGTACCGTTGCGGCTGTTTCTGAAGTCAGACATAAACTGGTGGAACAGCAACAGCAAATGGGGAAAGATAAAGGTGTTGTTATGGATGGACGTGATATTGGTACAGTCGTGTTTCCTGATGCCGAATTAAAACTATTTATGACAGCTTCAGCTGAAACCAGAGCACAGCGCCGTTACAAAGAGCTTATTGATAGAGGAGATGCTGTAGTGTATGATGAGGTTTTAAAAAATGTTCAGGAGCGCGATTATATTGATACACATCGGGAAGATTCTCCTTTGGTAAAAGCTGATGATGCTATTGAAGTCGATAATTCTAATATGAGTCTGGAAGAGCAATTTAATGTTATTCTGGATTTAGTAAATAAAGCAATATATAAATAAAAAAGAGCGGTTTAAAACCGCTCTTTTTTATTTGTTAATCTGAACTTATTTCAGATTATAATTTTTTACAAATTCGGTATCACCAATTCCTGATCGGGATAAATTAAATCAGGATTTTTTAGCTTGTCTGTGTTGGCTTCAAAAATAGCCTGATATTTTGAAGCATCTTTATAATAGTGTCTTGCAATTTTACCTAAAGTTTCACCACTTTTTACAATGTGTCTGTGGTAAACACTGGTGTCTTCAACTTTAATATCGGCCATAATATCTTCCGGGCTGTCGCCTCCAATTTCCTTTATTTTATCCCAAAGTAGGTTTTTTTCGTATTGTGTTTTAGTTGTTCCCCAAACTTTTAATTTGTTTTCTGTTTCTTCAACGTTACCATTTGCGACATTAAGAGCTTCTCCTAAATCTAAAACCGGTTGGTATTTTTCTTTTACAGTCATAATTATAAGTGTTTAATATTTTTCTTTCAATATAATGAATAATATACTCTTTGAATTTAATAAAAAGTTAAGCTTTTAAAGCATGTATACTTTAGACCCTTAACTAATAAAGAAAGTCACGATTAAATTTATTTCCTCATTTTTAGGTAATTAGCAGAATAATATGTATTTTTGCGCTCCTTTTAGCGGTTCAGGAAAGGTAAAAGGATTGTAAATCAAATATTTAATAACACTTTTGTGTGGTTGCCGCATAATATTTCCTAAGCATACAAAATACAAATTTTTTATCAGCACATGGCTGAAAACGCAAAACAAGCTGAAGTTGAAGCAACAGAAGCTAAAACTGTAGAAGCTCCAGTAGTATCTGAAGCTAAAGCAAACCCTGAAAAATTCTTAAAAGAGTTTAACTGGCACAACTACCAAGAAGGTATTGACGAAGTAGACGCTCAACAATTACAAGAATTTGAAAAATTAGTAGCTGAGAATTTCGTTGACACTTTAGATGATGAAGTTGTAGAAGGTACTGTAGTACACATCACTGATAGAGATGCTATTATCGATATCAATGCTAAATCTGAAGGTGTAATTTCTTTAAACGAGTTCCGTTACAACCCTAACTTAGCAGTTGGAGATAAAGTAGAAGTATTAATCGACGTTCGTGAAGACGCAACTGGTCAATTAGTATTATCTCACAGAAAAGCTCGTGTAATCAAAGCATGGGATCGTGTAATTAAAGCAAACGAAACTGGAGAAATCGTTAACGGTTTTGTTAAGTGTAGAACTAAAGGTGGTATGATTGTAGACGTATTCGGTATCGAAGCGTTCTTACCAGGTTCTCAAATAGATGTTAAGCCAATTAGAGATTACGATCAATACGTAAACAAAACTATGGAATTCAAAGTTGTTAAAATCAACCACGAATTTAAGAACGTAGTAGTATCTCATAAAGCGCTTATCGAAGCTGATATCGAAGTTCAGAAGAAAGAAATCATCGGTCAGTTAGAAAAAGGTCAAGTATTAGAAGGTGTTGTTAAAAACATTACTTCTTACGGTGTATTCATCGACTTAGGTGGTGTAGATGGTTTAATCCACATTACAGATCTTTCTTGGTCTCGTATCAACCATCCAAATGAGATTGTTGAATTAGACCAAAAACTTAACGTTGTAATCCTTGATTTTGATGAAGATAAATCAAGAATCCAATTAGGATTAAAACAATTAAGCAAACACCCATGGGAAGCTTTAGCTGATACAGTTGCTGTAGGAGATAAAGTAAAAGGTAAAGTTGTTGTAATTGCAGATTACGGTGCATTTATCGAGGTAGCTGATGGTGTTGAAGGATTAATTCACGTATCTGAAATGTCTTGGTCTACACACTTACGTTCAGCTCAAGATTTCGTATCTGTAGGAGACGAAGTTGAAGCAGTTATCTTAACTTTAGATAGAGAAGAGCGTAAAATGTCTTTAGGTATTAAGCAATTAACTTCAGATCCTTGGACTGATATCACTGCTAAATACCCAGTAGGTTCTAAGCACAAAGGTATTGTACGTAACTTCACTAACTTTGGTGTATTCGTAGAATTAGAAGAAGGTATCGACGGATTAATTTATATCTCTGATTTATCTTGGACTAAGAAAATTAAGCACCCAAGTGAATTCTGTGCAGCTGGAGATGAGTTAGAAGTAGTAGTATTAGAGTTAGATGTTGAAGGACGTAAATTATCTTTAGGTCACAAACAAACAACTGAAAACCCTTGGGATAAATACGAAACTGAATTTGCTTTAGAAACTGTTCACGAAGGAACTATCGCTGAAATCGTTGATAAAGGAGCTACAGTAGAATTTAACGAAGATATCGTTGCATTCATCCCTTCACGTCACTTAGAAAAAGAAGACGGAAACAAACTTAAAAAGGGTGAAACTGCTGAATTCAAAATCATTGAATTTAACAAAGAGTTTAAACGTGTAGTTGCATCTCACACTGCTATCTTTAAAGCAGAAGAAATCGCTAACGTAAAAGCTGCAGCTAGAAAAGCTGAAGCTCAAGCAGCAGAAGCAAAACCAACTTTAGGTGATGCTAATGATGCTTTACAAGCTCTTAAAGACAAAATGGACGGTAAAAAATAATTTACCATCCTTTAAATAGGAAACCATTATAAATTTAAAAAGACCTTCAGGAAACTGAAGGTCTTTTTTTATGTGTTTATATCTCAATGAGTAAAAACTGATTAATGTCATTTGAAAGATTTTATTTTTAATAGACATCATTTCTGCATGGTTCACACGTTTTTTTTAGTTAACTTTGCTCTCCAAATACGTTTGGATAGTATATGAGTCAAAAAGTTTTACTTAACGAAAAAGAGGTAAACATCATTCTTCACCGATTGGCTTGTCAACTTATTGAAAAACATAACGACTTCTCAGATACCGTACTTATTGGTTTACAGCCGCGTGGCGTGTATTTAGCCGATAGAATCGCTAAAATTTTACGAGAAGACTATAAGGTTGAAAATATCCAGTTAGGGTATTTAGACATTACGTTTTTTAGAGATGATTTTCGCCGAGGAGAAAAGCCATTAGAGGCGAATAAAACCAAAATCAATTTTTTAGTAGAAAATAAAAACATCGTGTTTATAGACGATGTATTATATACCGGTAGAAGTATTAGAGCGGCTTTAACCGCTATACAATCGTTTGGAAGACCGAACGAAATAGAACTTTTAACGCTAATTGATAGACGTTTTAGCAGGCATTTACCAATTCAGCCTAACTACAGAGGAAGACAGGTAGATGTTATTAATAATGAGAAAGTACGTGTAAACTGGAAAGAGAAGGATAATGAAGATTCAGTTTACCTTATAGAACGATAATTTTACACGTTTAAACTGCTGCAATAGGTAGGTTTAAACATTTAACTTTAAACATAGAAAATGAGCGAATTAAGTGTAAATCACTTATTAGGAATTAAATATCTTCAAGAGAAAGATATTCAACTTATTTTTGAAACCGCCGATCATTTTAAAGAAGTGATTAACAGGCCAATTAAAAAAGTGCCTTCACTTCGAGATATTACCATTGCCAATTTATTTTTTGAAAATTCAACCAGAACCAAGTTGTCTTTCGAATTGGCAGAAAAGCGTCTGTCTGCAGATGTTTTAAATTTTTCATCAGCACAGTCTTCGGTTAAAAAAGGTGAAACGCTTATCGATACCGTAAACAACATTTTATCTATGAAGGTAGATATGGTGGTTATGCGTCACCCGAATCCGGGAGCTGGTGTATTTTTATCAAAGCACGTTAATGCCAGTATTGTAAATGCTGGAGATGGAGCCCACGAGCATCCAACACAAGCGTTGTTAGATTCGTATTCTATTCGTGAGCGTCTGGGGGATGTGGCAGGTAAAAAAGTAGTTATTGTCGGCGATATTTTACACAGTAGGGTAGCGCTTTCAAATATTTTTGCACTACAAATGCAAGGTGCAGAAGTTATGGTTTGCGGACCAAAAACGTTAATTCCGCGCTATATTCATGAGTTAGGTGTAAAAGTAGAAACAGACTTACGTAAAGCTTTAAACTGGTGTGATGTGGCTAATATGCTTCGCGTACAAAACGAGCGTATGGATATTAGTTACTTCCCGTCAACAAGAGAATATACACAACAATTCGGAGTAAATAAGGAACTATTAGATTCTTTAGATAAAGAGATTATTATCATGCACCCGGGGCCAATTAACCGCGGTGTGGAGATAACGAGTGATGTGGCCGATTCTAAACAAGCCATCATTTTAGACCAGGTTCAGAATGGTGTAGCCGTAAGAATGGCTGTTATATATTTATTAGCATCTAAAATAAAACAATAAGCAATGATACTAGATCAAGACGGAAACATATCGATTATTACTCAGGAGAAAGCAACGCTTCCAGAGTTAGTTAAGAAGATTCAGGCTTTATACCCTAAGTTTAAAAATAATAATATTATTGTTGTTTTGTCGTCATTAAAATCGTTGGGCGTTCAGGATATTGTTGAATTTTTAGAACTTTCTAATACCCACCGTGGAGCTAAACAGTCGTTTGTAATTGTTACCGACAAGATTGCTTTAGACGAAACTCCAGATGAAATCGTAGTAGTGCCAACAACTCAAGAGGCGTACGATATTATTGAAATGGAGGAAATGGAACGCGATTTAGGGTTTTAACATGAACACTTACCATCTTGCACAAGTTAATATCGCTAAAGGTTTAGCGCCTCTAAGCGATCCTATTATGCAGGATTTTATAAATAATGTAGACCGTATAAATGCTATTGCAGACGATAGCAAAGGCTTTGTCTGGCGTTTTAAAGACGAAGATAAAGATGAAGCCTTATCTATTTTTAAAGAAGAGGATTTATTGGTTAATATTTCAGTTTGGGAAGATTTAGAATCCCTTTTCAATTACATTTATCATTCCGATCATATTGAGGTTTTCAAAAGAAAAAAAGAGTGGTTTAATAAAGTAGAAATGAAGCATATGGCCTTTTGGTACGTTCCGTTTGGAACTAAACCTACCTTAAAAGATGCTAAAATTCGATTAGATTACTTAAATTCACATGGAGAAACCCCATATGCGTTTACCTTTAAAAGTAAATTTTCGGTAGTCGATTCTATTAATTATAAAACCCAATAATACATGAAGCTCACTATTTTAGGTTGTTACAGTGCTACACCAAGAGCTTTAACCAATACCACTTCACAAGTTTTAGAAATAAATAACCACATGTTTTTAATAGACTGTGGTGAAGGTACTCAGGTGCAGTTGCGAAAGCATAAAATAAAGTTTAACAGGATTAAGCATATTTTTATTTCGCATTTGCATGGTGATCATTTTTTTGGTCTTGTTGGGCTCATTTCGACATTTCGCTTACTTACTCGTGAAACCGATTTACATATTTACGGTCCGAAAGGCATAAAAGAGGTGATTACGCTTCAAATGAAATTATCAGATTCCTGGACCAATTACAAGCTCATTTTTCACGAATTAACATCAACTGAATCTCAACTAATTTTTGAGGATGATTTGGTTGAAGTGCATACCATTCCTTTAAATCATAGGGTATATACCAACGGGTATTTATTCAAAGAAAAGGAAGGAAATCGCAAATTGGATATTAATCTGGTTGAAGAAGCAAATATTGACGTGGCTTACTATCGAAAATTACAGCAAGGATTTGATGTTGTAAATGAAGATGGCGTTTTAATAGCCAATGAAAAAGTGACTAAACCTGCCAAGAAACCCAAAAGCTATGCCTTTTGTAGTGACACCATGTATAAGGAAGATATTGTGCCGATAATTAAAGATGTCGATGTGTTATATCACGAATCGACATTCCTGGAAAAGCACGCAAATCTGGCACCACAAACCAAGCATTCAACTGCAAAAGAAGCTGCTACAATTGCTAAAAAAGCAAATGCAGGGGTTTTGTTGTTAGGACATTATTCAACGCGTTACGATAGCCTAAAACCGTTTAAAGAAGAAGCTCAGGAAGTCTTTAAACACGTCAGGTTATCTCAGGATGGTAAAGTATTCGATTTTAGTTAAACTCCTTTAAATCTAATACCCACTCAATAGCTTCGTTTAAACATTGACAACGTTTTATACTTTCTTTAGAAAAACGTTTTTCCAAGGTCGCGTTTAAATAGGCCATATCATTGTATATTACAATAGCACTGGCTACAATAAAATTTAAAGCAGATAACTTCTGCCAGTTGTGCGGATCTCGGGAATAGGAGTGTATGCGATTGGAAATGTAAGCCAGTTTAGTCTCATTTTCATAATAAGCCTCGATATCGTTCAATAAATCTTTAACCATAGGCCAATCGAAATGAACACCTTCATGCATTTCAGATAAGATGTACTTTTCACCGAAATAAAAGGTTCCATATGGTTTTTCCAATTTAAAGAATTGCTCTCTATCGTAATAGGCGGAATTCTCAAATATCATATTAATTCTTTAGGGAGGCACTAATTTAGAAAGATTATTCTATTAGGAAATGAAAAGAATATTTAATTTTGAATAATTTTAAATTAGCATGGAAAAGGACTTAAGTAGCTATAGGAAATCTTACGAAAAGGGAGAATTATTGTTGGAAAATGCTCCAGAAAATCCAATGGAATTGTTTCAAAAATGGTTTTATGAGGTCGACAATTATTTTGTTGAAGATGAAACAAATGCGATGACGGTTTCAACGATTGGTCTAGATGGATTTCCAAAAAGCAGGGTAGTACTTCTTAAACGTTATACTTACGAAGGATTTATATTTTACACCAATTACAACAGTGAAAAAGGTAAGGCTATTGCCCTGAATCCCAATGTATGTTTATCCTTTTTTTGGCATGGTGCCGAACGTCAGGTTATAATTAAAGGTAAAGCTGAAAAAATTGCTGAAAATTTAAGTGATGGTTATTTTGAGTCCAGACCCCGTGGTAGTCAGTTAGGAGCTATAGCTTCAGACCAAAGCAAAGTTATTGAGAGCAGGGAAGCTCTTGAAAGTAAGCTTCAGGCTTTAGAGCAGGAGTACGAGGGGAAAGAAATACCTCGTCCTGAGCATTGGGGTGGTTATATTGTTAAACCTGTGGAGATTGAATTTTGGCAGGGAAGAGCTAACAGATTACACGATAGAATTCGATATACATTACAAGCAGACTATAATTGGCAGGTTGATCGATTATCTCCATGATTTTAACGCTGAAATACACAATTATTCTAATTTCAAAATAAAATATCCGATGAAATACATTATTTAACGATTAAAAACATTCATTTAATCGATTTTAACATTTCCTTAACACTTACTTCGGGTTAGGCTTCTAAATTTACAGAACCAAATCTAAATTTACTTAACCATGAAGTTATTAACCAAATTGCCATTTTTGGCACTTCTAGCTATTTTAACTTTCTCTTGTACCACTGATAGCCTTGAAGATCAACCCCTAGGAGAAGAGTTTAGTCTTATTATTTTAGAAGACAAATCAATCGAAGTAGAAATTTTAGAACTTATAAACGATCACAGATTATCAGTCGGACTTAGTCCTTTAACAGACATGTCTATTGTAAAATCTGTTGCTTACACACACACCGACTATATGGTAGATAACAATGAAGTATCACATGCTAATTTTTTTAAGAGAAGCGAATACTTAAAGGCCAATGCAGGGGCATCTAAAGTTTCTGAGAATGTAGCTTATGGTTACAGTTCTGCGGAATCGGTAGTTAATGCATGGCTTAAAAGCGAAGGGCACCGCGCTACCATAGAAGGTGATTTTACCAACTTCGACATTTCAGCCGAAGTAAACTCTGAAGGTAAATGGTATTACACCAATATCTTCATAAAAAAATAATTATTTGCTAGTCTCAGTTTGATAGCAATTACAACATAACCTTTTATTTATAATTGGTTATATCTTGATAACTTAATTGTTATTGAATTTAGCTTTAGGTATGAGCCTCCCTTGGTTGGGGAGGCTTTTTTGTATTATAAATCCTAAACTGTAAGTATACTGTTATTTATAACTGCTTAAAAATTTATTTAAAAACCTTGACCTAAAATATTCCTGATAGCATTTTTAAATTCTTCTGTAATTTCATTTTTCATGGTAATATTAAAGTCATTAGTGACTTTTAAAATTATATGGGAAACAGGTTTAATTAAATTATTATAATCGCTAACACTGTTTACATAAGATCTTTTGTCGGAATTGGAATAAACCATGTTTATACAATCCCAAATTTCATTTATTTCTTAGGAGATTTTATAATCAATTAATTCTTTAAAGTTTTGATTTAATAAGTTGTACGCTGCATAATATTCTGAATCATGAAACTTCGAAAATTGTTTATTTGTTAATTCAAGAAACACTACTTTTTCAAACAATTGTGCTTGTTCATTAGTACTTTTTAACATCAACTTAGGTATTAGAAATTCATTTTTGAAAGTAATCTATTAACACTTCTTTCATATAAACGTAACTAAGCGAGTTATTGTTACAACAATTTAAATTAAGATGAGATAGGTAAGGATTAAAAATTAAAAACCCACTTAAGATTCTTCCTAAGTGGGTTTTAAAAAAATTGAATTTAGCTTTATTTTTTGTTTTTGTTATTCCATTTTTATAACAATAAACTGTGTACGTCTGTTTAACTGGTGGGCAGCCTCTTCACAATCTTCACTACCATCACATCCGTTTGTTAATCTACGCTCACCAAATCCTTCATGAGCTGTTATACGTTCGGCAGCAACTCCATGTGATATTAAATATTCATAAGTAGAGTTAGCTCTGTCGATAGATAATTTATCGTTATAAGATAAGGTACCTCTGGAATCGGTGTGCGATTCAATTCTGATTACCATATCAGGATACTGGTTTACCATTAGGTCAACAATTTTATCTAATTCTAAAGCTGCATCAGGTCTGATGTTATGTTTATCGAAGTCGAAGTAAATTGTATTTAACTCGGCTAGAGTCACCACATCTTCAACAGGATTTAGTAATAAGTTAGCTGTAATTGTTGTTAATTCGGTTTTTAAATTTTTAGAGGTAAATGTTCTGTAGTCCTCTATGTATTTCTCATGACTTCCAACAACTTTGTAATCCTGATTTCTGTCTATATTAATAGAGTAATATCCTTTTTCGTCGGTTTCCATATAGGCAATTTCTGCACCTTTTTCATCGTATAATTTGATGGTTGAATTGGCTATTGGATTACCATTAATAGCATCTGAAACCACACCTTCAACTTTTAAAGGCGGTATTCTGTTATAAGCATAAATGTCGTCATCACCTTTTCCTCCAGATCTGTTTGATGCAAAATAACCAGAAGTACCATTAGCACTCATCGTGAAAGAAAAGTCATCGTTACTGGAATTAACAGGTGTACCTAAATTTATAACATCTATAATATTATCATTCTCATCGTTTACCGTTGCAAAAACGTCTAATAATCCTAAACCTACGTGTCCGTCTGAAGAGAAGAACAGAGTACCTTCATTATTAATAAAAGGAAAACCTTCTGCACTATTTGTATTTACTACATTCCCTAAGTTTTTAGGTTCACCTAAAACACCATCGGCAGAGATGTCAACCACATAGATATCTGAACCTCCAAAACCACCAGGTCTGTCTGATGCGAAGTAAAGTTTTGTATCGTCGCTATTTAAAGCAGCATGTTGTGTTGAGAAATTATCGCTGTTAATTGGTAAATCTTCAACATCTGTCCAGATACTATCTCTAAATGTTGCGCGATAAATTTTCATGTTCGTAAGACCTTTAGAGTCTTTGTTTTCTACATTATCTTTAAAGTTATTTCTGGAGAAATACATGTATTTTCCGTCTTTAGTGATAGTCACAGGACCATCGTGGAAAACAGTATTAATATCGCCATTTAACTTTTTGGTGTGATCAACTTCTTCTTTAGAGTCTACGTCGGTAACATAAACATCTAAAAACGGTTGTTCGTTCCAACCATATAAACGTTTAATGGCAACACCAGCATCGCGGGAAGAACAGAAGTAAATTTTACCATCATGCTCATAAGCTCCAAAATCACTATACTCAGAATTGAAATCGAACTTATCTAAGAAATACTGTTGTTTGGCATTAAAGACATTTGTAATGAAATTCGAATCCTTAGAGAAGTCGTTATTATTTACAACACCGCCAGAATCTTTATAACGTTGTAACCATTTTTCCGATGCATCGTAATCTTTAACACCACGTAAAGATTGAGCGTAACTGTAATAATACTCAATAGGAACATTATCTTGTTCAACAACTTTTTTGTAATATTTAGAGGCGTTTTTCGGATCTCTTAACAGGGCATAACAATCGGCCAACTTTCTTGTTGCGTAATCTTTGTTGTAATTTTTAGCAATAAGTTCTTTATAAACTTCAGCCGCTTTTACAAAAGAGAATTTATTGAATAGCGTGTCTGCGTGATTTTGTTTTCCTTGCTGTGCAAACACAGTTACGGTTAACATTAGCGCAGCGAATACTAAAATGTAATTTTTAATCTTCATATCTTAGGGTATTAGAAGTATCTAGGTGATTTTAGTTTAGTACTTAAGAATTTGAATTCGTAAATAAGCAGGATTTCATGTGTTCCTGTTGTATAGTCTGCTATATCAGAAATGGCTTTCTCGTATGCATAACCTATACGTAGTTGTCGTGAAATTTGAAAATCTACAATACCTCCAATCGCAGCAGTTTGCTCGTTAATTCTATACGAACCTCCTAACCAGAATTTTTCATTGAACAAGAAGTTAGCTGTAAGATCGTATGATAAAGGGGCACCGTTTGTTGCTTTTATTAAGTATGCTGGTTTGAATTTTACCTTATCACCAAGATTGAAAACATATCCACCGGTAAAGTAATAACTTAAACGATCTAAAGCTTCATAGCCTTCTTCCGTATTTCTATCGGTGTTTAAGACTCTTGGGGTAGATAAACCTAAATACCATTTGTCCGTACTCCAGTAAACACCTAAACCTATATTTGGCGACCAGCGATTAGAAAATCCTCTAAAGTAGGTGTCTTCAATAACAGTAGGATCGTTTAAAAATTCATCATCCAGACTGTATTGAGTAAATCCTCCTTTAATACCGAAAGCCAGTTTTCCTGTTTTTCCGGTTGGAATGGCATAAGAGAAATCACCGTACAGATACGTGAAATTTTCAGGACCCAAATCGTCTTCTATAAACGACAAACCTAAACCTATTCTGTCATTTCTTAACGGACTATGAATAGATAACGTTTGTGTTATAGGACCACCTTTAAACCCAACCCACTGGCTTCTGTGCAATCCAACAATGCTCAAGGCTTCTCTACTACCGGCATAAGCCGGGTTAACAGATATTGTATTATACATGTACTGTGTGAACTGCGGTAATTGTTGCGCAAGTCCAACCGTACAGCTTAATAATGCAATAGCGATTACGTAATGTTTAAAAAGTTTCATAGGTTAAGATTTTTATTTAGTTCCTAAATAAACTGGTCCTGTAAATGGTGCCAATCCACTATCTTTTAATGTTATTATATAATAATACGTTCCGTTTGGTACTGTATCAGAAGTTCCGAAAGAAGACTTATTAGAATTTCCTCTCCAGTCTCCCAGATTTTCTCCAAGCGTATAGTTGCTAGATTCATAAATTAAAGCTCCCCAACGGTTGAAGATCTTAACATCTGCTACAAATCCACATAATTCGATTCCTTTAATATCAAATGACTCGTTGTAAGCGTCTCCGTTAGGTGTTACAGCTTTTGAAATTACAATGTCATTTTCACCACATGGTAATACCACACAATCTGAATTAACCTGAAGTGTAAGTTCTGTTTCGTAGATAGAACCATCTCTTGTGGTCTTGTATTTAACTAAGAATTCTAATACTTCTCCAGGATTGAAATCTTCTCCAAGTTGTAATTTCGTTGGATCGAAAATTGAACCTATTAAAGTAGCTACATTAGATCCAGAAAGGAATTCCCAAACCCCTTGAAGGTTTACATCACTTGGAATCAGGTCTTGTATGATATCTTTCAAGTCTACAGCGCCATCGTCATAACATAGTGGTGCTGCAGTAGTTTGAGTTGTTACTGTTTGAATTGCAATTAATACAGTTTGTGTATAAACAGATTCGTTACCACAAGCATCAGTTGCTGTCCAGGTTCTTGTAATTTGGTAATCTACAAAAACGTTATCTACAAAAGTACTTTCTTCAGTAAATTCTACAGTATATTCAGAACAGTCGGTAAATTCAAGTTCCGGAGCATCTGGAATATCTAATGAAGTAACAGCTATGGTTTCTTCATATTCAGTAACATTCTCAGGAGCTTTAGTATCCTGAACCGTGATGTTTTGAGTATGAGAAATTGCGTTACCACATTCATCAGTTGCTGTCCAGGTACGAGCAATTGAATAACTAGAAGGACAAGAACCGTCTGTTCTTACATCTTCTACAGTTACCGTGGCATTTCCACAGTTATCTGTAGCTGTTAAAACGACATCGTCAATGGTAGGAACCGCATCACATTCTACAGTTATATCTGTAGGTAATGATTCAACAAAGGTTGGTGCCGTAGTATCAATAACCGTAATAGTTTGTGTAGCTGTAGAAGCATTTCCACAATCATCGGTCGCTGTCCATGTTCTGGTAATTATTTTGGTATTACCACAAGCAGCAACCTCAGAATCACTTTCTGTGATGGTTACATTACCACAAGTATCGGTAGCCGTAGCGACACCAGTACTCACGCTTGTTTCATCTTCAGAGCATTCAATAGTTACGTTATCCGGAGCTGTAATTGTTGGAGCAACAGTATCAACTATAGTAATGGTCTGCGTTGCAGAAATAGGGTTACCACATTCATCAGTAGCCGTCCAGGTTCTAGTAATTACTTTGGTATTACCACAAGCCGTTACAACATCATCACTTTCAGTAATTGTTACATCACCACAAGTATCAGTAGCTGTAGCTACACCCGTATTAGCACTAGTTTCGTCTTCATTACACTCGATAGTGACATCGGCAGGTACTGTTAATACCGGAGGCGTTGTATCTTGAACAGTAATAGTTTGCGTTGCAGAAGTAGGGTTACCACATTCATCAGTAGCCGTCCATGTTCTGGTGATTACTTTCGTATTACCACAAGCCGTTACAACATCATCACTTTCAGTAATTGTTACATCACCACAAGTATCAGTAGCTGTAGCTACACCCGTATTAGCACTAGTTTCGTCTTCATTACACTCGATAGTGACATCGGCAGGTACTGTTAATACCGGAGGCGTTGTATCTTGAACAGTAATAGTTTGCGTTGCAGAAGTAGGGTTACCACATTCATCAGTAGCCGTCCATGTTCTGGTGATTACTTTCGTATTACCACAAGCCGTTACAACATCATCAGTTTCAGTAATAGTTACATCCCCGCAAGTATCCGTAGCAGTAGCTACACCAGTATTAGCACTAGTTTCATCTTCAGTACACTCGATAGTGACATCAGCAGGTATTGTTAATACCGGAGGCGTTGTATCTTGAACTGTAATAGTTTGCGTTGCAGAAGTAGGGTTACCACACTCATCAGTAGCTGTCCATGTTCTGGTGATTACTTTCGTATTACCACAAGCCGTTACAACTTCATCAGTTTCAGTAATTGTTACATCCCCGCAAGTATCCGTAGCAGTAGCTACACCAGTATTAGCACTAGTTTCATCTTCAGTACACTCGATAGTGACATCAGCAGGTATTGTTAATACCGGAGGCGTTGTATCTTGAACTGTAATAGTTTGCGTTGCAGAAGTAGGGTTACCACACTCATCAGTAGCCGTCCATGTTCTGGTGATTACTTTCGTATTACCACAAGCCGTTACAACATCATCAGTTGCAGTAATAGTTACATCCCCGCAAGTATCCGTAGCAGTAGCTACACCAGTATTAGCACTAGTTTCATCTTCAGTACACTCGATAGTGACATCAGCAGGTATTGTTAATACCGGAGGCGTTGTATCTTGAACTGTAATAATCTGCGTTGCAGAAGAAGGGTTACCACACTCATCAGTAGCTGTCCATGTTCTGGTGATTACTTTCGTATTACCACAAGTCGTTACAACATCATCAGTTTCAGTAATAGTTACATCCCCGCAAGTATCCGTAGCAGTAGCTACACCAGTATTAGCACTAGTTTCATCTTCAGTACACTCGATAGTGACATCAGCAGGTACTGTTAATACCGGAGGCGTTGTATCTTGAACTGAAATAGTCTGCGTTGCAGAAGTAGGGTTACCACATTCATCAGTAGCAGTCCATGTTCTGGTGATTACTTTCGTATTACCACAAGCCGTAACAACGTCATCACTTTCTGTGATGGTTACATCACCACAAGTATCAGTAGCTGTAGCTAGACCAGTATTAGCACTAGTTTCGTCTTCAGTACACTCGATAGTGATATCGGCAGGTACTGTTAATACCGGAGGCGTTGTATCTTGAACTGTAATAATCTGCGTTGCAGAAGAAGGGTTACCACATTCATCAGTAGCCGTCCATGTTCTGGTGATTACTTTCGTATTACCACAAGCCGTTACAACATCATCACTTTCAGTAATGGTTACATCACTACACGTGTCGGTTGATGTTGCAATACCTGTATTAGCACTAGTTTCATCTTCAGTACACTCGATAGTGACATCAGCAGGTACTGTTAATACCGGAGGCGTTGTATCTTCGATTGTGAAGGTTGCGGTTGTAGTTGATTCATTTCCACAAGCATCAGTAGCTGTAAAGATTACCGTAGCCGAACCAGTATTTCCACAATCATCACTCAAAATAGTGAAATTATTAGACCAGATAATTACGGAACAATCGTCTGTTGCAACAGCACCGCCATTTGAGTTTAGCCAATCGTTTAATTCTGTTACGTTTCCAGCACCATCACATTCAGCCACATAAGCAGCAGCTGCAGTTGTGATTGTTGGAGCAGTTGTATCTTTAATGATATATGTTGCAGTTGTAGTTGTTTTATTCCCACAAGCATCGGTAGCTGTAAAGGTTACCAAAATACCATTACCGTCACAATCAACAGTTGTATTTTGTCCATAATCATTAGACCAAATTACTTCACCACAGTTATCAGTAGCCGTTGCACCTCCATTACTATCTAACCAGTTTTGAAGCGCATCAGGATCTGTTACACCACATTCGATTTCTATGTTGGTTGCTGTCGTGTTTATTGAAGGCGGAGTTGTATCAATTACAGTGATAATTTGATCAGCAGAAGTTTTGTTACCACAATCATCGGTAGCTGTCCAAGTTCTGGTGATTACTTTAGTGTTACCACAAGAAGCAACTTCAGCATCAGTTTGAGAAATTATTACATTTCCACAAGTATCAGAACCAGTAGCTACGCCAGTATTGTCGCTAGATTCGTCTTCAGTACACTCGATAGTTACATCAGCAGGAGCAGTTATTGAAGGCGGAGTTGTATCAATTACAGTGATAATTTGATCAGCAGAAGTTTTGTTACCACAATCATCGGTAGCTGTCCAAGTTCTGGTGATTACTTTAGTATTACCACAAGAAGCAACTTCAGCATCAGTTTGAGAAATTATTACATTTCCACAAGTATCAGAACCAGTAGCTACGCCAGTATTGTCGCTAGATTCGTCTTCAGTACACTCGATAGTCACATCAGCAGGAGCAGTTATTGAAGGCGGAGTTGTATCAATTACAGTGATAATTTGATCAGCAGAAGTTTTGTTACCACAATCATCAGTAGCTGTCCAAGTTCTGGTGATTACTTTAGTGTTACCACAAGAAGCAACTTCAGCATCAGTTTGAGAAATTATTACATTTCCACAAGTATCAGAACCAGTAGCTACGCCAGTATTGTCGCTAGATTCGTCTTCAGTACATTCAATAGTTACATCAGCAGGAGCAGTTATTGAAGGCGGAGTTGTATCAATTACAGTGATAATTTGATCAGCAGAAGTTTTGTTACCACAATCATCAGTAGCTGTCCAAGTTCTGGTGATTACTTTAGTGTTACCACAAGAAGCAACTTCAGCATCAGTTTGAGAAATTATTACATTTCCACAAGTATCAGAACCAGTAGCTACGCCAGTATTGTCGCTAGATTCGTCTTCAGTACATTCAATAGTCACATCAGCAGGAGCAGTTATTGAAGGCGGAGTTGTATCAATTACAGTGATAATTTGATCAGCAGAAGTTTTGTTACCACAATCATCGGTAGCTGTCCAAGTTCTGGTGATTACTTTAGTGTTACCACAAGAAGCAACTTCAGCATCAGTTTGAGAAATTATTACATTTCCACAAGTATCAGAACCAGTAGCTACGCCA
Source organism: Aestuariibaculum lutulentum (assembly GCF_032926325.1). Taxonomy (NCBI): domain Bacteria; kingdom Pseudomonadati; phylum Bacteroidota; class Flavobacteriia; order Flavobacteriales; family Flavobacteriaceae; genus Aestuariibaculum; species Aestuariibaculum lutulentum. The sequence goes on from NZ_CP136709.1 coordinate 3,197,714, forward strand.
GTATTGTCGCTAGATTCGTCTTCAGTACATTCAATAGTTACATCAGCGGGAGCAGTTATTGAAGGCGGAGTTGTATCAATTACAGTGATAATTTGATCAGCAGAAGTTTTGTTACCACAATCATCGGTAGCTGTCCAAGTTCTGGTGATTACTTTAGTGTTACCACAAGAAGCAACTTCAGCATCAGTTTGAGAAATTATTACATTTCCACAAGTATCAGAACCAGTAGCTACGCCAGTATTGTCGCTAGATTCGTCTTCAGTACATTCAATAGTCACATCAGCAGGAGCAGTTATTGAAGGCGGAGTTGTATCAATTACAGTGATAATTTGATCAGCAGAAGTTTTGTTACCACAATCATCAGTAGCTGTCCAAGTTCTGGTGATTACTTTAGTGTTACCACAAGAAGCAACTTCAGCATCAGTTTGAGAAATTATTACATTTCCACAAGTATCAGAACCAGTAGCTACGCCAGTATTGTCGCTAGATTCGTCTTCAGTACATTCAATAGTTACATCAGCAGGAGCAGTTATTGAAGGCGGAGTTGTATCAATTACAGTGATAATTTGATCAGCAGAAGTTTTGTTACCACAATCATCAGTAGCTGTCCAAGTTCTGGTGATTACTTTAGTGTTACCACAAGAAGCAACTTCAGCATCAGTTTGAGAAATTATTACATTTCCACAAGTATCAGAACCAGTAGCTACGCCAGTATTGTCGCTAGATTCGTCTTCAGTACATTCAATAGTTACATCAGCAGGAGCAGTTATTGAAGGCGGAGTTGTATCAATTACAGTGATAATTTGATCAGCAGAAGTTTTGTTACCACAATCATCGGTAGCTGTCCAAGTTCTGGTGATTACTTTAGTGTTACCACAAGAAGCAACTTCAGCATCAGTTTGAGAAATTATTACATTTCCACAAGTATCAGAACCAGTAGCTACGCCAGTATTGTCGCTAGATTCGTCTTCAGTACATTCAATAGTTACATCAGCAGGAGCAGTTATTGAAGGCGGAGTTGTATCAATTACAGTGATAATTTGATCAGCAGAAGTTTTGTTACCACAATCATCGGTAGCTGTCCAAGTTCTGGTGATTACTTTAGTGTTACCACAAGAAGCAACTTCAGCATCAGTTTGAGAAATTATTACATTTCCACAAGTATCAGAACCAGTAGCTACGCCAGTATTGTCGCTAGATTCGTCTTCAGTACACTCAATAGTTACATCAGCAGGAGCAGTTATTGAAGGCGGAGTTGTATCAATTACAGTGATAATTTGATCAGCAGAAGTTTTGTTACCACAATCATCGGTAGCTGTCCAAGTTCTGGTGATTACTTTAGTGTTACCACAAGAAGCAACTTCAGCATCAGTTTGAGAAATTATTACATTTCCACAAGTATCAGAACCAGTAGCTACGCCAGTATTGTCGCTAGATTCGTCTTCAGTACATTCAATAGTTACATCAGCAGGAGCAGTTATTGAAGGCGGAGTTGTATCAACAATAGTAAAAGTAGCTGTAGTTTCACTAAAATTACCACATTCATCGGTAGCTTTAAAGGTTACAGTAGCAGTACCTGTTATACCACAATCATCCGAAATAGTGTCGCCAATTTTGCTCCATGTAACAGAGCCACAAGAGTCAGAAGCAATAGCACCTCCATGATTATTTAGCCAATCAGAGAATTCAGTACCATTAGCACTACTGCATTCTACGGTAGCATTACTAGCTTCTACGGTGATTGAAGGCGGAGTGTTATCCACAATTGAAAAAGTAGCAGTAGTTTCACTGAAATTTCCACAATCATCGGTAGCTCTAAAAGTAACAGTAGCAGCACCGGTTAATCCGCATTCATCAGAAATAGTATCACCAACTTTGCTCCAGGTTACAGAGCCACAAGAGTCGGAAGCAACTGCCCCACCATTATTGTTAAGCCATTCGGAGAATTCAGTTCCATTTAAAGTACTACATTCTACAGAGGAATTACTTGCAGCAGTGTTAATTGTAGGAGGAGTAGTATCCACAATTGTAAAAGTAGCAGTAGTTTCACTAAAATTTCCACAATCATCGGTAGCTCTAAAAGTAACAGTAGCAGCTCCTGTTAATCCGCATTCATCAGAAATATTGTCACCAACTTTACTCCAGGTAATAGAACCGCAAGAGTCGGAAGCAACTGCCCCACCATTATTGTTAAGCCATTCGGAGAATTCAGTTCCATTTAAACTACTACATTCTACAGAGGAATTGCTTGCAGAAACAGTAATTACTGGTGCAGTATTATCTTGAATTACAAAATTGGCGTTAAATTGCGCAGAATTATTGCATTTATCGGTTGCTGTGAAAAGCACTTTATAAGTTGAAGTATTTCCACAAGTTTCTAATATTTCAAGTATTTCATATGACCAAATAACATTATCATCACAATTATCTGTAGCTGTAGCTCCTGCATGAGTTTGTAACCAAGCTTCATATTCAATTTGATTACCGTTTCCATCGCATTGAACTAAACCAGAAGTTCCACCGATAATTACAGGGGGAGTATCATCTTCAACGGTTATTTCTTTAGATACAGTTGATGAATTACATTCAGCAATGGCATTTGGATCAGTTGTTGTTAATGTTACTGTGTAAGTTCCACAGCTAGCGTATGTATATGAAGGATTTTGTTCTGTACTTGTATTTCCATCTCCAAATTGCCAGAAAAATTGAGTACTTGGACCTCCATTTGTTGTAGCTGTAAAATCTACATCTAATTGACAATCACTACCAGTGCTAGGGGAGTTTTCCATAATTGAAGTTGTTACTCCTTCTACAAACTCAATTTCTATATCTGCAAATACGTTGACACTCGCGTTAGCACAGGAACTACCATCTATGCCTAATTTTATATTTACTTTTATTCTTAAGGTATAAGTTCCAGGTGTTGATACCGTAACAGTAGTGTTAGGTGAATCAATTGGGGAATAAAAAACAGTTCCAGGATTTGTATTCGAAGGAGGCACAGTCCATTCATAGGTAACCGCGCCACTAATAAGTCCATTAAGTTGTACAGAAATATCAGTTGGTCCGAAACACACCGCATTATCCGAACCAGAAATTATTGCAAAATCCGGATCTAATTGAGGTGTACCTCCTGCAGCAATTAAATCATCAAAAACTATACAGTTGTTACCTTCACCTTCACAACGAGAATATTCAACAGATCCAATTTTTATTTGTATATTGTTATTACAGGACTGTTTTCCCGATACTCCAATAGGTTCTCCATAAGTTTTGTCTGTGTCTATTATTTTTATCGCTGTGTTTTCAGCTAAAATTAAAACAGCTTTGGCAGTCCACCATATATGGGCGTCATTTTCAATAATAATTTTATCCACAGAATTAGGAATAGTTATATCTCCTGTAATAAGAATATCAACACCAGAAGCAATGGTCAAAGTACCTATACAACTGTTGTTATTAATATAGCTAACTAGCTCATTACCTGTCATTATATTATCTCCTCCAGTGGCAGCTGTATCAATAATACAGTCAGCCTGTACAGAGAAGAAGCTAAATAACATTAAAGAGAAAGAAAATAAAACATGTTTTATTTTCAAGCTTTTTTTGTTAAATAATTTAAAAGTACTTGTTTTCATAAGCCAATAATTGGTTAACATCAGTTTGAATAGTATTTAGGTATGTATATAAAATTATCTTACTAATTTTTTAATAATCTAATTTTCTTAAAGTAGTGAGGGAGGAGTGCTATTGTTTACACTAAGACTTAAAAGAGATATTAGATTTGGGGTCATTTTTTAATATTCTACACAACAAAAGAACATACGCGACGTTGCTTTTTCAAAAAAAAATGTTAAACACCTTAAAAAAACGATAAACCGTACAGTAATAACAGTTAATCGAGTTAATGTGTTTTTTTAGCGATAAGCATGGTTTACATATGTTAATTTATTAAAGTTGAGAATTGATAATAGCTTTATTTATATTTTCTGATTAAATTAGTTATACTTTAATTCAACAAATAAAGTGATTTTTATCGATAAAAACAACATTTTAACGATGAAAATTGCATTTTATCGAAGTTATGAAAAAAATTATACTAGTAAGACATGCTAAATCCTCGTGGGAATTTAATGTCATAGATCATGAGAGGCCGTTAAACCAACGTGGTATTACAGATGCAAACCTTGTTTCAAAGCATTTAAACATGGATTCTGCTGCTATAGATTTAATACTTTCCAGCGATTCTGTGCGTACTTCACAAACCTCAAAAATCTTCATTTCAAATTTAAATCTAATGGATAAAGATTTAGAGTATATGTATGAATTGTACGATTTTGATGGTAGAGATTTAACACGCGTTATTAAATCTTGCGATACAGATGTGAAAACTTTACTAGTTTTTGGACATAACCATGCTGTTACAGACTTTGTTAATACGTTTGGTAGTCAATACATTGATAATGTACCGACTAGCGGAGTGGTTATAACAGAGTTCGATATTAACGATTGGAAAGATTTGAATAAAGGAAAAACTGTATTAACTTTATTTCCAAGAGATTTAAAAAATGATGAATAAAGCATCATTTATATTGAACATTATTTCCTGCAAATAAATATATTTGCTTAAACCGATATAAACGAATTATGAGCATGACGAAACCCGAAGTACACACGAATAGCTATATAAATAGAGAAATAAGCTGGTTACAATTTAATGCACGGGTTTTACAGGAAGCAGAAGACGAAGCGGTGCCGTTAATCGAACGTTTAAGGTTTCTTGGAATTTTTTCAAACAACTTAGATGAATTTTTTAAGGTACGTTATGCTACAGTAAAACGTATTGTTGATGCAGGTAAAGCGGGTAAAAATGAGTTAGGAGGTATTCGAGCCGAAGAACTACTTGAAATCATTACGCAGATTGTAATTAAACAACAAAGTGAGAGTTTAGAGATTCTGGATATGATTCAGCAGCGTCTTGAAGACGAGGATATTCATATTATTAATGAAACACAAATTGATGCTTCCCAAAGTGAATTTATAAGACGTTATTTTCTTAGAAAGGTCAGTCCTGCACTGGTAACGATTATCCTTAATGATGATGTTGTTTTACCAAATTTAAAGGATAGTGCTGCTTACTTGGCGGTTAAAATGATTATGGCAAACAAAAGCAAACAGTTTGCTTTAATTGAAATTCCAAAGTCTGTTAATCGATTTGTTGAATTGCCAAAGCAGGGCGATAAAAGTTATATCATTATGATTGATGATATGCTACGCTATTGTTTGAAAGATATCTTTAATATTTTTGATTATAAGGAAATATCTGCGCACATGATTAAAATCACTCGTGATGGTGAGCTCGATTTTGATAGTGATTTAAGTAAGAGTTTTATTGATAAGGTTTCCGATAGTGTTAAACACCGAAAAATAGGTGAGCCGGTTCGCTTTGTTTACGATAAAACTATTCATCAGGACACATTAGATTATTTGATGTCTAAAATGGGTATTGATAATACCGATAGTATCATTCCTGGAGGTCGCTACCATAACCGAAGAGATTATATGAGTTTCCCGAGCTTAGGTCGCACAGATTTAATGTATGATAAAATTGAAGCTTTACCTGTAAAAGGATTAAGTCTTGAGGAAAGTATTTTTAAAGCTATTAAAAAGAAAGATTATTTAATCTATGCACCTTATCAGACGTTTTCTTATGTGGTTAAGTTTTTACGTGAAGCGGCTTTAGATCCGAGTGTTAAAACCATAAAAATTACTATTTATCGCCTTGCTGAGATTTCACATATTGCAAGTTCTTTAATTAATGCAGCCATTAATGGGAAATCGGTTACCGTGGCAATTGAGCTTAGAGCTCGTTTTGATGAGCAGGCCAATATTGCCTATGCACAGCAAATGGAAGATGAAGGCATTAACTTAATATTTGGTGTTCAGGGCTTAAAAGTGCACAGCAAAATGTGTATTATAGAGCGTGAAGAAGGTAAAAAGTTAAGACGTTATGGTTTTATTAGCACAGGAAACTTTAACGAATCTACCGCAAAGATTTACACAGATTACACGTTACTGACTTCAGATCAGCGCATATTAAAAGATGTTACTAAAATTTTTAGTTTTTTTGAAACGAATTATAAAATTTTCAGATATAAGCATTTAATTACCTCGCCGCATTATACCAAGAAAGCGATTTTCAAATTGATTGATAAAGAAATTGAAAATGTAAAACAAGGTAAGCCGGGATACATAAGACTTAAAATGAATAGTATTTCGAGCTATACCATGGTCGATAAATTGTATGAAGCAAGTAATGCCGGTGTGAAAATTCAAATGATTGTTCGAGGAATCTGTTGTTTGATTCCGGGAATAGAAGGTATGAGCGAAAATATTGAGGCGATAAGTATTGTCGATAAATTTTTAGAGCATCCTCGTGTGTATATTTTCGGAAATGGCGGTGATCCAAAAGTATATATTTCTTCGGCAGACTGGATGACCAGAAATATAGAAAATAGAGTGGAAGTGAGTTGCCCAATTTATGATGAAGATATAAAAAGAGAAATTATTGATACCTTTAATATATCCTGGAGCGATAATGTTAAAGCACGTATTATTTGCGACTCGCAAGAGAATAAATATCGAGTTAATGACAAGGAAAAGGTAAGGTCACAATTTGCCACTTACGAGTATTATGTAGATAAAATGAAAAACTAATATGCTTTCAATTAAAAAATATGCAGCGATAGATATCGGTTCCAATGCGGTAAGATTACTTATATCTAATATTATTGAACGCGAAGGGAAACCAGTTAAGTTCAAAAAGAACTCTTTGGTACGTGTCCCTATTCGTTTGGGAGCAGATGTTTTCGTGAATCAAAGAATATCTAAGGAAAATACACAGCGTATGCTGGATACCATGCTGGCTTTCAGGTTGCTTATGAAATCTCATAAAGTGGTTAAATATAAAGCCTGTGCTACATCAGCAATGCGCGAATCGACTAATGGAAAAAAAATTGTGGAAGCCATTTCCCAGCAGTCCGGAATAAAAATCGATATTATTGATGGCGAGGAAGAAGCAGCTATTATTGCAGCTACCGATTTAAACACATATATCGACGAAAGTAAAACTTATTTATATGTCGATGTAGGTGGGGGTAGTACTGAGTTTACCGTAATTCATGAAGGTGTTCAGGTTACCTCCCGATCATTTAAAATAGGAACTGTACGTTTACTTAACGATATGGTCTCTAAAGAAACCTGGCTCGATTTGGAGGCCTGGATTAAAACCCATACTAGTCAGTATGATATGATATCTGTGTTAGGTTCTGGAGGTAACATTAATAAGATTTTTAAAATTTCAGGTAAAGCCTTAGGAAAACCGCTTTCTTACTTTTATTTAACCTCATATTACAATACACTTCAAAGTTATTCATACGAAGAACGTATTTCAGAATTAGACTTAAATCAAGACCGTGCAGACGTTATTATACCGGCAATGCGAATTTATTTATCGTCAATGAAATGGAGTGGTGCCAAAAACATCTATGTACCGAAGATTGGTTTGGCCGATGGTATTATAAAAAGTATATACTACGATACGGTTTCGAGCAATACACAGTAAAATTATGCACTTCACCTTTTAAAATTGTAAGATTTTAGGTTTATAATATATATTCGTGTTACTTATTTAGTTAAGCAACAGATTTACATACTAAACCTATATTATTATGAAAAAAATACTACTTACAATACTTCTTGGTGCGTCCTTTTACGGGTTTTCACAAGATGTAAAATTTGGTGTTAGAGGAGGATATAATATATCAAATCTAGATTTTAAGGATACACCAATCATGGAAAACAAGCATAGAAATAGCTTTTATTTCGGCGCTTTCAGTGATATCGCTTTCTCCAAAGGATTTTCATTGGTTCCAGAACTTCAGTTTTCTGCTGAAGGTGCTAAAGATGAAGTTTTAAACTTAGACTACATTCAAATGCCTATCTTTTTAAAATTCAGACTTGCGGAAAAACTACGTTTCGGTATAGCGCCACAAGTGGGATTAAAAGTTCATAAAGAGGAAGATATGATGAAAAACTTCGCGTACTCTGGTGTCGCAGGTTTAGATTATAAGATATCGTACAGCCTGTTTGCAGACGTACGATATACTTACGGATTCTCTAATATCTTTGATGATAATGTAAATGCTGAAGCTAAAAACACCAATATCCAAATAGGTGTTGGGTTTAAATTTTAACCGTGTATAGCTTCAGAAGTACCTAATTTAGACATAATTTCAGCTTCATATTCCAGAAGTTGTTGCCATTTGGCATCAACTTCTTGTTTTACCCCGTATTTACGGGCAAAGCCTAAAAACATGGTGTAATGGTTAGCTTCACTAACCATAAGGTTTCTGTAAAATTTAGCCAATTCCTGATCTTCAAGTTCTTCAGATAACAACCTGAAACGTTCGCAACTTCTGGCTTCAATTAGGGCCGCGTAAAGTAAGCGGTGAACCAGCTGGGTTGTTCGGCTTCCGCCTTTGGGAAAGAATTTCGTTAATTCTATAACATAATCGTCACGTCGATCGCGTCCTAAAGTCCAGCCGCGCTCAATAATTTTATCGTGTACCATTTTAAAATGGCTGATTTCTTCCTTTACCAAGGCTGTCATTTCCTGAACTAAATCGGTGTATTCAGGAAAACTTACAATAAGCGATATCGCTGTGCTAGTTGCTTTTTGCTCGCAAAATGCATGATCGGTAAGTATTTCTTCAATGTTCTTTTCTACAATATTAACCCAACGTGGGTCTGTTGGTAATTTTAATCCTAACATACTATGTTGTTTTAGGTTTAATGTGGTATTCTTTAATTTCTATGGTTCCGTTTTCAAAAATGTTCAGAATAAAATCTCTGTAAATTTCAGTTTCTGGTATTTGAAAAGCGGTATGTAACTGAATTTTTTGTTCAGTTGAAGCTTCATGATTGATCCATACATATTGCATAATGGCCTTATCCCAAAACTCTGAGTTTTCAAACGACTTAAAAAGACGTTTGTCTAAAGCAGAATTAATAATGGATTCGGTATTCTTTGAAATCTGAATATGGGCTTCAAAGTTTTTGTAATGTGAATATATAATGGAATCGCGTTTATTTCTTTTGGTATAAACAAGAGGATTGCTCTCCGTTGAATGATAGTTGATTTTTACCTGAAATCCTGTGCTTAAAATGGTGTCTGTTACAATTTTTACAGGCGTTTCAGGAATAAAGTGTAACTCCTCACTGAAGGCTTTAAATAGATTGTCTTCTTTCAAAATGGCTTCGTTAGACATGTATGCACGTTCACGACCATCACAACTTATAAAACCTATAATAATGAAAATTAAATACAGTAGTTTTTTCATTTTAAATCCATTAAAGGTCTAAATCGAAAGTCTTTCTTAAGATATCGATATTAGCATTTTTTTCTTTAAGCTTTTCAAATTTCTCCATCGGGGTGTAAGCGTATTGTTTTTGTTTCACCTCGTTAACATCAATAGACAAACTAATGTCGTAATTGCTTAAAGACTTTCTAATATACGCCAAAAGATCGTATTGGTTACGCTCAACTTCAACTTTATTGGTTTCGGCAGGATATTCTACGTGTATTGTAGTGCCTTTTACTTTCGGAGTATCCATCGCCAAAATAGAGGCCAGGTTATGCAGACCTTTACTCCTTATAGAGTTTGTATATTCGTTCCAGGACGCGATAAGAGCTTGCTCAGTAAATGGTTCGCTTGGTAGATTTTCTTCATCTACAACAACTTCCATTTGTTTAATCTGGTGTTCTTTCTTAACCCGTAAACTACTTAGCGATAATCCGGATTTACGTTTATTATCGCTTTTTAAATCAATTTTAGCCGGCTGCGGCGCCTGAAAATTATTAGCAGGTATTTGCTTTTTTGGAGTTGTCTCTTCTATTGTAGTTGATGCCTTCGGAAGGTTAACAGGAACAGGAGTGATCCCTTTTTTCTTAAAGAAAGATGCCGGAATTATGTAATGTCTGCTATTTTTTTTTTCTCCATCAAAAGTGATAGAGGCAAGCTGCATAAGGCATAATTCAATGAGTAAGCGTTGGTTTTTACTTGTTTTATATTTTAAATCACAGTCGTTAGCCAGATTTATGGCCTCAAGTAAAAAGGCTTGTGTTGCTTTTTGAGACTGTTCTAAATATTTCTTTTTAGTTTCTTCACCAACTTCTAAAAGCTCAATGGTTTCAGGAGTTTTGCTTACCAGTAAATCTCTAAAGTGAGATGCTAATCCGGCGATGTAATGATGACCATCAAAACCCTTAGATAAGGTGTTGTTAAACTGAAGTAGTAAATCTGGAATCTTGTTTTCTAAAATTAAATCGGTACTGGTGAAATAGGTTTCGTAATCCAGTACATTTAAATTTTCGGTAACTGCTTGTCTGGTTAAGTCTTTACCTGAAAAACTAACGACACGATCGAAAATCGATAAGGCATCACGCATAGCACCATCTGCCTTTTGGGCAATAATATGCAGCGCATCATCATCAGCTTTTACGCCTTGTTCTTCAGCAATATATTTTAAATAGTCCTTAGCATCTTTAACTGTAATTCGCTTAAAGTCAAAAATCTGACAACGCGATAAGATGGTTGGGATAATTTTATGTTTTTCGGTAGTTGCTAAAATAAAAATGCAATGCTTTGGTGGTTCTTCTAGGGTTTTAAGAAACGCATTAAAAGCAGCCTGAGACAGCATGTGTACCTCGTCTATAATATAGACTTTATATTTACCAACTTGCGGAGGAATTCTAACCTGGTCCGTTAAGCTTCTAATATCGTCAACCGAGTTATTAGAGGCAGCATCGAGTTCAAAAACATTAAAGGCAAAATCTTCATCACCAGTTTCAGTTCCATCGCTGTTAATCATTTTAGCCAGGATACGCGCACAAGTGGTTTTACCCACACCTCGTGGCCCTGTAAATAGTAAGGCTTGTGCTAAGTGATTGTTATCAATGGCATTAAGTAAAGTGTTTGTAATGGCCTGCTGACCAACAACGTCTTTAAACGTTTGAGGTCTGTATTTACGGGCTGATACTACAAAGTGTTCCATTGATATTTTTTGATAAACAAAGTTAAAAATTCAAGTCAAAAATATATGTAAACCTTATAAAAATTAAACAGGAGTTATTAACAATTAATTGTATTTTTGCCCGCGAGTAAATCGCCTTATCGCTGTTTCAATTTATTTTGAAAGGGAGGAAAGTCCGAACACCATAGTGCATCATAGTGGTTAATGGCCACCGGCCGAGAGGTCAGGAAAAGTGCAACAGAAAGGATGTACAGGTAATGCTGTAGTGAAATCAGGTAAACTCTATGAGGTGCAATGCCATGTATACCAACGCTTGAGGGCGGCACGTTCGATTGTTGGAGGGTAGGCAGCTAAAGTGTACTGGTAACAGTACATTCAGATAAATGATAAGGGCTTTTAATTTTAAAAGTACAGAATTCGGCTTATAGGTTTACTTAAGTACAAAAAATCCTTCTGGTTTACCAGAAGGATTTTCCATTTAATAAAATCTGCCTTAATTTACTTTTTAGGGAAATAAGAGAGATCAGGTCGCATTTTACCGCTTACCTCTTCAAATCTTTCGGCATAATCCATAACTTTTTTGAACGTATCCCAGCTATCTGGACCTAAAAGTTTGTCATTTTCTTTAGCTTTTGTTGCTCCGTCAATTTCATCTTTTGAAGAGACAGCAACAAGATAGCAGTCTTCAGATGTGCCAAAACCATTTCTGTAAACGCGGTAATATTCTTTTGATTTTTTTGTTTCGTACATATTTTTCACGGCTTCCATACCTTCTCTTACCTTTTTCGCATTCTGAGGGGTGAAGTAAATATAGAACCACTTGCGGTAATCCTGGCCTTCCTGCATCATGCTGAAGCCTTCGGGCATATATGATAGATCTTTGACCAAATGAATAATATAGCTGCAGTGAGAGTCGTAACACTTATCGAAATCATCGAACAATTTACCAAAGTCGTCGCCCATAGCTTTAGCCATTTCGGCAAATGGACGATTATCTAAAGCTGCCATGTTTTCAATTTCAGAAATATAAAGATACTTTAGGTTATCGGTTGTTGCAGTTGCCCAATTAGCTTGAACATTATACTTTACGCAGGCTTCGTTAAAGGCTTTAGCGGTTTTTTCATAATCCTCAAGTTTCGATGGCTTTACATTATCCTGATGTATACGATACATTTGAGCAGAAACATTCGGAATTAAAACAATAATAAATATGATAGATAAAATGTGTTTTATAGTTTTCATGTTGGTATATTTTATTGAATTATTTAGGGTTTTATTCTTTAGCCATTTCTGCATTTTCAATCTCAGCTTCTTCAATTGGTGCTTCGGCTTCAGATAGTTTTTTGGCTGCTTCTAAAGCTTTTAAAATAGGAGCGGAGTCGTAATAAACGTATTCTTCAACAATTTTACTATCAATAAATCTCGCTGTTAGGTGTACCGGAACTGTTACTTTTTCTCCCGATTCCATAACAACGCCATTCCAGATGCCCCAATAATTAACCCAGGTTTCAGCATCTTTATCTATAACCATTTCAGAGAACGATCCTTTGTCCTGAAATCCATAAGAAGCGAAATTGACAACCATATTTTGCAGGTTGGTCATGTTATCTTCAGGAGATAGTCCTTTAATAGTGTTATGATGAATTTTTGCAGTGTCTGCAAAATTGGCTCTCCAGGCAGTCCAGTCCTGGTCTTCATAGGCTTTAATACCCGATTTTAAAATGTCTATTTCATGAGAAGTTTCGAAATAGCGTTGTGGTTGGTCTTTACATGCAACAAATAATATGGTTGCAAGCATTACTAGAAGAAGTTTTTTCATATTTATGGTTTTTTATTGGTTATTAAAAACATGAACCATAAATAAGAGCTACATACAGCTTACATCAAAAAAATAAGTAAAAGTTAGAGAAAGGGCTTCTTCCTAACTCTAAAGTACTGAAAAAAAAAGAATTACAGAAGTAAAACTTAACTTACTTCATTTTCGAAGAAACTAAATACGCTGCTGCCGTAGTTTTTAGCATAGCTAAAATGTTTTACCTGAGATAAATCGGTGTGTTTAGAATGTTCTATAATTAGAACGCCTTCTTCTAAAAGAAAATCGTTTTCAAAAACCAATTCGGCAATCTTTGCAAAATCTTCGTCAGGGAAATTGTATGGCGGATCGGCAAAAACGATATCGGTTTGCATAGAAGCTTTTTCTAAGAATTTAAACACATCGCCTTTAATGGTTTGAATAGGAATATTTAAACTATCAGCTGTTTGCTTAATGAACTTGATACATCCAAAATCCTGATCGACGCAAGTGATTTGTGAAGTGCCGCGAGAAGCAAACTCATAACTTATATTACCAGTTCCGGCAAATAAATCTAATACCGAAATACTATCAAAATAAAAGGTGTTGTTTAAAATATTGAATAAGGATTCCTTTGCCATATCGGTTGTTGGACGAACTGGCAATTTTTTAGGTGCTATAATTTTTCTTCCTTTAAGTGATCCTGAGATAATTCGCATTAAAAACTGTTTATAAGTGTAAAATTAGAATGGTTTGATTTCGGAGCTTCCGTGTAAATGTAATTTTCATTTCTGCTGCCAAAGCTAACAAATCTTATGTATTTATAAGCTATGTTGTATAATTCATCGTCTTCTGCAATTTCTCCCAGCAATACCAACTGAAAGGTTTCCGGGTTTAAATTGAGCTGCTCTGTTGTGAAGAGGATGTAATAAATAAAGTCCTCTTTTGTTGTAAAATCGAAAGTGTTATAAAGTAAAAGCTTGGCTTTATCGACCACAATGATTTCAAAATGATTTTGACCAACATTTACATAAACTTTTGGAGCATCTGCATTTTTTTCAATAAGCAAAATGTTTTCAATTAATACAGAAGACACATGTTTAAAGGTAAATTCACCAAAGGTATCGTAAACAAAATTGTTAATGTTGGTGAATGGTACATAAACGTTTACACTGTCGTTAAGAACAATATCATCAGTCGCTATGTAATCAGACTTTAAAATTTTAGAATTAAACTTCAGGTAATCGGCAAGATGATCTTCATCAAATAAAGGCATAGGTACCAAGTTTGCTATTTCGTTATCATGAACGACTGTTACGGTCTCAAATGTCTCTTGCAAATTTGGGTTAGCCTCTAAAGCATTTTTTAGATGATCTAAAAGCACAAGATAATTTAGTTTCTTACCAAAATTAATTTCAGTAAGATTACTGATAGTATTGGTGTCTCTTTGTAGAATACAAAAAGAAAGTCCACTCAAACTAATTTGAATGGACAAGTCTTTATTTGTTAAAGTATTTAATTCTTTACTCGTTTGCGCCATAGTTTTTAGGCCAGTTACCAGCAGTATTTACTTCTTCCATAGATCCAACTTTTAAAACCTCGCCGTTAACACCGTCTACCGACATAACTTGGTTTTCTTGGATTACCATATCTCTATCCTGGTCGAATAGAATAACATCTTTTTTAACTGAAGCTTCAAATACAGGAATGTTAATTTTACTTTGCTCGATGAAACCAGCATCTAATTTAAATTGAGCTCCAGGCTCTCCAACTGGCACATTCATCATTGTTTTGTAACGATCAGAGTTTTTGAATAAAGAGTCTTTTACTGGTACATATCCTAAAGTATCGATAACTACAATATCCTTAAACATATCTACTCCGAAACGTTTTGTTTGCTCAACGTCAATTACAGAAGAATCACGACGTTCAGTAATAGTGAATTCAGCTGTATCGATAAATTTAATTAAATCGTTGAAATTGTCAGCGAATTTTCCAGTAACCGTTTTATGAGCCAACTCGGCATCTCTAATGTCATTTAATTTTTTGATAACTTCAGCATAACGTCTGTTTTTCTCCTGATTGAATAAGATTGGAGTGTATATAGACATATAGGTTTGATAACCTAAAAATATGATTAAAA
The DNA here is from genome assembly GCF_032926325.1 of Aestuariibaculum lutulentum. NCBI lineage: Bacteria > Pseudomonadati > Bacteroidota > Flavobacteriia > Flavobacteriales > Flavobacteriaceae > Aestuariibaculum > Aestuariibaculum lutulentum. Next base: position 3,212,743 of record NZ_CP136709.1, read on the forward strand.
TCCAAAGTGCTATACTAATAACTGGTTTAACTTTAGAAGGAACAAATTTGTCAATTACCTTAACCAGGACAACTGTAAGTAGGATTACTGCAACAGCAATAAGAATAAATTTTAACATCGTTATTTTTTAATTAAAAAGTTATTAAAGGTCTTTCGCAAATCTACAATTTTTTTTTAATCGTAAAAATCTATTGAGAATAAAATCATTTCTATATTTGAATAATTTATAATTTTTATTCCTTTTAATGACTGCATCCGAATTTAATTCCTTAGTTAAAAAACAATTCCCATTCGAACCTACGTTAAAGCAGAGTGTTGTGTTACAGCAACTTTCAGAATTTATCTTTGACGATTCACCTAACGGATTGTATTTATTAAAAGGATATGCAGGAACAGGAAAAACAACCATAATTGGTGCGATAGTAAATAATTTATGGAAAGCGAAAAAAAGTTCGGTTTTAATGGCTCCAACAGGTCGTGCTGCCAAAGTAATATCGAATTACTCTGGTAGAGAGGCATTTACCATTCATAAGAAGATATATTTCCCTAAAAAGGATAAAGGCGGTGGGTTGTCTTTTGTATTACAACCCAACAAGCATAAAAACACCATTTTTATAGTTGACGAGGCATCTATGATTCCAGATACACCCGGAGAGTCTAAACTTTTTGAAAACGGATCATTACTAGATGACCTTATTCAATATGTGTATTCAGGACATAAATGTAAATTGTTGTTGATAGGAGATACCGCGCAGTTACCACCTGTAAAATTAGATTTAAGTCCTGCCTTAAATGAAAATACCTTAGCTCTAAATTATAATAAGGAAGTCACTCTAATGGAGTTAGACGAAGTAGTACGTCAGGAATACGATTCAGGTATTTTAGCTAATGCGACAGTGTTACGTGAAGCATTGGCGAGTGATTTTCATGATTATTTTAAATTCGATTTACACGGGTTTAAGGATATTGTTCGTTTGGTTGATGGTCACGAAATCATGGATGCCATCAACAGCGCATACAGCGATTTAGGAAACGAAGAAACGGCTATTATTGTTCGTAGTAATAAACGGGCTAATTTATACAACCAAAACATTAGAAATCGTATACTATTTAATGAAAGTGAACTGTCGGCCGGCGATTATCTCATGGTGGTTAAGAACAATTATTTTTGGGTAAAACCAACCAGTGAAGCCGGATTTATAGCCAATGGTGATATTATAGAAGTTCTTGAAATATTTAGAATTGAAGAGCTTTATGGCTTTCGCTTCGCGGAAGTAAAAATAAGAATGGTCGATTATCCCAAAATGGCCCCGATAGAAACGGTTTTATTGTTAGACACTATTGAAGCTGAAAGTCCATCGTTATCTTACGACGATTCAAACAGACTGTATCAGGAGGTTATGAAAGATTTCGCCAACGAGAGTAGTAACTATCGAAAATTTTTAAAGGTTAAAGGCAGCAAACATTTTAATGCCTTGCAGGTAAAATTCTCTTACGCTATAACCTGTCATAAATCTCAGGGAGGGCAGTGGAACACGGTTTTCGTTGAGCAGCCGTATTTGCCCAATGGCATCGATACCGATTATTTACGTTGGTTATATACTGCGGTGACACGTGCCAAAGAAAAATTGTATCTTATAGGCTTTAAAGACGATTTCTTTGAGGAATAGTTTTTGATATACAATAACTATGGCAGTAGATTCAATTATAAGCATTTGTTTGGGAATAGGTCTGGCAGCTTCGGTAGGTTTTCGGGTATTCTTACCTTTATTCACCTTAAGTTTAGCAGCCTATTTTAATGTTTGGGAACTTAACGAGTCCTGGCAATGGGTGGGGAGTTCAGCAGCATTGATAACGTTAGGGGTGGCGACCATAGTTGAAATCTTTGCTTATTTTATTCCCTTTGTAGATAATGCTTTAGATAGTATAGCTGTCCCTTTAGCCGCACTTGCAGGAACAGCTGTTATGCTTTCAACTGTGTCCGATTTAAGTCCGGTAGTAACCTGGGCATTGGCTATTATTGCTGGTGGTGGAACGGCAGCCGCTATTTCGGGTTCTTCAGGGACAACACGATTAGCTTCGACAGCAACAACAGGTGGTTTGGGAAACCCTATCGTTTCTACCGTAGAAACTGGAACATCAATAGTAATGTCTGTGCTATCTATTTTTGTTCCGGTAATAGCCTTTCTGTTTGTAATACTCATCTTGTTTATCATATTTAAATTGTATAAAAAGTTTAGTCGTCCTAAAGCTTCAAATCGATAATAAAAATTCTATTTTTGTCCTGTAAATTCAGAATGTAAAGAAATAAAAAGAAAGTTCTGAAAGCAGATATTAATAATATACGAATGAAGATAATTTCAATGATTCCGGCACGTTACAGTGCTTCTCGTTTTCCTGGAAAGCTTATGCAAGATTTAGGAGGAAAACCTGTTATTCTTAGAACTTACGAAGCCACCGTCGGTACAGGTTTGTTTGATGATGTGTTTGTGGTGACTGATAGCGAGATTATTTATAATGAAATTGTAAATAATGGAGGTAAGGCCATTATGAGTAAGAAGGAACACGAATGCGGAAGTGACAGAATCGCTGAAGCTGTTGAAGATTTGGATATTGATATCGTAATTAATGTTCAGGGAGATGAGCCGTTTACTGATAAGGAATCCTTATCAAAGTTAATTAATGTGTTTAAAGATGATCACGATAAATCTATTGATTTAGCGTCTTTAATGGTTCATATTACCGAAGAAGAGGATATAAAAAATCCAAATACAGTTAAGGTGGTTCTAGACCATTTTAATTTTGCTTTGTACTTTTCAAGAAGCCCGATTCCGTATCACAGAGACGAAACAGTTAATGTAAAGTACTATAAACATAAAGGGGTTTATGCTTTCAGAAAACAGGCAATTTTAGATTTTTACCGTTTACCAATGCTAACATTAGAAGCCTCAGAAAAACTGGAGCAACTACGCTATTTAGAATACGGAAAACGCATTAAAATGGTGGAGACCGATGTTGAAGGAGTTGAAATAGACACGCCTGAAGATTTAATACGAGCACAAAAACAATGGAAGTAAACTACCAGCACATAAAAGTAATTGGCTTTGATGCCGACGATACCCTTTGGGTAAACGAAACCTATTTTAGAGAGGCTGAAGCTAGTTTTGGTAACTTACTATCGGAGTATGAAACCTTGAATAAATTAGACCAGGAGCTTTTCAAAAAAGAGATTGCTAATTTACCGCTCTACGGATACGGAGTTAAAGCTTTTGTTTTGTCGATGGTTGAAAGCGCTTTAGAACAGTCCAATTATAATGTTTCTCAACAAACAATTGAAGCAATATTAAACATTGGAAAAGACATGCTTAATAAACCAGTGGAATTGCTTGATGGTGTTGAAGAGGTTTTAGAATCATTATCGAAAAAATATCGTTTAATTCTGGCAACCAAAGGTGATTTATTAGATCAGGAGCGTAAGTTAGAAAAGTCAGGACTAACGAAATATTTTCACCATATAGAGGTATTGAGTGATAAAAAGGAAGAAAATTATTCGAAACTTTTAAATCATTTAGATATTAATCCGTCCGAGTTTTTAATGGTTGGTAATTCATTAAAATCTGATGTGTTACCATTAGTAAATATTAAAGCACATGCGGTGCATATTCCGTTTCATACCACTTGGGCTCATGAACAAGTGTCTGAAAAAGAAACAAATGGCAAAAATTACAAAACCATTAGTAGTTTAAAGGATTTAATTACACTTTTAAACTAAAATATAATTGTGTTAAAATTCATAAAATCAAGTACGATTTTATGATGTTAATTTTAAAATAACCTTATTTTTGGGTTACGAAAAAGAAAGCATAGTAGATGAGTTATAAAAACTTTCCAATGGTACCAAGAGTTATTTTTGGTCGCGGTAGTTTCAATCAGTTAAATGATATTTTAGAACCAAAGCGTTTAAATTCAAAAGCTCCATTTATATTTTTGGTAGATGATGTATTTAAAAACAATGCCTGGTTGACTTCTAGAATCCCTTTAGCTTACGGTGATAGAATAATATATATATCTGCTGCAGAAGAACCAAAAACCTCGCAGGTTGATGAATTGGTAGAAGATATTATACTTACCACTAAAGAACGTCCCTCAGGAATTGTTGGAATAGGAGGCGGAACCTTGTTAGATTTAGCCAAAGCAGTTTCTATTATGTTAACGAACGAAGGTGAAGCTAAAGATTACCAAGGGTGGGATTTAGTTAAGAATGAAGCCGTTTATCATGTGGGGATTCCAACTATTTCAGGAACAGGAGCAGAGGTTTCAAGAACAACGGTGTTAACCGGACCTGAAAAGAAGTTAGGAATCAACTCCGATTATACGCCTTTTGATCAGGTGGTTTTAGATTCTGAGTTAACACAAGATGTTCCTAAAGAACAATGGTTTTATACAGGAATGGATTGTTATATTCATTGCATAGAATCGCTTGAAGGGTCTTATTTAAATGCCTTTAGCCAGAGTTATGGCGAGAAAGCTTTTGATTTATGTAAAGAAATATTTCTTGATAATAATCTGTCAGAAGTTGAATCTCAGGAAAAATTGATGATGGCATCCTGGCACGGTGGAATGAGTATTGCTTACTCTCAGGTGGGGGTAGCCCATGCTATGAGTTATGGTTTAGCTTATTTATTAGGAACAAAACACGGTATTGGAAATTGTATAGTTTTCGATCATTTAGAAGAGTTTTACCCTGAAGGCGTTAAATTGTTTAAAGAAATGAAAGCCAAACATAATATAGAATTACCACAGGGGATTTGTGCCAATTTAACTGATGCTGATTTCGATATTATGATTAAAGTTTCGTTAGGAATGGCACCGCTTTGGGAAAATGCCTTAGGTAAAAACTGGAAAAACATTATGACACCAGAAAAACTGAAAAGTCTATATCAAAAAATGTAGTAAAAATTTTGTTAAACAGGAATTTGAACTAGTGATTTGGCATAGATTTTGAATTTTACTTCATGTGTGGTTGTAATGAAACATAAAGTAAACAATTATTTGTCCCTTAAAAGAAACATTAATGTTCTACATACAAAAAAAGCGACTCGATTAGAGTCGCTTTTCTGGTTTTATAGATCACTATTTCACTTCCTTTAAAGCATTATCAATTAACGTTTTCAGGTGTTGCTTATGTGCTCTTGAAGAAACATCGCCACCAGAACTTGTCATCGTTTTAATCGCATTTAAATTATACAAAGCCATAGATTGTGCTAAATTAGAATATCTGGATCCTTGCTTATTTGTTAACATAGAAATGAGCATGTTTGTGTATTCTAATTGTAAATTTTGTCTGAAGGAATTCACGTTTCCAGAGATATCGGCTTTAAAAATAGAGTTGTTTAAATCTGTCATCATGGTTGAAAGCGTATACCTATTGCCATATAATTCAGAATCTGAAATTCTTTGAAGCGTATTATAATGTAATATATGACTTAAAACAGCCTTCTGGTATCCTAAAACCTGATCATGTATTTTAGGGTCTTCAGGTGTTCTGAAATTAAAACCACGACGCTGCATGGCTAAATAATTATATAAATCATTAGGTACATCAAAAGCATCAGGAGCAAATATATATTTGCTTAAGGCATTCATAGCGCGTTTTTGATCTTCTAAACTTACCGGAGTATACGGTTGTTTTTCACCTTCTTGCCCTACCATAGAACGTTCTACATAAACACCTCCAATAAATCTTGAAATGGTATTTGCGGCAGATCCTTTTTGTCCAGATAACAAATAGTAAACACGACGGAGTTCCTGGTAAGATTCTCCTGTATTACTGAAATTACCCTTTAGATCCTTCATTAAATTATTAGACAATTCAATTCGATCAACAGCCCAGGCAATTTGATTGTTCGATTGGTCTCCTGTATTTACACGAGGGTCTATAGCCTTACCGGGCGAACGCATATCATCGGCATCATTACCAAAAATATGTTCTGGTTTTGTAGATTCATTTAATAAATCCTGATGTTCCTTTTCTGTTTTAAAAGGTTTATAACCTAACTGAATAGCCCAAATATCGTAAGGGCCAACTGTAACATCGTCGTATTGTCCCTGTTTACTTCGGTCTTTAGTTACATTTAAAGCCGCATAATCCATTACTGAAGCGGTTAAACATTTTCCTTTAATAAATTCAGCATCGTTCAATTGTTCAGGTGAAAATAACTGACTCGCTTTCATATTATGATTTAGACCTAAAGTATGTCCAACTTCATGCATAATTAAAGCGGTCATTGATTCCTTTTTGATGCGCTCTAACTCAAAATCTGATGCTCCGGCAGCTTCAGCAACTGAGCTGGCAAACATCATTTCATCATGCAATTCATCACCTAAAAAGCAAAACGTATGGTCGTTTGTGTTTGATGTGTTGTTTTCGAAAGTTTTTACTGAAGATGTTAATTCAAAAACTTTATCATAGAACACACGGTTAGAAAAATGCGCAAATTCCAGCATAATATCGGCTCCTAAAATCTCTCCGGTTCTAGGGTTCACAAAACTAGGGCCGTAACCTCCAAACGGTGGTTCTGGCGACGATGTCCAACGTAAAACGTTATAGCGAATATCGCCGGCATCCCAGGTAGCATCATCAGGCTGCACTTTTACAACCATGGCATTTTTAAAGCCCGCTTTTTCAAAAGCTTTATTCCATTGTAAAACACCTTCTTTAATAGTTTCACGCCATTCTAAAGGAGTTGAATTTTCTATCCACCAGGTAATCGGTTCGATAGGTTCAGATAATTCCAGTTCCGGATTCTTTTTAACTAAATTCCAACGGTGAATTAAATCACGATACGGTGTCGAGCTTGCCGATGTTTTATCGTCTACCTGAGTTGTGAAATAACCAACTCGTGGATCGTCAAATCTAGGTTGGAAATCATTTTCAGGCATAGCAATTAAGCTATGATACACTTTTATGCTTACGTTTCTGCCATCAGCAACAGCATTCGAGCCGCCATTTAATACAGAAGGTTGAGAGTAAACATATTCAACTTCCATATTAGTGTTTTCAGGATAGTTGTTAATGTCTGATATTTTGGTTTTCGATTTGTCTAAATTCCCAATCTTAAACTCTGTTGGAGATGATCCTGGTCTTGATGGATTTTTAATTTGGGAAAAGGTTTCTGCTAAAAATAAATTATCGGCATTAATTAAATAAAGTTTTTTGTCTTTATCGTAAGCTGAAATTTCTATACTAGCCATATTGCCTTCACTAATATTAGCATCTTTTGATTTAGATAAAGGATTTTCAGGGTCGAAGTAGAAGGACGTATTTTGCGTAATAAATTCAATTTTATTGAAATACTTTTCAACTTTGAAAACTTTAGAACCCCGGTACATGCCTCTTATAACTCTTCCGGCATCCATGACACCATCTGATATCTGACTGAAATAAATGTATTCTTTACCAAGCTGCTCTTCAGAAATAACCATTTGAAGGGAGCCTTTTATGGTATCCTGATAAATCTTAAATAAACCATCGATTTCCTTACTCGTTTTTACGAGTTCAGCTATGGTTTTGTCTTTGCTTTTTTTAGGCGTTTCGGCGACAATTTCCGTTTGAGCATCTTTTTTCTTTTTTTTCTTGTTTTGAGCTTCCATGTTTGAAGGATTCAAAAAGCAGAGCGATGCCAGTGCAATACATGCGTAATGGTGAATGTTTAGTTTGTGTTGCTTCATATTTTGATTTGAATTTCAAATGATTGAAGCTAAAAATACCCATTTAATAGATTGTTTTTATCTTTGAGAACGTTAAAAATTGCTTAATAAAAAAGTTTAGTTATAAATTACCTAAAATCTTATCCATAACCCAACTGGTATGTAATGCTGAAGCACCAAGCGAAGGATGTGTAAAATTACCTTGAATAAGCATGTTTCGCATATCTTCAACATGGTAGATTTGAATGTGTTTTGGGTGCTCGATATGTAACGTTTCTTTATTCCTGTCACTTTTTAATTTTATAGGTTTCTCATGAAATATAGCAAATTCAATGCTGCCTTTGCTTCCTAGAATGGTGACTTTGTCTAGTCTATCGTTACAATCAAAATTCCAGAATGCCGATCCGGTTACATTATTTTCGTGTACCCAGCAGGCGGTTATGGCATCTTTTGCAGAATAGTTACCTTGTTGATTGAGGCTAATACCCTTTATTTCTTTGATGTTTCCTAAAATAAAGGTGAAAAAATCTAAACCATGGCTTGCTAAATCATCGAAATAGCCTCCTGGAGCGATTTTTACATCGGTTCTCCAGTTGTATTCACCAGATTTGTCTAAGTCGGAAGCAGGTGCGCTGAATTGCCAACTGATGTGTCGAACATCACCAATTTCATTATTGTCAATCCATTCTTTTATTTGTGTAAAGCGAGGTAATGAGCGTCTGTAGTAAGCCACAAAAAGCGGAATATTCTTTTCATTAAAGGCATTGTATATGGCTAAACTTTCCTGATAACTGGGCGCCATTGGTTTTTCTATACAACAAATTTTTCCTGCTTCGGCTACCTTTAAAGCATAAAACATATGAGAATCTGGTGGTGTTGCAATATATACAGCATCAATATCAGGATCGTCAATGAGTTGGTCGGCATCTGTATAGTATTTTTCAATTTGATGACGTTTTGCGTAGTCTTTAACCTTATCTGCATTTCTCCGCATGACAGCCGTTAACTCAAAACCTTTTGTTAGTTTGTATGCAGGTCCACTTTTTACTTCGGTAACATCACCGCAGCCTATAATGCCCCATCTAATAACTGTATTGTTTTTTATCATGTGTATATATTTTCTTTCTAAAATTAAGATTTATTCGTAAAGACAAACGTTGCTAATATAATCTTTATGTTAAGAATATTAGAAAAGAAAAAGGCTATCAAAATTAATGATAGCCTTTTCAATATTTATAGTAAAGAATTATTCTTCAACTTCTTGCATCGTGTGGTACACGTTTTGCACGTCATCGTCTTCTTCAAGTTTTTCTAAAAGCTTTTCTACATCGGCAGCTTGCTCGGCAGAAAGTTCTTTAGTTACCTGAGGTATACGCTCGAAACCTGATGATAAAATTTCAATACCACGAGATTCTAACTCCGCTTGAATGGTTCCGAAGTTTTCGAAAGGGGCATAGATTAAAATGCCATCTTCATCAGCAAATACTTCTTCTGCACCAAAATCGATAAATTCAAGTTCTAATTCTTCTGGATCTAAACCATCAGCTTTAATTCTGAAATTACAGGTGTGGTCGAACATAAATACTACCGAACCTGAAGTTCCTAAGCTTCCGTCGCATTTATTAAAATAACTACGAACGTTAGCTACAGTTCTCGTATTGTTGTCGGTTGCCGTTTCAACTAAAACAGCAATACCATGTGGTGCATAACCTTCAAAAATAACTTCTTTATAATCACCCTGATTTTTATCTGAAGCTCGTTTAATGGCACGTTCAACATTGTCTTTAGGCATGTTTACCGACTTGGCATTTTGTATTACCGCTCTTAAACGTGCGTTGCTGTCCGGATCTGGGCCTCCTTCTTTAACAGCCATTACAATATCTTTACCAATGCGAGTAAACGCTTTACTCATCGCCGACCAGCGCTTCATTTTACGTGCTTTTCTAAACTCAAAAGCTCTTCCCATAATTTAATTATTTATATCAAGTCACTTAAAAAGTGACTTTTTAGAGGTTATTGTTATTTTATATTCAACTGCAAATTTAACAAAATCTATAAAGGATTTGTGCTAGATTTTAAATTGTTGTGCGTATTTATTCTTCGTCCTCTGGTTCTACAATGGCTTCAATGGCTTTTGCTAAATCAAAATCCTTTTCGGTTACACCATGCGCAGAATGAGTAGACAACGAAATGGTTAGTATATTATACGTATTAGACCAGTCCGGGTGGTGGTTTAATGCTTCGCACTCGAAAGCAATGCGACTCATGGCACTAAAACAGTCTTTAAAGTTGTCGAATTCAAATTCAGCGTGAATGGCATCGTCATAATAGTCCCATTCTGGTAATGAAAGTAAACGTTTTTCGATATCTTGTTCTGATAATTTGCTCATAATCTATGGTTTTTAATTGGGTTATAATTAATTACAATGTACTAATTAAGAATTGTAAAATCAATTATATTTCTAATTCTGTTAAAATTTCCTGACTTAGTAATTGCAGGTTTTTAGGTAGCATGTTGTATTTTGGTAAAACAGCTAAATACCGGTCGTCGTTTGTGGTGTATACACGTTTATAAATAGCTTTTTTGAAGCCGGATACTTTTATTATTTCACGAATAAACTCATCGTGATGTACCAAATCGGTGCTTCCTAAATGAAATATGCCCGATTTGTTTCGGTTGATGATATAGTGAATCTGTTGCGTCACTTTGGTGTGTGTGGTAACATTCATAATTAAATTAGGAAAGACTTCAACAGGTTCCTTATCATGAATATGCTGAGCAATTTCTTTGATTCTTGGTGAATTGGGGCCAAAAACCATTGGTAATCGAAGTATAGCGACTTTCTTTTTTGGAAGTCTTAAGAGCATATTTTCAATTTTAATTTTGAAATGCCCGTAAATGCTGTTACTAAGGGTTTTGTCTTCTTCATAACTCGGGTATTTGCTGTACGCATCAAATACATTAGCCGAAGACAGAAAGATGAATTTGGTTTTATGGTTGCTAATGTATTCAGCAACATGTTTATGAGCTATAAACTGTGCAGCAAAATCGCCACGAAGTGCCGATATAATGATGCTGGGTTTTACAACATCGAGAATTTCATAAACATCATCCTCTTCAAAGTTATACTGAAAGAAATGCTGATTTCTTTCGTATTGCTTGTTTTCGGTATTGAAGGTGCCGAAAGTGTTAAAATAGGGGCATAGCTCTTTATAAATTGCATTGCCTAAAAAGCCGCTAGCCCCTAATATTAATATTCTATGTTTTTCTTCGTTTTGCAAGCGTTTCATAACATAGAATTTTGTGTTTATACCTTATAAAAAGGCAGTTTTACTACAGTAGCAGGAACTGCATTTTTACGTATTTGGATGTAGATTTTGCTTTCTAGTCCAGTTAATTCTGTTGGAACATACCCTAAACCAATACCTTTACCTAAGCTTGGCGACATAGTTCCTGAAGTAACATTACCAATTTTGTTGCCTTCTGCATCAACGATGTCGTAACCTTGACGCGGAATACCACGTTCGTCTAATTCGAAAGCGACTAATTTGCGTGTTACTCCGTTTTCTTTTTGCGCTTTTAAAGCTTCAGAATTTGTAAAGTCTTTCGTGAATTTTGTAATCCAACCTAAACCGGCTTCAATAGGAGAGGTGGTGTCGTCGATATCGTTTCCGTATAGGCAATATCCCATTTCTAAACGAAGCGTATCACGAGCAGCTAAACCAATTGGTTTAATTCCGAAATCGGCACCAGCTTCAAATACTTTATCCCAAACTTGTTGAACATCTTCATTCTTTACATAGATTTCAAATCCACCACTTCCGGTATATCCGGTTGCAGAGATGATTACGTTATCGATACCAGCAAAATCACCAACTTCAAAAGAATAAAATTTTATAGCTGATAAATCGTGACTTGTTAAGCTTTGCATCGCTTCGATAGCCTTTGGTCCTTGAATAGCTAATAGCGAGTATTCATCGCTTAGGTTACGCATGTCTGCACCTACATCGTTTTTAGATTGAATCCAGTTCCAGTCTTTATCTATGTTACTTGCATTAACAACTAATAAGTATTGTTCGTCTTTAATTTTATAAATAATTAAATCGTCTACAATTCCACCATTATCGTTTGGCATACAGCTGTACTGCGCTTTACCAATGGTTAATTTAGAAGCATCGTTAGTCGATACTTTTTGAATTAAAGCTAATGCATGTTCACCTTCAATTAAAAACTCACCCATGTGAGACACGTCGAAAACACCAACGGCGTTTCTTACGGTTTCGTGTTCAATATTAACTCCTTCATATTGTACAGGCATGTTGTATCCTGCGAAAGGCACCATTTTAGCACCCAGAGCAATGTGAGTTTCTGTTAAGGCTGTATTCTTCATTTACGTAATATTTTAGTTTGTGACGCAAATGTATTGAAATTTTATAGATACCTGATTTTATATAAAGTTAAAAAGAACTTAAGATTGAAGACATAAAAATGGGGTATTCTCATTTTTTAAATCTGAAAAGTGTCAAGAGTGACACAAAAGCCCAAACACCTTCTAAAATAATAAAGGGCCAGTAGTTTAAAAGAACTGAAGCAAAGCATGCTGTTGAAGCTCCAATAAAATTTAGAAGTATAAAAGCCATATGCGTATTTGAAATTCTGTTACTAACGTTCAAAATATAAGCCAGGAGAATTAATGCAACGCCAATGAAGCCAATCCAGTCTGTTAAATTCATTTTAGTCCTTTTGATTTAATTGTTTAACAACCCTTGCCGGATTACCAACCGCTAAACAATCGGCAGGAATGTCTTTCGTAACAACCGATCCGGCACCAATTACCGAACGGTCGCCAATAGTAACTCCTGGACAAATAGTAGCGTGGCCACCAATCCAGCATTCTTCACCAATGGTTACTGGGCGTACGTCTTCCCATACGCGTCTATCTTTAATATTTAACGGATGTCTGGCTGTATAAATATGAACACCTGGAGCTATTAATGTTTTTCTGCCAATTGTCACTTTTGCGCCATCCAGAATAACAGCTCCAAAGTTTATGAATACGCCATCACCGGCAAAAATATTTTCTCCGTAATCACAATAAAAAGGTGGTTCTAAGTGAATGTTTTTAGCCGAATTTGGGCACAATTCATTTATGGTATCCTCAAACTTATCGGTGTAATATTCAGTAACGTTTAGTTTGTGCAGAATATGTTTTACTTTGGTTCTGATGCCGATCATTTCCTCACCATGTGCATCGAAAGGCTCTCCGGCAAGCATTTTTTCCTTTTCTGATTTCATCTGTTAATATTTTATTGGTTTTTAATTGTCAGATGGAATGCCCTAATTATCATATCGGTTTGTTTGTAACTTATTAACAGAGGGCATTACATATTTAAACATTTGAGATAATAAATTTACGAGTTATTTACTTCAATAAAAAAGCGTTCCACAATTGAAACGCTTTTTTATTAGTAATGCTGATTCCTTTTTTCTTTATATAATTTTATAAATTTTTCATCTAATTCATCAGAGTCTTTATATTTTACACGCATTTCTTCTAATTCTTTTTTCAGTCTGGTAACAACTTCAGCATAATCAGGATGGTTGTAAACATTATTCATTTCTTGCGGATCGTTTTTAAGATCGTATAATTCCCACTCATCAACATCGTAATAAAAATGAATTAATTTGAACTCTTTAGTTGCAATGCCATAATGACGTTTAACCGAATGTTCGGCAGGATATTCGTAATAATGATAATACACACCATCACGAGTCCATTCTTCGGTTTTTCCTGTTAATAGCGGCATCAAACTTTCTCCTTGCATATCATCAGGAATGGCTATTCTGGCTGCTTCTAAAAAGGTTTGTGCAAAATCTAAATTCTGAACCATCTCATCGCTCGTTATACCTGGTTTAATTTGGTTTGGCCATTTAATCATTAAAGGCGTTCTGAAGGATTCGTTATACATAAAGCGTTTATCGAACCAGCCATGTTCTCCTAAGTAAAACCCTTGATCGGAAGTATACACAACGATGGTATTATCTTCTAAATCATGGTCTTCTAAATAGTCTAAAACACGACCAATATTATCATCAACTGTAGAAATACACGCTAAGTAGTCCTGCATGTAACGTTGGTATTTCCAACGCATTTTGTCTTCATCAGTCATTGTTGGCCAATGGTCTTTAAAATCCTTATTGATAGCATCTAAAATAGGCATGTATAAGGCTTTTTGCTCTTCATTCATTCTTGAAAAATCACCGTGATTGAACATGCCTGTGTTTCTCTTATCGGTGTTTGCACCAAGAGCATCAACAATTTCAGGAAACACTTTCAAGTCGTAAGACAACAGCATGTGATTTAATATGTTCATCTCGGCAGTTTTAGCAGCCGTTCCTCTGTTGGAATAATCGTCGAATAAAGACTCTGGTTCAGGGAATGTACGTTGAGAATAAGCTTTAAACCTATCTGGTTTAGGCCACCAGGCACGGTGTGGCGCCTTATGGAGATACATTAATAAGAATGGTTTAGTGGTATCTCTTTTTTTATCCATCCATTCAATAGACATATCTGTGATAATATCTGTAGCATAGCCTTCTGTCTTAACTATTTCTCCGGTTGTAGTAATAAAATCAGGATTAATATAATTCCCTTGTCCTGGAAGAATCATGAAGTCATCGACACCTTTGGGACTATTTCCAAAATGAAGTTTTCCAAACATTGCGGTTTGATAACCCGCCTTTTGAAATAATTGTGGGAATGTAACCTGAGTGGTGTCAAAAGGGGACAGGTTATCTATTTTTCCATTAATATGTGTGTGCTTTCCGGTAAGAATTGTTGCTCTTGATGGGGCACATATGGAATTGGTAACTGAGGCATTGGTAAATAAAATTCCATCGTTGGCTATACGGTCAATATTAGGTGTTGTAGTTAACTTATCACTATAGGCACTTATAGCCTGATAAGCATGATCGTCGGACATGATAAAGATAATATTCGGACGTTTTGATGTTGTTTCTGCTTTATCTTGAGTTTTATTGGCTTTCCCGCAAGAAATCAGTAAGGATAGTGATAAGGTTAGGGTCGAAAATTTTTTAAAATTCATAGTTGATTTTAAGTAGAAAATTTGAAAGTTTTAGTTTGAGTAGTAAATATAAACATTCATATCAATTCGTTCGAACAAAAAAAAAGCGTTTCAATTTGAAACGCTTTTCAGTATTATTTTAAAAGGAAATCTTTTAAATCATCGTAAGTAGAAATAACTACAGATTCCTTTTTCTTATCCATAACTTCTTGAATTTGCTCTGGTAAAGGTTGTTTTTCTTTAATAACTTCTTCAACAACGTCTAAGAATTTTGTTGGGTGTGCAGTTTCTAAAAATACGCAATGTGCATCTGGTTCTAATTCTAAATAGTCTTTACAACCTAAATACCCCACAGCGCCATGCGGATCGGCAACGTAGTTGAAATCCTTATACATTTCGAGCATCGCTTCTTTGGTCTCAGCATCAGAATAACTAAATGAGGTTAAATTCTCTTTAAGGTTTTCAAAATCGTTTTTGTAAATCTCCTGAATACGGATAAAATTACTTGGAGCTCCAACATCCATGGCATTACTTATGGTTTGCACCGATGGTTTTGGTTCGTATAGTTTGGTGATTAAATAGCGAGTTACTACATTATTGGCATTGTTTGAAGCTACAAAGTGCTTGATTGGTAAACCTAATTGTTGCGCCATCATTCCTGCACAGATATTACCAAAGTTTCCACTTGGAACAGAAAACACAATGTCTTTATATTGTTTATGTAATTGCTTGTACGCAAACATAAAATAGAACAATTGAGGTAACCAACGCGCTACATTAATAGAGTTAGCCGATGTTAGTTGCATTTGGCTGGTTAAGCTTTCATCAAGGAAAGCCGTTTTTACCATGGCCTGGCAATCATCAAACGTGCCGTTAACTTCTAGTGCTTTAATATTTTGTCCGAGAGTAGTTAACTGCTTTTCTTGAATATCGCTCACTTTTCCACTTGGGTAAAGAATAACGACATTAACACCTTTTACACCTAAAAAACCATTGGCAACTGCACCACCAGTATCCCCTGATGTGGCAACTAAAACCGTAACCTCTTTATCGTTATCTTGATTAAAATATCCTAAACAACGTGCCATAAAACGGGCTCCAACATCTTTAAACGCCATGGTAGGGCCATGAAATAATTCAAGCGTTGAAATGTTGTCATTTAATTTTACTATCGGAAAATCGAAAGACAATGTTTCTTCAACGATAGTTTTTAGAATGTCTTCCGGGATTTCAGGAGAAACGAATTGTTTAATAGCTTCGAAAGCAATTTCGCTATATGACAAATTATCAATATTATCAAAAAAAGACTGAGGAAGCGGTGTAATACTTTCCGGGAAGTATAAGCCTTTATCGGGTGCCAACCCTTTTATAACGGCATCTCTAAAAGATGTATTTGGTGCTTGTTGGTTTAATGAGTAATAGTTCATTTTATTATCAAATAATGATGAATAGTTAGTTTAAAACTTTAATTCCGTTAGTGTTAATCTTAGTTACGTGAATGTCGAAATCAATATTTGTCTTCGAGTAAACCTGACTCATGGCTTCTTTAACCTTTTGCGCAGTTTCCAACCCTTTACTTAATGAAAAAATAGAAGGACCTGAACCTGAAATTCCGGCACCTAAAGCCCCAACTTCAATAACAGCTTGTTTAACGTCGTGGTAATGCGGAATCAACTGACTTCTGTAAGGTTCGACAATGACATCTTGAAGTGAACGGTGAATTAAACCATAATCGCTAGTATGTAAACCATGAATTAAACTTCCAAAGTTAGCCCATTGCGTAATGGCATTGCTTAACGCCACCTCTTTTGGAAGAATGGCTCTGGCTTCTGAAGTTTTTA
Source organism: Aestuariibaculum lutulentum (assembly GCF_032926325.1). NCBI lineage: Bacteria > Pseudomonadati > Bacteroidota > Flavobacteriia > Flavobacteriales > Flavobacteriaceae > Aestuariibaculum > Aestuariibaculum lutulentum. Next base: position 3,229,380 of record NZ_CP136709.1, read on the forward strand.
TTTCTATTTGCGGATGTATGATCGTAGCGTATAAATCTTTCGGTGATGGGATTTCTAAAATCTCTAAAGGACTGATACTTTTTACCAAAGTAAAGCCACCAAACATAGCGGGAGCGAGGTTATCGGCGTGTTCACATTTACTGGCTAAAGCTTCACCTTTAATAGCAAATTCGGTTAATTGTGTTTTGTTAAACGGACGACCAATAAGCTCGTTCATTCCAAAAACACTTCCTACGGCACTTGCAGCACTACTGCCTATACCACTTCCTGGCTTGATGTTTTTGTAAATTTCAATTTCGAAACCGAAATCCACATCTATAGCATTGTACATGGCTAAAGCAGAAACACCAGCCACATTTTCCTCAGCGTTATAAGGTAAATCGAAACCTTCAATATGTGTGATATGGATGCCTTTTCGTTCAACCTTTCTAATAACCATATCGTCTCCAACACTGTCAAGGCAAAATCCTAAAACATCGAAACCACAAGCCACATTGGCAACGGTAGCAGGTGAAAATATTTTTATTTCGTTCATTTTTTCTAATAAATAGTTCTCAGCAGCACTTGAGCAAAAGCTGGAATTTTGTTTGTATAATGTCATCTTTTCTTGTTTTAGTTAGATAACAGTTTTAATTATTTCCAATTCTTATTATATCGGCAAATAAACCAGAAGCCGTTACATCGGCACCAGCACCGGCTCCTTTTATAATCATTGGTTGGTTCGCGTAACGGTTGGTGTAGAACATGACAATGTTATCGCTACCTTTCAAATTATAAAACGGATGATCGCTTGGTATTTCCTGTAAGCTTACACTTGCTTTTCCGTTATTGAATTGTGCTACATATTTTAACTGACAGTCTTTCGCTTTCGCGGAAGTATATAAAGCCTGGTAATGAGCTTCATCTTCAATTAAAGTCTGATAGAAATCGTCTACAGAGTCACTTTTTAAACCGGCTTCCGACAAGAAAGGTGTGTTTTCAATATCTTCTAAATTCATTTCGACACCGCTTTCTCTGGCAAGAATTAAAATTTTTCTAGCCACATCAACACCACTTAAATCAATTCGTGGGTCAGGTTCTGTATAGCCTTCGGCTGCAGCCTGTTTTACAATATCATAGAACTTATTTGTATCATTAAAATTATTAAAAACAAAGTTTAAACTCCCTGATAATACCGCATGAATGGAAGTCACTTTATCTCCAGAAGCAACCAGATTATTAAGTGTATCCATGATAGGCAGACCGGCGCCAACATTAGTTTCAAATAAAAACGGTGCATTGTATTTAAGAGATAGGCGTTTCAGTAATTTATAATTGTCATAATCGCTTGAGCATGCAATTTTATTACAGGCAACTACACCTATACTTTGACGCAAATATTTTTCGTATAGTGAAGCCACATCCTTATTTGCTGTTACGTCAACGAAAATACTGTTGCGTAAGTTTAAAGATTTTGTTTTTTCGAAGAAACCATCTAAAGAAGCCTGCTCACCGTTTTCAAGTTGTTCTTTCCAGTCACTTAATTCGATGCCGTCTTCATTGAAAATCATTTTTCTTGAATTCGATAAACCAGCTATACGTAAGTTGATTTTTAAATTTTCTTTTAAATATTTACGTTGTTGTTTAATCTGTTCTACCAATTTTTCACCCACATTACCAACGCCGGTAATAAACACGTTTAGCTGTTTTGTTCTTGATTCGAAGAATTGCTCGTGTAACGTATTTAGTGCCTTTTTTACATCTTTTTCTGCAATAACCGTTGAAATGTTTTTTTCTGATGCTCCTTGGGCAATGGCACGAATGTTAATATTGTTTCTACCCAAAGCACTAAACATTTTTCCGCTAATACCCTGGTGGTTTTTCATGTTATCACCAACTAAAGCAATGATTGAAAGACCGGTTTCAACAATAATCGGATTGATTTTATGAAGCTGAATTTCGTTTTCAAACGTCGCATCTATGGCCGATTTCGCTAAATCTGCATCTTTTTCATCAATACCTAAGCATATAGAATGTTCAGATGACGCCTGAGTGATTAAAATCACATTAATTTTCTCCTGAGATAAGGTTTCAAATAAACGCTTCGAAAAACCCGGAATACCAACCATACCACTACCTTCTAAAGTCAGCAAGGCAATGTTACTAATATTACTAATACCTTTTACTACCGAGCCATTTACTGGAGCTTCATCGTTAGAAATTACGGTTCCGGCAGCTTCCGGCTCTAAAGTGTTTTTTATATGAATAGGAATATTTAAGTCCAGTACAGGTTGCACTGTTGGAGGGTATAATACTTTAGCTCCAAAGTGCGATAATTCCATAGCTTCCTGATACGATATTTTTTCAATAGGGTAGGCCTGCTTTACCAGTTTTGGATTAGTCGTAAACATACCACTTACATCTGTCCAGATTTCTAATTGTTCCACTTTTAAAGCAGCGGCAACAATAGCAGCTGTAAAGTCCGATCCTCCACGACCTAAAGTAGTTTGTTCGCCTAATTTAGATTTTGAAATGAACCCCGGAAGAATGGTAATTTTTTGAGTAGCACTATTAAAATAGTCCTGAATATTTTTATTTGTTAAGTCGTATTTAACTTCTGCTTTCGTGAAGTTGGAATTGGTAATGATTAATTCCTGTGAGTTCTTAGAATCAGCTGAAATCCCACGATTCTTCATCGTTTCAGCAATAATATACGATGATAATAATTCGCCGAAACTAACTAATTTATCAGATGTTTTTGGCGATAATTCATTGATTAAAAAGATACCATCTAATAAACTTTTAAGCGCACTTAGTTTTTCATCTACAAAAGAAATGATAGATGAACTGTTTCCTAAATTAAGTTCATTAATAATGTTAAAATGAATGTCTTTAATTAAGTTAAAAGTGTCGATATATTGTTGCTCCTTATTTTGAGCCTGTTTACCAGCTAAAAGCAGTTTGTCTGTAATGCCACCAACAGCCGAAACCACACAAGCAATGGTATCATTTTTAGAATAGTTTTCTAATATATTTATAACGTTGTTGATGTTTTTCGATGAACCTACAGATGTTCCTCCAAATTTTAAAACTTTCATGTTTTAAGAAATTGTTTGTTTAGTTAAATATGTTGTTTGGTTGTAATTGTAGAATTACACAATGAGCCTGAAGAATATATAATTAGCAACCCCAAGGGGTTGTAATAATTGTAGTTGTACCGAAAACAGTAGTGTATCCTTTTGAAGAAAAAGGATGCATTGTGCTAATATTTTGGGTTAAAAGATTCATTATTTCTGTAATAGTACTTTCCAAAAGTATTATTTTTAATGTAATAAAAAAACAAATCTAATTTTTTTACGGTATTCTTATATTGTATCGATTTTCGTTTAATAAAATTCACGAAAGGAATTGAGAAATGAATATTCAACAAAATAATTTTAAGATAATATTAAGAAGTTATAAAGAGGAAGTTTTTTAAAACATAAAAATATAAATGAAAATATTTTCGAAGGAACAGGTTTATGAAGGCGATCGTTTAACTGTAGAACGTCAACAAATATCGTCTGCAGATCTTATGGAGCGCGCAGGAGTGGCAATTTTTGATTGGTTTCATCGGCGCATGCAGGGTGAGCAAGTACCCATTCATGTTTTTTGTGGAATAGGTAATAATGGAGGTGATGGGTTAGTTTTGGCGAGGCATCTTATTCTGGATGGGTATAATGTAAAAACCTATATCGTTAATTATAGTGATAAGCGTTCTAAAGATTTTTTAATTAATTACGACCGAATTAAGCAAACCACAAAGGATTGGCCAACCTTATTAAAGGAAGGTGATGACTTTCCTGAAATAGGAGAACGCGATATAATTGTTGATGCTGTTTTCGGAATTGGTTTAAACCGACCTATACAGCAATGGGTTTTATTATTGTTTAAGCATTTTGATGAGTCAAGAGCCTTTACTTTGTCGGTAGATATTCCTTCCGGGTTACAAACCGATAAAGTTCCTGAAAGTGATTTGTGTGTCGTGAAAGCGAATTATACGTTGAGTTTTGTTACACCTAAACTCGTGTTCTTCTTGCCAGAAACCGCAAAGTTTACAGATCAATGGGAAGTATTAGATATTGGTTTTGACCAGCAATATATTTTTGAAACGGAAACTGAAGCTAATTTAATTGGTAAAAACGAAGTTATTCCTTTATATATTCCGCGAGATAAATTTTCACATAAAGGTAGTTTTGGCCATAGTTTGATTATTGGAGGAAGCTACGGAAAGATTGGTGCGGTAACCTTGGCAAGTAAAGCAGCCCTTACGGTGGGCTCAGGATTGGTTACGGCTTATGTTCCAAAATGCGGCTATATACCTTTGCAATCTGGATTTCCAGAAGCGATGGTTATAACTGATAAAAATGAGGAGAAAATCACGAATATTTCTTTTGTGATTAAGCCTACGGTTATAGGTTTGGGTGTAGGAATTGGAACTGCAGCGCCAACAATTAAAGCTTTGGAAGTTTTTTTTAAAGAAAATAAAATACCGTCCGTAATAGATGCTGACGGAATAAATATATTGTCCAGAGCGCCTGAGTTATTAGACTTATTACCACCTGAAACAGTTTTAACGCCACATCCTAAAGAATTAGAACGATTAATAGGCGAGTGGACTGACGATTTTGATAAGCTTAATAAGGTAAAAGCCTTCTCAAAAAAACATAATGTCATTGTAATTATTAAAGGCGCACATACCATTACAGTCTATCAAGAGAAACTTTATGTCAATTCAACTGGGAATCCGGGATTAGCCACAGCTGGAAGTGGTGATGTGTTAACGGGGATGATTACAGGATTAATAGCACAAGGTTACGATCCGTTGATTGCATCTGTTTTTGGTGTGTATTTACATGGAAAATCAGCAGATATTGCTGTTGAAGATTATGGTTATGAAAGTTTAACAGCCAGTCATGTTATTAATTATATCGGTGAAGCATATCTGGATTTGTTTAAACGACCAGAACCAACTCAGGAAGATGAACAAAATAACAAGGAACAGAAATAAAAAAAGGCAGCCTAATAGCTGCCCTTTTTTGTTGTTATAATGATTTAAATTAAATATCTAAAGAGGTAAATAATTCTGTTAATTTAGGATCTGAAGGTCTTGGTGCATTCGAGTTTACAATATTTCCATTCGGATCGATTAAGATAAAACGAGGAATACCGTTAATTTGGTACTTTTGAACAAAAGAGGATTTCCAATCACTATCAGCAAATAACTGAACACCTTTAAGTTCTTTTTCAGCAACCATAGATTTCCATTTTTCAAAATCTTTTTGTTGGTCAATTGAAATACTTACAAATTCGATTTTGTTATCATGAAACTTTTCTTCAACTTCCTTTAAGAAAGGAATTTCACGTTTACATGGTCCGCACCAGGTTGCCCAAACATCAACGTAAACATATTTTCCTTTTAAGTCTGAAAGCGATGTTTTTCCTCCTTCATAATTTACATAATCGGTAAAGGTTGGAGAAGGTTTTCCTTCCGCTAAGGCCATTAACTTATTATATTTTTCAGTGATAATGGCATTATTTTCTGAGTTTGTAGAGTTTTCAATGTATAAGTTGTAAAACGCTTCAACATCCTCTGCGCGACCAATGTATTGGTTTGCAAACTCGAAAGCCAAAGCATTTTTCATATCGGCATTGGTAATTGTTGCTACAGATTTTAAGTAAGCTACTTCATAATCAATGGAATCATTTTTAACTAATTCCTGTGCTTTATTTCTGTAGTGAGCAGACACTAAGTTTTTATAATAAGTTGAGTATTTAAAATCCTCTTGGTTTGAAAAATCTACGTTTTCTAATTCTTTCATGAATTCTTCAGAAACCTTGAATGTTGGATTTTGCGTTAAAGCTCGATGCGCATTTTCGTAGTTATCATGAAGCATTAAATAGAAGTAATTTATATTTCTTAACTCTTTGGCTTTAAACTCTTCAGGTAAACCTTTAGTTTCATTAAGTAAAGCGGAAAGTTCAGTCTTAATATCATTTAACTTAGCTTTATAAACGGCTTCTTCAAGCTTATATGTCTCTCTGGGATTACCGAAAAGTTCACCTTCTTTTTTTCTTTTAGCAATTAAGTAATTGTTAATTTCAGCACCCTTACCTGTAATAGTTAAAGAATTTTGAACATCGTTAATATCATAATTAACATTTAAATTAAAACCAGGTTCAACATAAAGGTAAACAGGTGTCTTTCCGTCGTATAGAGCGTAAAGATTTTTATTAGTATTTAGAGTATCTGCAAAAGTGCCGTTTTCAGCAACCATTAAATCTTCTTTAACAGACCCATCAGGCGTATTAATGGTTACTTTGGTGTTGGTTTTAAAATTTGTAATAGTTCCACCAATAAGGGCGTAATCTACTTGTGGCGTTTCTTTACAGGCTATCATAGCAACAGCTGTAGATAAGATTAGTAGTTTTTTCATGTTTGATTTTAGATTTAATGTTCTCAAAAATATAAAAACACATGGTTTAGCAGGCAACTTTCACTTAATATTAACGATTGATAATAGGTGGTTTTAAGCGGAGATGCTAAAAATGCATATATTCTATGAAAGGGAAGATATGTCGGCTGAAGTGATTTCAAGGAGGGCTCTTCATCGGTTTAATGTGCAGGTTGTCTAAAAGTTAATGATAAGTTAAAAACTACTTGTAAAACAGTATTTTATTACATAATTTTATCAAACCCATTCTCACATTCACTTGCCTTATTTTTTTGTGGTATCCTCTTTTTAATTAGAAGCGCATTTTGGTTAATAGCAAAATTTAAGAATGCCCTCTTAATCACCTTGTACAGTAAGTAAACTTAGGTTGTAATATTACTCCTTAAGTTATAAGTTAATTTCCTTTTGTTGTGGCTTTTGTAAAAGCCCTCAATTTTACTATTTATTGAAACTTCATTTCTGTTGTGGTTTAAAAGCCCACTTATCAGCCTTTTACTAGCAAGTTGTGTTAAATCATTTTGTGATTTTATATAATTTGAACTTTACGATTGTTGTGTTAACATTTTTTACTAATTAAAACTACTGTTATGTTAATGAACAACTTTACTAACTACAACAAGAACGCTACATTCTTGAGTTATTTTTGCTGTTTCTGGAGTTCTTTTCGGAAACGGTTTGCAAGTATAGCCAGTATCTTTACGGTTATGCTTTTTTTGTTTTTTTCAAGTACAGTTTCGGCTCAAATTGGAGTACCATGTATTGATGGTAATTCTACTGAATGGGATGGGTCTACTGTAATTGAACAGGCAACTTTTGAACTTCGTCATGACACCTTTATAGGTAATGAGGATGACATCTTTACTAGCGGTAAAGATTTTAAAGCATGGGGGGATTACTCACCAACACCAGATTACAGTACTTGGACTTACAGCCCAATGCAGGCGAAAAGCGATATTATGAATGGTGCCGCCGTTATCTTTACAGGTATCACAGGGGCGCCAGGTTGTACAAGTGATTTCGGAGCCTATGACTCTAATCATACTTATTTATTTTTTGCAGGTGATAGAGAAAGCAACAACGGTACAGGTTATATTGGATTCTGGTTTTTACTAGGTGGGTCTCAAGCTACTATAGACGCTGATGGAAATAAAATTTTCTCACCGAATCATTATACGAATTTTGGTGAACCAAAACCAGAAGGAGGAACTTATGGGTTGGAGGATTGTGTTGGAGATTTATTATTACTTGCCGATTTTACCGGAGGTGGACGTGATGCCGCTGTAACGGTTTTTAAATGGGTAGGGAAAGGAAATGGAACCGTTGGAGGTAATAAGCAAGCGGACAGATCATTTTTCCCGATAGGAACCGCTTCACAAGTAGGTCAGAATAATGCAGAGATGGTTGATGTGCCATCTAATTTCATTGTTCCTACGGGGCAAATAAAATATGATTATAATGAGTTCTATGAAGGAGTTATAGACATTACAGAAGTATTTAATTTAACTGATAATCCTCAACAATTACTTTGCTCAGCTACATGGATGTTAGAAACCAGGTCTTCAGCTGAATTAACCGCAGATTCGAAAGATTTTGTTGGTGGTAGTTTTAATATAGCTCCAACTATTCAGGCATCTAGTACAACGGTTTGTGCTGGAGATATGGGAAGTTTAACAGCGACACTTTATGATGCTAATAACGATGAAGTTTCACCAGATGGTTACACATTTGAATGGTATAAGGAAGCCGATTGGAATGATGGCATGCCAGATTCTGCCAACGATGTAGGGGATGGAAGTAATATACTTTCCTTTGAAGCAGCCGGCCCTAGTGATATAGGGACTTATTATGTTATCGCTACAAGTGAAACAGAATGTACTCCAACAGGATTTGGTACAGGTGTTTTTGGTATTAGGGTGCCTCCAAACGTACAGAGTGCTCCAATATTTTCATATTGTACTGATGAGATAACCGCTCCTGACGATGAAACGACATTAGATAATTTTAAAACAAATTTGGTAACATTATTGGAAGAACTTAAAGTGTTACTTGAAAATAATGACTTAACTTTTGCCGATTTAAATTTTGAATGGTTTAAGGATGTTAATAGAGAAGAATTAATTACCAAATTTGGTGATTTAGTTGGAGGTTTAACATTAAATACAGATAATGTTGTATATGCCAAAGTAAGGTCAACAGAGCCTGATGCATGTTTTGCTCCATTTCAATTTACTGTTAGGTTAAATACGCCTCCGGCTCCAGAATTCGGACCTTTAACTTTATGTGAAGAAGGAGGAAGTACAGGAACAGCAAGCTTTAATTTGAATAACGGAATTAATGCCGGTGGAGACTTAGGTGTTGATGAAACTGCTAGCTTTTTCTTATCCCTAGAAGATGCTGAAAATAACGAAAACGCTATAGGTTCTCCTGAGAGTTATGTGTCAGGAAACGATGAAATATTTGCTAGAGTAGATAATACGTCTTCAAATTGTTTTGCCATAGGATCATTTACTTTAACGGTTTTGGAGGCTATAACAATATCCTGTCCTGAAGATGATGGTGTTGTTGCTTGTACTTCACAAGAAGATCTCAACACAGCTTTTAATGATTGGAAAGCATTATTTACTTATCAAGTTGGTGACACTCAAGAGTCAGTGATGTACAGTATTAATGGAGAAGACCCTATTGGAAGTTTAGATGAAATTATGGCTCCAGATATTTGTGGCGGAGAAATAACTATTGAAATTATAGCATCGGATGAATGTGTTGTTGATGGTTTAACATGTTCAGCAACTTTTACAGTAGATTCAGCACCAGACTTAACGATTGATACTCCGGCCAACAAGACAGTAAGTGCATGTGACGGCGATATAGCAGCGCAGTGGGATGCCTTTGTAGCGGCGTTTAGTGTAAGCGGCGGATGTTCACCATCAGGGGCATTTGAGGTAACACCAGCGATGCCAGATGTATGTGGCGGAAGTATAGAATTGAACTATCAGGTAAGTGATGTGTGTTATGCAGGTTCAGATAATAAAGCAACCTTTACCATTACAGCAGCACCAGACTTAACGATTGATACTCCGGCCAACAAGACAGTAAGTGCATGTGATGGCGATATAGCAGCGCAGTGGGATGCCTTTGTAGCGGCGTTTAGTGTAAGCGGCGGATGTTCACCATCAGGGGCATTTGAGGTAACACCAGCGATGCCAGATGTATGTGGCGGAAGTATAGAATTGAACTATCAGGTAAGTGATGTGTGTTATGCAGGTTCAGATAATAAAGCAACCTTTACCATTACAGCAGCACCAGACTTAACGATTGATACTCCGGCCAACAAGACAGTAAGTGCATGTGATGGCGATATAGCAGCGCAGTGGGATGCCTTTGTAGCGGCGTTTAGTGTAAGCGGCGGATGTTCACCATCAGGGGCATTTGAAGTAACACCAGCGATGCCAGATGTATGTGGCGGAAGTATAGAATTGAACTATCAGGTAAGTGATGTGTGTTATGCAGGTTCAGATAATAAAGCAACCTTTACCATTACAGCAGCACCAGACTTAACGATTGATACTCCGGCCAACAAGACAGTAAGTGCATGTGACGGCGATATAGCAGCGCAGTGGGATGCCTTTGTAGCGGCGTTTAGTGTAAGCGGCGGATGTTCACCATCAGGGGCATTTGAGGTAACACCAGCGATGCCAGATGTATGTGGCGGAAGTATAGAATTGAACTATCAGGTAAGTGATGTGTGTTATGCAGGTTCAGATAATAAAGCAACCTTTACCATTACAGCAGCACCAGACTTAACGATTGATACTCCGGCCAACAAGACAGTAAGTGCATGTGACGGCGATATAGCAGCGCAGTGGGATGCCTTTGTAGCGGCGTTTAGTGTAAGCGGCGGATGTTCACCATCAGGGGCATTTGAGGTAACACCAGCGATGCCAGATGTATGTGGGGGAAGTATAGAATTGAACTATCAGGTAAGTGATGTGTGTTATGCAGGTTCAGATAATAAAGCAACCTTTACCATTACAGCAGCACCAGACTTAACGATTGATACTCCGGCCAACAAGACAGTAAGTGCATGTGACGGCGATATAGCAGCGCAGTGGGATGCCTTTGTAGCGGCGTTTAGTGTAAGCGGCGGATGTTCACCATCAGGGGCATTTGAGGTAACACCAGCGATGCCAGATGTATGTGGCGGAAGTATAGAATTGAACTATCAGGTAAGTGATGTGTGTTATGCAGGTTCAGATAATAAAGCAACCTTTACCATTACAGCAGCACCAGACTTAACGATTGATACTCCGGCCAACAAGACAGTAAGTGCATGTGACGGCGATATAGCAGCGCAGTGGGATGCCTTTGTAGCGGCGTTTAGTGTAAGCGGCGGATGTTCACCATCAGGGGCATTTGAGGTAACACCAGCGATGCCAGATGTATGTGGCGGAAGTATAGAATTGAACTATCAGGTAAGTGATGTGTGTTATGCAGGTTCAGATAATAAAGCAACCTTTACCATTACAGCAGCACCAGACTTAACGATTGATACTCCGGCCAACAAGACAGTAAGTGCATGTGACGGCGATATAGCAGCGCAGTGGGATGCCTTTGTAGCGGCGTTTAGTGTAAGCGGCGGATGTTCACCATCAGGGGCATTTGAGGTAACACCAGCGATGCCAGATGTATGTGGCGGAAGTATAGAATTGAACTATCAGGTAAGTGATGTGTGTTATGCAGGTTCAGATAATAAAGCAACCTTTACCATTACAGCAGCACCAGACTTAACGATTGATACTCCGGCCAACAAGACAGTAAGTGCATGTGACGGCGATATAGCAGCGCAGTGGGATGCCTTTGTAGCGGCGTTTAGTGTAAGCGGCGGATGTTCACCATCAGGGGCATTTGAAGTAACACCAGCGATGCCAGATGTATGTGGCGGAAGTATAGAATTGAACTATCAGGTAAGTGATGTGTGTTATGCAGGTTCAGATAATAAAGCAACCTTTACCATTACAGCAGCACCAGACTTAACGATTGATACTCCGGCCAACAAGACAGTAAGTGCATGTGATGGCGATATAGCAGCGCAGTGGGATGCCTTTGTAGCGGCGTTTAGTGTAAGCGGCGGATGTTCACCATCAGGGGCATTTGAAGTAACACCAGCGATGCCAGATGTATGTGGCGGAAGTATAGAATTGAACTATCAGGTAAGTGATGTGTGTTATGCAGGTTCAGATAATAAAGCAACCTTTACCATTACAGCAGCACCAGACTTAACGATTGATACTCCGGCCAACAAGACAGTAAGTGCATGTGACGGCGATATAGCAGCGCAGTGGGATGCCTTTGTAGCGGCGTTTAGTGTAAGCGGCGGATGTTCACCATCAGGGGCATTTGAGGTAACACCAGCGATGCCAGATGTATGTGGCGGAAGTATAGAATTGAACTATCAGGTAAGTGATGTGTGTTATGCAGGTTCAGATAATAAAGCAACCTTTACCATTACAGCAGCACCAGACTTAACGATTGATACTCCGGCCAACAAGACAGTAAGTGCATGTGACGGCGATATAGCAGCGCAGTGGGATGCCTTTGTAGCGGCGTTTAGTGTAAGCGGCGGATGTTCACCATCAGGGGCATTTGAGGTAACACCAGCGATGCCAGATGTATGTGGCGGAAGTATAGAATTGAACTATCAGGTAAGTGATGTGTGTTATGCAGGTTCAGATAATAAAGCAACCTTTACCATTACAGCAGCACCAGACTTAACGATTGATACTCCGGCCAACAAGACAGTAAGTGCATGTGACGGCGATATAGCAGCGCAGTGGGATGCCTTTGTAGCGGCGTTTAGTGTAAGCGGCGGATGTTCACCATCAGGGGCATTTGAGGTAACACCAGCGATGCCAGATGTATGTGGCGGAAGTATAGAATTGAACTATCAGGTAAGTGATGTGTGTTATGCAGGTTCAGATAATAAAGCAACCTTTACCATTACAGCAGCACCAGACTTAACGATTGATACTCCGGCCAACAAGACAGTAAGTGCATGTGATGGCGATATAGCAGCGCAGTGGGATGCCTTTGTAGCGGCGTTTAGTGTAAGCGGCGGATGTTCACCATCAGGGGCATTTGAGGTAACACCAGCGATGCCAGATGTATGTGGCGGAAGTATAGAATTGAACTATCAGGTAAGTGATGTGTGTTATGCAGGTTCAGATAATAAAGCAACCTTTACCATTACAGCAGCACCAGACTTAACGATTGATACTCCGGCCAACAAGACAGTAAGTGCATGTGATGGCGATATAGCAGCGCAGTGGGATGCCTTTGTAGCGGCGTTTAGTGTAAGCGGCGGATGTTCACCATCAGGGGCATTTGAAGTAACACCAGCGATGCCAGATGTATGTGGCGGAAGTATAGAATTGAACTATCAGGTAAGTGATGTGTGTTATGCAGGTTCAGATAATAAAGCAACCTTTACCATTACAGCAGCACCAGACTTAACGATTGATACTCCGGCCAACAAGACAGTAAGTGCATGTGACGGCGATATAGCAGCGCAGTGGGATGCCTTTGTAGCGGCGTTTAGTGTAAGCGGCGGATGTTCACCATCAGGGGCATTTGAGGTAACACCAGCGATGCCAGATGTATGTGGCGGAAGTATAGAATTGAACTATCAGGTAAGTGATGTGTGTTATGCAGGTTCAGATAATAAAGCAACCTTTACCATTACAGCAGCACCAGACTTAACGATTGATACTCCGGCCAACAAGACAGTAAGTGCATGTGACGGCGATATAGCAGCGCAGTGGGATGCCTTTGTAGCGGCGTTTAGTGTAAGCGGCGGATGTTCACCATCAGGGGCATTTGAGGTAACACCAGCGATGCCAGATGTATGTGGCGGAAGTATAGAATTGAACTATCAGGTAAGTGATGTGTGTTATGCAGGTTCAGATAATAAAGCAACCTTTACCATTACAGCAGCACCAGACTTAACGATTGATACTCCGGCCAACAAGACAGTAAGTGCATGTGACGGCGATATAGCAGCGCAGTGGGATGCCTTTGTAGCGGCGTTTAGTGTAAGCGGCGGATGTTCACCATCAGGGGCATTTGAGGTAACACCAGCGATGCCAGATGTATGTGGGGGAAGTATAGAATTGAACTATCAGGTAAGTGATGTGTGTTATGCAGGTTCAGATAATAAAGCAACCTTTACCATTACAGCAGCACCAGACTTAACGATTGATACTCCGGCCAACAAGACAGTAAGTGCATGTGATGGCGATATAGCAGCGCAGTGGGATGCCTTTGTAGCGGCGTTTAGTGTAAGCGGCGGATGTTCACCATCAGGGGCATTTGAGGTAACACCAGCGATGCCAGATGTATGTGGCGGAAGTATAGAATTGAACTATCAGGTAAGTGATGTGTGTTATGCAGGTTCAGATAATAAAGCAACCTTTACCATTACAGCAGCACCAGACTTAACGATTGATACTCCGGCCAACAAGACAGTAAGTGCATGTGATGGCGATATAGCAGCGCAGTGGGATGCCTTTGTAGCGGCGTTTAGTGTAAGCGGCGGATGTTCACCATCAGGGGCATTTGAGGTAACACCAGCGATGCCAGATGTATGTGGGGGAAGTATAGAATTGAACTATCAGGTAAGTGATGTGTGTTATGCAGGTTCAGATAATAAAGCAACCTTTACCATTACAGCAGCACCAGACTTAACGATTGATACTCCGGCCAACAAGACAGTAAGTGCATGTGACGGCGATATAGCAGCGCAGTGGGATGCCTTTGTAGCGGCGTTTAGTGTAAGCGGCGGATGTTCACCATCAGGGGCATTTGAGGTAACACCAGCGATGCCAGATGTATGTGGCGGAAGTATAGAATTGAACTATCAGGTAAGTGATGTGTGTTATGCAGGTTCAGATAATAAAGCAACCTTTACCATTACAGCAGCACCAGACTTAACGATTGATACTCCGGCCAACAAGACAGTAAGTGCATGTGATGGCGATATAGCAGCGCAGTGGGATGCCTTTGTAGCGGCGTTTAGTGTAAGCGGCGGATGTTCACCATCAGGGGCATTTGAAGTAACACCAGCGATGCCAGATGTATGTGGCGGAAGTATAGAATTGAACTATCAGGTAAGTGATGTGTGTTATGCAGGTTCAGATAATAAAGCAACCTTTACCATTACAGCAGCACCAGACTTAACGATTGATACTCCGGCCAACAAGACAGTAAGTGCATGTGATGGCGATATAGCAGCGCAGTGGGATGCCTTTGTAGCGGCGTTTAGTGTAAGCGGCGGATGTTCACCATCAGGGGCATTTGAAGTAACACCAGCGATGCCAGATGTATGTGGCGGAAGTATAGAATTGAACTATCAGGTAAGTGATGTGTGTTATGCAGGTTCAGATAATAAAGCAACCTTTACCATTACAGCAGCACCAGACTTAACGATTGATACTCCGGCCAACAAGACAGTAAGTGCATGTGACGGCGATATAGCAGCGCAGTGGGATGCCTTTGTAGCGGCGTTTAGTGTAAGCGGCGGATGTTCACCATCAGGGGCATTTGAGGTAACACCAGCGATGCCAGATGTATGTGGCGGAAGTATAGAATTGAACTATCAGGTAAGTGATGTGTGTTATGCAGGTTCAGATAATAAAGCAACCTTTACCATTACAGCAGCACCAGACTTAACGATTGATACTCCGGCCAACAAGACAGTAAGTGCATGTGACGGCGATATAGCAGCGCAGTGGGATGCCTTTGTAGCGGCGTTTAGTGTAAGCGGCGGATGTTCACCATCAGGGGCATTTGAGGTAACACCAGCGATGCCAGATGTATGTGGCGGAAGTATAGAATTGAACTATCAGGTAAGTGATGTGTGTTATGCAGGTTCAGATAATAAAGCAACCTTTACCATTACAGCAGCACCAGATGTTGTAATAATATTACCAGATGTAGGAGAAACTACCATTTGTAATGGTGCTTTTCCAGAGTCTTTAACAGCAAGTTATACTGGATGTGTTCCGGGAGTATTAACAGTAGGACCTACAAATATTCGCTATAGTAATGATGGTTGCGCAGAATTGGCAGATTATGTATTTACAACGCCTCTTGATGTATGCGGTAACTTCGATACTAAAACAATTACAATAACTCGTGAGTTTGATAAATATGATAATTGCGAAACCATGTTTGCCCGTAACGGTGCCGACGCCTTATGTTTCTTAGATGATAACGTTGGGGAAGATGGTGGAGACTTTAACCGTTGGGGCTGGACTAATTTAGTAGCACCTAGTGATACAGATTATGTTATGGATTTATATGCTGGAGCGGCGCATTGTGATATAACTAAAGGAGCACATGTAGGTACAGCGACAGTTAGCTATAATGGTTCTAATATGACCGTATCATACAACTTGTTTGAAGGTTATGGAATGAGTGAGGCGCATGTTTATGTTGGTTGTGATTTATATCCAACAAAAAGAGGCGAATATACAGTAGCGCCAGGACAATATAATTTCAACCCAGGAGGATCATACGACTATGTTGAAGATTTAACCATAGAAATTGAAGATTTACCAGGAACTGAGTTGTATGTAATAATTCATGGCGTTGTTTGTGAGGAAGTATGTAAATGTTCTGAAGAAACATCTCATGGAGGTACAGTAAATGTAAGTGGTGATACGAATTGTCCTGATTCTGAGCTAATGGCGAAAACTGATTCTACAGAGGAGACAGCGTACTTTACTGCTTATCCCGTTCCATATGAGAATGAAGTTACTATTAGTTATAAGTTTGACTATGATACAGATGTTACAATTGAAGTGTACGATATGAAAGGCGCTTTACTTAAACAAACTGTAAATAATAGTTATTCGAAAGGAAGTAAAATAGAAACTAAGTTAGACTTGTCATTATTTGATGATCAAATGTTATTTGTAAGAATAACAAGTTCTAAAGGAACTATGATT
This sequence comes from Aestuariibaculum lutulentum, assembly GCF_032926325.1. Taxonomy (NCBI): domain Bacteria; kingdom Pseudomonadati; phylum Bacteroidota; class Flavobacteriia; order Flavobacteriales; family Flavobacteriaceae; genus Aestuariibaculum; species Aestuariibaculum lutulentum. The sequence goes on from NZ_CP136709.1 coordinate 3,245,857, forward strand.
AAGAAAATTGTTTCAAACAAAAAACAATAATTTAGAATAATTGTAGCAAATTAAAAGGGAGCTATTAAGCTCCCTTTTTTATTATAATAATATCTAATTTATTAGAAATTTTATTGATTTTGTGAAATTGTCAATTGTAATTTGTGCAATGTAAACACCTTTGGTTAAAGAATTAATATTTACACTTTCATTAGTAACATTTAAATTTTTACTCAAGACATTCTGACCTAAAAGGTTAAAAATAGTTATATTACTAATTGGCTTATTTGCAGATTTCAGTTCTAAGCTATTATTGTTCTTTGAGTAGTAGAACGAAAAATTATCGGATTCGAAATCTTCAATACCAAGGGTTTTGGAACTAATGGTGACTTCATCGATTTCAATATTAGATTGGTCAGTAGAATTATGATGTCTAAAAGCTATATATATCGTGTTACCAGCAAGGCTAGACACATTTAATTTAGCAACAACAAAATCTCCATTTCCTCCAATATCATCAACATAAGCACTCTGTTTTACAGAACTAGCTTCTAATGTGGTTGTTTGTTTTCCAGTTGCGGCGTATACAGTATAATATTCATGTGCATAATTTTTAGAAGCACTTCTAATTTTATAAGATAACTCTATGTTGTCACTGGATGAAAAAGAAGTTAAGTCTATAGGGTAAGAAATAATCCAGTTGTCTGGATTTAAAGCACCAGAAGAAGTATAATAAGAATATGAAGCTATTACTTTATACCCGCCATAGGTGTCGCTATAATTCCACCATATCCAATTGTTGTTATCTCCATCTTGATCTATTAAATCCCAACAAACGCCAACTGTAGTTTGATCATCAAAATTATCTGATACTGGTAAGGTACCATAACAAGACTGGGCATGATTGAAAATAGTCATACTCAAACCAATAAAAAGTAATAATGTTCTCATAATCAATAATTTAATTTGAGGTAAAAATAATAACAAATACATTTAATCGAATAAAAACGATGTTTAATCGATGAAATGCGTTATTTTTTAACTTTTAAGTAAGATTATGAATACATTTATTATTATTAACAACAATAATAATATTATATCTCCTACTAACTTTATGATTGAATCGGCAAAAATAGATTTATTTAAGATAACTATGATTTTGTACTACGTTAAATATTAACAAGTTATCATTAAAGAAATAGTCTACCTCGTTTTGGGTAATTGTATTACAAAAGTTTTTGAATGTTTCAGAACGTTAATTTTTACGGTTTTATAAATAAATTCTGTTCAATTTAATATTGAATATTACTTCTCTTAGGACATGTAATTCGTCGGATAAAATTACCGTTAAAAGATTTGTTAAAATATAGATATCATTTTGATTTGACTAACAAATTAATACATTTGCCTGGTTTTTTTAATTTAACCTATTGATTTACTTGTGTGTAGGAATTTTATTTTTCAGAAAGTAATTCTTATTCTATTAAACTATTATTTCAATAATCACTTAATATAAAACCGATTAATAGCAAATTATGTGTTTTTTCTGATTTTATTACGTGTAAAACAGCTTTTTATCGATTAAACTGTTAAAAAATCCGATTAAAAGTAGTCTTTTTGTAATTTTCAATAAGAAACACCCCAAACTATGAAAAACTTTACATCTACCCTAAGTAGGTTAATGACTAGTTTTTTTCTAGTCACAACCTTTACAATGGCAGCTCAAAACCATTCTTCAATAAAAGCAAATCTATCAAACCAGATTAAGCAATCCAAACAAGTTGTAGAAGGAAAAGTCATTTCTCAAGAATCCTTTTGGGATGATGCTCATCAAAATATATTTACTCGGCAAATCATTGAAGTGAATAAAGTTTTTAAAGGAGAACTTTTAAAAACAGTAGAAGTAATTACTAATGGAGGAGTAGTGGATCTTGATGCTATTATTGTATCGCATAGTCTTCAACTAAAAAAAGGAGATTTTGGCATGTTCATTTTAGACGAAATATCTGATAAAAATTTAACCAGTAAGAATCGTAATAAGTTATTTCAGTCAGTTGGTGATTTACAAGGATTCTATAAATATGATGTAAAAGGAAATGTTGCCAGTAATGGAGGAGCTATTTATGATAATATTTCTATTAAACTTTACAATGACATAATTAAGCAAACACAAAAGAATCCTGAAATTCTGAAATCAAATGAGCTAGAGATGAATGGAGAAATTCAAGATCAGGTAATTCAGAGTAATTTAGTTACCAACACTACTTTAACAATGGCTTCGTTTAACGGAGCACGTTTTACTGCCGGAACTAAAAGCATTCTTACCATAAATGGTAGTGGTTTTGGCGATGTCAAAGGATCTGTTTCGTTTAGCGATGCTAATTTAGGTGGATTTTTTTATGCGGAAACGTTAGGAAGTCAGATTATGAGTTGGACAAACACGCAAATTGAAGTTGAAATACCAGATTACGCAGGAACCGGTTATGTAAAAGTGAATACAATTGACAATGGCACTATAAAGTCTACAGAAAAACTTGTTATAGATTATGCCGAAGTTAATCTCAATTATAACGGTAGAGCCTATCAAACTCAACATGTCGATAAGAATAATAATGGCGGCTACACTTGGTTTATGAATGAAGAATTTTATAATTCTGATGCAAATGCAGCCTTTACAAGAGCCTTGAACACATGGAAATGCGAAACAGGTATTAATTGGGAGGTTTCTTCTGAAATCACTACACTTACCAAATATAATCTTTATGATAATTTGAATACCATTACATTTACTGATAACATTGGAGCAACCACATTAGGACAGTGTTTTTCAAGATATGCAGGATGCGTTCAGGATGGTGCAATAAAGTGGTATGTTGTAGAAATGGATATCATATTTAACAGAAGTGTCAACTGGAATTACAGTACAGCCGAACCTATCAGTACTCAGGTAGACTTCGAAAGTGTTACGGTTCATGAATTAGGTCATGGACATCAATTAGGGCATGTGGTAAACCCCGATATTATTATGCACTTTTCTTTGGAGTCTGGCGAAACTTTAAGAAAATTAAATGCTATTGATATAGAGGGAGCACAGGATGTTCAAAGTCGAAGTACTTCAGGTGATGTTTGTGGAGAATTAAGTATGGTTTCTGCTTCTTGTGCTATACTAAGTAATGAAGATGTTGAAGTAACATCTCAATTTAGTATTTATCCGAATCCAGTAAAGAACACTCTTTTTATTAAAAACAATCATCACCTGCTTATTAAAAGTATAACCATATATAATATACAAGGAAGAGAAGTCTTTAAAAGATTAGACAATGATAATATTTTTCAAAAAGAAGTTAATGTGAGCCATTTAACAAGTGGTGTCTACTTGTTAAATATTCTTTCAGATCAAGGGAGTATAAGAAAAAAACTGATTATTAATTAACTTATGTTAATTATTTCTACAACCTTTAGATTTTATCGAATAAACAAGTTCAATATTCTATTTTTTATAAAACATTGAATATCTGTTTGAAAAACTGATTATATTTTCTTATATTTATGGAGGTAAATTAAAATCTCTCGACATAAAAGCATTTGATTAATAGCAGTTATTAAATGCCCTTTTTATCTTCTTTGTAATTTAGTGTATTAATTTGTTATGCGTATTTTTAAAATTGCGCCATATCTTCTTGTCTTTACTATTTATTGTTGTGCACTGTTTAATAGCATCTGCACCATGTCTATTTTTCTTATTTATAGTTATGTAAACGAAATCATTTATTAACTTAATTTAAATGTTATGTTTATGTACAAAATTACTAAAAACGATTTTCTTGGCAAGATCAGTAAATCGTATAAGACATTGCTATTGTGTTGTCTGTCCGTAATCACTTTTGGACTGTCAACGCAATTTTTTTATGCTCAAGATGTAGGTTCTTCTTCGGTACAGGCTAATTTTGGTATTGATGGTGATGTTTATGCCAATAGGCTGCAATTTCTAAATATAGAAATGCCTCCTGTGCCATATACAGTACCCCCAATAGGCACTGATGATTGGTTTAAAAGCGAAATGTGGCCAGGAGCTGGGTTAGGAGTTATTGATCAGGCTACGCCTCCACATAATCCTGATTCAGATCCCTTACCAGGAGGTATTATACCAGCATTAAATAATACACCTTTTGAGAGACATCAATCGATTATTCCTTCCGATTTAGGAGTTAATCCGGCTGTTGTTGGTGTTATTGCGAACTTCCCTGTTGTATTGGAAGGAGTAACACCATATTTATGGCTGGATGCTGTTTACGGTCGTGACACCTATGTTGATGGTGGTAGTGCAGAAACATCTTATTTCGCAGGTTCTGGAGATAAAAATCCTGATAATCCAAATACATGGAGTATAGGAACAGCGGGAAGTGTGCCTCAAAAAGACGATATTATTGATGTGTATGCTCACCTAAGAGGAGAGGGACCTCGTGTACCACCAAATATGCTTCCTGAAGGTGATCCTAATTATGATGCAAATGACGACAGACCATTTACTAGACTTTGGGCTTTTGCAGGCGGGTCTTTAGTAGTTACTAATGGTAATAAACATCTAGACTTTGAGTTTTTTCGTACTGATGCACAACTAGTTGGAGGAGCTATAATTAATACAGGAGGAGAAGGTGGTCGTACTGCATGGACTTTTGATCCAAATGGTCCTGATGATGCACCAAATGGAGGCGACGATGGTAGTATTTTAATTCCGGGGACCATTATAGTTTCTGTTGATTATGTAAACGGCGGGAATGTACCTGATATCAGAATCAGAGTTTGGATGAGTGAAACTACTTTTAATAATTATGATAATACATGGGATGGAAGACCCTTTAATGTAGATAAAACTGTAGCTTTTGAAAAAGGTACAGATTCAGGTGATTATGGCTATGCTGCTATTAATCCTAAAGCCGGAGGACTTAATATGTGGGGGCGTGTTAATGATGATAAGCTTTCAGATGCAGGGTCAACTACATTAGGCCCACCATGGGGTACTTGGCAAGGCGTTAAACCAACTGCGGTTAATAGTTATGAACGGTACCAATTTGTTGAGATCGGAATCGATTTAACAGCTTTTGGTTTAGATAGAAGAGGTAGTGAAGACCCATGTGCCAATATTTTAGGTAGTTTATTAGTTAAAACCCGTAGTAGTGGTGGTGGACCTAATGATGAGACTGCTTTTGGAAGCGAATTGAAAGATTTTGCAGGACCATATCGATTTGGTTATACAGTACCTCCTCCAATGCCGGAAGTAACAGATTTGGAAGCTTGTGAAGAAGGCAACAGCGGTATGGCGACATTTACTCTTGATAATGGAGTCACAAACAATGGTGGCGGTATAATTTCTTTCCATACCTCACAAACAGATGCAGAGTTCGGAGCTAATCCTATAGCAGATGTGGATGGTGTTACACCGGGTACGCAATACACAACAGGTTCTACAACAATCTATGTACGTAGTGTTTTACCTCAATCAAATTGTGCCACAGTAGTATCCTTTGATATTGTAGTTAATGAATCACCAACGGCAGAGGCAGGTGATGATGATGCGGTATGTTATGATGATGGTGTAAACACGATGCAGTTAGACGGTTCAGCCAGTGGCGGAACCAGTCCTTATAGTTATGCATGGAGTGGAGATACCACGTATTTAAGTGCAACTAATATCGCCAATCCAACCCATGACAATGCACCGGCAGGTACCTACAATCTAACGTTAACAGTTACTGATGACAATGGCTGTGAGGATACCGATACCGTTCAATTGGTTGTATATCCAAATCCAACGGCAGAGGCAGGTGATGATGATGCCGTATGTTATGATGATGGTGTAAACACAATGCAGTTAGACGGTTCAGCCAGTGGAGGAACCAGTCCTTATAGTTATGCATGGAGTGGAGACACTACGTATTTAAGTGCGACCAATATCGCCAATCCAACCCATGACAATGCACCGGCAGGTACTTATAACCTGACCTTAACAGTTACTGATGACAATGGCTGTGAGGATACCGATACCGTTCAATTGGTTGTATATCCAAATCCAACGGCAGAGGCAGGTGATGATGATGCCGTATGTTATGATGATGGTGTAAACACAATGCAGTTAGACGGTTCAGCCAGTGGAGGAACCAGTCCTTATAGTTATGCATGGAGTGGAGACACTACGTATTTAAGTGCGACCAATATCGCCAATCCAACCCATGACAATGCACCGGCAGGTACCTACAATCTAACGTTAACAGTTACTGATGACAATGGCTGTGAGGATACCGATACCGTTCAATTGGTTGTATATCCAAATCCAACGGCAGAGGCAGGTGATGATGATGCCGTATGTTATGATGATGGTGTAAACACAATGCAGTTAGACGGTTCAGCCAGTGGAGGAACCAGTCCTTATAGTTATGCATGGAGTGGAGACACTACGTATTTAAGTGCGACCAATATCGCCAATCCAACCCATGACAATGCACCGGCAGGTACTTATAACCTGACCTTAACAGTTACTGATGACAATGGCTGTGAGGATACCGATACCGTTCAATTGGTTGTATATCCAAATCCAACGGCAGAGGCAGGTGATGATGATGCCGTATGTTATGATGATGGTGTAAACACAATGCAGTTAGACGGTTCAGCCAGTGGCGGAACCAGTCCTTATAGTTATGCATGGAGTGGAGACACTACGTATTTAAGTGCGACCAATATCGCCAATCCAACCCATGACAATGCACCGGCAGGTACTTATAACCTGACCTTAACAGTTACTGATGACAATGGCTGTGAGGATACCGATACCGTTCAATTGGTTGTATATCCAAATCCAACGGCAGAGGCAGGTGATGATGATGCCGTATGTTATGATGATGGTGTAAACACAATGCAGTTAGACGGTTCAGCCAGTGGAGGAACCAGTCCTTATAGTTATGCATGGAGTGGAGACACTACGTATTTAAGTGCGACCAATATCGCCAATCCAACCCATGACAATGCACCGGCAGGTACTTATAACCTGACCTTAACAGTTACTGATGACAATGGCTGTGAGGATACCGATACCGTTCAATTGGTTGTATATCCAAATCCAACGGCAGAGGCAGGTGATGATGATGCCGTATGTTATGATGATGGTGTAAACACAATGCAGTTAGACGGTTCAGCCAGTGGAGGAACCAGTCCTTATAGTTATGCATGGAGTGGAGACACTACGTATTTAAGTGCGACCAATATCGCCAATCCAACCCATGACAATGCACCGGCAGGTACCTACAATCTAACGTTAACAGTTACTGATGACAATGGCTGTGAGGATACCGATACCGTTCAATTGGTGGTATATCCAAATCCAACGGCAGAGGCAGGTGATGATGATGCCGTATGTTATGATGATGGTGTAAACACGATGCAGTTAGACGGTTCAGCCAGTGGCGGAACCAGTCCTTATAGTTATGCATGGAGTGGAGACACTACGTATTTAAGTGCGACCAATATCGCCAATCCAACCCATGATAATGCACCGGCAGGTACTTATAACCTGACCTTAACAGTTACTGATGACAACGGCTGTGAGGATACCGATACCGTTCAATTGGTTGTATATCCAAATCCAACGGCAGAGGCAGGTGATGATGATGCGGTATGTTATGATGACGGTGTAAACACAATGCAGTTAGACGGTTCAGCCAGTGGCGGAACCAGTCCTTATAGTTATGCATGGAGTGGAGACACTACGTATTTAAGTGCGACCAATATCGCCAATCCAACCCATGATAATGCACCGGCAGGTACTTATAACCTGACCTTAACAGTAACTGATGACAATGGCTGTGAGGATACCGATACCGTTCAATTGGTTGTATATCCAAATCCAACGGCAGAGGCAGGTGATGATGATGCGGTATGTTATGATGATGGTGTAAACACAATGCAGTTAGATGGTTCAGCCAGTGGCGGAACCAGTCCTTATAGTTATGCATGGAGTGGAGATACCACGTATTTAAGTGCAACTAATATTGCCAATCCAACCCATGACAATGCACCGGCAGGTACCTACAATCTAACGTTAACAGTTACTGATGACAATGGCTGTGAGGATACCGATACCGTTCAATTGGTTGTATATCCAAATCCAACGGCAGAGGCAGGTGATGATGATGCCGTATGTTATGATGATGGTGTAAACACAATGCAGTTAGACGGTTCAGCCAGTGGAGGAACCAGTCCTTATAGTTATGCATGGAGTGGAGACACTACGTATTTAAGTGCGACCAATATCGCCAATCCAACCCATGACAATGCACCGGCAGGTACTTATAACCTGACCTTAACAGTTACTGATGACAATGGCTGTGAGGATACCGATACCGTTCAATTGGTTGTATATCCAAATCCAACGGCAGAGGCAGGTGATGATGATGCCGTATGTTATGATGATGGTGTAAACACAATGCAGTTAGACGGTTCAGCCAGTGGCGGAACCAGTCCTTATAGTTATGCATGGAGTGGAGACACTACGTATTTAAGTGCGACCAATATCGCCAATCCAACCCATGACAATGCACCGGCAGGTACCTACAATCTAACGTTAACAGTTACTGATGACAATGGCTGTGAGGATACCGATACCGTTCAATTGGTTGTATATCCAAATCCAACGGCAGAGGCAGGTGATGATGATGCGGTATGTTATGATGATGGTGTAAACACAATGCAGTTAGACGGTTCAGCCAGTGGAGGAACCAGTCCTTATAGTTATGCATGGAGTGGAGACACTACGTATTTAAGTGCAACTAATATTGCCAATCCAACCCATGACAATGCACCGGCAGGTACCTACAATCTAACGTTAACAGTTACTGATGACAATGGCTGTGAGGATACCGATACCGTTCAATTGGTTGTATATCCAAATCCAACGGCAGAGGCAGGTGATGATGATGCCGTATGTTATGATGATGGTGTAAACACAATGCAGTTAGACGGTTCAGCCAGTGGCGGAACCAGTCCTTATAGTTATGCATGGAGTGGAGATACCACGTATTTAAGTGCAACTAATATTGCCAATCCAACCCATGATAATGCACCGGCAGGTACTTATAACCTGACCTTAACAGTTACTGATGACAACGGCTGTGAGGATACCGATACCGTTCAATTGGTTGTATATCCAAATCCAACGGCAGAGGCAGGTGATGATGATGCGGTATGTTATGATGACGGTGTAAACACAATGCAGTTAGACGGTTCAGCCAGTGGCGGAACCAGTCCTTATAGTTATGCATGGAGTGGAGACACTACGTATTTAAGTGCGACCAATATCGCCAATCCAACCCATGACAATGCACCGGCAGGTACCTACAATCTAACGTTAACAGTTACTGATGACAATGGCTGTGAGGATACCGATACCGTTCAATTGGTGGTATATCCAAATCCAACGGCAGAGGCAGGTGATGATGATGCCGTATGTTATGATGATGGTGTAAACACAATGCAGTTAGACGGTTCAGCCAGTGGCGGAACCAGTCCTTATAGTTATGCATGGAGTGGAGATACCACGTATTTAAGTGCAACTAATATTGCCAATCCAACCCATGATAATGCACCGGCAGGTACTTATAACCTGACCTTAACAGTTACTGATGACAACGGCTGTGAGGATACCGATACCGTTCAATTGGTTGTATATCCAAATCCAACGGCAGAGGCAGGTGATGATGATGCGGTATGTTATGATGACGGTGTAAACACAATGCAGTTAGACGGTTCAGCCAGTGGCGGAACCAGTCCTTATAGTTATGCATGGAGTGGAGACACTACGTATTTAAGTGCGACCAATATCGCCAATCCAACCCATGATAATGCACCGGCAGGTACTTATAACCTGACCTTAACAGTAACTGATGACAATGGCTGTGAGGATACCGATACCGTTCAATTGGTTGTATATCCAAATCCAGAAGTTACTGTAACAGCTGAAAACATTTGTCCGGGAACACCAACCTTAATCTCAGCAGTACCTGCACCAGAAGGAACTTATACTTACGAATGGTCATTTCTAGGTATCCCAGATGATGTAATAATATGGAACAATATGAATATAGGTAATGTAGCAAGTTTTGAATCTGAATTAATTGGTACTTACACGGTGATTGTAACAGATGAAAACGGATGTCAGGCAACTAATCAGAAAACTGTTGGTTTTGCAAGTGTTCAGGCAGCACCAGTTACACAACCAAAAAGCATTTGTATAAGTAATTTACTAGATGTGTTTAAAGGCTTGTTAAATTTAGTTAGTGATGATCCAAATGCAGAAGTTCCTGAAGATGCTGTTATCGTATTCTCAACACTCGTAAGAATAGTGAATGGTGATATTGATCCTAACTTTGGTGAAATAGATTTAGGAAATATTCAGATACCTGATAATATCGATGTCGGTGCGATAGCAGACTTTATAGTAGGACAATATCAGGTAGTTGTAAGATATCAAACATCAAGTGGTTGTATTTCTACGCAATCATCAAGTATACCTATAACCATTTATGACACACCTGTTTGTGAAGGTCTAATTAGTGCTAATGATGATTCATATTGTTCAAATGGCACAATTAACTTGGTATTCAGTGGTGAATATAATCCTGATTATACCTATGTATGGGCTGGTGTTGGTAATGATGCAGTAATCACTATGGGCGAAAATGGTAATGCAACGGCAACCGGAGCTCAAAATGGTGATGAGTTCAGTTTAACTATAATCAATACCAATGGTACCGAAGAGATTGACGACGATTGTTTAAGTATTTGTTACACCGATGTTGAAATTGGACCATGTGTTGAAAATTGTGGTACAGCATATGCTAAATTAGCCGATGATATTGAATTAGATGATCATTATGATGACAACGGTGCTATTTGTTTTATTGGTTTAGAAGATTTAAATAATAATCGTTGGGGCTGGACGAATAAGATAAACTGTGAAGGCGATTATGAAATGCCAATTTACCGAGGAGCAGGTCAATGCGACATAAGTAAAGGACAATTAGTTGGTACAGCTCATGTTTCGTATGTTGATGGAGGCGTTACTGTCAATTTCGATATCGATGATGACAAAGTACTAAGTGAAGCGCATGTTTATGTAGGGTGCAAACCATTACCAATGAAGAAAAAAGGAGGATATTACACCACAGCGCCAGGTAATTATCCGTTTAATCCGTCAATTAGTTGTAATGGATCTGATACTTATGTACAGAATTACACCGTAACCGTTAATGCCGAAGAATTAGATATGGATTTTACAGGAGGTATATTTGTCGTGATCCACACCGTTGTTTGTGACTTAGTTTGCTCTGCAGATGATGAAACTTGTGTATCTCAAATTGTTTCTGAAGAATGCGAAGGCGGTTCTCAGGCATTTACAACTACGAATGTAGATTGTTACGATGAAAAATATGATACAGATAATGATGGTGTATTAGATACTTGTGATGAATGTCCTAAGGTTTATGGCGAAGGTGAAAATGGATGCCCGATATTACAAGCTAAAGTTGATAGTTCTAAAGAGTCGGTTAACTTTACTGCATATCCGGTACCATTTAAACAAGAGGTAAATCTTAAATACATGTTTGAATATGACACCGATGTGAATATTGAAGTGTTTGATACCAAAGGCGCTTTAATTAAAAAAGCAATTGATAACAATTACATTAAAGGAACTTATGGTGTTAAAACATTAGATATGTCAGATACAGATAGTCAACTGTTCTTTGTGAGAATGACAACGAATCGAGGATATATGATTAAGAAAATTGTATCAGATAAATAGTATAGTTTATAATAACCAATCAAAAAAGGAGCAGCTCAAAACAGAGTTGCTTCTTTTTTTTGTCAGAAAACCATTGAAATTTGCAACTCATCAAAAAAAAAATAGCAGTAGAAATCTTTTTTGTAAATTAATAGTATTAACCTGCTGAAGTAAAAAGAGTTGTGGTAAGAGTTTATAGTATAAATATTAATTCTTTAAAAATCTTACAAATATGAAAAAAAATACCCTTCTTTGTTTTGTTACAATCGCCTTCTTTAATCTAAACTTGTACGCACAACCTGCAAACGACAATTGCAGTGGCGCATTTCCAATTATTCTCGACAATCCTGCTATACTAGTTACTATAGATAATACAGCAACAGGATCTTTAACCCCAGGCGACCCTGGTTGTGGAAATTATGCAGGGTCTGATTTATGGTATAGTGTTGTTGTTCCTGCTTCTGGAGGAATAAGTATAATTACGAGTTCAAGTGGCAGTTCAATAGATGATACAGGGCTAGCTGCTTATAAAGGGGTAGATTGTGATAATTTAACTATTATAAAATGTAACGATGATATAAGTGGTTCCAATACATTTTCTCAAATTAATTTAGCAGAGGCTGAAGGTACGACCATTTACATTCGTGTCTGGGAATATGATGGATTTACATCAACAGGAACATTCAATATTGAAGTACAATCGCTCACACCACCTCCTGTGGCAACCAATGATGAATGTGCAGATGCTATAGAATTATCTTTAAAAGCTATTTGTGAACCTGTAATTGGTTCTAATAACGCTACAGCGTCAAGTGGCGTACCTGGTACGGGATGTGGTGCATATGAAGGTGGTGATGTCTGGTATAAAATTAAAGTACCTTTAAGCGGCCATGTTATTGTCGAAACTACAGAAGATGATTTATCTATTGATGATGGCGCTATAGCTATTTATTCGGGTGATTGCGGCAACTTAGCATTAATGAATTGTGATGACAGCGGCAATGGTAATAATACAATATATGACTTTGGGAGGATTGAATTGACTGGTCTTACGCCTGACGATATGTTATATGTTCGATTTTGGGCCTTTGAGAACGAAGATTTAGGGACGTTTAAAATTTGTGCAATAGATCCTGAAGCACTTTCAATTATAGATTTTGAGCAACCAGTATTTAAAATGTTTCCTAATCCGGTAAGTAAGAATCAGGATGTAAATATTCAAATTAATAACGTTAAAAATCCTTCTATAGATATTGCTTTGTATGATATGCAAGGTAAATTGGTTTTAACAAACTTAGGTGTTGAAAATAGCGAACAAATTCATTTTTCGGTTAACAGGTTGTTATCCGGAATATATTTTCTTAAAATAATTTGTGATGACAAAATTCTAACCAAAAAATTAATAGTCAATTAATGGATAATTATTAGTTAATAAAGCTCCCCGTTACCCGGAAATCTATTTTATGTAAATCCTGCTTTTTAAGTTTTAAAACATGTATTTATGAATAAAATAGGTTTCATTTTTGTTTTATTATTTTGTTTTGTTTCAAAAAACGCATTTGGTCAAGTAGCTCCACCTGTTAATGATATTTGCGGTGGTGCAATAGAACTACCTGTTGATATTTCGGGAGAATGCACTCCGCTTTTGGTAACAGTAAATGCTGATGTAGAAGATTCAATGATTGCAGATCCTGGTTGTGCAGATTATCAGGGGGACGATTTATGGTATAGAGTAATTGTACCTTCAAGTGGTGGTGTTAGAATTCAAACTAGCATAAGTGATGGTTCAATAACTGATACAGGGTTAGCTGTTTATAAAGGCTTAGATTGTAGTAGTTTATCCCTAATATCATGTAATGATGATATTTCAAATAGCAGTTTTTTTTCAGGCTTAACTATTGCCGAATCAGCAGGAACCACTGTTTATGTTCGGGTTTGGGAATATGGAGGTTCGTTAGATTCGGGAACTTTTAATATTTGTGCTTTTAGCATTGTGCCGCCTCCCATAGCTTCAAATGATGATTGCAGTTCAGCAATAAGTTTAGATATAGGCGTTACCTGTAGTTCTGTAATAGGTTCTAATAATGCAACCAATTCTGAAGATATAGACCCTACCATTCCGGGAGTAGGTTGTGGCTCTTATGAAGGTCGAGATGTTTGGTATACCGTAACAATTCCATCTAGTAGAAATATTGTTATTGAAACTTATGAGGACGATGGTTCCATTACCGATGCGGGTATGGCAATTTATAGTGGGAATTGTGGGCCCAATAGTTTGTCTTTATTAAGCTGTGACGATGACAGTAACGAAGGATTAAATACTACATTTAAATTTGAACGAATTGAGTTAACAAATTTAAGTCAGGGTCAGGTTATTTACATACGGATTTGGTCTTTTAATAATTCTGAATTAGGAACTTTTAATATTTGTGCGATTGATCCTGGTTCACTGGATGATGATAATGATGGAGATGGATATTCTGAAAACCAAGGGGATTGTAATGATGCTAATCCCAGTTTTTACCCAGGAGCTACAGAAATTTGTGATGGTTTGGATAATGATTGTGATGGAGAAATAGATGAAGGTTTGGGGTTAGTTAGCTATTATCCGGATGTAGATGGTGATGGTCATGGAGATAATAATGCTTCACCAGTAAGTGTGTGTTCCGCTTTACAACCTATTGGATATGTGGATAACAATGAGGACTGCGACGATACTAATGCACTAATAAATCCTGATGCATCAGAGGTAGCGGATAATGGTATTGATGAAGATTGTGATGGTTTTGATTTAAAAACCTGGTATCAAGATGCAGATACTGATACGTATGGCGATGGATCTCAAATAGAACAATCTAATATGCAGCCAGAAGGTTATGTTTCAATAGCAGGAGATTGCGATGACGATAATGCTACAGTTTATCCGGGAGCTACAGAATTGTGTGACGGCTTGGATAACGACTGTGATGGTGCGACAGATGAAGGTCTGGAACTTATTAGCTATTACCTTGATTCAGATGGAGATGGTTTTGGCGATAATAATGCCATTCCAACAGTTATTTGTGCAGATTTACAACCTGAAAATACGGTCGCTAACAATGAAGATTGTGATGATTCTACTGCCGATATTAATCCAGGAGCAGACGAAATCCCAGATAATGGTATTGATGAAGATTGTGATGGTGATGATTTGAAAACTTGGTATTTAGATGCCGATAGCGATACTTTTGGCGACGAATTTCAAACGATGCTCTCAAATAACCAGCCATTGGGTTATGTGTCTAATAATTTAGATTGTAATGATTCCGACGAAAATATTAATCCAGGAACAGAAGACCTCCCAGATAATGGTATAGATGAAGATTGTGATGGATCAGATTTAAAAACCTGGTATCAAGATGCCGATAATGATACCTATGGGAATCCAAATATAAGCACAGAATCTAACAGCCAACCAAATGGTTATGTTTCTAATTCTGATGACTGTAATGATAATGTTTCAGCAATTAATCCAGATGCCACTGAAATATGTGATGGCATAGATAATAATTGCGATGGAAGTATTGATGAAGGTTTAGAATTGATAAGCTACTATCCAGATTTAGACGAAGATGGTTATGGTGATAATAATGCGATTCCTGTAGAAATTTGTTCAGCCTTACAACCGGATAAGACCGTGAACAATAATGAAGATTGTGACGATTCAGATCCAGACATTAATCCGGTAGCCACGGAAATACCAGACAATGGTATCGATGAAGATTGTGATGGAGGAGATTTAAAAACCTGGTATCAAGATGCTGACAGTGATACTTATGGTAACCCTAACATTAGTTTAGAATCCAATAACCAACCAAATGGCTATGTAGCAAATTCTCAAGATTGTAATGATAGTGTAGCAACTATTAATCCAGGAGCAACAGAGGTTTGTGATGGTATAGATAATGATTGTGATGGCAGTATTGATGAAGGCTTACAATTAATAAGTTATTATCCGGATTTAGACGAAGATGGTTATGGCGATGCATCTTCAACACCAACAGTCGTATGTTCTGGATTGAAGCCAATACAAACGGTAACAAATAATTTAGATTGTGACGATACCAATGCGGCCATTAATCCAAGTGCAATTGAAATATGCGATGGCATAGATAATGACTGTGACGGTAGTATAGATGAAGGTTTACAATTGATAAGTTACTATCCAGACTTAGACGAAGATGGTTATGGTGATGCTACATCAACACCAACAAAAGTCTGTTCAGCATTACAGCCCGATAAAACAGTAACTAATAATTTAGATTGTGATGATGCTAATGCTGCTATTAACCCGAATGCCCCTGAAATATGTGATGGTATTGATAACAATTGTGATGGGGTTATTGACGAAGGTTTAGAATTGATAAGTTACTACCCAGATATAGATGATGACGGTTTTGGTGATGCTAATGCAATTCCAATAATTTTGTGTTCAGCATTACAGCCCGATAA
This sequence comes from Aestuariibaculum lutulentum, assembly GCF_032926325.1. NCBI lineage: Bacteria > Pseudomonadati > Bacteroidota > Flavobacteriia > Flavobacteriales > Flavobacteriaceae > Aestuariibaculum > Aestuariibaculum lutulentum. The sequence continues at coordinate 3,262,157 of NZ_CP136709.1, forward strand.
AACAGTAACCAATAATTTAGATTGTGATGATTCAGATGCTTTAGTAAATCCAGGTCAGGAAGAAATAATAGGTAATTTAAAAGATGATGATTGTAATCCGGACACCCCAGATAGTGCATTAAATATAGATGATGACGGTGATGGTTTTACAGAAAATGAAGGAGACTGCGACGATACTAATGCACTAATAAATCCTGATGCATCAGAGGTAGCGGATAATGGTATTGATGAAGATTGTGATGGTTTTGATTTAAAAACCTGGTATCAAGATGCAGATACTGATACGTATGGCGATGGATCTCAAATAGAACAATCTAATATGCAGCCAGAAGGTTATGTTTCAATAGCAGGAGATTGCGATGACGATAATGCTACAGTTTATCCGGGAGCTACAGAATTGTGTGACGGCTTGGATAACGACTGTGATGGTGCGACAGATGAAGGTCTGGAACTTATTAGCTATTACCTTGATTCAGATGGAGATGGTTTTGGCGATAATAATGCCATTCCAACAGTTATTTGTGCAGATTTACAACCTGAAAATACGGTGGCTAACAATGAAGATTGTGATGATTCTACTGCCGATATTAATCCAGGAGCAGACGAAATCCCAGATAATGGTATTGATGAAGATTGTGATGGTGATGATTTGAAAACATGGTATTTAGATGCCGATAGCGATACTTTTGGCGACGAATTTCAAACCATGCTCTCAAATAACCAGCCATTAGGTTATGTGTCTAATAATTTAGATTGTAATGATTCCAATAGTAATATTAATCCAGGAACAGAAGATATCCCAGATAATGGTATAGATGAAGATTGTGATGGTTCAGATTTAAAGACCTGGTATCAAGATGCCGATAATGACACCTATGGAAATCCAAATATAAACACAGAATCTAACAGCCAACCAAATGGTTATGTTTCTAATTCTGATGACTGTAATGATAATGTTTCAGCAATTAATCCAGATGCCACTGAAATATGTGATGGTATAGATAATAATTGTGATGGAAGTATTGATGAAGGTTTACAGTTGATAAGTTATTATCCAGATTTAGACGAAGATGGTTATGGTGATAATAATGCGATTCCTGTAGAAATATGTTCAGCTTTACAACCTGAAAATACAGTAGCTAATAATGAAGATTGCGATGATTCTAATCCAGACATTAATCCGGTAGCCTCGGAAATACCAGACAATGGTATCGATGAAGATTGTGATGGAGGAGATTTAAAAACCTGGTATCAAGATGCTGACAGTGATAATTATGGTAACCCTAACATTAGTGTAGAATCTAATAACCAACCAAATGGTTATGTTGCAAATTCATTAGATTGTAATGATAGTGTAGCGGCTATTAATCCTGGAGCAACCGAGGTTTGTGATGGTGTAGATAATGATTGCGATGGTAGTATTGATGAAGGTTTACAGTTGATAAGCTACTATCCAGATTTAGACGAAGATGGTTATGGCGATGCTACTGCAAGTCCAACAATCGTTTGTTCAGGACTTAAACCACTGCAAACAGTTACCAATAATTTGGATTGTGATGACGCTGATGCAGAGATTAATCCAAGTGCAATTGAAATATGCGATGGCATTGATAATGATTGTGACGGAAGTGTAGATGAAGGTTTACAATTAATAAGTTACTACCCAGATTTAGATGAAGATGGTTTTGGAGATGCTATGGCAACACCTACAAAAGTCTGTTCAGCATTACAACCGGATAAAACGGTGACTAATAATTTAGATTGCGATGACCTTGATGCTTTAGTAAATCCAAATCAGGAAGAGATAATTGGCAATTTAAAAGATGACGATTGTAATCCATCTACCCCTGATAGTGCTTTAAATATAGATGATGACGGTGATGGTTTTACTGAAAATGATGGTGATTGCGATGACACAAAGGCTAGTGTTAATCCAAATGCTACCGATATTCCTGATAATGGAGTTGATGAAAATTGCGATGGTTTTGATTTAAAAACATGGTATTTAGATGCAGATAACGATTCTTATGGAGATGAAACTTCTAGACTTTATGCCAATACTCAACCTCAGGGTTACGTAGCCAATAAATTAGATTGTAATGATAATCAATCATCAATTAATCCCGGAGTTACTGATATACCTGATAATGGTATTGATGAAAATTGTGATGGATTTGATTTAAAAACGTGGTATCGCGATTTAGATCATGATAATTTCGGAAATCCAGACCAAAGCATTTTATCTAATACTCAACCTGCTGGTTATGTATCTGATAATACCGATTGTAATGATAGCCAAGCATTAGCATATCCAGGAAGAATTGAGGTATGTGACGGTATTGACAATGATTGTGATGGGGAAATAGATGAAGGCGTGACTACAATATACTATGCAGATACAGATAATGATGGTTACGGAGATTCTAATTCAACAGTTGAATCTTGTTCATCTCCAGCAGGCTATGTGGAAAATGATTTAGATTGTGACGATACAAATGCTTTAATTAACCCTTCTCAGCAAGATGTTATAGGAAGTGGAGTAGATTCAAATTGCGATGGTATGCATTCTTGGTATCAGGATGATGATCAGGATGGTTATGGCTCTTCGGTAATTATACTTTCTTCAAACAGTAGTCCTTCTTCTGGAGAATCTAATAATAATTTGGATTGTGATGACTCAAATAGTGAAATCAGTCCTGTAGCGCTAGAAATTTGCGATGGGATAGATAATAATTGCGATGGCCAAATAGATGAAGATTTAGCTTTGGTGGATTATTACCCGGATATCGATGGAGATGGTTATGGAGATTCGTTTTCTCTACCTGTTAGTGTTTGTTCTGCTCTAAAGCCTTCAGATTATGTTGAAGATAATTCTGATTGCAATGACTCAGATGCCAATGTTAATCCAGGAAAGTCTGAGATTTTAGATAACCTAATAGATGACGACTGTAATCCTGATACTTTAGATAGTTCAGCTGATACAGATGATGATGGAGATGGCTTCTCTGAAAATGAAGGCGACTGTGATGATACAAAAGCAAATATTAATCCAAATGCAACAGAAATACCAGATAACGGTATAGATGAAAACTGTGATGATTTTGATTTAAAAACCTGGTACTTAGATGCTGATGGTGATAGTTTTGGAGATTTATCTCAAACCATTTTGTCGAATAATCAACCAGATAATTATGTTTCAAACAGTACGGATTGTAATGATAATGAGTCATTGTCATACCCAGGAAACCCAGAAGTTTGTGATGGTATAGACAATAATTGCGATGGAGAGATTGATGAAGGACTACTACTTATAAGTTTTTATCCAGATTTAGATGGTGATGGTTATGGAGATCGTAATGCCACCCCAATAACAGTGTGTTTAGGCCTTCAACCACAAGGAACTGTTACAAATAATTTAGATTTAAATGACGATAACGGAGATGTTAATCCTGACGCTGTAGAAATTTGTGATGGTATCGATAATGATTCAGATGGTGAAATTGATGAAGGATTCCCTGATAGTGACGGAGATGGAATAGCCGATTGCGTGGACACACTATCAGTAGAAGCATTTGATTTTAGTAATATAATTATTAAACCAAACCCATTCAGTGCTTCTATAACTATTGAATTACCGCTCAAATATCAAGATGTAGAATTAAATATAGTTCTATATGATATTAGTGGTCGGATTATTTTAAGAAAGGACATGACTATGACAAAGGGTAGATTGTCTTTATCAGGGTTAGATTATTTGAATCAAGGAGTATATGTAATTAAAGTAACTTCTAATATTAATAACAGTGAAGCGATTAAGCGTCTAATTAAATTTTAAACTTATGGTGTTAATTTATTTCATTTTTAAGAGAGATTACTATTTGTTTATTAAAGTATTGTAGCTTTAAAAAACAGCAATAAAAAGTTTGAAATCTTTATAATATAAATTACGCGATCTTTTCAAGTAACAACCCGGTAGCTGTTAGTCCAGGTCCAAAAGCTATGGCGATAATTTTTGTATTGACTTTAATTTCAGGGTCATTTATAATTTTTTGAAATATATGAGGTACAGTCGCAGAAGACATATTTCCTTTATGTTTTAATATATCATACGACCAATGCGCTCTATTACTATCAATATTTAATTCATTTACGACATAATCAATAATTTTTGGTCCCCCAGGATGAATAGCATAATAAATGGATTCTTTTTCAGATTCAAAATCTAAACCAATTTTGTTGCACATGGCTATAATAAACTCCTTAATATTCTTTCTGATAAAAACAGGCACACGTTTAGAAAGAGTCATTAAAAAACTATATTCTCCTAAATCCCAGGTCATATCTTCTAGGGAATCAGGAATAATAACTTCATGTGAGGCGAGAATTTTTAAACCGGCTCTATTGTTTTTAATCCCTTCTTTATAAAAGAGATTTTCGTCATAGAGAGAATAACCTATAAATCCATCTGAAAATAATGAACAAATCATCGTATTGGCCGCTGAAAATTCTGTTAAATTCAAATGAACCGAGAGCAATTCTGTATGGATAATATCTACACGACCTTTAGTATCACTCAATGATAATAACCCTGAACCTGTTCTTATAGCTGGAAAAGCTCCATAACACCCCATATGATACGAGTGAGTAACCTTTACATCATTCCAATCTCGATTTATTACAGCTTCCTGAGCCAAGCTGGGAGAAGAATAGCCAGAACAAGTTACATGTATAATATGCTCAGGTTTGTTTGCGATGTATTCATAGAACTTATTAAAAACATGCCCTAATTTTGTTTTAAACCAATCCATACGCATCTCTATTTTTGGACCATAGTGGCTATCTTCTAAAAATTCAAATCCTTTTGGAAAGATGTATTTAGAGGGGTCTGTGTTAACCATTTCTTTTGCTATAAATGTCTCTATTTCATCGAAAAGTAATACTTGACGCTTTTCTATATTAGCCGAAGAAATGGCATATTTATCTACATGCTCCGAGACTTCTTTAAAACTTATATTTTTATTCGATTTTGTATTTTGAAAGAAGTGATATAAAAATTTAGTGTATTGATTAATTAAGTCTTGATTTATTAATTTTCCAACCAGAATTGGATGGAAATTAGAGAGGATAATAGCATTCATGTCGAAATAGTTTACTCGTTATCATAAAGTTACGAAATTCTGAGTTGCTACTATTGTTAAAATGCTGGTTTTTAGTGAATATCGGAGATTAAAAAATTATATCTGTCTGGTTAATGTGTCATAAGACACTATTTCTGAAATAATATTTAAGGCATGAAGTTCTTTTTGAGTATTCATAACAGTTTCCTCATTAATTAAACTTTGGGACCATTCGGTGATACTTAACCATTCCTGAACGTCTTCTAATTTTTGTTCATAACGATTGGCAATGGTTTTATCTATATTTGGAATAGCTTTAAAATCAGCAGTGTTGTTGTTGATGATGTCTAAAATCGTTTTTAAGTCATCCTTGTTATTCTCTATAAAATCCTCACGAACAGCAATTACAAAACATGGCCAGGGTGTAGGGCAGTTGCCAATATTTCTGAAAACACCTCTGTCCACAATGGGTTTAGTGGTAAATTTTTCCCACATGAAATAATCGGCAGTACCATCTGTTAAACCTTCAATAGCGCCTTCTAAATCTCTTATAACTTCAAAATCTAAATCGTTTTCTAGGTCCCAATTGTGGTTTTCAGCATTGATATAAGCCATTAAATGAGAGCCCGAACCATACCTGCTAATTGCTGCTTTGGTGCCTTTTAAATCTTGAACGGTTTTATAGGGTGAATCATGAGCTACATGAATTCCCCAGTTTAAAGGCGTTTGAATAAATGTTTGTACAATCTTACTGGGGTTTCCTTCAATAATATCTTTAATAATACCTTCTGTAAGGATTATGGCAATATCAATTTCTTTTTCACGTAACGCTTTACACATGGCACCGGTACCTCCAGGATAATCGTTCCAACGCAGATTAATCCCTTTCTCTTTGTATTCTCCGTTTTTTAAGGTTAAATACCAGGGTAAATTGAAATGTTCAGGTACACCGCCAATAGTTACTTTCTTCATGAATCCTCTACGTTTATGCTAAAATTTTATTAAGTGTATAAGTTATGAGTTTTTCTATGGTTTCGGAAGGGTTTTTACTAAAATCTCCTGTAGCGCGATTGGCAATAATAGCATTTAAGGACACTGCGTGATGTCCTAAAAGTTTCGATAAACCATAAATGGCGGACGTTTCCATTTCCAGATTAGTTACTTGATATCCGTCGAAACTAAAGCTGTCAATTTTCGTATTTAAATCAGGATCTTGGAGCGGCAGTCTTAGAACGCGGCCCTGAGGTCCGTAGAATCCGCCTGCCGTAAGTGTAACACCTTTGTAAATATTGTCATCAATTAACTTTTTTTCTAATGATTCGCTATTTTTAACAAGTATAGGACGTGCTTTATTTGTGCTCCAGTAGGTATGTTTTATAAAGGCTGCTTCGTAATCAGGGTTGCATATATTTTCCATTTGATAGGCGTGAAGCATACCGTTAATATCTAAACCTGCAGAGCTCAAAACAAAACTATCTACAGGGATAGAAGCTTGTAATGCTCCTGATGTTCCAATACGAATCAGGTTTAGCGATGTTAAATTTGTTTTTGGTAATCGGGTTTCTAAATCTATATTGACTAAAGCATCCAATTCGTTTAAAACAATGTCGATATTATCGGGACCAATACCTGTGGAGATTACTGAAATACGTTTTCCATTAAGATTCCCGGTATGAGTTTTGAATTCGCGCTTTTGAGTTTTGAATTCAATAGCGTCGAAGTGTTTAGATACTTTGTCAACCCGATCCTGATCACCGACTAAAATAATAGTCTCAGCAATGTGTTCTGGTTTTAAATTCAAATGATAAACACTACCATCTGGATTTAGTATAAGTTCGGATGCTTTAATACTCATGTTATGCGTTTTTTACTAATCGGTTGATGGTGCTGTTAAATTGAAAATCCATTTTTTTTACACCACCAAAAACCATACGATTATCAAGTTCAGAAAGATAACGATGCGTTCCCAATAAGACTTCATGTCCCTTTCGGTTAAGGATTAGTTTGTCTTTATGAACGTCAATATAAACCATAAGGTTGCCTATAATTCTCAAAAGCTGTAAATCACCATAACCGTAAAACCCTTGAAAATGCAGGGCATATCCCAGTAAATGATTCGTTGAATTCACTTCGATATCTCTAACTATCTCAAGAATATTTCTTTCTAAATTGTTTAAGCCATCTTTTGTTGCGGGAAAGCGTTCTAAATGGGCTTTTAAACAACTGCTTAAATAGTCGAATGAGGAGTTTTTTACAATAAAAGGCTTGAGTAAATTATGGTCTTTTCCACAATAAATATTCCAAACGGTGCGGGCCAAATCGATATCTTCGGGAGTTAATTTTACTTTGTTGTTGTAATGTCTTAATAACTGCCCGGTGGTTAATTCGGCTAAACCTTTCATGTTTTCACTTCGTTTTACCCGACCACTACATACCAAATAGAGCGGAAGTTTTATTTTTTTTTGCTGAATTAAACTGATTACCGCTATCATGTTAATATGGCAAAATAAGTCGTATTCAAACCAAAGGATAATTTCTGTAAAATCTTCGGTGTGATTTAGAAGATCTAAAGCTGATTTTATCTTTTCAATTTCTAAATCGATTTGATAGAAGTCATTGAAGAATTGTTTTCTAAGCTCGTAAAACTCCTTGGAATATACCTGTTCAACCGTTGGTCCTTCGCATAACATTTCCTGCCAGGTAAGCATTGTCCCGTCTATATTTAACTCATTTAAACGATTGGTTAAAACAGTTCCGTTGGTAATATGTAGCGAAGTTTCACTCATTAATTATCCGCCAACACGCTTAACAAGAAACCCTTTGTCTTTAAGCATTTGCATGATTTTGTCGCGGTAGTCGCCTTGAATAATGATTTTATCATCTTTAAAACTTCCACCAACACTTAAAGCCGTTTTTATATCTTTGGCTAATAGTTTAAAATCGCTTGTAGCTCCGGTATAACCTTCTATAATAGTTATGGGTTTGCCTTTACGTTTTTCGTATTTACAAATTAAAGGGTCATCTTGCATCCAGATATCATTTCCTTCAGGAGTTTCTTCAATAGGGTCTTCAGACACGTGATCTGGAAACAGATTTTTTAACTGGTCTTGTAAATCCATTATTTTATTTTTTGATAAGTCCTAACTCTATTAAACGTTCCGTTAAAAATTCACCTGCAGTAATATCTTCAAATGCCTTAGGTGTATTTTCGTCTACACAACTGTCTAAAACATCTAATTTCATACCGCTAATAGGGTGCATAAAAAACGGAATAGAGTAGCGCGAAGTACCCCAAAGTTCTTTTGGTGGGTTTACCACGCGGTGTATGGTCGATTTTAGTTTATTGTTAGTGTGTCGGGAAAGCATATCTCCAACATTAATCATTAATTCGTCGGGCTCGGCAATAGCATCAATCCATTCGCCTTTGTGGTTTTGTACCTGTAAACCACGTCCTTGAGCTCCCATTAACAAAGTAATTAAATTAATATCTCCGTGGGCTGCAGCTCGAACCGCTTCTTTTGGTTCTTCGGTAATTGGGGGATAGTGAATTGGGCGAAGAATAGAATTACCATTGTGAATATACCCATCAAAATAAGTTTCCTCTAAACCTAAATGAAGTGCTAAAGCACGTAACACGTATTTAGCGGTTTTCTCCAGCATTTGATAGGTTTCTTTGCCAACTTTATTGAATTCAGGTAATTCTTCAACAATAACGTTGTCCGGATATTCAGCTTTTAATTTGTCGTCATCTTCCACATATTGTCCAAAATGCCAGAATTCCTTTAAATCACCTTCTTTTTTACCTTTTGCACTTTCTTTTCCGAAAGACACATAACCACGTTGGCCACCTATGCCAGGTATTTCATATTTCTGTTTGGTTTCAAGCGGTAAACTGAAAAAGTTTTTAACTTCTGTATACAGATTTTCAACTAAGGTGTCATCAAGAAAATGACCTTTTAAAGCAACGAAACCAATCTCTTCGTAAGCTTTACCTATGGCATCAACAAATTTTTGTTTTCTGGAAGCATCACCCGAAATAAAATCGGATAAATCTACACTTGGAATTACATTCATGTGGGATTTTTTTAAAATATGACTCTATACAAATGTACAAAAACATTGCTAAGTTTAGAGTAATGAAATTTGTTTATCAACCACTAAATTTATGTTATATTTGATTAAAATCAAACCGCTAAACGACACTTAATTACACTTGTTATCTATGGAATTTAACACCGAATTTCTGAATCCTGATTTGCAAATTGAACTTTACAAAGCGCTTTTGAAACCTCGATTAATAGAAGATAAAATGCTTGTTTTACTGCGTCAGGGAAAAATTAGTAAATGGTTTTCAGGTATTGGGCAAGAGGCGATTGCAGTTGGCGTAACGATGGCTCTAGATGCCGAAGAATACATTTTACCCATGCATAGAAATTTAGGGGTTTTCACCACTCGAAATATACCTTTATATCGTTTGTTTGGGCAGTGGCAAGGTAAGGTGTCCGGGTTTACCAAAGGGCGTGATCGTTCATTTCATTTTGGAACTCAGGAGTACAAGATTATTGGGATGATTTCGCATTTGGGTCCACAATTAGGTGTTGCTGATGGCATTGCTTTGGCATCTAAATTGAATAATAAAAAACAGGTAACAGCTGTTTTTACAGGTGAAGGTGGCACCAGTGAAGGAGACTTTCACGAAGCTTTAAACGTCGCTTCAGTATGGCAATTACCAGTGTTGTTTTGTGTTGAAAACAATGGATATGGACTTTCCACACCAACGAACGAGCAATATCGCTGCGAAAATATTGCAGACCGTGGCGTTGGTTATGGTATGGAATCGCATATTGTGGATGGAAATAATATTATTGAAGTCTACACCAAAGTTTCAGAAATAGCTAAAAGTGTTCGGGAGTATCCGCGTCCGGTTTTAATTGAATTTAAGACGTTTAGAATGCGGGGGCATGAAGAGGCTAGCGGAACGAAATACGTTCCTCAAGAACTTATGGATGCCTGGGCGGAAAAAGATCCTGTTGAAAATTATGAGCGCTTTTTGAAAGATTCTGGTGTTTTAAATGAAGAACAAATTGACGTTATCAAGGCGGATTTCACAAAAGAAATTACTGATAATTTGCAGTTGGCTTTTGATGAAGATGATATTACTCCTGATTTAAGTAATGAATTGAATGATGTTTATCATAGTTTTGATTTTCAATTAGTTGAATCAAGTCATGAAAATCAAGAAATGAGATTCGTTGATGCTGTTTCCGAAGGTTTAAAACAAAGCATGCAACATCATGACAATCTGGTGATTATGGGGCAGGATATTGCAGAATACGGTGGCGTCTTTAAAATCACTGAAGGCTTCGTTGAAGCTTTCGGAAAGGAACGTGTACGTAATACACCGATTTGCGAATCCGCTATTATCGAAACAGCCATGGGCTTATCAATAGCTGGTATAAAAAGTGTGGTTGAGCTTCAGTTTGCCGATTTTGTATCTTCAGGATTTAATCCGGTAGTTAATTATTTAGCGAAGAGTTTTTATCGCTGGGGACAAGTTGCCGATGTTGTTTTAAGGATGCCTTGTGGAGCAGGGGTTGGTGCCGGACCATTTCATTCACAAACCAATGAAGCCTGGTTCACTAAAACTCCGGGATTAAAAGTGGTTTACCCTGCGTTTCCGTATGATGCTAAAGGCTTGTTAAATACTGCAATTAACGATCCGAATCCAGTGTTGTTTTTTGAACATAAAGCATTGTATCGTACCATAAAACAAGATGTGCCTACAGATTATTACACCTTACCATTTGGAAAAGCATCATTTATTAGAACAGGGGAGCAGGTATCTGTTGTCACCTATGGAGCAGGAGTGCACTGGGCATTAGATGTTTTAGAAAAGCTTCAGCATATTCAAGCCGATTTAATAGATTTAAGAACACTACAGCCATTGGATATCGACGCCCTTTATACATCGGTCAGAAAAACAGGTCGTGTTATTATCTTACAGGAAGATTCCTTATTTGGAGGTATTGCCAGTGATCTTTCTGCTTTGATAGCAGAACATTGTTTTGAATATTTGGATGCGCCAATTAAACGCGTAGCAAGTTTAGATACGCCTATTCCGTTTAACAAGGCTTTAGAAGCACAATATCTTGCCAAATCACGCTTTGAAAAATCGCTTTTTGAATTGGTGAATTATTAGTAAAGTGTTTGATTTCAAGTTTTTAAGATGAAAATTTGTCAGGTTTTATGAAATTTTTTCAGGTAAAATAGCTTGGTATTTTTTTTGTTTAAACATGTATTGAAATGATATGTTTAACAATAAAAAACAGAATAGTTATGAGTACTTTAATTCCAACAACTAAAAATGGTAATAAAATTTCAGACTCTAACTTTAATTTATTACCGAATTTAACATCTTGGTTTGATGATATTTTAGGCAGCCGATTAGGAACGGAATTTATGCCTAATTTTAACACAGGCATGTCTTTACCTGCCGTAAATGTCAAGAATTCTGAGGACCATTTTACTATAGAAATGGCTGTGCCAGGACTTAAAAAATCAGATTTCGACATTAACATGGATAATAATGTTTTGTCTATTGGTGTAGCGTCTAAGGTTGAAAATAAAAATGAAAACGAACGTTATACACGCAGAGAGTTTGGTTATTCTTCATTTAAAAGAACCTTCACCATTCCAGACTCTGTGAATACGGAAGGTATAAAAGCTGAATATAATGATGGTATATTAAAAATTCATCTGCCTAAAAAGGAAGAAGCCAAAGTTAAGCCCGTAAAGAAAATAGATATTTCCTAAATAAAAAAAGAGAGCTACAAAGCTCTCTTTTTTTTAAGCATCCATAAGCTATAGTTTTTCGTATATTTAGTAAAATATAACTGATTTTGAGAACTTTTTCTTTATTTATTCTTTTGTTATTGTCATTCACTTTAATGTCTTACGATGTGCAGGATGATTATATTTGGCATGATTTAACTGTGACGGCCACGGCCTATAATTCTGTAGAATCGCAAACGAATTCCAAGCCCAGAATTACAGCATTTGGTGATAGTTTAAAACCGGGAATAAAAGTTATAGCGGTTTCAAGTGACCTTTACGCTAAAGGTCTTAAATATAATACGCCTGTGAGAATAAAAGGGCTTGAAGGCGTGTATTATGTGAAAGACCGAATGCCTGCGCGCTGGAAAAACAAGATTGATATCTATATGGGAACTGATGTAAAAGCTGCCAAAGCCTGGGGTAGACGAACGGTTTCCATTGCTTATGGCGAGCTTATTGATGAATAGTGGATTTTATTTTGTTTCGGCTTCCGAAATAATAAACGGGTAAGCTTCTTTTACCTTTTTAAATTCTTCTGCAGTTAACTCGTTTGCGGGTTTATTTAAAACATTTAAACAATAATCATTTCTCAGTTCATAATAGGCGGCAGTTAGTCTGTCCTGCACCTCAATAAACCGATTATAAGTGGTTTGTGGATGTGTTAATAAAGAAATAACGGCTTCAGATGGATTATCAGAGCCTTTAGGGTTTTTAATCCCCGTACAGTAATGGCAAGATCCGTCTCCATTGTTATCTATAAATAATTTGGTTAAATCTTTCAGTTCGTCTAAATCGATAATTTCGTTTTCCACCATAATTTCGTCTTTATTATTAATTGAAATACGAAATAAGTTGCGTTCAGGAATCACACTTTCACAATCTGAACCAGGCGGACAGTCCGCAGGAAGTTTGCGATTAATTCCTTCATCAGATGAGATAGTAGCAGTTACTAAAAAGAAAATAAGTAATAAAAAGGCGATGTCTGCCATAGAACCGGCATTAACTTCAGGATGTTGTTTTGAAAGTCGCATAAGAAAATGTTTAGAGGTTATATGATAAATACCTCACAAAAACAATACCATAAACCAAAGAAAATGAAAGGATTAATTGAGATTAATGATTTTAAAGGGGAAATTTATTGGTTTTTCAAGAAAACAGGAATGATTTTTGTTAAATCAATGCAAAATATGGTATTGAACATGGCGGTTTAAATTTTAAGAAATATATTTGAATGTATTATAAACCGAAACGTTTAGGCGAACCCCCAATTATTTAAATGACAATGAAGTTAGTTTCGTTATATATTATTTTATTTTTTATATCGTTATCCGTCCACGCGCAATTGGATAGCAGAAAAACTTCTGTGGCTATTCCTGCAGTTGAAACCAAAAAGGAAACGGAGTCTAAAACGATATTACCAGAGGAAAAGAAAGAAGATCCTGTGGTGTTTGGAAACTTAAATGTTCCCGATGTCACTGCTACAGGTTTGAATACTCCAAAAAAATCATTTTCATTATTTGAAGAAGAATTCGGAAATCCGGGTGAGTTATACACGAAGCAAATTAATAAAAATATAGCTGATTTAAAATTAACACCTGAAGAAGTAGAGCAGTTAAACGGTAGTAAAACCGATCAGTATTTTGGTGATTTTAAAAGCAATTCGAAGTTTGTGAACGTGGTGTATCGCGATCACGGTGCGGTTGACGGTGATATTATTCAGGTTCGTGTGAACGACGACGTGATTAAAGCCAGAGTATATTTAAATGGCGGTTACCAGGGTGTTAAAATCGATTTAAGACCTGGACTTAATAAAATAGACTTTGTAGCCTTAAATCAAGGTGAATCTGGTCCAAACACGGCTGAATTCAGAGTGGTGGACGATCAGGAAAACCTAATTTCAGGTAACCGTTGGAATCTTGCTACAGGCGTTAAGGCCAGTATTATTATTGTAAAGGAATAATGCTATTTGAGAATTTGATGAATAGCTTCAAGTTCCTCCTTACTAAATTCTAAATTATCTAAAGCTTTTACATTCTCTTTTAATTGATTGGAAGAACTAGCTCCAATTAATACAGAAGCGACTTGTGGCTGACGTAAAATCCATGCCAATGCCATTTGTGATAATTTTTGATTTCTGGATTCGGCAATGGTATTTAAAGCTTTTACTTTTTCAATGTTCTCGTTTACGGTTTCAGATTGTAAATACGTTAAATTTTTAGCTGCTCTTGAACCATCAGGAATCCCTTTTAAGTATTTATCGGTAAGCATACCCTGTGCTAAAGGCGAGAAGGCAATACATCCCACACCGGTATCTTTTAACGTATCTAATAAACCGTCTTCAACCCAACGGTCAAACATTGAGTAACGTGCCTGATGCAAAATAAAAGGGGTATTCAGTGCTTTAAGAAGCTTTGCAGCCTCAGCTGTTTCTTTTGGTTTGTAATTAGAAATACCTACATATAAAGCTTTTCCCTGTCGAACAATATCGGCCAAGGCTCCCATAGTTTCTTCAAGAGGTGTTTCTGGATCTGGCCTGTGATGGTAAAATACATCAACATAATCAAGATTCATCCGCTTCAAGCTTTGGTCTAAACTTGATATTAAATATTTCCTTGAACCCCAGTTGCCATAAGGTCCCGGCCACATGTCGTAACCTGCTTTTGTGGCAATAAATAATTCGTCTCGATATGGTTTAAAATCTTTTTTGAAGATGGTTCCGAAATTTTCTTCAGCCGAACCATAAGGTGGTCCGTAGTTGTTTGCAAGGTCGAAATGGGTAATTCCTAAATCGAATGCTGTTCTTAAAATATCGCGTCCGTTTTGAATACTATCTACAAATCCGAAATTATGCCACAAACCTAGCGATAGAGCCGGTAACAACACACCACTTTTTCCAGTGCGATTATAGGTCATGTTGTCGTAACGATTTTCGTCGGCGTAATAGGCATTGGTCTGGCTTTTGTCGTTGATTTGCATAAATCTGTATTTGTTTAGTTTGCTCGTAAATATAAAATTCTTTTCATAATTAGCATTTGTTAAATGTATCTTATTGAAGATTAGAATAAATAAAAACTTCTAAATTTTTCCATCATTTATTCGTCATAAACCCTGCAAAGGTGTTATTTTTGCACGCCTAAAAGTTAATTACATGTCTATTACATCGAAAGCAGAATTAGAACAAGAAGAGCGTAAAGCAGGGAAAGATTTATATAGTTATCAGAAGGGAGCCATAAATAAAATTTTTAAGGCTTTTGATGAATCGCGCGATGATTACCACTTATTATACCAATTACCAACAGGTGGTGGTAAAACGGTTATATTTTCTGAAATCGTTAGACAGTATTTAAAAAACCACAACAAGAAGGTGTTAATTATGACACACCGTATTGAGCTTTGCAGACAAACATCAAGAATGCTTACCGAGTTTGCTGTGGAAAACAAAGTGGTTGATAGTAAGGCAGATTTAAGCGATCAGGCAAACTACAGCTGTTTTGTAGCTATGGTTGAAACTTTAAATAACCGTTTAAATGACAATAAACTTGATATCTCAGATATTGGTTTAGTAATTATTGATGAGGCACACTACAACTCATTTACTAAATTATTTAAGTTTTTTAGTCAGTCGTTTATTCTAGGTGTTACGGCAACACCTTTAAGTTCAAGTATAGAATTACCGATGACCGACAATTACGATGAGTTAATTGTTGGTGAAAGCATTGAATCGTTAATTGAAAACGGATTCTTGGCACGTGCTGACATGTATACGTATAACGTTGGTTTAACCTCCTTAGTGGTTGGTGCTAATGGTGATTATACGGTAAAATCTTCTGAAGATCTGTATACAGCCGATGATATGTTATCGAAGTTATTACAAGCTTATGAAGAGCGTTCAAAAGGGAAAAAGACCTTAATCTTTAATAATGGTATTAATACGTCGTTGCATGTTTACGATACCTTTAAAAGGGCAGGTTACCCAATTGCACACTTAGACAATACAAACACAAAGAAAGAGCGAGCTCAAATCTTAAAATGGTTTAAGAATACGCCGGATGCTATTTTAACCTCGGTTAGTATCTTAACCACTGGTTTCGATGAGCCGTCGGTAGAAAGTATCATTCTTAACCGTGCAACCAAATCGTTAACTTTATATTACCAGATGATTGGTCGTGGGTCTCGTATATTAAAAGACAAAACCAAGTTTACTGTTATCGATTTAGGTAATAACTTCTACCGTTTCGGACCTTGGGGAGATAATTTAGACTGGCAACGTATCTTTAAATCACCTAATTATTACTTAGATTCTATTATAAGTGATGAAGAGTTAGAAAGTAATTTCCGTTACGAAATGCCGGACGATTTACGTAAAGAGTTTGGCAAGAGCGACGAAGTGTATTTCGATATTCAGAAAACATACGTAGATTCTATTAGAAGCGGGGAGTCTTCAAAAGTAGTTTTAGAACGTTCTATTGAGCAACACGCCAGAATATGTATTGAGAATAGTGAAGATGTATATGATGCTATTGGTTTAGCGAAGATGTTAGGAGATGATATCGACTTCAGAATTCAGCGTTACACCAAGTGCATTAGTAAAAGCACCTATAACTTTGTAGAGTGGTTAAAAGACGATTACCGTAAGAAATTAAACTCGTATTTACGTCATAATTTTGACGAGGTATTTGAAGATATTCATGGATATCCGCCGGAAGATTAAATATATCTTACAATAATTGTTAAAACGAAAAAAAAATAAATGTACCTTTACGCCATGTAAGTTTGTTAGGCAATTTTTATTTAATTTTTCCATTTTTTCAGTGGTCTTGGTTTAGGTTTTTCATAAAAATTCACTGTAACATTCAGTATTAATCTAAAACGAATTATTTATGGCAAAATCTCAGGTTACTTATAACAAAATTGAAAAAGAAAAGAAACGTTTAAAAAAGCGCGAGGAAAAGCAGAAGAAGAAAGAAGCACGCAAGATCGAAGCGAAGGAAAACCCTAAAGGAATTCAGTTCGCCTATGTAGATCATAACGGCAATTTAACTGATACGCCACCAAATCCACAACTAAAAGAGCAAATAGACCTGGAAAGTATTGAGGTGGGAATTCCAAAGAAGGAAGAACGCGAAGAGGAGGAGCCGGCTGCTAAAGAAGGTAAAGTATCATTTTTTGACACCTCTAAGGGCTTCGGATTTATTTTAGACAGTATTAATCAGGAAAAATATTTCGTTCATGTTAGTGGTTTACTCGAACCTGTTTCTGAAAATGACAAGGTAACTTACGAGCTGGAACGCGGACCTAAAGGCATGAACGCTGTCAGAGTTAAAAAAATATAATTTGCAATAAGAACTAATTGTGTATTTATGAGTATACCTCGTAAAACTGTTTTAATTGTATTGGCATTTTTTGCTATTTACGTGATTTGGGGTTCTACCTATCTGTTAAACAAAATAGCCGTTTCCGAATTACCACCTTTTTTTTTAGCGTCCTTTCGTTTTACATTGGCAGGACTTATCATTTTTGCGATTTCAAAACTGATGAAGTTGCCTTTGGCTATTACCCGAAGACAGTTAATTAATTCTATTATTACCGGATTTCTATTTCTGGTGTATGGTAATGGTGTGTTTGTTTGGGCCTTAAGATATGTTGATAGTGGCTTTGGCGCTTTAGAAGCTTCAACGCAACCATTGTTTGTTTTGTTGCTTTTGAAGCTAATCGATGGTAAAAAGATGCAATCTAATTCTGTTATCGGGGTGATCTTAGGTGTGGTCGGGATGTATATTTTGGTAAGCCAGAATGAACTCGTAACCCAGGAAGGTACTCTGCTAGGCATGTTTATGATTCTAACCTGTGTATTAAGTTGGAGTTACGGCAGTATTTTTGTTTCAAAAGCCGACTTGCCAGCCAATTATTTTGTAAGTACCGCATACCAAATGATAGCTTCGGGCGTAATGCTGGTTATAACGAGCTTAACCTTAGATGAAACCTGGGTAGCACCCAATAACTGGAGCACTCCGGTTATGTGGTCTATGTTGTTGCTTGCCATTTTTGGAAGTGTTGTGGCCTTTACCGCTTTTAATTATTTACTTAAAGTGGTATCACCGGAAAAGGTATCCACTTCAGCTTATGTAAATCCGGTTATCGCTATATTTTTAGGTTGGTTGGTTCTGGATGAAGCCATTAGTGCTCAAACCATAATTGCCGCAGCCATATTATTAACCGGGGTGTATTTTATAACCACCAAACGAAAAATAAAACTAAGACCTTTTGGACGTTAAAAAAGCATTAAAATACATGGTAATTAGTACCCTGGGGTTCGCTTGCATGAACGCTACGGTAAAGTATCTAAAAGATGTTAACAGTTATCAAATTGTATTTTTCCGATCTTTAGGATCATTGTTTTTCACCTTCGGATTTTTATTAAAAAATAAGATTCCCATTATAGGCAAGCATAATGGCTTGCTTATTGCGCGTTCTGTAGTTGGTGCAACATCTATGTTGCTGTTTTTTATGTCGGTTAAATATCTGTCAATTGGTACGGCGGTGTCTTTACGATACACGGCACCTATTTTTGCAGCTATTATGGCGGTGTTTTTACTTCGTGAAAGGGTAAAACCTTTACAGTGGCTGTTCTTCATTGTCTCATTTATAGGTGTTATTGTATTAAAAGGGTTAGACAGCCATATCAATAGTTACGGATTAATACTGGTACTCATAGCAGCTGTTTTAAGTGGCCTGGTGTATATTATCATCAGTAAAATAGGTAAGCGTGAACATCCTGCGGTTATCGTAAATTATTTTATGGTAACAGCAACTATTTTAGGAGGCGTACTTTCTATTGGTAACTGGGTAACGCCTAAAGCTACAGAATGGCCTTTTTTATTCTCATTAGGTATTTTTGGTTATATCGGTCAGATCTACATGACCAAGGCATTTCAGTCGGCATCAACCAATATTGTGGCGCCATTAAAATACATAGAGGTGGTTTTTACAGCAACCATAGGGGTGATGTTGTTTCAGGAAGTGTATACCATCTGGAATCTGCTGGGAATAGCATTAATCATTGGTGGCTTGGTGTTAAATGTCTGGTACAAATCTAAATACATCAAATAGAACTGTATTACTGGTTTTATTCTTGTTCTAAAGCATTCAAATTGGTACTTTTGTTCGCCTTTAAATAAAAACGAGGTAGCGCATGTCATTTAAAATAGCAGTAAACAACGTTAGAAGAAAGGTAATGCACAGCATTACTAAAAATGTAGGGAGTTCTTATAAGGAGCCTGAATATGGTTCGTTAAATCCGGAAGAAATTAAGCGGGTTTTAATCATCAGGCCTAACCACAGACTTGGGAATCAGATATTATTAACCTCTATTGTGCAGGAAGTGATTCAAAGCTTTCCGAACTGTAAAATTGACTTGTTTGTAAAAGGAGGTGTCGCTTTTCCGGTGTTTGAAAACTATGCTGAAGTTGATAAAATTATTCAGTTACCGAGAAAGCCTTTCAATAACTTATATAAATACGCAAAAAGCTGGGCATCGATAAAACAGAAATCTTACGATTTGGTGATTAACGGCGATAAAGATTCTTCTTCAGGCCGTTTGTTAACCGATCTTTCAAGAGCCAAGTTTAAAGTGTATGGCGATGTAAATGAAGATATAAAAACAACACATCCCGATCACAGACACATTTCAAAATATACCATTTATAACTTACGTTATTTTTTGAAAAACCTGGGCGTGGTCATGCCGGAGCGTTCTTTGCCAACTTTAAATATTAAATTAAACGATGCCGAAATTGCAAATGGAAAAACCATTTTAGACGGCATTATTAAAAATAAAAAACCAACCATATGCATCTACACAAATGCTACTGGTGCCAAATGTTATTCTTATGAGTGGTGGGAGGCTTTTTACGAACGTTTATTAAAAGAGTTTCCGGAGTATAATATTATTGAAATGCTACCTATTGAAAATATCTCACGGGTTAATTTTAAAGCACCTAACTTTTACAGTAAGGACATTCGTGAAATGGGTGGGGTGCTTCATAATACCGCTATTTTCATTGCAGCCGATAATGGTGTGATGCATCTTGCAGCAGCTTCCTTGACGCCTACCGTTGGGTTCTTCTCTGTAACCGATGAAGAAAAGTACGGGCCTTATGGAAATGGCAACATAGCCATTAATACCAATAACACTACAATTGATGACTGGATGCAGAGTATCCATAAAATTCTGGATTAAGCTTAAATCAATTCATAGAAACATCTTCTGGTGTTCTTAATATAAGTATATGGTTCTATTGCAATTAACGCATTAGAACCATTTTTTTGTTATCAGGTCACATGGTAACCTAATTTATAATCACTATAGATTTATTAATTAAGCTTGATTATTACTGACTTTTGTCTACTTTTAGGTTTGAAGTTTACCCTTGAATTATGAATGGCAAAAAAATATCTTTCTCTCTGTATTTTTTAGAAAAAATATGTCCCTTATCAAATGAATTTAAGTCTTTTTATCAGCAGCATGTCAAACATGCTTTATATAAAAAAGGAACTTTATTAAACGAATGCGGTTCTTTATGCGATAAATTATATTTCATAAAGAAAGGGATGATTCGTGGTTATCATAACATTGAGAATAACGAGATTACCACCTGGTTAAGTACCGATAACGAGTTAGTAACCTCTATCACCGGTTTTTTTAAGCATATTCCGGCTTCAGAAAACATGCAGGCTGTGGAAGATACCTATGTGGAATATCTGGCTTACAACGATTTTCAAGTGGCTTTAAGCAAGTTTCCTGAGATGGTTCAGATTTTCAATATATTACTTATCGAATATTATATTCATGCCGAAAACAGAACCCTGTTATCTCGAATACCATCGGCTAAAGGACGCTTTGATCATTTTGTGTCTAACGGAAATACTTTTCTTTTAAATCGGGCTCCTCATAAGTTTTTAGCTAATATGTTAAGTATGAGACCGGAAACGTTTAGTCGTATTTTAAAGGCACATCAGGTTGATTTTGCTAACGAAATGGAATCTTGACATATGTCAAGAGAATATGTTTTTAGACCAATTTTTCTGTCATATTTAACGAAAACGCAATACTATTGTAGTGTAAATTGCTAATATCTACACCCTTTTGTTTTGCTATTAAACAGAAGACTTAACCTACTAACTTTTTAATTTTTTTGATTATGGTATCTTTAGTTATCACCTCCTCAACTATACTTATTGTAACCTTCGGGTTGGGATTAGGTATAGGGTATCACTTCGGGCAAAGACACAGTAAAAAAAGCATTACTCAGTAAAACAGTACTTTAAGTTTTTTGCGATCCTTACTTCGAATAGAGTATTAAGGCTACCCCAAGCATAATACCTACCAACGGAATAAGTTTCTTGCGTTTGTTTTGTTCCCTGAATATTAATCCGCCAATAACTACGGCAATTAAAATCTGACTGCGTTTTATAGCTGAAAGCAGCATAATTAATGCATCCGGGTCTTGTAATGCCTTAAATGAGAAGTAATCTGCCATTTGCAGCAGGATTCCAACAGCTGGAATCGTCCACCGGAATTTAAATGCTTTACGTTTTTCAGCATTCGGAAAAAAGGTAACGCACAAAACCCCTAACAGAATTAATGTGGTGTATAAACAAAACCAGAACTGTAAGGTTTGAGGCTCTAAACTTAAATTCTGAATCAGGAATTTATCATATAATCCGGCTGATGACCCTAAAAATGTAGCGCCAACGATAGCGAAAATCCATTTGTTGCTTTTAAAATGTATGCCTTCTTTTTTTCCGATTTTAGAATATAAAAACACCGAAAAAATAATCAGGAAGAAACCAATCCATTGCGTAAATGTGGGTTGTTCCCTATAAATCAAAATAGCACCAATAAACGTGAAAAACGGACCAGCCGAACGAATAGGAGTCACGATGGTAATGGGTAAATGTTTTAGTGCCTGATAAGCCAAAATCCATGAAGCCGCCATAATGCCCGACTTTATAAAAATATAACCATGTTTAGCTAAAGGAATATCGGTAATGTACAACCCGATGTCTTTTGCTAAAGCAGGATTGACTTTCGACAGAACAAACCAGGGTAGTAATAATAAAAATCCAGCCAGAATGGTACCAAAAAGTACCGGAAATACTTCATTGCCTTGAACGGCGTGTTTTTTACATAAATTATGTAAGCCTAAAAATAATGCTGCAAGCAGCCCAAGATACATCCACATGGCCGCAAAGGTAAGGTTTTAAGGCGTTTTATACGAGTGTTAATCCCACCAAACCACAAAAAACTTTTGGATATTTCCGTTGGGGAATTTCAACCAGCAAAGCGGGGATGTTTTGTTGTTTATTATAACACTAACAGCTTCAAAAAATGCATTATAATTTAACCAGTTAACACGAACTTCTATTTCTTGTAACCAGTTGATTTTGTTTGGTATATTGAATTTACAATCAACAAAAAGTTTAAGTTGGTATGGTCTGATATAAAAGCCTTTTAAACAGGCTTTATTAAGTAAATTAAACGCTATGTCATAATCCTGATAAGGCGTGAACAGCTGCGCTTTAAACCAAACCCGTTGCAGAATATCGTTAGGAGTCAAATTCAGGCGTTCTAAAACGGGCATTGTATGCGAATTAAACAAAAGTGGTAATTGTTTATCTTTAAGTTTATCCAGTTTTTTTACTAATGTATCGCTACGGTTAGGACCAATCCAATGCTCCAGTTCAGAGGCACCCACACGGGCATCATACAGGTAAAATTTATACACAATTTCCAGATGTACAGGCTGGTTATTATGCAGTAACAAGACATCTAATTCGCCAAGTGTTAATTTATCCTGTTGTATTTGTATATTTTCGGCGAGAATATCAATGCTGGCATCATGAGACAACTCATGACTAACAAAACGCTCCACCCGTTTTCCCAAACGCATAGTATCAGGTAAAACTTCAGTAAATCGCTCTGTTGTTTCCGAAGTAAATTCCAGCTGTTTCAGATTATATACCTTCCGATCATTCCAAAGCAGGGGTGTATTGGCATAACCCTGATACTGCAGTTGTGTTTCCTTGGTTTTGTGATGCATAGTATTGCTAATGTAAAGGAATTATAGCGACCAACAAAGCACAGGCGAATGAAATCATGTTAGGGAAAATTCCTTTTTTTTTGTAATTTAGAATATCAATTAAACAGATGTTATATTATGAAAGCTCTTACATTCGTTCTTAGCCTATTCACACTTACACTTATATCCTGCGGAAGTACGCAAACCGCAGCTACACCAGCCGAAATTGAAGCCTTAAAAAAGCTGGTAGACAGTAAAACGTTTTATATAGAGTCCGATTGGGCTTACCCTCAAATAACAGCAGCCATGTCGCAGGTATTAAACTCCCCGTTAATGCAGCCAGGAAGCGGCGGTGGAGGGGTGAATTTAATAGGTAATTCTAATTTTTTAAAACTAGAAGGCGATAGCATTACCAGTTATTTACCTTATTTCGGGGAACGTAGAATGGGGGCTGCCTATGGTGGTACCGATAACAGTATCGAGTTTAAAGGATTAGTAGAAGACTATCGTGTTAAAGCAAATAAGCACAGTGGTTATACTATTAATTTTGATGCAAAAAGCAATAATGAAAACTTTACCGTATCTGTCGATTTGTTTCCTAATATGAAAAGCTCCATGACCCTTACAGGAAATACCAGAACGCCCATACAGTATACTGGAAAAGTATCTGCCAAAAAGGAAGAAGACTAAGTTATACAGGCTCCGATGGGAGCCTCTTTTTTTACCAGAAATTCAAAGGTATTCTAACCGTTTATCGTTTAAATAAAGCGTTCGTATAGTATTTTATTACAAATAGGTTTAAATATTTAGTTTTAATCTCAATAATTTATTTAAGCCTTACTATGAAAGCCCTTTATTCTTCATTATGCATCGCTTGTTTCATATTAGCTGGTACTTTGAGTTATGCTCAGGAATCAACAAGTATTTTAGACGATGTACCACCTAATTACAAAAAAGAAAGCCCTATATATTTATTATCGGATCACCAACTGAATAACACCGATACCATTCCGGATTTTGCTGAAAAACCAAACAAGCTTAAAATATCCGGTACCATTTACGAAAGTGATGGTGTAACACCTGCTAAAGATGTGGTTTTATTTATTTTTCAACCCGATGAAGACGGAGACTACGTTATGAAACGCGATAGTAACCGTAAACGTTATGTTCACCACCGTGCATGGATTAAAACCGATGCCGATGGAAAATATACCTTTTATACCTTTATGCCGGGTAAATATTTAGGAGAAAAGGAGCTAAAACAAATTCACAGGATCGTTAAAGTACCTGGAAAACCAGAACAGGGATTATCGTCGTTCTTCTTTAATGATGACCCTTTAATTCCAGAGTTAACGTTGTCCTGCAGAGCCGAAGCGGTTAAAAGTATGTTACGTTTAGAAATGAAGGACGGCATGCTGGTAGCCACTAAAGACATCACCCTTAAAAAAGGTGTTGATATTTTGGCTCAATAGTTTTTACTCTGTTAATCGAATAACAAGCAGGCAACCTTTGGTTGCCTGCTTTTTTTTGTGTTTACAGCCATTATACAATCGTTTAATTTTTGTTTTTCAGGAGGATATGTCGGTATAATTTGTTAAATTTAATAGCCGACTTTAACCAACTACCTGTTTACTTTTCATTTTAAGAACACATGGTCTTGAAATGGCCTATTTAATAAATGCATTAAATATGGACATGACTATCGATCATCCTCGGTTTTACTTCAAACTGTTTTATGTATTGGCTTTTGTGTTTATTTACCTGATGGTGATTTACAAAAGTGTTAAACGTGGGTATCATTTGCGATCGGTATTACTCATGCTAACCACCATCTCGCTGTTTACGGTATTGGGATCCAGGTTGTTTACCATTCCGGTCGGGGACTGGCTAACAGCTATACAGTCGCCTGTAACAACATTCAACAATCGCTCGGCTGTAGGAGGCTTGTTATTTGGCTTAATGGGGCTGATTATATCTCAGCGTGTTTTTGGGTTCAACCGTCCTATGCTCGATTTATATGCGTGGTTAGGCCCGATAGCTTTAGGGATTATAAAATTCGGCTGTTTGTTTAACGGTTGTTGTTATGGTGTGCCTACTCATGCCTTGTGGACAGTAAAGTATCCTGTAGGCACGCATGCTCATTTTAATCAGTGGGCAGAAGGACTTATAGAGCCGGATATGGCGATGTCTTTAGCGGTGCATCCGGTGCAGCTATACGAAAGTCTGGCATTATTTTTTATTGGGTATATGGTTTTCAAAACCCATAAGTACTGGCGTAAAAATTTTACAGCCATTCTATCAGGCTTAACGCTGTTCTTTGTCATGCGTTTTTTTATTGAGTTTTTCAGAGATCCTAATGGTTCCCAGTTTAATAATGTGTATTATTTTGGACTACGCTGGTATCAGTGGAGCATGCTTTTGTATAGTTTGATAGCTGCGCTACTATTATTAATTTATGAAAAATATCTGAAAATTGAGTTGGTAAAAGGGCGTCAGAATACCCCATTTCTGCATGCCGATTTTATATATATCATCTTAATATCATTGGGGCTCTATACCTTTAAAGAATTGCTGTCTGTTTACGAATTAACAGTTATCTGGATTAAGTTTTTACCCGCTATTGTACTTTCAGCTTATTATTTATACACCGACCAGCGTTTAAAAGCCTATCGATGGGTAACAAGCATCGTACTACTCATGCCGGTTTACGTTTTTGCTCAATCCATTCCGAATCACAAACCGGTTATTAAACAGTATCACAGGGTAGATCTTGGCGGTTCGTTTGGCGATTTCAGTAATGAGGTACGTTATAATCCGCAGGCAGGGGAGTGTGGCACGACCTACGATAGTCAGTATTTTAAACAAACCTACAGCATTGTAGGCGGTGGCTATTCGTTTGTTACCGAAAAAGAGAAAAGCAGAATTACCTACGGCGCAAATCTTTCGGCCGGAACTATAAAAAGCCATAATCTTTCAGCAAATATTAAGGAATCTGATTTTATATATGCCGTGAATCCGTATTTCAAAGTAGATGGTAAGTGGTTGGGTGGAGGCGGCGGTTTCCAGCTAGGTAATCTCCGTCTGAATAAAGATGAAACCATAGACGAGAGTAACATAGGCGATGCCAGTAAGACCTACACCATTCTGCCGGAGTTTTATGTGCGTCTTGGACCTAAAAAATACTTCGATATCGATTATAATTACGGATTTATGTACCCTACTGCTTTTCCAACCTTATACTCCAGAGCAAGTGCGGGTACCGGATTTGGTATAAGCGATAATTACAGTCTTCGTTACGGTTATATATTAAATTTAGACACCAGCTTTATATCGGCAGAAGCCTTAATAACCGAGCAGTTTGGCATTAATATCATGTACATTTTTAAGGAAGATTTTTATATCCCGTTTGATGATAAAACAAGCAGCAAGGTGGTATTCTCGTTAAATTACAGATTTGGACATAAAACCAAATAGTAAGAATCATACAATAATATAATTACGGGCTATTGTACGGTATAATTCCCTAAATACATACTGGTTGCACTTAGCTGTTTATTGCTATTGGTAAATCCTGCCCAAAGCTCAACTTCAAGCCCGTGAAAAACCGGTTCAAAATCCAACAGGCATTCGCCATCAGTACGGCGTGCCATATGTGTAAAACAAGAGAATAGTTTAAGCGCCGGGGCATAGGCCACAACCAAAAGTTCATCATCGTGGTAGGCCATGCCTTGATTACTGTTGTCTGCCCATTGCAGATGGAGATGACCTGTTTCCGGATGTGTCACCAAGGGACTCTCTAAACCACGTAACGGCCCCATGCTTAATAAAACTTTGTTATACTGTATTTCAAAGTCTACACCATTAAAAATGGTAGCTTCTTTTAAGTGATACGAAAACGCCAGATTGTATCGCGATTTACTTTTTACAGGTGCTCCAAAGGTCTCATTTAAAAGGTCTTTAATGGGGGTTAAAAAGCTGTGGATACATTTAAATCTATTGCGTTGCAATTGTTGGGCTGGTGTTGGTGGTTTTTGCGACTTGTTGGGTAGCGATCGTAACACTGCTTTACCGCGCCAGCGACTGCCAATTACAGTCCCTACTTTTCCTGAGAAATCGCCTAAAACACCTTGTTGGTATGTTGCCATGAGTTTGATTATTAAGGGGTTACTGAAATTAAATATACAAAGAAAAAACTGACTAATTAAATTTTTTTGTAAGATTTTAAATATGTAAAATGTGCTTTTCAGGAGTTTACTTCGTATTTCCTTCGGGAATTCCTCGGGTTTTCTTCGTAAAATAAGGGTTTTACCGAAGGATTCCCAAAGGAATATCGAACATGACTCGAAGGAAACCCCTAAAACAGGCGTTTCAATTAAATGTGTATTTTCTTAAATAAAGACAATTTCTTGTAGGTATTTATGTATATTTGGCTGTATATATAATAGAAATAAACACACCAGTGTGTTTATGCACATATTGGCAACAATATGAAAAACCGAAAACTTTGAGAATTAAAACAGTATTTTTTATATCATTATTTTTTAGCTTCTTCTCTGTATTTGGACAACGGACTCTAAGAGGAAAAACTATTGACCAATTTTCAGAAAGTGCCATTGGAATAACAATATTCGACAAAGACACAATCAAAATCGGACAAACTGACTTGAATGGGTATTTCCAAATTAAAGTACCTAATGAAACGAGTAAATTGATTTTTGCTGGAGTGGGCTATGAATGGGCAGTTGTTACAGTTCCATCGGAATGTGAAAACCTAGAACTAATTTTATTTTTGGCTTCTACTTACGATTTTATGTCTCCTAGAAAAGTTGACAGACTTCGAAAAAAAGAATTTGAAAAATTAACCGAATTGCACCATCAAGCTTATAAAAAAGGAATTTTTGAAACCGAAAAACCTTGTGTTATTCGAAAGTTCGAACCGAATTGGCCAAAATAATTGAATGAAAATACTGTTGCCAACAATGTATAACCGCAATTACGGCGGATTCGACTACGTCCAAATCCACTCGGAATTGCTAACGTTAGTGCTTAACCGAAAATTAACGCATATTAACCCGTAACTGACGGTTATACGAGACCGTTGTGTGTAATTAAAGAAAATAGTTAATGGTATATTTATCTTTTAAAGAAGGAAAAACAATGCTTACAATAATCTACATTTTTCAGTTGATTATAATGAGTATCATCTGCTCTATTTTACTAGGAAGAGGACATTATCTTGGAATTTTAAAAATTTTAACCATATTCTTATCAATAATTTTTTTTCACGGAAAATACATTGTAAAATTTCATAAGATTAAAAATATCTTTTTTGACGATGAAAACTATTATATAAATTCCGAAGAACTATCATACACTAAATCTGACTTGACAAAAATCAAAAACAACTACCTAACTGCTAGTTATATTGAGTTTAAAGATGGTAAACGGTTTTATTTTTTAAGGAATCCTAAATTGAAATTTTTTGATATAATTGATTAAAACTACACACAACACCATATAAAATTCATTGCTTCCGATTTTCCTGCGGAAAATTCTTGCAATTATGCTATCTTAGTTTCGTAATCTGAAAATCCTCGCGGATTTTCACGCAACAAACCTTATACACAAACCGTTGGTAGCCCTTAGGGAAAATGAAAAAACAAATAGATTCAGTTGACGATTACATTTCTAAATTCCCAAAGGAAGTTCAAGAAAAACTTAAATGGATTAGAAAGGTGATTAAAGATAATGCTCCAAGGTCTACTGAAAGTATTTCCTATGGAATGCCTGCTTACAAAACAAATGGAAAACCATTAGTGTATTTTGGGGCATTCAAGAAACATATTGGGTTTTATGCAACACCTTCTGGCCATTCAGAATTTGCAAACGAATTATCGAAATACAGACAAGGAAAAGGGTCGGTGCAGTTTCCACTTAATGAACCCATACCTTTTGACTTGATTAAACAAATTGTGGAATTCAGAGTAAAAGAAAATAGCATTCAAACATAGATGAATGTCATGAAAAAAGCTATTGAAATCTATAATCCAATTTAATCATAACAAAATGCTAACATCAAAAAAACATAAATCCGACTGAATTACCGTAGATTAGTTTCATGATTACTTTTATAAAACAGAACAAATGAAGAAAAAACTTTTCGCTATTTTAATTGTCCTTTTCTCAACCAGCTTAATACTGGCACAACAAAAAGATACTAGATTATTAAATAAAAGTAGTGTTTTCAATGCTGACAAAGAATTCTTTGTTAAAACAAGCCATCCGGATGTTGTTATTTCTAAATCTTACCCTAATAATGACATAACCCTAACTGATGAAGAACTGGAAATAATTGAAGTTTTAGTACGTGGTTTGTTAGCAGACCACAATAAAGAGCAGGAAAAAGTATTTCTTGAAAAACAAACGAAGCACCCTGATATCTACAATAACCCGGAAGAATTTTTTATTTACCTGTCACAGTATCGCAGACAATATATTCCATCGCTCAATGAGAATGAAGAAAAAGTAGTTTGGGTAATTTGCTTTTGTAAATCTTCTGAGGTAAATAAACGCTGGAAAACACAAACAATATTAGTTAAAGATGGAGGGAATTGTTATTTTAATTTAAAAGTGAATTTAAGTAAAAAAGAGTGTTTCGATTTTAAAGTTAACGGAAGCGCATAAACCAGGTTTATAAAAAACGGATGAACAACTTCTGCTATCAACTTTAATAGCATTTAAATCTTGTTTTAACATGATGTTATTGAATAAAAACCAGAAAATATAGTACCTTTAAAGCATCTGTTTTTTCTTCATAAGAGCCTATGGTTTTTCGGTATATGATTACCATAAAACCTTATTTATAACATTCAATTAAGCAATGAGTAATAGAATATTAATTTTATATTCATCCGTTGACGGACAAACATTAAAAATCTGTAATAAAATATCCAAGACTTTACAACAAGAAGGGTTTACTGTTGATTTGTTTGAGGTTTCAAATTTTCAAGGAGATATTTCAAACTATTCTAAATTAATTGTTGGAGCCAGCATCAGGTACGGTAAACACCATAAAGAAGTTTCTTCATTTATTGATAAAAACTTAAAACAACTTAAGAATATTAAAACGGCGTTTTTCTCGGTAAATTTGGTTGCCAGAAAAGAGGATAAGAACCAGTTTAATACCAATCCTTATGTGATGAAATTTTTTGAAAAACAACAATGGAAACCAGATATTATTGATGTGTTTGCTGGTAAATTAGACTATGGCGCCTATTCGTTTTTTGATAAACTAATGATAAAACTCATTATGAAAATGACAAAAGGGCCAACAAAAACAGAATGGCCAATAGAATATACAGACTGGAACAGAGTTGATGATTTTATAATTAAAATTCTGAGATTATAGTTTGATTATGGTATGCTAATTGTAGTTAGGCAATTAACAGATGTTTTAAAGGTGCTTTTTTACGCAACCAATTCCTTTTTAAGACATCTTTAAATTAAAAAAAGAACACTTATGAAAAACCTTTTAATAGTCTTTTGCTTAGCCGTTTCCTCTTTATCATTTGCACAAAAAAACTTTATCGATCAACCTTATGTTGAAACCAATGCAAAGGTAGATACCTTAGTAGTTCCTGATAAAATATTCATTTCTATACTTTTAAATGAAGCTGATAGCAAAAACAAAACATCTGTTGAAGAGCAGGAAAAGACATTGGAGTCGACACTAAAAAAGCTAAAAATCAATACAGAAAAAGATCTTTCATTACTGGATTTGTCAAGTAATTTTAAAAACTACTTTCTTAAAGGACAAAATGTAGTGAAGTCGAAAATGTATTCATTGTTGGTGAATGATGCTGTTACGGCAGGAAAAGTATTAGCCGAACTTGAAAATGCCGGAATATCAAATGTTACCATTGAAAGAACAGAATACTCAAAAGCTGAAGATCTATTGTTGGAATTAAAATACAAGGCGGTTGAGAAATCACTGTTAACAGCTAAAAAACTGGCAAAACCCTTAAATCAAAACATAGGTAAAGCGCTTTATATTGCAGACGGCTATTCTATTTCTAATGCCTTACAGGGCCAAGCTGCAGGCATTCAAATTCGTGGCATGTCCAGTATGTATGAAGCTAAAGTAGCCGACCCCATTAATACCGAATTTCAAAAGGTTAAATTTGAAGTTTCAGTGAATGTGAAATATGCTCTTGAATAATAGCTGATATAATAACACCTAAATTTGGGTTTAAGTTTGTAGCTTTTTTTCATGTTTTAGTTTAAAGATTATTCATGACAATTTTTTTGTCTTTTCTCAAAATAAACTATTGGGAATTATATGTGTTGCACTAAAAACCAATACTATTAATGACTGACTCCCTGATTGCAATAACACTACCTATTACAACCACCGGAAGCGCAACACTTTGAATAATTGAATTTGTTTTATCATAAAGCTGAACTTTTTTTACAGTATTTGTATCTATTAATATATTACTATATTCATTGGCTCTAATCTTTTTTAAACCATAGTATTGCCCGTCATTAAAAATCTCAATTCTTGCGAACTTCTCTTTTTTACCATCTGTTTTAGTAACCTTAACCTTTAGTTCAGATTTCACAGCTTTATTTAAACTAACATTTGCTGCTTTATAAGTTGTGCAACTTTGAATAAACATTGTCAACAAAATAGTTAGTATAATAGCTTTTAATGAAGTTATCATTTTTTTCATGACCGTAGATTTAAATTAAACTCCTTCAATTAGTTATAAGTTATATCTAAAATAAAGTCTTCCAAATGATATGGATCAGATTACTTCTAATTTGTCCGTTTATGAAAGTTTGAAACTAAAGAAAAGAGAATTTAAATGTCACATGAAGACCAATAAATCAAGATGTTTTTTGTTTAGGATATTACGTACAATTTCTTTAACTTAAAGAAATTATATACAAACCTAAAAAACTTTGGTTGAGCAAGTTAGTTTGGAATAGTTTATGTGTATTAAAAATTTTACATATATAATGCATTCGAATCATTAATCTTAAAACATACCATTATGAAACTAAACAAGACCTCTTTTACTATTGCTTTCTTTGTTTTATTATTGACTCACACCGTATTTGGGCAAAAAATAACAGGAATAGTTTATGATGATAATAAAACGCCGCTTCCGGGAGCGTCTGTTTATGTAAAAGGTACACCCAAAGGAACCGCCACAGACTTTGATGGCAAATACGAAATTGAAATTGATGCTAAGCATCATATTTTGGTGTTTTCATTTGTAGGATTTAAAACTAAAGAAGTCAATGCTAAAGGTAAAACTGTAATCAACGTAACTTTAGAGCAGGATTCTGCTGCTTTAGAAGAAGTTGTAGTAGTGGGTATGGCTAAAATGGAGAGAAAATCTGCTGTAGGTGCTGTTGCGCATTTTGTTATTCCAAACAATGAAAGTTATGCCACTGTTAAAGAAAATGATTTTAAGGATGTGACTAAAAATCCGTTATCCACATTTTCTGTAGATGTTGATAAAGCATCCTATAGTAATGTGCGCCGACACATTAACAATGGAAATTTACCACCTACAGATGCTGTTCGAATTGAAGAAATGATAAATTATTTCAATTACGATTATCAGCAACCTAAAGGCGATGTGCCCTTTAGTATTAATACAGAATTATCAACTTGTCCCTGGAATAAAACCAACCTGCTTTTACACGTTGGATTACAGGGAAAAGACATACCTATGGAAGATTTGCCTCCTTCAAACATTGTATTCTTATTAGACGTTTCAGGATCTATGAATAGTCCTAATAAATTACCATTATTAAAATCATCATTAAAACTACTTTTAGAAAACTTAAGACCTGAAGATCGTGTGGCTATTGTGGTTTATGCCGGAAACTCTGGTTTGGTACTGCCTTCAACAAGTTGTAGTGAAAAGAAAACCATAATTGATGCACTGGAAAGCTTGAGTGCTGGTGGATCGACTGCTGGTGGTGCAGGTTTAAAATTAGCCTATAAGGTGGCTAACGAGAATTTCTTGAAAAAGGGAAATAATAGAATTATTATGGCTACGGACGGTGATTTCAATGTAGGTTTAAGTAGCAATTCTGAAATGGAACAGCTTATAACCAGCGAGCGAGAAAAGGGGATTGCGATTTCTGTTTTAGGTTTTGGTATGGGAAATTATAAAGATGATAAAATGGAAATTATTGCTGATAAAGGCAATGGTAACTATGCCTATATCGATAATTTATTAGAAGCCAGAAAAGTACTGGTTAGTGAGTTTGGTGGCACATTATATACCATTGCGAAAGACGTTAAATTTCAGCTGGAGTTTAATCCTGCTCATGTTTCAAAATACCGACTGGTAGGTTACGAAAACAGGCTGTTGAATGATGAAGATTTTGAAGATGACACCAAAGATGCCGGAGAGATAGGGGCAGGGCATACGGTTACTGCCTTATACGAGATAATACCTTCTAAAAATGATGAAAAAAATGACAGAGGTTTAAAATATCAGACATCAGAATTAACTAACCAGGCACTGGAAAGCAATGATTTAATCACGCTTAAATTACGCTACAAAAAACCGGATAAAAATAAGAGTTTACTCATTGAGCAATGTGTGAAAAAGACACCAGTAGCAATAAATCAAACTTCAGATAATTTTATGTTTTCAGCGTCTGTAGCAGAATTTGGAATGCTTTTAAGAAATTCAAAATATTTGGGAACCACTACCTGGGAATCAGCTTACAATTTAGCAAAAGAATCAAAAGGAAATGACGAAGAAGGTTACCGGGGGGAATTGATTCGCTTAATAAAAAGCGCAGAACTTTTAAATACTACTGTACAGGAGTAAATCTTAATTATTAGCTGTTATTTTACTGGGATTTTTCAACAAAATGTTTATCACTTTTAGTATATTTAAGTCATTGAAAATGAAGTGGTAATTGTTTGTTAATTAACTTTAAAATCCTTCCAAATGGCACAAATTAACCCCTATATCCATTTTAATGGAAACGCCGAAGAAGCCTTTACATTTTATAAATCGGTGTTTGGAGGTGAGTTTGCCATGTTGGTACGTTTTAAAGATTTTGAAAACTTAGATGATCAGGTATCAGACAAAGAGGCCAATAAAATAATGCATATAGCCCTTCCAATTGGTAAAACCAACGTTTTAATGGCTAGCGATACGCCGGAGTCTATGGGAAAACATAATGAAAACGAAACTCGAAGTAAAATTTCTATCAGTGCAGAAAGCAAAGAGGAAGCCGATAAGTTATTTAACGGACTTTCTGAAGGCGGAACTATAGAAATGCCAATAGCAGACAGTCCTTGGGGTTCTTATTTCGGAATGTTCAGAGATAAATACGGTATTGAGTGGATGGTTGATTTTGATGAAAAGCATAATATTTAATGTAGAGTTTTCAAGCCGTAACTAAATAAATCATTATAAAATATGAAAGCACAATTCTTAAAAACCATTAGAAATTCTGTTAAGCATTGGTATATTCCTCTTATTGTTGGTCTTCTATTTGCAGGCCTAGGCATCTATGCATTAATGTCTCCGGTAGAATCATTTTTAGCTTTAGCATTTATGTTTAGTCTTTCTTTTATATTTTCAGGCATAGGAGAAATTACTTTTGCAATGGCAAATAAAGATGAAATGGATAATTGGGGCTGGAATTTAGCATTTGGTATCATGACCTTTTTAATCGGTATACTATTAATGTCTAAACCAGAAATTTCGTTAGTAACCTTATCATTTTATATCGGATTTCTTATGTTGTTTCGCTCAATGATGGGGATTAGCTATGCCTTAGAATTAAAGCAATACGGCGTGTCGGACTGGACAAAATTAATGATTGTAAGCGTATTGGGTGTTGTGTTTTCTTTTATTTTAATTTGGAATCCGGTATTGGCAGGTATGACTATTATTTTCTGGATAGGATTAACATTAATAGTTGTAGGTGCATTTAGTATTTATTTATCCATAAAACTTAAAAAGTTAAATGCCATGCCAGGTAAAATTTCCGATGAGTTAAAAAGTAGATATGATGCTATTAAAAAGGAAATGCACGATGAAATGAATAAGACCTAAACAGGCCATATAAAATTGATAAACAAAAACAAAACAAAGCGCTACTTGAAAGGCGCTTTGTTTTTTATATTTATAAAACATTAATTTCCATAGACATAAAAGATTATTGTCTATTTCTTTTGTGGATTTAAATCAATCAACAACTTATGAAATCAATAATTGTATTGATAGCTGTATGCTTTGTGTTATTTTTCAACTGCAGTCACGAGGTTGAAAATCCTGAATTGTTAAAAAAGGTATTGATAAACTATTTTGATGGTATAAAAACGCAGGATTTAGATGAATTAAACCGATTAACTACTGAAGATTTTGTACTATTTGAAAATGGCCTAATCTGGACTAATGATAGTTTAGTACGTGAAAACCCGAAAATGAAGTCTGTTAAAAGGCATTGGCAATTCGATTTTAAAAGTGTAGAAATTAATGGCGATTATGGAGATATTGTATATTACAATCATGGCAGTTTTGTAATTAACGATTCCATATATCGCGAGATTGACTGGTTGGAGAGCGCCACGTTTAAAAAGGTAAATGACCAATGGAAACTCAAATTCCTGCATTCAACAGTTCGTAAGTAACTAACAGGATTTTCTTCAGAAAAATCATGGCATTTAAACACTTACAAATAGATTTTTAATTTTTCTATTGGTGTTTGTATTTATATTATAGGGAAGACTTAAGTATTTGTTTAGTTTTATCAAACAGGAAAAAAATCAACTTGTAGTTTCTGTTTGTGATCCAACTCAAAAATTAGAATCGGGACAAATCACCATAAAAGAAGAAATTAAAGGTATGGAATTCATTAAATCAAAAAACATAAATTTTCCTGGGAGTATGGAAAAAGGACAAGAAGTACAACTGATTTTTTCTAAAAAAGTAATCAGATATAATTTATATTTAAGTTCTAAATACGACTAATGAATTTATATAAATCCTACGAAACAGAACGTCTCATTCTTAAACCAACAACTGGAGAGGATGCTGCTTTTGTGTTAGAACTATTTAATACACCTAAATGGCTAGAATATATTGGAGACAGACAAGTAAATACCATTGAAGCTGCGAAAGATTATATTGAAAGTAAAATGATGCCTCAATTACAACGATTGGGCTATGGGAATTACACATTAATTCGAAAAACAGACCTTTGTAAAATTGGTAGTTGCGGACTTTACGACCGAGAAGGTTTAGATGGCATCGATATTGGTTTTGCCTTTCTTCCTGCATTCGAAAAGCTAGGATATGCTTTTGAAGCGGCTACTAAAGTGAAGGAATTAGCTTTATTTGAATTTGGACTAACAGAAATTCATGCCATTACAACAAAGGAAAATATAAGTTCACAGCGCTTGTTGGAAAAATTAGGATTAACATGTATGGGAATCATTAATATTCCTAATGACGATGAGGATTTGTTACATTATAAATTTTCAAAACAAAGCAATTTGTAATCATGATTATTCGAAAAATCCAACCAGAAGACAATCCGTTTTTAGCAAGTATTATAAAAAACACATTCGATGAACATGATGCTCCAAAATGTGGCACGGTATATTCAGATCCGACAACTGATCATTTGTTTTCATTATTTGATACAGAAAAATCAATATTATGGGTAGCGGAAGAAAAAGGTGAAATTTTAGGTTGTTGTGGTATATATCCAACCGATGGGCTGCCCGAAGGTTATGTGGAATTGGTTAAGTTTTATTTAGCTCCTTCAGCCCGAGGTAAAGGAGTTGGAACAAAGCTAATGGAGCAAAGTATAGAATCAGCTAAAGCCTTAGGTTATACCAATATATATCTGGAAAGTTTGCCTCATTTTGCCACAGCAGTAAAAATGTATACAAAATTAGGTTTTCAAACCTTAAGGGAGCCCTTAGGTAAATCAGGACATACATCATGTAACATTTGGATGAATAAAAAAATATAAGATTTAAAATTACCAATACCAACTAAACAAACCATGGAAATAGATTATATTTTTACTTCACGAAGACTTGGCTTTCGTAACTGGAGCACAAATGATTTAAATGAATTTGCTAAAATGAATGCCGATGAAGATGTGATGAAGCATTTTCCAAAGACTCTAACAACAAAAGAAACATCTGAATTTATTGATCGATTACAGGCCCATTTTGAAAAACACAGTTATAATTATTTTGCAGTTGACATTTTAGAAACAGGAGATTTTATCGGGTTTATAGGTTTGGCTTATCAAACTTATGAATCAGAGTTTACTCCGGCTGTTGATATAGGCTGGCGTTTAAAGAAAAAGGCTTGGGGTAGAGGCTATGCTACCGAAGGCGCCAAGCGATGTCTGGAATTAGCTTTTACAGAATTGAATTTAGATCAGGTTATAGCGACCTGCACCAGGCAAAATGTAAATTCAGAACAAGTCATGAAAAAAATAGGAATGAAAAAAGTTTCAGAATTTAAGCATCCTAAACTTAAAGAATACCCTGAATACGAAGTTTGTCTTTGCTATGAAATATCGAAATCTCACTGGAGTAAAAGCAATGGGTAGATTTGATTTATTTTCTTCGTTTGAGAAAAGGTTTCTTGAAGGTTTCCGACAAAGGGATTATGAATAAAAAACAATACGGCGCGAAGCCAACAGAAGCAGACATTTTAAAATACTCAAATAGCAAAAACTGGAAAGACGGTAAGTTTCAAAATCTTGAAGAAACATCCATGTCTATAAGCATTCAGAACATTCCGAAACTATTATACAAGCAATTTTGCAAAAAGGATGGCAGAGAACCTGCAAGTTTTATAGCTATGGATTCGTTTGATAGCGAGCAGTTTTTATCACCTTCGGAAACGATGAAATTTATCTGGTATGGTCATTCGGCAGTACTTATACGCATCAACAACAAAACTATACTTATCGACCCTATGTTAGGGGATAATGCCGCACCAATATCGCCATTTCCAATAAAGCGTTTTAGTAAGGACACGTTAAATTTAATAGATGAGTTTCCGGAGATTGATTTACTAATGCTTACCCACGATCACTACGATCATTTAGATTATAAAAGCATAAAAAAATTAAAATCTAAAGTGAAACAATATTTCGTGGCTTTGGGTGTAAAACGTCATTTAGTGAAATGGGGAATCCATGAAGAAAAAATAACAGAATTTGATTGGTGGGATGCAAAATCTATAGATGATATTCAAATAACCTTTACGCCAACCCGTCATTTTTCTGGAAGAGGATTAACGGATAGAGCTAAGTCTCTTTGGGGAGGCTGGACTTTTAAAACGGCCTCTGAAAATGTATGGTTTTCTGGAGATGGTGGATACGGTAAACATTTTAAAGAAATTGGAGAGCGTTTAGGACCGTTCGATTTTGCCTTCATGGAATGTGGTCAGTATAACGAAAACTGGCATTTAATACATATGTTCCCCGAAGAAAGTGTGCAGGCCGCTATTGATGCTGACGCCAAACATATCATGCCTGTACATTGGGCAGGTTTTGCTTTAGCTCAACACCATTGGCAACATCCTGTAGATGAATTTATAAAATCGGCTGAAGAAAAAAATATTCCTGTTAGTTATCCAAGGTTGGGAGAATTAATAAATTATAAAGATTACAAAAATTCCGTGTGGTGGAAGTAATTTTTGAATAAGGGTCTCCCATAAATGGGAAGTATATATTTAGGAGGATAATTTATAAAGCCAGAGGTTGTTGAAGGTTTACACCTTGTCGTCTATCGAAATTTTTCTGAATAAATAAAACACAAATAGTATTTTGTGTCTTACGATTAAGTAATGATTTATGCGAGTACTCAAAATAATTCAACTTGTTTTTATATCATGTGTTTTAACAGGTTGTATTAAAAAAACGGATAATTCCCAACCTAATATTGTTATCATTTATGCAGACGATATGGGTTATGGTGATTTGAATATACAAAATCCAAATTCAAAAATACCGACGCCTCATTTAGATAATCTAGCTAGTGAAGGTATACGTTTTACAGATGCACATAGCTCTTCAGGGATATGTTCTCCAAGTCGTTTTGCGCTTTTAACCGGCACATATCATTGGCGCAGGCAACATGGAATTGTTGGATCTTTTGGTAAACCGTTTTTTAAGGATTCTGATGTAACACTTCCTCAGGTATTAAAAACCAAGGATTACACTACAGCATGCATTGGCAAATGGCATTTAGGCTGGGATTGGCAGTTGAAACAGGAATCTCAATCAAAGGAGGGAAAAGTTAATGAGTATTTACCTGAAGATATAGATTGGAGTCAACCCATAAAAGGTGGGCCTTTAGATCGAGGTTTTGATTATTATTTTGGTGACGGCACCATTAATTTTCCACCATATACCTGGGTTGAAAACGACAAAGTTCTTGAAGTTCCAACAGAAACGATGACTCGTGAAAACATAGGTTTTGAAATTAAAGAAGGGAAATGGGAATTTCGTCCCGGACCAAGAGTCAAGGGGTGGAATCCTTATAATGTATTACCCACACTAACAAGGAAGACTACAGAATGGATTAATAAACAAAAAGGAAACCAACCATTCTTTTTGTACTTTGCTTTACCATCACCACATGCACCTATTATTCCTAATGATGAATTTGATGGAAAATCGAAGGCAGGCGCTTATGGCGATTATATGGTTCAAACCGATTGGGTTGTTGGACAAGTTTTGAAAGCTTTAAAGAATAATGGTTTTGAAGATAATACCATTGTTATTTTTAGTGCCGATAATGGCCCTGAACATTATGCCTGGCAACGTGCTGTAGAATACGATCACTATAGTATGGGAAAATTTAGAGGTTTAAAACGAGATGTTTGGGAAGGTGGACACCATGTGCCTCTTATTATGAAATGGCCAGATCATATTAAAGCCAGTTTGGTAACAAATGAAGTAGTTTCTCAAGTGGATATTATGGCTACGTTGTCAAAAATTGTCGGTGCCGATTTGCCTGATAAGGCAGCTCCTGATAGTTATAATCTGCTACCACTTTTAAATGGTGAAGAATACCAAAAGCCACTTCGCGAAGCAACAGTTCATAACACGTTTGATTCTA
Source organism: Aestuariibaculum lutulentum (assembly GCF_032926325.1). Classification (NCBI taxonomy): domain Bacteria; kingdom Pseudomonadati; phylum Bacteroidota; class Flavobacteriia; order Flavobacteriales; family Flavobacteriaceae; genus Aestuariibaculum; species Aestuariibaculum lutulentum. The sequence continues at coordinate 3,302,338 of NZ_CP136709.1, forward strand.
AGTGGGGAATTAGAAATGGCGATTGGATATATATAAATAGTTCATCTGGAGGACATCGTGATATGCCCGAAGCATTTAAAAATTCAACAGGATATACCGATTTCGACACTGAAGGCATCCTGTTTAATATGAAGAATGATCCAGAGCAACGTACTAATCTTTATAATGAATATCCCGAAAAAATTAAAGAATTAGAAGCGCTACTTGAAACATATCGCAACCAAGGATTTTCCGTTAATAGAACAACTACTAGCTCAAAATAATAACAAATTAAAATTCATGAAGATATTTTTTCTTAGTTTAAGCATAGCATTATTTGCTTTTAGCTGTGCCGAAAAGCATTCAAACGCGTTACAAATTCAAGAATTGCCAATAGATGGTGAAGTAGAAGGCAACCTTATTGTTGGGCCATCTGTTTTAAATGACCCTAACCGTTTTGTGTGGGGTGGTAGTGTTGTAAAAGGAGATGATGACAAGTTCCATATGCTATATTCCACATGGGAATGTGGTGATTCAATTCCATCTTTTTCGAATTCATGGGTCCTGCATTCTAAAATAGCATATGCCGTTTCCGATTATCCAGACAGAGATTTCAAATTTCAAAAGATAGTATTAAAAGGTAGGGCATTAGAAGGAGACTCAACAGCATGGGATGCACAAATGGTTCATAATCCTCATGTGAAGAAATTTAACAACAAGTATTATTTGTACTATGGCGCAGGTAAAGATCCCGGAGTTCAACCAACAGGTTCTAAGGGAGAACATGTCGACAAACGTAATCGCGTTCAGCAAAGTCAGTGTATCGGAGTTATTGAATTCAATAGTTTTGAGGACTTGATGAACGGAAAATACAAACGATTTGACACACCTCTTTTAACGCCAAGAACTCGTGTAAAACCGAACAATATTGTGATGCCGTCACCAGAAGGAACAGAGCCAAAACCAGATAATATTATAGTGGTTAATCCGTCGGTTGTTCAACGCCCTTCAGATGGAAAATACCTATTATTTTTTAAAGGAAACTTTTATAATCCGGGTTGGAGAGGTGTTCACGGTGTTGCAATTAGCGATTCTCCAACAGGGCCTTTTACAGCTACTGATGATTTTGTGTTTGATATTCGAAACGAAGACGGTACAATTGCCAGTGGCGAAGATCCGTATGTCTGGTATCATAAAACACATCAAAAATTTTATGTAGTTCTAAAGGATTTTACTGGTAAAATTACAATGGGACAACCCGGTTTGGCTTTATTAGAATCTGTAGATGGCATTAAATGGACGAAACCTGAAAAATCTTTCTTTATGAAAAAGGAAGTGATCCTAAAATCTGGAGATACTTTACATATGAATCGTTTAGAACGCCCTCAATTACTAATAGCTGAGGATGGTACGCCAGAAGTACTTTATTCTGCAGGAGCTTTAATTAATGTCAACCCTACACAAAAGGGTGAATCTTTTAATGTGCATATTCCGTTAAAATTAATTGAGAATTAATTACTTTAGATACTTAAATATTACAATTATAAAAGCATTTCTCCGGTTAGCCATTTCATCAGCATTTTTATCTACTGTTGTTGATCGTTTTGGTTTTAAAACTGAATTTAGAGCAAAATTGAGCGGCATATTGATATTGACTTTCGCATTATCTATGACCTTTTCTACAGGAATAAAAGGAGCTTTCGATTTCTCAGTGTTTACTGCTTCAGCCGCAGCTTTTGCTTTAAAGAACATAAAAGAAAAGCGTTGGGAATTAGATAGTTTGTTGCAAGACTAAAGATTATATAATAAGCCTGACATCACCAAGCTCTTCAATCCGATAAGGGAATTTATCTCCTGGCGAACCAATAAACATGAAATTTATGGGGATACGCCAGCGTTTAGAAAGTTCCTGAATTTTTTCAGGACCAAATTTACCGGGTTCTTCAATAAATTCAATATCAATATCTGGATACGCACGATCTAAAACTTCAACATCAATTTTAAGATTTTCGGAGACATGAGGTTGATTTCCTAAAACAGATACAATTTTTAAACGTCTTGTATTTTCGTTACTTTCAATGTATTGAAGTACTTTATTTAGAGTTGCGACATCGTCATGATTGGTGAAAAACACAAAATGCTGAGAATTAATTCTATGGATAGCGTGTTTTATTTTTACATTCAAATATTTAAAAATGGTTTTCTTTTCAGGGGTAATATAATCAAGAAAAAATAATACGGCTTTTAGAATAGTAATACGATACAACATAAACCCTATGACTAACATGGCTGGAATGAAATACTCTAAAAACACATTTAAATCTTCTGGATTTAAAATGATATTTCCAATTAAAGCTATACCTACACCAACAATCGCAATGAGCAATTGTGGCCAACCAGCAACTTCAGGTCTTGGTAATTTTTTACGATTCACTTTTAAAAGCATATTCCCAAAACTGAACAAAATCATAACACATAAAAAGGCAATAGTATAAATACCAGCAAGCGACTCCAAATTTCCTTCAGTGATTAACAGGATGGAGGTAGAAAGTAAAAAGAAAGCTATAAATATTAAATAAGAACTACCACGCTTGTTCTTTTTTAACAAGACTTTAGGCAGAATGCGATCTAACGCCATACGTTCAACTAAACCTCCTACACCTACATAAGATGTTAATACAGCGCCACTTAAAACCAAGGCGGCATCGATAGATATTAAATACAATAACCAGTTTCCACCGGCTAAATGCCCCATAAAAGACAATAGTGTATCTTCATGGGTTATAATGGTTGTCAGCGGAATTGTAGATAAGGCTAAAAATGCCAATAACGGATTAAATACGGTTACAATAATCCACATATTTTTTAAGGTTTTTCTAAAAACACCTTTTTTTTGTTCCTCCACATAATTTGCAGAACTTTCAAAGCCACTAATGCCCAACATAGCTGCTGCGAATCCCAAGAATAGGGCAGTAGCTATACTTCCTTTAACTGGTGCTTTGAAATTTTCAATAAATACATCAAACCCATTTGAAAATAAAAAGTATAAACTGAAAAAACATAAAATAACGAGCGAGCTTAAATGAAATATAAATATGAAAATGGCAACCTTAGAAGATTCACCGATTCCTAAAATCACTAATCCCATGAAAATAAATAATAAAAAAATGGTGGCATAAACAATAGGTATGCCGCTCCATAAACTATGTGCATATTTCACAGCTTCGCTTGAAGAGATTACCGCAGTAGCCATGTAAGATAATACTGTTAATGTTGCCGCAAAAGAAGCTGTAGATTTTTTTGTGGTATTAAGTAATGCATTATAAGCACCTCCGTTTAATGGTAATGCTCCGACAACTTCTCCATATATTTTTCGGTATAAAAATAAAATAGCAGAAACCAGGAGTAAAGAAATCCAGGCATATTGGCCGGCATAAACAATTGATAGAGCTGAAACATATAAACAAGAAGAACTAATGTCATTCCCACAAATTGCTGTTGCAGCCAATTCGTTTAACTGTTTTTTAGACATAATATGAGAATTTAGTCGGAAACATGAAATAATTCGCTCTAACTAATTTAAGGAATTTTCATCTCTTATATTGTTGTAAATGACACTTTTAATTATAATATTCTCCTATTTTAAAATATGAAAAAGAATCTTCTTGGTATCTAAATCAAACTATATTTCTAAATTTTGAAACATACATTATTAAGTAAATAATTAATAACAAACTGATTTAATGATGTTTATACATAAAATATATGTCGGTTTACAATACAGTTCATTATTGGCTGAGAATCGCTTATTTGAAAATAATTGCCCGCTAATAAGGAATAATAAAATTATAAGAATCCGGAATTCAAAATACCTATATAATATTTTGATATTAATATTTTAATTTTAATAGTTTTCATCGATAAGGTGAAAAATGATATTATTTTAGTAGTCTATTTCCTTCTCTCTGAGAATCGCGTATTTAAAAATTTATTAGCCTTTGTACGAAATATGAAAAATATGAGAAGCAGTAAGATTTCGTAATTTTCATAGTTTTACTCAATGTAAATCTATTTTTTATATAGAAAAAATAAATCATAACAAAATCAAATAAAACTCCATGTTTATAATTGGTTTTAACAATATGTCAAAACAAGGTCTTTGGTCTATAAAATAAAGCATTTCATATATTTTAACTTTTGGTTTATCTATTACCCATGGAAAGTATTTGCTATATAGTTACCTTTGTATATTCATTGCTTTTTCAAAATAAAAATTTAACCCTAGACATTATTTACTATGGCAACCGAAAAACAAAAGTCAAATTTATTTGGTTTCACTTTAAGAAATTCCATAAAACGACTTTTAATTATAAGTTTCAGTTTATTGCTATTAATTGTTGTATTACTTGCTGTTTCACCTTCAATTATTCGAAGTCAGCTTGAAAAAAATGGCAAAGAATGGGTGGGCAGAAAGTTAACTCTTAATGATTTATCCATAAACTATTTTACATCAACAGTGAAGCTTTCCGGTGCTACCATGTATGAAGCAAATGACCAGGATAAATTTGTTTCCATAGATAGTTTAATTCTGGATGTCGATCCACTGGAGTATTTTTCATCGTCAATAGTTGTTGAGCAATTATATATTAAAAATCTTTGGGTAAACATTTCTCAAAAAGACTCTATTTTTAATTTCGATGATTTAGTCGCTTTTTATACTACTGAAAATAAAAATGATACTGTTTCTATACAGAAAACCAAGGATGATGAAGCTTATTTGTTTAGTTTATCGGATTTTAGGTTAAATGGGGGAACTTTGGTGTATAATAATGAAGCTCATGAGGTTACTCAAACCTTAAATAATTTATCATTTTATTTGCCTCATGTCGAATGGGGAAGAGGTTCCAGTAATATGGATGCTTCCTTTAAACTTACCGAAGGAGGACGCTTTGGAATTGCTTCAGAATTTGACTCTAAAAAAGGAGACTATTTACTTCATGTAGAGATGGATAGCTTAGATATTTCAACATTTAAACCATACACAAAAGACTATTTAAATATTGGAGGACTTAAAGGTTTAGCCTATGGTAAATTTGATATTTCGGGTAATATAAATACTGTTAACACACTAACTATTCAAGGGACATCATCGTTAGAACATTTTGCGTTATCTGATGTTTCCGGGCGCACATTTTTAGGTGCCAATAAAATAGTTTGTCCAATAGAAAAGCTAATGCCAATGCAATCTTTATATCAATTAGGAGATATAAGCATTCAGGCTCCGGATGTTGATTTTGAACTATTTAAAGACTCAAATAATTTTTATAGGTCTTTCGGTTTAGATGAGCCCGAAATAAATGAAAATCCGCCCGTTTTGTCTGAAAATCACGAAGAAACACCATTACGTTACAGTATAAAGTCTTTACATGTAAACGATGGAAAATTAAAGTTTACAGACCACACAACGTCATCACCTTTTGTTTATAATTTTTCTAAAGCCAAGATGGATTTTAACGAAATAAAAAGTGATTCAGACTGGGTAAAAGGTAAAGCTTCAATGGTTTTAAACGAACGTGGACAATTAGCTGCCGATATTGGCTTTAATCCTAATGATGCTGCTATGAATATGAAGGTTAACTATGTGATTTCTAACTTCCAGCTTAGCGATTTGAATATCTATTCTATGGAATATACCGGATATCCAATTCTTTATGGAGACATGTATTATAAAGGCATTATAGATATCGATCATGGCAAGCTTAATCTGGAAAATAAATTAATAGTACACAACGCCGAAGTTGGAAATAAAAAGGGAAGTCCGTTTTACAATTTACCTTTAAAAGTGGCTCTGTTTATTTTAAAAGATAAGGACGGTGTAATAAATATGGATATTCCAGTACGAGGCGATTTAAACGATCCTCAAATAAATATTAAAAAAATTGTATGGAGTACTTTTGGTAAGTTTTTAGTAAAAACAGTAACCTCGCCTTTTAGAGCCTTATCCAACCTTATTAATGTAGATCCCAGTGATATTAAGGAAATAAATTACACTTATATGGACACCACGCTTGTTGGTAGACGTGAGCATCAGCTTAATTTACTTCGTAGATTAGAAAAAAGCAAACCCGGTTTAGATATAGAATTGGTGTATTTTAATGATAAAACCAAGCAACAGGAAGAAATAGCTAAGCAATTAGAACTTTTAGATACAATGAAAGTGGATTCCATTTCAAAAGCATTTGATTCGGTTCGAGTGGCAAGTATTAAAACGTATTTGGCTAAACAGTCTAACGACAGCACAAAGATTAAAATTACATTACCTTCATCTTCAAATTTAAAAAATATTGGAGCTCAGCCGGTATTTGAAATTAAGTATAAAATGGAAGGTCAGGAACAGCAGGATTTTGAAATAGAGGAGTAGGGTCCTTAAAATAAAAGCTATCAAAATCTTGATAGCTTTTATACCTAATAAACCAATTAAACTACAAACAAATTATTCTATAGGGAGTATTACCGTATCGATTACGTGAATAATTCCGTTAGAAGCAGAAATATCAGCTGCCAGGATGTTTGCTGAATTTCCTATTGCCATAATACTCAAGTCTGGATAAACATTAAAAGTAGCTTCGGGTAATAATGTTTCAATCGTGCGCATGCCATTTTTTGGAACTACGCTGTTTGATGCTCTACGACCTGTAGTTACGTGATATTGTAATACACTTAAAACAAGTTCAGCATCTAAATCGGTAATTCCTGTAATTTCTAATGCGTCATACAAAGCATTAAAAGCGTCATCATTTGGAGCGAAAACAGTGAGTTGATCCTTTCCGTTTAAAAATAAATCAACTAAACCGGCGCCAAGTTGTTCATCTACATACATCAAAGCAGCTACCAACTGCGTAAAACTTCCGTTATCAATTGCAATTGCAGCTATAGGATCTGAACCCTTTTTGGGCGCAGCTTTAGCTGTACTGTAACTTGAATTAGCCTCAATAATTTCATAAAGAGACACCGATGAATCATCTTGCATGATAGAAATTTCTTCTGAATTACAAGAGAACATAAAAAAGATTAGGGTTAAACAAATGACGATTTGGGGAGTTAATTTGTAAAATCGTTTCATCACTTATTTGTTTTAGTTAATACGCTAAAATTAAGCAATTTATTTTATTTGTTCAAGTTTTTTTTAAAAAAGTTAAACAAAATTAATAATTCAAATTTTAATCTATATAAAATCAGCTATATGACAATCTGTACCAACAGACTTCAATGATCAAATATATTAAGATAAAACACATATGATTTATGACATGAATTTCAATTTAATTTCATATTCAAACGACCACAACGTTGATTTACGGTATGCTAATCAGAATTTCAAAATCAAGGATTTATCGATGACACATTAAAAGTTTTGATAGTCATGACTGGAAAACTATCATAACACAAAAGAACTATAATTTATATTATGTAAAATAGAATATTTAAAACTACTCTATTTCAGAGGTTTGTAAATTATTTTTGTTTTTTTTTACATGTCAACGTCTATAATCAACATCTTATCGTAATTAATAGCAAAACAACAAACTTTAATTATGAGAAAAATATCATTAGTAGTATTATCTGCGATTTTATTATCGTCTTGTGTTTCTAAAAAGAAATATGTTGCTTTAGAAACAGAAAATGGTCAACTTAAAAGTGAATTAACCAAAACAAGAGTTGAAAACGAAGAATTAGAAGCTAAATTTGCCAAAATTCAACAAAGAGTTGATGAGTATAACAACAAAATTAATTCATTAACCGAAGAAAGTAATGCCAAAATGGTAAACGTTGATGGTGTTGTTATGAGTGAAGATGCTAAAGTTAAAATGCGTGAAACACTTAAAAATGTGCCTGCAGAATATTTAGTTGGTGCCACTACCCTTAAAGATTCAATGAATGCTGCCATTGCCTACAATATTAAAAATTCAGCTAACGATATTGACGAAAGTGATGATATTGCTGTAAAAGTTGAAGAAACTGTAGTAATGATTTCTATTTCAGATAAAATGTTATTTAAATCTGGAAGCTACAAAGTAACAGATAAGGCTGATGCTATTTTACAAAAAATTGCCGATGTAATCAATTCTGAAGAAAGCTTAGATGTTATGGTTGAAGGACACACCGATGATAAAAAGATGGTTGAAAATGCAGCTGTTAAAGACAACTGGGATTTAAGTGTATTACGTGCAACATCTGTTGTTAAGCGTTTACAAAACAACTTCGCTGTAGCTCCTGAAAAATTAATTGCAGCTGGTAGAAGTTTTTACCAACCTTTAGTTGATAATGATTCTGCTGAAAACAGAGCTAAAAACAGAAGAACAAGAATTGTTATTTTACCTAACATCGATAAGTTTTTTGCACTTATGGATGCAGAACAATAAAAAATATCTCTCTATTAATCCATTGTAAAAAAAGCTGTCTAAACCTTATTAGACAGCTTTTTTTCTTGTTTAAGATTTCGTCAATTTTAGATTAGAAAAGTCTTAAATCTTTATTAAAAAACCCGCCATTACTCAGGTTAAGCCTTTTTATCTGTTATATTTGTTAGCCTAAAAAATTGCTTTTACCATGAAATCCAAACCAAAAACAAAATCTGAGAAATCCAGATGGCAACTATTACACCAGTATTATAGTTATACCGGGTTTTACGGTTTTGTTTGGAATGCTGTAAAAAAAGCACTGCCTTATATTGTTTTAGCTGTTGCAGGAATTTATATTGTAAATCATTATTTTAATATTAACGATTTACTGGTTCAACTTACAAAAACACTACCTGTTTACGGAGTATTAAGCTTCTTTTTTATTTCCGAAACTTTGTTAGGATTGGTTCCTCCAGAAATTTTTATAGCCTGGGCAGGAAAAATGTATGCGCCTTGGGGATACCTAGTTTTACTGGCTATTTTATCGTATTCTGGCGGATTAGTTTCTTACTACATAGGCCGGGTTATCACTAAAATCCCAGCTATTCATAACTACCTGGAAGATAAAATGGAAAAGCAATTAAAAAACTCCAAAAAATGGGGTGGTTTCTTAATTGTTGTTGGAGCCCTACTTCCACTACCCTTTTCAATTTCGTGCATGGCAGCAGGAATCATTTCTTTTCCGTTCAGAAATGTAATGCTTTTTGGGTCATTGCGTTTACTACGCTTTTTAATCTATGGAATAGTAATTTTCCATGCGTTTTAAAAAAGTCTTAAAGTAACGCTCTATGTCATCATTGTGCATTATTTTTACAGGCAAAAATTTACACTATGTTTTCATTGCTTAACATTTTTAGAATCGTTGCCTTTTTAGAAGGTCTGTCATACATTCTATTACTTTTTATTGCGACACCTGTAAAATACATGCTAAATGAGCCTCAGTATGTTAAATTACTGGGTATGCCTCACGGTTTACTATTTATAGGGTATATTGTTTTAGCTTTTTTAATTAAACCTGATTTTAGCTGGAATGGTAAGCAATTTTCATTTATTCTATTTGCTGCTATTTTACCTTTCGGAACATTTTATGTCGATAAAAAATATTTAAAACCTGCTCTTTAATAATGTTTCAAAAAGAAACTGAAAATATTATGGAAACCACAGGGTTAGATCTTAAACACTGGCTCTACGATCATTTTGTATCATTAGGTCTAAGCGAAACCAATGCTAAATATTTAAACATGTTTGCGTTGCTCTTAGCTTTAGTGGTACTGGTTTTTATTATAGACTTTATTATAAGAAAGTTTTTAAGAGGGTTGTTTACGCAATTCGCGACCAGATCGAAAACAAATTTCGATGATCTTTTAATCACCAATAAAGTTCCAAGGAATATTGCCCACATCATTCCGCTACTTATCACTTTAGAGTTTGTTCCTTTAGTGTTTACCGATTTTCCTGATTTTGAAAATTTCGCAGAAAAAACATTACAGGTTTTTGCAATTGTTTTAACCTTATGGGTAGTTCGAAGCTTTTTAAATACTATTAAAGACTATCTAAAAACGCTGCCTAATTTTAAAGACAAACCTATTGCGAGTTATATTCAGGTGTTTATGATTTTTGCCTGGGTTATTGGTATATTTTCATCTTTTGCAATTGTTACAGGCATTCCATTTTATAAATTCATAACTGCTTTAGGAGCTGGATCGGCTGTCGTTATTTTAGTATTTAGAGATACTATTTTAGGATTCGTGGCCAGTATTCAGGTGTCTATAAACGATATGGTTCGTATTGGCGACTGGATTACATTTGAAAAATACGGTGCCGATGGAGACGTTATTGAAATAAGTCTGGCAACGGTTAAAGTTCAGAATTTCGATAAAACTATTACAACCATTCCAACCTACGCTTTAATCTCCGATTCTTTTAAGAACTGGCGAGGCATGACAAGTTCTGATGGTCGTCGTATTAAACGTGCCCTTTACATCAAGCAAAGCGGAGTGAAATATTTAGATGACACAGCGGTTGAAAAATTAAAAGGCATTCATTTAATCACTAGTTATTTAGAAAGCAGACAAGAAGACATTAAGTCGTTTAATGCTTCTCACAATATTGACAAGTCCATTTTACTAAACGGAAGAAACCTGACAAATTTAGGGGTGTTCAGAAAGTATATAGATTCATATCTTAAGCAACATTCTGCCATCAATAAAGATATGATGATTATGGCACGCCAATTAGCACCAACAACACAAGGTATTCCTTTAGAAATTTATGCGTTTAGTAGTGATAAACGCTGGGAAAACTACGAGTATATTATGTCTGATATTTTCGATCACCTGATAGCGGCACTTCCTTATTTCGATTTAAAAATTTTCGAATTGCCAAGTGATTCAAGTTTTAAAGGAAACTAAAATTGTTATGCTGAATTTATTTCAGTAACCACATAAAAAAAAGGTGAGTTCATAAGAATTCACCTTTCTGTTTTTATATAGAATTGATAGCTTAAATATTTGCTGCTAACCAGTCTCCTACTTCTTTAGTTCCGTAAGCTTTTCCTCCGTTAGCTAAATCTTCAGTTACAATACCTTCAGCTAAAGCTTTATTAACAGCATCTCTAATCGCTTGTCCCTCTTCAGGTAAATTAAACGCCGTTTCGAACATCATGGCTGCAGACAATACCGTTGCCATTGGATTAGCAATATTTAAGCCTGTAGCTTGTGGGTATGACCCGTGAATAGGCTCAAATAGCGCGATATCAGCACCCATAGACGCCGAAGGCATTAATCCCATAGATCCTGAAATTACAGAAGCTTCATCGGTTAAGATATCACCAAAAAGATTTTCTGTAATTAGCACATCGTAACTGTTTGGCCACTGTACTAAACGCATCGCAACAGCATCAACAAACTCGTAGCTTACTTCAACCTCTGGATAATCCTTTTCCATTGCCTGAACCGTTTCTCTCCATAAACGTGATGTTTCTAAAACGTTAGCTTTATCTACACAACACAATTTTTTAGAACGTGTCATAGCTAATTCGAAACCTTTTTTAGCTAAACGCTGCACTTCTTCACGCGTGTATACACAGTTATCGAAAGCTGTTTCACCTTCGTCTCTTCTTCCTTTTTCACCAAAGTAAATACCTCCCGTTAATTCGCGTAAAAACACTAAATCTGTACCTTCAATACGTTCTTGTTTTAAAGGCGATTTATCTAATAACGATGGAAATGTAAAGGTTGGACGTACGTTAGCGAATAAGCCTAATTTTTTACGCATCTTTAACAATCCTTGCTCAGGACGTACAGGAGCCGATGGATCGTTATCAAATTTTGGATGCCCGATAGCACCGAATAAAACTGCATCTGAAGTTGCACAAACTTCATGAGTTTCGTCTGGATAAGGTTCTCCTACAGCATCAATAGCTGCAGCTCCAGTTAAAGCCGGTCTCCAGGTTATTTCGTGTCCAAATTTTTTAGCTACAGCATCACTTACTTTTACTGCTTGTTCAATCACCTCAGGTCCTATTCCGTCACCTGCTAAAAGTGCTATATTAAATTTCATTTATTTTGTATTCTTAGTTAGTAATTATATTCAACATTTTTTCTGTGGCTTTAATTGCAGATACCGTTTGATCGGAATCTAAACCACGGGTTTTAAATTCATTTTTACCGTTTTTCCAGGTAATAATGGTTTCACACAACGCATCCGAATGACTTCCCGGCGGAATTCTTACCGCATAATCAATTAAATCAGGTAGTTGTTTATCACGTTGTTTATAGATTTTATGCAATGCTTTCATAAACGCATCAAATTGTCCGTCACCAGAAGCGTTTTCCTCATAAGTTTCTCCATCAATAGTAAGAGACACTGTTGTTGATGGTTTTAAGCCCTTAGCATGCGTTAAAACATACGAATTAACCTTAGTGTGTTCTTCGTATGAATAGCTATCTAAAACGTCCGATATGATATAGGGAAGGTCTTCCTTGGTAACCACTTCTTTTTTATCACCCAACTCAATAATACGCTGAGTAACTTTCTTTAAATCCTCGTCATTAAGAGACAAGCCTAATTCCTGTAAATTCTTCTGAATATTAGCTTTCCCCGAGGCTTTTCCAAGCGCATATTTACGTGTTCTCCCAAAACGTTCCGGCATTAAATCGCTGAAATACAGGTTCTTTTTATTGTCACCATCAGCATGAATACCAGCCGTTTGTGTAAATACATTTGCTCCAATTACCGGTTTATTGGCAGGAATCATAATACCAGAAAAGTTTTCGACCAATTTGCTTACCGTAAACAATACCTTCTCGTTTACACCAATTTCAATATTTGGCATAAAATCATTAATCATAGCAATGGTGCTCGCCATTGGTGCGTTACCTGCACGCTCACCCATACCATTTACTGTAAGATGTAAACCATCGGCACCAGCATTTAAAGCAGACATCACATTAGCAACACTTAAATCGTAATCGTTGTGCGCGTGAAAATCGAAATGCAAATCCGGATACTTCTCCTTGATTTCTTTAACGAACTCATACGATTCAGGAGGTGTTAAAATACCTAAGGTATCAGGAAGCATAATACGATCTACATTCTGTGTGCTTAAAAATTCTAAAAATTCAAAAACATAATCCTTGGAATTACGCATACCATTACTCCAATCCTCCAAATAAACATTTGTTTTAATACCTTTAGAAATGGCCAGTGAAATGGTTTCAGAAATTTCTTTAAAATGCTGATCTGCAGTTTTTTTAAGCTGATAAGTTAAATGATTCAATGAACCTTTAGTTAATAGGTTTTGAACCACTGCTCCCGCTTCAATCATCCAATCGATAGAAACACCTTTATCGACAAAGGTTAAGACTTCAACTTGATTTAAATAGTTGTTGTCTTTTGCCCATTTAGTCACGTTTTTAACCGCCTGAAATTCGCCTTCAGACACGCGAGCCGATGCTATTTCAATACGGTCTACTTTTAATTCTTCTAAAAGAAGTTTAGCGATGGTGAGTTTTTCTGAAGCAGAAAACGACACTCCCGAGGTTTGTTCACCATCGCGGAGTGTCGTATCCATTATTTCAATTCTTTTAGACGCCATGTACTATAGTGGTAAAGTTTCAGCAAATGCTTCTATTTCACCTTTCATGCTTTGTAAATAATCGATATCATCAAAGCCATTTTCCATATTCCCTTTTTTGTAGCTATTGATATCAAAAGATTCCTGAGCGCCAGTAGAAAGAATGGTTATGGTCTGTTCTGGAAGATTAATCTCGATTTCCGTTTTAGGGTCGTCGTAAACTGCTGTAAAGATTTGCTCTAAAAATTCCGGAGATACCTGCACAGGTAAAACCCCAATGTTTAAACAGTTATTTTTAAAGATATCAGCAAAGAAACTTGATACCACACAACGGAATCCGTAATCGTAAACCGCCCATGCAGCGTGCTCTCTTGAAGATCCGGAACCAAAGTTCTTTCCTCCTACTAATATTTTACCAGTGTAAATAGGGTTGTTTAAAACGAAATCTTCTTTTGGAGTATTATCTCCATTGTATCGCCAGTCGCGGAATAAGTTATCACCAAATCCTTCACGCTTTGTTGCTTTTAAGAAACGTGCCGGGATGATTTGATCTGTATCTACATTTTCTAACGGTAATGGTACCGCAGTGCTTGTTAGTATATTAAATTTATCGTAAGCCATTTTAATTTTTAATTTTTGTGTTTAATCGTTGATTTAATTGATTTTTAATTCAATGATTATAATAATTCTCTTGGATCGGTTACTACTCCGGTTACAGCAGCTGCAGCAGCTACCAACGGACTAGCTAATAAAGTTCTTGACCCAGGTCCTTGACGTCCTTCAAAGTTTCTGTTCGATGTACTTACCGCATATTTCCCAGCAGGAATCTTATCATCGTTCATCGCTAAACATGCAGAACATCCTGGTTGTCTTAACGTAAATCCAGCCTCAATAATGATATCTAAAATACCTTCTTCTTTAATTTTATCTTCAACTTCGTGCGATCCTGGAACTAACCAAGCCGTTACGTGGTCGGCTTTTTTACGTCCTTTTACAATAGAAGCAAAGGCGCGGAAATCTTCAATACGACCGTTTGTACAACTTCCTAAGAAAACGTAATCGATTTTCTTACCAACCATAGCCTCATCTTCATGGTACCCCATGTAATCTAAAGATTTTTTAAATGTAGCTACACCACCTTCTACAGATTCTGCTGTTGGAATGTGTTTAGAAATACCGATACCCATACCTGGATTGGTTCCGTAGGTAATCATTGGTTCGATATCTTTTGCTTCGATATTGATTTCCTTATCAAAAGTAGACCCTTCGTCCGTTTTTAAAGTTTTCCAATAAGCAACTGCTTTATCCCAATCTTCACCTTTTGGTGATAATGGTTTATCTTTTAAATAATTGAACGTTGTTTCGTCTGGAGCGATCATACCGCCACGAGCACCCATCTCGATAGATAAGTTACACACCGTCATACGGCCTTCCATGGTCATGTTTTCAAAAACATCACCTGCATATTCAACAAAGTAACCTGTTGCCCCAGATGTAGTTAATTGAGAAATAATGTATAAAGCAACATCTTTTGGTGTCACTCCTTTACTTAATTCGCCATTTACGTTAATACGCATTTTTTTAGGCTTAGGCTGCATGATACATTGTGTAGATAATACCATTTCTACTTCTGATGTACCAATACCAAAGGCAATAGCGCCAAACGCACCGTGCGTAGAGGTGTGTGAATCTCCACAAACAATCGTCGCTCCTGGGAATGTAATTCCGTTTTCAGGACCTACAACGTGAACAATACCGTTCTTTTTGTGTCCTAATCCCCAGTGACTAATACCATATTCGTTAGAGTTTTCTTCTAAGGCTTTTAACTGATTTGCAGATAACGGATCTTCTACCGGTAAATGCTGATTAATTGTTGGCGTGTTATGGTCTGCTGTAGCAAACGTACGCTCTGGGTATAATACTTTTAATCCTCTATTTTTTAACCCAAGAAATGCCACAGGACTTGTAACTTCATGAATAAAATGACGGTCTATAAAAAACACATCCGGACCACCTTCAATTTTCCTAACCACATGTGAATCCCATACTTTGTCAAACAATGTCTTGCTCATAATAATATATCTCTAATTTTAGTTTTAAATCTTAGTGAATGATATTGGTTAATGTAGTTCAAATAACCAAGGCAGACAAAGTTAATAAATACTCTAATTTTTTCAGCATTTACCAATACATATGGCGCTTCGTTGTGATATTTTTATAGGATTATTAGCGAAGCTGAAAAAAATCGATAATTTTCTAACAGAATCGTAAAATTGCTTTAAAATTTTAAAGCGCCACAATCCGTAATCTACTTCAACCTGTCAGCTACATATTCTACTTCGGTCTTTCCATGTGGTTTTGCCTTGCCGTCTGGCCCTAAATTTACCATGACTATACTGGAAATAGTAATTATGGTTTCATGGGTCATTTTATTACGAACCTCACAACATAAGACTAAGGAGGCTTTACCGAATTTCACGACTTCCATACCTATTTCAACAATATCACCTTGCTTTGCCGAAGCTTTAAAGTCGATTTCACTCATGTATTTAGTAACCACTTTTTGGTTTTCCAACTGAATGATAGTATATAAAGCAGCTTCTTCGTCTATCCATTCTAAAAGACGCCCTCCAAACAAGGTGCCATTTGCATTTAAGTCTTCGGGTTTAACCCATTTTCTAGTGTGAAATTTCATAATTATATATTTTTAAAGTTAGAATAACGACTGCTGGTCATTGTCATTAGGAATTTTCAAATTGTATCCCAATTCTGAATTCAGCTTTTTAATAAAATAAGCCGATAACAAAGGGGATTCTTTTTCGATGTTCTGATGAATAAAAAAATCTATTTCTTTTATTCCTTGCTCTGTCCAAAGTTTCAAACGTTCTATCCAGTCATCTAAACGTGCGTAATCACTTGGATGATTTGCTCCAACATAACGCACAAAAGCTGTGGCATTGGTTAAACGCATATGTATTAAATCGCGTCTTCCCGCAGTATCGACAATGACATTTGAAATATTATTTGCTTCAAGCAATTGGTATAATTCATCAGCAACTCCATTATCGTTATACCAATCTGTATGTCTGAACTCCATTGCTAATGGTATTTCCCTAGGCCAGGTTTCAGCAAATTTCACAACCCTATCAAAATCTTTAGGCGCAAAATTATTATGCATTTGTAAAAATATGGTTCCTAATTTTTCTTTCAGATTCGCCGCATTAATTAGATAATGATTAACCACATCTGTGGTTTCCTGCAAACGTTTCCAATGGCTAATCTCTTGATTTAGCTTT
This sequence comes from Aestuariibaculum lutulentum, assembly GCF_032926325.1. Taxonomy (NCBI): domain Bacteria; kingdom Pseudomonadati; phylum Bacteroidota; class Flavobacteriia; order Flavobacteriales; family Flavobacteriaceae; genus Aestuariibaculum; species Aestuariibaculum lutulentum. Next base: position 3,319,152 of record NZ_CP136709.1, read on the forward strand.
GGGAAGAACTTAAAATTATCCGGTGTTTTATTATACCAGGTTTCAAATTGTTCCGCTGGAAATATTCTGTAAAACGTAGCGTTTAGCTCAATTGAATTAAACTGAGACGAATAATATGCTAATTCATCCTTGGTGCCCCGCGGATAAAAGCCTTTCAAATCGGCTCTATTCCATTTGGCACAGCCTACATAAATTTCAGGAATATTATTGTCTTTAAATTTCTCTAAAGTTTTCTTAGTTTCCGGATGGTCCGGAGGTAAAGTAAAGTCAATATCCTGTGGATTTTCAACACTTCCAAACTTCATTTTTTCTTCTTAAATCAATTTTAGAATAAAGATAAAAAGATCATTTGTTAATAAAGTCGTTAACAATTATAATTTACTATACAAAATCAAGCTTTTTAATTTTATAGTTTTAGTAAAACTCTTATAATTATGGATACTAGACAGATTAACTTGACAAAAATTCGTCCTGAATTTAAAACCACTACAATTAACGACAATATGAGTAGTGACGAACGTTTTCAGAATTTAGTATTGCGCCCTATTGTGAAATTTCAGAACAATTTACTAAACGAAGTTTTCCTGAATTATGTTGGCAAACATAAAAATGTGTTTTACAGCTTGTCGATTGAAAAGCGTATTGATTACATTGAAAATGCCATTATTAAGGATATGAAATTTAGGAACTCCTTAAAAGGAATGATTATTGGTTTGTTTACGGTTGAAGAATATGTAATCTATATTCAAAATTCGTCTGCATTAAATAAACGCATGATGAATTTGGTAAGACAACGCCTAATTGACAATGTTCAACTTTTTGAAAAACCAGAAATTCTAAAAGCTATTTAAAGCAAACTTTCCCCGTTTAAATTAGTAGTAAGCACATCGCTCATATAATTAAAATATGGGCGAATAGCTTTAAATGCCAAGCCAATATCATCTATAAAACCTTCGTCTAAAACTTGTGCGTCAGCATATTTTCTAATAAATATATATTGTTTTTTCTTTATTAAATCGATGTTTTCATGATCTTTGCTGAAACCTTTAGGTGCAGTTTTGACTTCATCTCCAACAAGCGCTCCCCAAATATTTTTAAAATTTTCGTCTTTTAAAATAGCTCTCATCTCACTGGCATCCATTTCAAACTCCTTGCGAATACGCAGTAAATCTGCTGGGTTTGGCTCCCAAAATCCTGTAGCTATAAAACTTTCGTTGTTAGGCTGAATATGAATATAATACCCACCTCTCAACTGTGGTTTCACTCTATGAAATGTACCTCCAAAATGTGTTTTATATGGCAATTTGTTTTTAGAAAAACGCACATCGCGATAGATACGGAAGATTTTTAGTTTATCAACCTCGTCGTATGTTTTTAACTTTTCTAAAACGCTATTGTAAAACCCCTTAATATCTTTCTCGACCGCTTTAAATTCCTTTTTGTGTTCATTAAACCAATCTCTGTTATTGTTTTGCTCTAACTGTTTAAAAAACTTAAATACGTTTGCAGATACGGTTTTCATATAGATTGGTTTTTAATTAGAAGTCTAAATTACAAAAGGAGTTTCGTTATTCAAATTCTATATTATTTAGAATCAGCCCTGATGCTGGAGCGATATATTCCATTTTCACAAAAACATCTTGTTGTAAACTGTATTTTATATCTTCCAGGGTTAATTTACCTTTTCCTAAATCGATTAAAGTTCCCATCATGAGTCGGATTTGATTACGCATAAATCCTTTTCCTTTTACTCGTAATACATACGATTGCTTTGGGAAATAATTGGCGGTATAAATATTGTTTTCTACAATTTCACAGGTGATGATTTCACGATTATAAATTCCGTTATCAGTTGGTTTAAAGCAATACGATTTAAAGTAATGTTCCCCTTGAAACAGTTTTGCACCTTCCTTCATTAATTCAATATCTAAATCATCAAGAATAGTTGTCATGATTGGCGCGCAAAACGGATGACATTTTTCTCCAAACGTAAACAGATATAGGTATTCCTTTGTTTTTGAATGATTGATGATATTAAATTTAGCATCAACTTCCGTAATATCTAAAGCACGAATATCTTGTGGTAAATTATAATTAAACAAATTTAAGAACACTTGCATGTCTTCCAAAGGTTCAGCTAAAAATAATTCGAATTTGGCACATTCCGCAGACACCATGGCATCGGTTCTACCTGAGCTTAAACTTTTAAAGGTTTTACCTTCTAAAATAAAATTCAAAGTGCGATCAACCATTAAATGCAGGGTTTTTACATCTGGTTGTTTTTGCCAGCCGTGAAATCTATAACCCAAATATTGAATGGTGATAACGTAAAAATGCTTTTTCATTATTGTATTTAATCCGCAAGCAAAGTAAACTTATTTTATTAGTTATGGCAAAATTTTTCTAAATTGTATAGTGTAAATACTAACTAACAAACCGATTATTATGACAAATTTAAAACAAAAGCCTCCTTTCTGGTTTTGGGTGGTGAGTGTTATTGCCCTTTTATGGAATCTAATGGGTGTTGATCAATATATTGGTCAGGCTTACAAAACAGACCGCTGGAAAGCATCAATGACTTCAGAACAAATAGAATTAGCATCCACACTACCTTCATGGTTAACAGCTGCATTTGCAATCGCCGTATTCACAGCAGCAATTGGCAGTATGGGTTTACTATTAAGAAAAAAAGCTTCTTATTCGTTACTTGTAATTTCTTTAATTGCAGTAGTTATTCAAATGGGGTATTTTCTAATCAACGGCTACACAGACCACATAGGCATGACGATTAGTATTATTGCTTTTGCCGTATTTTTGGTTTGGTTTGCTAAAAAATCCATTTCAAAACATTGGATTGTTTAATCAAGAATCTCAATAAATAAAAAAGGCATTAGAAATTCTAATGCCTTTTTTATTTTATTTATGTCTGCCTTTTAATTCCGCTTCAATATCTTTTAAAGTGAAACCTTTAGCCTGTAGCAACATAAGGTAATGAAATAATAAATCTGCTGATTCATATAAGAATAATTCATCATTATTATCCATAGCTTCAATTACCGTTTCTACAGCCTCCTCTCCTACTTTTTGAGCTACTTTATTGATGCCTTTGGCAAATAAGCTTGCTACATACGATTTGCTGGTGTCTTTGTTTTCAACGCGCTCTTTAATCACATCTTCCAGAGTTGAAAAAAATCCGTAAGAAGACTGATTTTCTTCTCCCCAACAGTTATCTGTTCCTTTGTGGCAAGTTGGTCCATCAGGATTCACTTGAACCAACAAGGTATCATTATCACAGTCGTTCTTAATAGAAACAAGGTTTAAAAAATTACCGCTTTCTTCTCCTTTCGTCCAAAGGCGTTGCTTACTTCTACTAAAAAACGTAACCTTTTGAGTTTCTAAAGTCTTTTGATAAGCCGCTTCATTCATATACCCCAACATCAACACCGTTTTTGTTGTAGCATCTTGAATAATAGCTGGAACTAGTCCGTTATCATCATATTTTATAGTCATAATCGCACTTCTATATTATGCTTTTTCAATTCTTTTTTTAATTCCGGGATTGGGATTTCTCCAAAGTGAAACACACTGGCAGCCAAAGCGGCATCGGCTTTCCCTTCGGTAAACGTATCTACAAAATGCTGTACATTTCCAGCGCCTCCAGAAGCAATAATCGGGATGTTTAATTCCTCAGAAAGTCGAGCTAAAGCTTCATTTGCAAATCCGTTTTTGGTACCGTCGTGATCCATAGATGTAAATAAAATTTCACCAGCACCGCGATCTTCAACTTCCTTAGCCCATTCAAATAAATCGATATCTGTTGGAATACTCCCGCCAGCCAAATGTACTTTCCAATTCCCATCAATCTGTTTAGCATCAATAGCCACTACCACACACTGACTCCCAAATTTATCGGCTAATTCATTAACCAGTTCCGGGCGTTTAACTGCTGAAGAGTTAATAGACACCTTATCAGCGCCACACTGAAGCAAAGCATCTACGTGTTCTACCGAAGAAATTCCGCCGCCAACGGTAAATGGAATATTTACTTGTTCGGCAACACGCAACACCATGTCTAAGGTTGTAGCACGACCTTCTAACGTCGCTGCAATATCTAAAAACACCAATTCATCAGCGCCAACTTCGGCATATTGTTTCGCTAATTCCACTGGATCACCAGCATCACGTAAATCAACAAAATTCACGCCTTTTACGGTACGTCCGTTTTTAATGTCCAAACAAGGAACTATTCGTTTTGTTAGCATACTATATAAATTTTTCGAGTTGTTTTAAGGTGATTCTGTTTTCGTAAATCGCCTTACCAATAATAACACCTTCGCAACCCAATTCTTTTAAAACCGGCAATTCATCAATAATTGAAATACCTCCTGAAGCAATTAATTTAACTGATTGACCGTTACTCGCGCTTGAACACTCAGTAATAATTTCTTTATATAAATCTACTGAAGGGCCCTGCAGCATGCCGTCTTTGGAAATATCTGTACAAATCACATATTGAATGCCCTTTTTCTGATAACCTTTTATAAACGGAATTAACTCTTCCTGACTATCTTCCTGCCATCCGCTAATCGCTATTTTTCCCGCATTACTGTCGGCACCCAGAATAATTTTTTCAGATCCGTATTTTGAAATCCAACCTTCAAAAGTCTTAGCGTCCTTTACTGCAATGCTGCCTCCTGTAATTTGTCGAGCTCCTGAATTAAAGGCAATGTGTAAATCTTCATTGGTTTTTAATCCGCCGCCAAAATCTACCTTTAACTTGGTTTTTGATGCAATTTGCTCTAAAACCTTGTAATTAACGATGTGTTGGGCTTTTGCGCCATCTAAATCGACCAAATGCAAATACTGAATACCTGCATCTTCAAACATTTTAGCAACTTCTAACGGACTCTCGTTGTATACTTTTTTTGTGTCGTAATCGCCTTTGGTTAGACGGACACATTTCCCATCTATAATATCTATGGCTGGTATAATTCTCATGTTATAGCTCTAAAAAGTTTTTTAAAATTTGTTCTCCCGCTAAGCTACTCTTTTCCGGGTGAAACTGCACGCCGTAAAAGTTTTTATGTTGCAAAGCCGAAGCATAGTTTAATCCGTAATCTGTGGTTGCGATGGTTTCAGGGCAATGCTCAGCATAATAACTATGTACGAGATACATGTATTCCTTTTCTTTAACATCTTTAAATAGATTTGATTTCAGCTCTTTAATGACATTCCAGCCCATTTGAGGCACTTTAACGGAGTTATCAAAACGTTTTACTACCGTTTTAAATACACCAAGCCCCTTGGTATTTCCTTCTTCGGTGAATTCACAAAGTAGTTGCATCCCTAAGCAAATCCCTAAAACCGGTTGTTTTAATTTCGGAATAAGTTTATCTAATCCGGATTCTTCCAGCATTGCCATAGCACTACTGGCCTCACCTACACCAGGAAATATGATTTTATCGGCAGCAAGAATTTCTTCTGGGTCGTTTGATAGCACAGCATCAACACCCAGACGCTTAAAAGCAAACTGAATACTTTTAATATTTCCTGCTCCGTAATTTATAATAACTAGTTTCATTTATAACATTCCTTTTGTTGATGGTAAAAACATTTTATTAGAATCTCGTTTTACCGCCATTTTCATCGCTTTAGCAAAGGCTTTAAAAATACCTTCGATTTTGTGATGTTCGTTTACACCTTCGGCTTTTACATTTAAATTACATTTAGCACCATCGGTAAACGATTTAAACAAGTGAAAGAACATTTCGGTTGGCAGATCGCCGATTTTTTCACGTTTAAATTCGGCATCCCATTCTAACCAGTTACGACCGCCAAAATCTACAGCTACCTGAGCTAAACAATCGTCCATTGGCAAACAAAACCCGTAACGTTCAATACCTAATTTATTACCAAGAGCTTTACTAAACACTTCCCCTAAAGCAATCATAGTGTCTTCGATAGTATGGTGTTCATCAACCTCTAAATCACCATCAACTTTAATGGTTAAGTCCATAGCGCCGTGACGACCAATCTGATCTAACATATGATCGAAGAAAGATAACCCTGTATTGATATCATTTTTGCCAGAACCGTCTAAATTCAGCTTGATATAAATTTTGGTTTCGTTTGTATTTCTGGTGATTTCAGAAACGCGGTCTTTCAGTTTTAAAAACTCGTAGATTTCTTTCCAGTCAGTCGATGTTAATGCAATAGCGTCGTAGATTTCCTGCTTAGAAGTTTCAATTTCATCAGCACCCAAATTTGGATCTTCAGATAAGTAAATCCCTTTTGCTCCAAGATTCTTTGCCAATTCCATATCGGTAATACGATCACCTAATACAAAAGAATTTTCTAAATCGTAATCTTCAGAAAAATATTTGGTTAATAAACCTGTTCTAGGTTTACGTGTTGGTGCATTTTCATGCGGAAAGGTTTTATCGATGTGAATCCCTGCAAACTTCACACCTTCCTTTTCAAAGGCACTAATAATTTTGTTTTGAGCCGGCCAAAAAGTGTTTTCAGGAAACGAATCGGTTCCTAAACCATCCTGATTGGTTACCATAACCAGTTCGTAATCTAATTCGCTGGCAATTTTAGCCATATATTGAAATACTTTGGGATAGAACTCCAATTTCTCTAAACTATCTAACTGATAATCTACGGGTGGTTCTAACACTAATGTACCATCGCGGTCTATAAATAATACTTTTTTCATTATATAGATTTTAAGGTATCTATTAATATTTTGTTTTCTGTTGAAGTGCCTACGGTAAGTCGTAAGGTGTTTTCGCAACCCGGTTGCGTGGTTCGGTTTCTAATAACGATGCCTTTTTCAATGAGCTGATTATAACGTTTATTGGCATCATCAACTTTTACCAATACAAAATTGGCATCAGTTGGGTAAATTTTAGAAATGTAATTCACCAATGTTAAAGCTTCGACTAACTTCTCTCGTTCTGAAAGAATATCCTGAATTTGATTTTGTGCTAAATCTTTAACACCTAATAATTCAATGGCTTTCTTTTGCGTGAGTTCATTGATGTTATATGGTGGTTTTATGGCGTTTAATACCGAAATAATTTCAGTTGACGCATAACAAATTCCCAAACGAATACCAGCCATAGCGTAGGCTTTAGAGACAGTTTGAGTCACAATTAAATTAGGAAAGTATTCTAGTTTAGAGACCCAGCTTTCTTCTTTTGAAAAGTCGATATAAGCTTCGTCAATTACCACAATACCTTTAAATTCTGAAACCAATCTTTCAATAGCTTTGGCATTAAAACTGTTTCCTGATGGATTGTTTGGAGAACAAATAAATAACAGTTTACTATTATCATCAACAACACTTAAAATCTCATCGACTTTAGGTTGAAAATTTTCATCTAAGTTAACCTTCTTAATGCTAATCGCATTTAAATTGGCCAATACCTCATACATCCCGTATGTTGGCGGTAAGGTGATAACATTATCCTGGTTGGGCTCACAAAACGCACGGTAGATTAAATCTAAAACTTCATCACTACCATTTCCAAACATGATATTTTGCGTTGGCACACCTTTAATATCTGACCAAAGTGATTTTAAAGTGCGTTGTAACGGATCTGGATACCGGTTAACCCCGTTCTCGAACGGATTTTCATTAGCATCTAAAAACACCATATTATCGGTAGCACCCTGAAACTCATCACGCGCAGAAGAATACGGCTTTAATGCCTTAATGGTGGGCCTTAATAAATCTTTTATATCCATTATTCAATATCCTTTAATCGAATTGACACTGCATTTTTATGGGCTTGCAATCCTTCAGCTTCCGCCATTTGTTCAATAGTGTTACCTATATTCAACAAGCCTTCCTTAGAAATCTTTTGAAAAGACATACTTTTTTGAAAACTATCTAAATTCACACCAGAATACGCTTTTGAAAACCCATTTGTCGGCAAAGTATGATTCGTTCCAGAAGCATAATCACCGGCGCTTTCAGGGGTATAATCACCAATAAAAATAGAGCCTGCATTGACAATACCATTTACATAAAAATCTTCATTTTTAGCACAGATAATAAAGTGTTCCGGGCCGTATTCATTGATTAATTCTAAAGCCAATTCGTCAGTTTCAACATAAATTAGTTTAGAATTCGCTATAGCTTTTTCAGCAATCGCTTTACGCGGAAGAACCTCTAATTGTTTTTCAACTTCCTCAGATACTTTTTGAACCACATTTTTAGAAGTTGACACTAAAATCACCTGGCTATCGGCGCCGTGCTCTGCCTGACTAAGGAGATCTGAAGCAATATAGGCTGGATTCCCGGTGTCATCGGCCACCACCAATAATTCACTTGGTCCTGCAGGCATATCGATAGCCACGCCAAATTTTGTCGCCAATTGCTTAGCTACAGTTACAAACTGATTCCCTGGTCCGAAAATTTTATAAACCTTAGGGATAATTTCTGTACCGAAAGTTAATCCAGCAATTGCTTGAATACCTCCAACTTTTATAATTTTAGTGACCCCACAAAGCTGTGCTGCAAATAGAATTTCGTTTGCCAATTGCCCTTCTTTGTTTGGAGGAGAACATAAAACAATTTCCTTGCATCCAGCGATTTGCGCAGGCACAGCCAACATTAAAACCGTTGAAAATAAAGGTGCCGTTCCTCCTGGAATGTATAATCCCACTTTGTCAATGGGACGTTTTTCCTGCCAGCAAACGACTCCGTTAGTGGTTTCAACTTTAACTCTTGAAGTTTTTTGAGCGCTGTGAAAAGTCTCTATATTCTGTTTTGCCTGAGTTATGGCTTTTTTTAAATCTTCTGAAACTCTATCGACAGCCAATTGAATTTCTTCAGCAGACACGATATTCATTTCTAAATCAACTTGATCAAACTGAAGCGTGTAATTTTTAATAGCTTTATCACCTTCCTTTTTAACTTCATTGAATATTTTATTGACGGTAGCTTCAATGTCGTCGACAGTTTGCGTAGGTCGCTTCAAGACTTCTGCCCATTCCGATTGTTTAGGATTATTAATTATCTGCATATCATCAAAAAATTAAAGAACCATTTTTTCAATAGGACATACTAAAATACCTTGGGCGCCCTTGTCTTTCAATTCATCAATAACATCCCAGAATTCGTTTTTACTGATTACTGAGTGGACCGAACTCCAGCCTTCCTGAGCCAAAGGCAAAACCGTTGGACTCTTCATTCCTGGTAAGACATTAATGATATCCTGAATTTTATCGTTAGGTGCATTCAATAATACATATTTAGATTCTCTTCCTTTTAAAACCGATTGGATTCTAAACTGGATTTTATCTAAAATAGCTTGTTTTTCCTTATTTAAAACAGGCGAAACCGCTAAAACAGCTTCCGACCTTAACAGCGTTTCAACTTCCTTTAAGTTGTTCTTAAACAAGGTGCTTCCACTAGAAACAATATCACAAATAGCTTCAGAGAGCCCTATGTTTGGTGCAATTTCAACCGACCCGTTAATAATGTGAATGTTTGCAGAAACCCCTTTAGTATCAAGATATTTTTGTACTGTATTCGGGTAGGATGTCGCAATGCGCTTACCTTCTAAATCCGTAAGCCCGTTATATTTCATAGATTTTGGCACAGCAATACAAACACGACAAGATGAAAACCCTAATTTTTCGGCAATGCCAATATCTTCACCCTTTTCAATTAGAACATTTTCTCCAATAATCGCGGCATCAACAACACCATCTTTAAGATATTGAGGGATATCGCCATTTCTTAAATAAAACACTTCGACAGGGAAGTTTCTGGCAGAAGCCTTTAATTGATCTTTTCCGTTATCGATAGATATACCGATATTTTTTAACAATTCCATGGATTCGTCGTGTAAACGACCAGCTTTTTGTACTGCAATTCGTAATTTACTCATTAGTTCATTTCGGTTTATATGAGTTTGAAACAATTAGTTGGTTTAGAAATAAAAAAACCCGCTTGATTGTCTCAAACGGGTTTTAAAATATGTTGAATTTATTCAATACATTTTCACTTCGCTTGAGGGCAAATTTGAAAATGATGATGATGTGCTTGAATAAATGTCATTTGTTCTATTTCTGTTTCACAAATATTTAAAATAAAAACGTTTAATTCCAAATAATGCTGTTATTTTTTTAAAGTATTTAACATTTAAAAGTTTTAACTCAATTCTGTTAACTAAAATTCAATATTTAAATACAAAGCTAAATAATCTATTAATCGACTGTTTATTGGTTTCCTAAAATAATAGGCATACCACTATCTCCCGAACCAATAACAATCACTTTGCTATTTGGTGATTCTGATAATTTAACCGTCGCCTCAATACCTTTATCCAGAAGGATTTTATCGGTTAACGAAGCGCTTAGAATTTTATTAGCATCAGCTTTACCTTGCGCTTCAATAATCACTTTTTCAGCTTCTTTTTGAGCAGTCACTAATCTAAACTCATACTCTAATGACTCCTGTTCTTGTTTCAGTTTGCGCTCAATAGCATCTTTAATAGTAGGCGGTAAAGTCACATCTCTCACCAACACTTCATTTAACTGAATGTATTGATCCTCAACAATTTTTTGAGTTTCTTCAAAGATTTCCTGCTGAATGGCATCACGCTTACTAGAATATAATTGCTCAGGGGTATAACGGCCAACTACACTACGTGCCGCAGAACGAATTGCCGGAAGCAGCACGCGATCGATATACTGCTCACTTTTCTCCTGATGGAGTTTTCCTAACTGATCGTATTTAGGCTGAAACCAAACCGAAGCTTCCAGTTTAATATCTAATCCGTTTGAGGATAATACATTCATTTTTTCTAATTTCTCCTGCTGACGCACTTCATAAACAAACACTTTATTCCAAGGTGCCACAATATGAAATCCTTCACTTAACGGTGGCTCATCGGTTACAACACCACCTCCAAAGGTTCTGTACAAAACACCTGCTTCACCAGAACCAATAGTCACAGCTGATTTTGACAATAAAACAATTAAAACTACTGCAACAATAATTACAGGAAATGCAATTTTTGGTAATTTTTCCATCTATATATTTAGTTTAAATTAATCCGTTATATTTTCTTAAAAACCACTCTAGACTTAGGCTCAGAGCGATTATGGCCAGCAAATATTTCCAATCTATTAAAGGTAAGCTATTTTTATGGCTTTTCTGAATTGTGCTAAAACGATTGTCATTAAGCAAATCATCAATTAAAGCATCTGTATTATCAATAAAATATGCCTTTCCTGAACTATTAGACGCCAGTTGTTCAAGCTTTGTTACATTAGCATTTAAGAATTGTTGCTCTACATTATATTCAAGAATAGTAAAACTACCGGTTTTTGAAATATTAGCTTCTTCAGCATGAACCTTAAAATCATACTCCGAAGGTGATAAACTACTTAAATCTACCTCGTAATTATTATTTTTTAGAATGAGTGGAAATGTTTTAGATTCTTTCGATATTTTATCTGCTACGGTAATATTAAGAGTTTCCCGTTCATTAAAAATATAGTTCTTGTCAAAATATTGCGCTGTTACAATAACGTTTCCGGAGCCATTGTAAAACGATTGATAATCGACATTCAGTCTGCTTTTTAATTTATTTGAAGCTAAATACTGAATTAATTTATTGAAGAAATTATCAAATCCGTGAAACGATTTGGTTTCCACATAACTTTGCGATCGCCATTGCCAGATGTTTTCACCTAACAACAACGCTTCCCTTCTACCTTGAGTTTCAAAAGTTCCAAGTAAAGGCTCTCCAACATCTATTCCGTTTAGCGTTTTATGCAGAATCGTTTCAAAAGGCACCAAGGCAATCAACGAACTGTAATATGAATGTAATGGAGGGAAGGATTCAAAATCGATATCATCAACAAAAAATGGCGTGTAATTTTTCTCTAAAGCTGCCTGATAATTTTCTGTGTTATAGGTAATTTCGAACTCATAACTTTTATTGATATTATTTAAGAATTCAATGTCTGTTTTTGGCCCTACGATAATAAATCTGTTTTTGTTTTCATTGTCTAATTGCTCAAACAATGCTTTAAACTTATCATTTGGCTGATACAATACAATTAATTGAAAATCATTTATTTGATTTAATATTGACTTTGAATTAAAAAAGCTAACAGAACGTTGTTCGTTACTTTCAATACTCTTTTTTAAAGCACCTAAATCCGGATGAATAATATCGCTAACAATAGCCACTTTTGTTTTTTGATCAATAACTTCTACTGCAAAATTTTTAGAGTTATTTAGGGTGTTTTTTTCTGAATTTAAAGGCGACAGTGTCGCTTTGTACACCTGCACACCCACCTGATTTGCAGGTAGAGTAAAATTGATGATTTTTGAATTGTTTTCCTTTGAGAAATTTACAGCTTCAGAATAAATTATAGAATTCCCTATTGTTACTGTAAATTGGGATTTTACTGAACCTATTCCGTTGTAAACTAAAATGGTTTCAACAGGAAATTTATTTTTTAAATATGCGTATTTATTAACGTTAAGCTGCTGAATTTTCAAATCAACATAACTAATTGTATCACCTAAAATAACAGGATATACAGGTTGTTTATAATCGAGATAAGCAAACTCATAATTATTACCGTAGGTTTGATTACCATCGGTTATAAGCACTGTAGGCGATGTACTTTGCTTGTATATTTGCGTTAATTGAGAAAACGCCTGATTGACATTTGTCTCTTGTTCTGTAAAGGAAAGCGAATCAAAAGGTTTTAAAGTATTTCCAAAAGTATAAATACTTAAATTGAATTTATCCTGTAATTCCTTATTAGTCCTTAATTGATTTAATAATGTGTTGGCTTCTGTGTCATGACCTAAATACTTTATTGAAGATGAATTATCTACGGCTAAGACCAAATTTGGCTTTTCTACAGATAAAACAACTTGCTCAAATTTAGGGTTGATTAACAATAAAATAACTGAGAAAATTGTGATAAAACGCAGAAACAAAAAAAGCATGCTTAATTTAGACATGCCTTTTTTGTTTTTATAATACTGAAATCCCGCTATTAATAAAGCAGTTATTCCAGAAATTATGATGTATACCAGAGTTTCAGAACTCATTAATTTACATAAAGTTTAAAAGTGAGATTTCCGCTTTCGCAGAAATTGAAAATTAGGTTAACATTCCACCGTCAACGTTTAATGTTTGCCCTGTTACGTATGCACTCATATCACTTGCTAAGAATACACATACGTTAGCAACATCTTCAGGAGTGCCTCCTCGTTTTAACGGAATACCAGCTCTCCATCCTTTAACCACTTCTTCATCTAATTTAGCTGTCATTTCAGTTTCAATGAAACCTGGAGCAACTACGTTACTACGAATGTTACGAGAACCTAACTCTAAAGCAACAGACTTAGAGAATCCGATAATACCAGCTTTAGAAGCCGCATAGTTTGTTTGACCAGCATTTCCTTTAACACCAACAACAGAACTCATGTTAATAATAGAACCTGCACGTTGCTTTAACATGGTGCGTTGCACTGCTTTAGTCATGTTGAAAACCGACTTTAAGTTCACTTCAATAACGGTGTCGAAATCTTCTTCAGAGATACGCATTAATAAGTTGTCTTTAGTGATACCTGCATTATTTACTAATACATCGATACTACCAAATTCGGCAACAACATCGTCAGCTAATTTTTGAGCTTCATCAAAACTTGCTGCGTTACTTTTATACCCTTTAGCTTTTACTCCTAAAGCGATTAATTCTTTTTCAAGCTCGTTAGCAGCTTCAACAGAGGAACTATATGTAAACGCTACATTAGCACCTTGAGCAGCAAAAACTTGTGCAATACCTCTTCCAATACCTCTACTTGCTCCTGTGATAATGGCGGTTTTACCTTCTAATAATTTCATGTGTAATATTTATTGTTTTTTAATAGTCACATGCAACACCAAACTTAACATTGCTTAATATTGTTAAATCAAAATGTTAGGTGTTTCATTGTGATTACTTTAATTTTATTTGAACATAGCTCTATTAAAAAGAGTCATGTACATGGTTGGAAATTTTTCCTTATTTCAAATATAACAAATACAAATTGCAACAAATAAAAAACCTCACAAATTATTGCGAGGTTTTTCAGATATGTTTAGAGAGATTATCCTAAAACTTCAGCAACTTTCTTACCGATTTCAGCTGGAGAATCCACCACGTGAATTCCGCATTCTCTCATAATTTTCTTTTTAGCCTGAGCAGTATCATCACTACCACCTACAATTGCACCTGCGTGCCCCATTGTACGTCCTGCCGGAGCAGTTTCACCAGCGATGAAACCGATGATAGGTTTTTTACTTCCGCTAGCTTTGTACCATTGTGCAGCATCAGCTTCTAACTGACCACCAATCTCACCAATCATAACTACAGCTTCTGTAGCAGGATCGTTGATTAATAACTCAACAGCTTCTTTAGTAGTTGTTCCAATAATTGGATCTCCACCAATACCAATTGCAGTAGTAATACCTAAACCTTGTTTTCCAACTTGGTCTGCAGCTTCATAAGTTAATGTACCAGATTTAGAAACAATACCTACTTTACCTTGCTTAAATACAAATCCTGGCATGATACCAACTTTAGCTTCCCCCGGAGTAATTACACCTGGACAGTTAGGACCAATTAAACGACAGTCTTTATCTTTAATGTAATCTGAAGCAATAATCATATCTGCAACAGGAATACCTTCAGTAATTGTAATAATTACTTTAATACCTGCATCAGCAGCTTCCATAATCGCATCAGCAGCAAAAGCTGGCGGTACAAAAATAATAGTAGTATCGGCACCTACTTGCTCTACAGCGTCTTTAACTGTATTAAAAACAGGTTTATCTAAGTGAGTTTGTCCTCCTTTTCCTGGAGTAACACCACCTACTACGTTTGTTCCGTATTCAATCATTTGGCTAGCGTGGAAAGTACCTTCACTTCCAGTAAACCCTTGAACTATTATTTTTGAATCTTTGTTTACTAAAACACTCATTTTTTATTATTATTTTGAATAAAGCTGCACAAAAATACTTTTTTTGAATATACTTTGGGCAGCATTTTTAATTTATTTTTTAGATTTTAATTCTTCTAAAATTTTAGGAATTTGTTTCACTAAAGCTAAGCCTTTTAAGTGTTCTTTGGCTTCCTGAGCAGGTGTTCCCCAATAGGTTGTATGTCCTGCTAACGATTTACTAATACCGGCTTGAGCGTGCACTACAGCTTTAGTTCCTATAGTTATTCCGCTGGCACAACCAACCTGTCCCCAAATAGTAACTTCATCTTCAATAACCACGCATCCAGCAATACCAGCCTGTGACGCGATTAAGCATTTTTTACCAACTACGGTATCATGACCTATTTGAATAAGATTATCAAGTTTAGAACCTTCACCAATAATAGTATCTCCTGTAACTCCTCTGTCAATTGTACAAGAAGCTCCGATATCAACATTATCTTTGATAACCACACGCCCACTAGATTTTAATCGATCGAAACCTTCTGGACGTTTCTTATAATAAAAGGCATTAGCTCCTAAAACGGTATTAGCATGAATAGTTACGTTATCACCAATAATTGCGTCGTCATAAATACTAACATTAGAATGAATCACACAATTTTTACCAATAACAACATTATGCCCAATAAAACAATTAGGTTGTATAACAGTTCCCTCTCCTATTTGAGCTGAATCCGAAACCTGAGCATTAGCCTGTTTAAAAGGCTTAAAATGATTGGTAAGCTTATTAAAATCTCTAAAAGGGTCATCACTTACCAACAAAGCTTTGCCTTCAGGACATTCAACTTCTTTGTTAATTAAAACAATAGTTGCAGCTGAATTTAAAGCTTTATCGTAATATTTTGGATGATCGACAAATACAATATCGCCAGGCTCGACAACATGTATTTCGTTCATTCCTAAAACCGGAAAATCGTCACCCCCAACAAATTCACAATCGATTAATTGAGCAATTTGTTTTAAAGTATGTGGTTTTGGAAATTTCAACTGAAATTATTCTTTAACGCGTTCTTTATAAGTTCCTTTTTCAGTTTCAACTTTAATTTTATCACCTTCGTTGATGAATAAGGGTACGTTTACAATCGCTCCAGTTTCAACAGTAGCAGGCTTTGTTGCGTTAGTTGCAGTATTTCCTTTAACTCCAGGCTCAGTTGCAACAACTTCTAAAACAACACTTGCAGGCATCTCTACAGAAAGCGGCATGTTATCTTCAGCGTTAATCATAACCGTAACTACTTCTCCCTCTTTCATTAAACCTGGGTTATCTAAAGCAGCCTCAGATAATTGAATTTGAGAATAATCTTCTGTATTCATAAAGTGGTAATACTCACCATCGTTGTATAAAAACTGGAATTTGTGAGTTTCAACACGAACATCTTCTAATTTATGTCCTGCTGAAAAGGTATTATCTAATACTTTTCCTGTTGTTACACTTTTTAATTTTGTTCTTACGAAAGCAGGTCCTTTTCCTGGCTTTACGTGTAAAAACTCTATAATTTTATAGATATCGTTATTGAATCTTAAACATAATCCGTTTCTAATATCGCTCGTTGTAACTGCCATAATTTATGTATCTAAAATTGTATTTTTATTTTTTTTAATTTGATTTAAAGTATCCTTTCATAATACCACGCTGAGAATCCTTAATAAACTGAAGGATTTCATCACGCTCCGGTGTTGCCTCCATTTCAGCTTCAATAATTTCTGCAGCTTGAGTATTGTTATAATTCTTTTGATAAAGGATTCTGTAAATATCTTGTATCTCTCTGATTTTTTCCGTTGAAAAACCACGACGTCTTAACCCTACCGAGTTAATCCCAACATATGATAACGGCTCTCTTGCTGCTTTAACAAACGGTGGCACGTCTTTACGTACTAATGACCCTCCGGTCACAAAGGCGTGATTACCAATAGAAACAAATTGATGCACCGCAGCCATACCTGCTAACACCACATAATTCCCAACGGTTATATGTCCTGCCAAGGTACTGTTATTAGAAAATATACAGTTATCTCCTACAACACAATCATGAGCGATATGGCAATAAGCCATGATTAAACAATTGTTCCCGATTACGGTTTTCATTCTATCTGTAGTTCCACGGTTAATAGTAACACATTCTCTAATGGTTACGTTATCACCGATTTCTACAGTAGTTTCTTCGTCGTTATATTTTAAATCTTGTGGAACTGCTGAAATAACCGCACCAGGAAAGATGTTACAATTTTTTCCGATGCGTGCACCTTCCATAATAGTCACATTACTTCCTATCCAGGTTCCTTCACCTATAACTACATTGTTATGGATAGTTGTAAACGGCTCGATTACAACATTTTTTGCGATTTTAGCTCCTGGATGAACGTATGCAAGAGGTTGATTCATTTGTTTAGTTTTGTCTTTAAAAGTTTATTTTCCTCAATAATCGAGATTTATTGCTTCGATGCTTTTATCGAAATCAATCTTTAAGCCTTTTATTTAAGCTTATTATTTTTAATCGTTTTTCACCTTTGAAATTTGCGCCATAAGCTCTGCTTCAGCACATAATTTTCCGTTAGCATACGCATATCCCTGCATATGGCAAATACCTCTTCTAATAGGTGTTATTAACGTACATTTAAATATTAACGTATCTCCTGGAGATACTTTTTGTTTGAATTTAACATTATCCATTTTCATGAAGAATGTTAAATAATTTTCAGGATCCGGAACTGTACTTAAAACTAAAATACCTCCTGTCTGGGCCATAGCTTCTACAATTAAAACACCTGGCATAACAGGTGCTCCCGGGAAATGACCTCTGAAGAAATCCTCATTCATAGTCACATTCTTTGTAGCTGTTACGTGCTGGTCACTAAGTTCGAAAACTTTATCGATTAATAAGAACGGCTGTCTGTGAGGTAACATAGCCATAATCTGAGTCACATCCATTAATGGAGGCTGATTTAAATCGATATTTGGTACATTATTACGACGCTCGTTTTTAATTATTTTAGATAATTTTTTAGCGAATTGTGTATTAATATAGTGTCCTGGTTTGTTAGCAATAACCTTACCTCTAATTTTAGTTCCTACTAAAGCTAAATCACCAACAACATCTAACAGTTTGTGTCTGGCTGCTTCATTTGGATGATGCAAAGTTAAATTGTCTAAAATACCATTTGGTTTAACCGCAATAGCATCTTTCTTGAATGCTACTTTCAATTTCTCCATTGTTTCAGGAGATAAAGGTTTGTCTACGTAAACAATAGCATTGTTTAAATCCCCCCCTTTAATTAAACCATGCTCTAAAAGCATTTCTATTTCGTGTAAAAAACTAAATGTTCTCGACGTAGATATTTCCTCTTTAAAATCAGACATCTGATTTAAAGTGGCATTTTGAGTTCCTAAAACTTTAGTGCCGAAATCTACCATAGTAGTAATTTGATACTGATTTGCCGGCATAACAAGAATTTCGCTTCCTGAATCTTCATCGGTATAAGCAACAATGTCGGTCACCACAAACTCTTCACGAAAAACATCTTGCTCTACAATACCTGCTTTTTCGATAGCTTCAACAAAAAACTTTGAAGACCCATCCATAATAGGAGGTTCTGAAGCATTTAATTCTAAAATAACGTTATCGATATCTAAACCAATTAACGCTGCAAGTACATGCTCTGAAGTTTGAATAGTAACTCCGTTTTTTTCTAAACATGTCCCTCTTTGGGTGTTTGTAACATAATTTGCATCAGCTTCAATAACAGGCGCACCCTCTAAATCCACTCGCTTAAATGCTAATCCGGTATTAGCAGGAGCTGGTTTAAAAGTTAAGGTAACGTCTTTACCTGTATGTAAACCAACACCAGTTAAAGAAATTTCTTTCTCTATAGTTTTTTGCTTCGTTTCAGTAACTACTATTCCCATTTATTTTTTTCTAAATCATTAATGTTTTTAACAATCTTAGGTAGGTTCTTAAAGTGAACGTACGATTTATTATAATCACTAAGTGTTATCGCAGGAGACCCTTGTAACACTTCGTTATCTTTTACTTTTCTGGCAATTCCAGATTGCGCCTGAACTTTCACATTATTACCAATAATAATATGTCCGGCAATACCAACCTGACCTCCAATTACACAGTTTTCACCAATTTTGGTCGATCCTGCTATTCCGGTTTGTGCAGCAATAACGGTGTTTTTTCCAATCTCGACATTATGAGCAATCTGAATCTGATTGTCTAGCTTAACTCCCGTTCTAATTATGGTTGAACCTAGAGTTGCTCTATCTATTGTGGTGGCCGCACCAACATCTACATAATCTTCAATAATTACATTTCCTGTCTGCGGTACTTTGTTGTATCCCCCCTCTTCATTAGGTGCATAACCAAATCCATCAGCACCAATAATAGAACCTGAATTGATCACACAATTCTTACCAATAACAGTTTCTGAATATATTTTTGCTCCTGAGAAAATAATGGTATTATCTCCTATAACGGAATTATCCCCTATGTATGAATTAGGGAAAATCTTAACATTATTCCCAATAGTGACATTTTCACCTATATATGAAAATGCTCCTACATAAATATTATCTCCATAACTTGAAGATTCAGCTATAAATGAAGGTTGTTCAATACCAGTTTTATTAAGTTTTACAGAATTGTAATATTCGAGAATTTTTGAAAATGCAAGATAAGCATCATCAACTTTTATTAACGTCGTATTAATTTCTTCCTCAGGCTCAAAAGTTTTATTAACTATGGTGATTGAAGCCTTTGTGGTGTAGATATAGTGTTTGTATTTTGGATTCGCTAAAAACGTTAAAGAGCCTTCGGTTCCTTCCTCTATTTTAGAAAGTTTAGACACTTCAGCATCAGGATTTCCAACGACATCACCCATTAAAATCCCTGCTATTTGTTCTGCTGTAAATTTCACACTTTAGAGTTTGATGATTAAATATATTGGGCAAAAATAGGAAAAATGTCCTAAAGTTTTTCATCTCTACCCGCTTATTGTTTTAAAGATTAACGTCACTTTTCAACGCCATATAGCCTAAGTTGTTTGTTTTGGGTAACATATATAATATTTTGTTACCGGTTTTGATAAGGCTTTTATGTTTAAATGATCCGACGCCTTAACCACATCCTGAATTTTACCCGATTTATGTAAAATATTTATACTCTTTTTTTTAAGCTGATAAGCCTGATTTGAAATATCTCCAGTAAAAACAAAATAAGACGCCTCTTCTCTACCTATATTATATTTAGCCATTAATTCCTCTAAAAACCTTTCCAGACTTTCAGGTTTTATGGGTTTCTTTTTCAATTTTATGGTTAAAAGATTCCTATTGATAATCATTTCACATAAATGACTCAATACAAAATCATTTTCAAACTGCCATTCCTTCATGGCGCTTATCACGTCATAATCGTCTAATTGTGCAAAAACATTAAGTGTGTTTTCATTAAAATCTTCAAGTTTAATTTTATTCTCCAAGAAATAGATTAAAGCCTTACTTGCAGTTAATTTATAACCTTCACTATATAACTCTTTAGCACGTTGCAGTACCCTTATCAATAATTGTTCGGCAACCAATCCTGTTTTATGAAGATACACCTGCCAGTACATTAACCGTCTGGCTACAATAAACTTTTCTACACTATAAATACCCTTCTCTTCAACAACCAAATTATCATCAACTACGTTGAGCATCGTAATTAAACGCTCGCTATTCACATTACCTTCAGCAACACCTGTGTAAAAACTATCCCGTTTTAAATAATCGGCACGATCAATATCAAATTGACCAGAGATTAACTGACACATAAAAGCTCGCGGGTATTCTCCTTTAAAAATCTCAATTGCTAACGTTAAACTTCCGTTAAATTCCTCGTTTAAACGTTCCATGAAAAGCAATGAAAGTTGCTCATGAGACACGCCATTCACAATGCTATGTTCCATGGCGTGCGAAAATGGCCCATGACCAATATCATGCAATAAAATTGCTATATAGAGTCCGTTTTCTTCTTCTTCCGATATTGTAACTCCTTTAAAACGAAGCACATTAACCGCTTGCTGCATTAAATGCACGCAGCCAATAGCATGATGAAAACGCGTGTGATGCGCTCCCGGATAAACCGTATAAGACATCCCCATTTGGGTTATTCTACGTAAACGCTGAAAATATTTATGCTGAATTAAATCGAATATTAGAGAATTCGGAATAGTAATAAATCCGTAAATTGGGTCGTTTAATATTTTAAGTTTGTTCAAACTTTAATCATTAAGGTTAATACTAACAAATATAAATATATAGACAGTCTGAACAAAAGACATTTATAAAACAAATTGAAATAAATTAATTATTAAACATATTTAAATGGGTGCAATACAAATACTTTGGGTAGATGATGAAATTGACTTACTAAAACCACATATTTTATTTTTAGAGCAACGCAATTACAATGTAACCACCTGCAAAAGCGGTACTGAAGCCATCGATGTTTTAGAAAATGAAAAATTTGATATTGTATTTTTAGATGAAAATATGCCTGGACTTACAGGTCTTGAAACCTTAAATGAGTTAAAAGCCAAGCAAGACAATCTTCCTGTTGTTATGATTACAAAAAGTGAGGAAGAATATATTATGGAAGAAGCTATTGGCAGTAAAATAGCCGACTACCTCATAAAGCCAGTAAATCCGAATCAAATATTATTAAGTCTGAAAAAAAACTTAGACCATTCCAGATTGGTTTCTGAAAAAACAACATCAAGCTACCAGCAAGAATTTAGAAAAATAACCATGGATTTAGCCATGGTAAATTCTTATGAAGAATGGGTAAGTTTATATCAAAAATTACTGTATTGGGAGATTCAATTAGAAAATATTGAAGACCCGAGTATGTTTGAAATTCTGGAATCTCAAAAAACAGAAGCTAATATTCAATTCGGAAAATTTATTGAGAAAAATTATGCCGATTGGTTCAGCCCTCACACCGAGGCACCGGTTATGTCCCACACTTTATTCAGAGAAAAAATTGTTCCGGAACTCAGCAAAGACCAACCAACACTATTAGTTGTAGTTGATAACTTACGCTATGATCAATGGAAAGTTTTCGAGCCTATTGTTAACAATCATTATAAAAAGAATCATGAAGAAGCTTTTTTTAGCATATTACCAACAGCAACTCAATATGCCAGAAATGCTATTTTTTCCGGGCTAATGCCAGGCGACATGGAAAAACTATATCCTCAGTACTGGAAAAACGACACTGACGAGGGAGGCAAAAATCTACACGAGGAGGATTTTTTGCAAGCACAAATGAAGCGCTTAAACCTGAGTCACTTAACTTGCGAATTTCATAAAATCACTAATCTTAAAACAGGGAAAAAGCTAGTCGATAATTTTAAATCTCTTAAAAACAACGATCTCACAGTAGTCGTTTATAATTTTGTTGATATGCTTTCTCATGCTAAAACAGAAATGGAAGTTGTAAAGGAATTAGCTTCCAACGATAGGGCTTACAGATCTTTAACCTTAAGCTGGTTTAAAAATTCACCTCTTTTAGAGATGATTCAACAAGCCCAGCAATTAGGTTTTAAATTAATCATCACTACAGATCACGGCACTATTAATGTAAAAAACCCATCTAAAGTTATTGGAGATAGAGATACTAGTTTAAATTTGCGCTATAAAACCGGTAGAAGCCTAACATATGAAGAAAAAGAAGTACTTGTATTTAAAGACCCGAAAGAAGTGCATTTACCTTCAATAAACATGAGTAGTTCTTATATTTTCGCGAAAAGTGATTCATTCTTTGCATATCCTAATAACTATAACCACTATGTTAGTTATTACCGAAACACCTATCAACATGGTGGTGTTTCGCTAGAAGAGATGATTATTCCTTTTTCCGTTTTTCTACCAAAATAATCTATAAAATACATAAAAATCCGATAAAAAGATAAAATGATTAGCAATTTTCGTATATAATTTGTAATATTGTTTTTAAATTTGATTGAATTGGAAATAAATTATAATCTTGATCAACTTGATGATGTTGCTGAGCAAATCATCAAAAACCTAAAAACCAAGACATTATTATTTCATGGTAATATGGGCGCTGGAAAAACAACACTAATTAAGGCTTTAATTAAAGCTTTAGGAAGTCATGACGAAGTGAGCAGCCCTACCTTTTCAATAGTTAATGAATATGAATTGACAAATGACAAAATTTATCATTTCGATTTATATAGAATTAAAGATATCGAAGAGGCTTATAATTTTGGCATAGAAGATTATTTAGATTCCGGATACTGGAATTTAATTGAGTGGCCAGATGTCATAGATGATTTATTGCCAAATAAATTTGACATCATATCAATTGATATAAAAGAAGCTAATAATAGATTATTAGTTTTAAAATAGTAATTAATAACGTTTAAGTTACATGATATAAAAACACATTTGCTCCGAAATTTGAAGTTTTACGGCAAACCCGTAACAAAAAAAACAAAAACATTGGTTTTTAACATTTTTTTAACATTTTAAGAAAAACTTCAAATCAGCCTTTAGTTACATTTGGGTAATTAATTAATTAAATCCCTTAAAAAATGAAAACTAAAAAGTATGTAATCGCATTAGCGATATTCGGAGGAATGTTGTTCACAGCTTATGCAGCTAGCACAGTTAATCAAAATGAGCAACAAACAGCAAAAATTGAAAGATCAGCGATCAGAATTCCATCGGCTGGATAGGAAAAGTTTAATCATAGGGAGTATCATTGCAACACTTATAGCAATGACTCCCTATTTCTTTTACTTATACGAAAGTGTTCCAAACATACCCGTTTGGAACACTTTTTTATTTACTTATGATAGTAAATATTACGGTAGTGTCTTAACTGTTGCCTGGACTTTAACAGGAAAAATAATCCCATTGTTTTTATTGTTTATCTGGTTTTTCACTTGTCGCCACTGGTGGTATCACGTATTATTGGTACCTATTGCTATGTATGCCTATCAAATTTTCATAACATTAAATGATGATTTAAATTATGTTGATTCTAATCAATTAATCTACTTAATACCTATAATGGCAATAATAGTTCCGTCTATTTATTTGATTAGAGCTCAAATTTTCAACAAAATAAATACAGCTAGTAAAACTTTAGAAGAATTAGAAGACGAATTTAAAATGACACCTAAAAACTTCTGGGATAGGCTTAGGAATTATTTTTAACGATTTAAGTTATCATTTTCTAATCGATCTCGTTCTTCTAAGTCAATTTCTTTCTTATTTGAAGATAACTTATAATTACCAAATTTATAATTAAAGCCAAAAATAAACATTCTGTTTTCCATTCTGGACTTCATGTATAAATCTTGGTTAGCATAATTATTTGTCATATCAAAATTTTGAGTATTAAAAGCATCTGTAACACCAATACTTAACGAAGCTCTATTACTCCAAAAAGATTTTCTTAAACTCACATCAAGTCCATGACGCGTACTATACACTGAAGGCCCATCAACTATTGCAGAAATATAATTATAGGATATATCAGCAGTTAAACTTTTGTCTTGTAAAAAAGAAAAATAGTTAATAATCTGACCGTAAACAGACCATTTATCATTTGTGTATAGTTGATTTTCATTCAACCCTCCATAGTACTTTCCTTCGTAATAAAACAAAGAAGACAATACATACAAATTCCAGTTCGTGACAATGTTGGTATACGTCATAAAATCCAATCCATAAGATATATTTCTATCAATATTTGTATTTATATATCTAACCTTATTGTTTTCATTATCCTGCTGGAATAATTGTAACGACGGATTGTTTTCGTTTCTGTAATAAACCTCAAATGTATAGGTGCTTTTTAAAGTATAGCCTAAAGTAAAAACATCATCAATTTGTGGTTGTAAATTCGGGTTTCCAACGATATAGGTGTTATCGTTTAAGTAATATTTAAATGGATTTAAATCATTATATCTTGGTCTTGATATTCGTTTATTATAACTAAAGTAAATCTGATTATTATCATTAATTTGATTAGATAAATAAAATGAAGGAAAGAATTTAGTATAATCTATTTTATTCGAACTTGCCGCTAACAATAACTCCCCGATCAAGCTGGTGTGCTCAACTCGCAATCCTGTTTTAAAACTCCATTTATCCCAGTCTTTAGCAAAACTTGAATAAACAGCATAATTTTTTTCTCCATAAAGAAAGGTGTCTTCCTCGTCAATATCTTCCGATATCTGACCATTATTGAAAACAAACTGATTAATAAAACTTTCTGAATCAATATCAGAAACCTTAATACCTGCTTCGATTTGAATGTTATGATTTAAAGGTAATTGATAATCTAATTGCCCAGTATATAATTGTGTCTTTTGATTTGCATTCGTTTGAAACACATTTTCTCTAAACGAGATGTTTTCATTTGGCAAATAATATTTTGTGTTTACATTTTGTAAACTTGTAAAATCATAATTTGTATGATGAAAATTTACAGATAACTTTTCTCCTTCTTTTTTAAAATCATGAACAAAATCAAGATTAAAAGCCAAATTATTGGTTTTAAGATTAGCCCTATTAGTTGTGTCAAATAAAGAATCTAAAACATAATTCACACTAAACATTTCGGTAGTTGAATTTATATCTGTATTTGTGTTTTTTTCTGGGGCAATTAAAATACTGGAAGAAAAACTTAAAGTGTTATTCTCATTTAACTCATAATCTATATTAGCGTTTAAATTATGATTAAGAGTTTCTTTAGTGCGTTTAAAATCTGTTTCCCAAATAGCTGATGTTTCGTTTAATTCATCTTTGAAATTTACAATTTCATTATTATGTCTGTAATCTTTTTTTGGATTTCCACTATAGTTTAAATACCCATTTAATTTATCAGCTTTAAAAAAGTGACTTGTTCCTAAAGAATACTTCGGGTATTTATAACCTTGCTTGTAATTCCCATAAACACTACCATTATACCCTGCTACAATATTTTTACTAGTTACAATATTTATTACAGCATTTCCTTCTGCATCGTATCTTGCTGGAGGATTAGTTATAACCTCAATTGATTTCAAGTTTTGAGCTGTAGTGCCTTCTAAGAGTTGCTGAATTTCATTAGAAGACAAATAAACCCGTTTATCATTTAAGTAAATTATCGGCTCACCGTTTTTTACAGTAATCTTATTATCTGCCACCATTACACCTGGTGTATTCTTTAAAACATCTAAAACATTATAATTTGACAATGTAGAATTTTCAACATCAAAAACAACACGGTCAATCAATCGTTTTACAGTGGGTCTTTTAGCGGTAACCAAAATTCCTTCTAATGCCTCAGCCTTTTCACTTAAAACAATATTGTTAAATGCTATATTTTTGTACAACTCAAAAGTCAAACTATAATCTTCAAAACCTAAATACGAAATCTTAAGAATATAAGTTCCCTCTTGAATGTTTTCAAATTTAAAATCACCTGTATCATCTGTTGTTGTTCCGCTTTTGACTTCAGAATCGCTATCCATTAAAATAACATTAGAAAAAGCAACCGAGATTTTATTTTCATCTACTACATGTCCGGAAATAGTGTAGTTTTGCGTCAAAGCAAACAAAGGAAAGAAGCATATAAAAAGTAGTGGTAGTTTTTTTAACATAGAGCGATTTCTACATACAAACATAAAATAATTTATTTAAAATATTTTGAGGGAAATCCATAAAAGCCAAAACTTTATTTGTTAACCTGTAAAATATCAGACGAATAACATATTAAGGATAGAAATCGAAAAATTTCCTTTTTACTTAAATGTGCTAACTAAATAATTTGTAATTTAACTTTTTGATATCAACCAAGCATAAAGCATGTCTAAACAATTATCTCCTTTCACAAAACAACAACTCTTACCCCAAGAGGAAACACTGGAAATTTTTAAACGAAAAGGTGAGCTTTTTATAGGGATCCCAAAAGAAACAGCTTTTCAAGAAAGCCGTATTTGCTTAACACCTGATGCTGTTTTTGCTATTGTTAGTAATGGTCACCGTGTTCTTTTAGAGTCAGGAGCTGGAGATGGTGCAAATTTTAGTGATAAAGAGTATAGTGAAGCTGGGGCTGAAATCACAAAAGACACGGCTAAAGTTTTTGCTTGCCCGATGATTTTAAAAGTTGAACCACCAAGCTTAGAACAAATTAAAATGATGAATCCACAAACGATTCTCATTTCAGCATTACAACTTAAAACACAATCTAAAAAATATTTCGAAGCCCTTGCAGCTAAACGCATTACAGCCTTGGCTTTTGAATTTATTCGTGATACTGACGGCAACTACCCTGCTGTTAAATCGCAGAGTGAAATTGCAGGGACAGCTGCGGTTTTAATTGCTTCAGAACTTTTAACAGACGCTAAAAGCGGAAACGGACGTATGTTTGGCAATATCAGTGGTGTACCTCCATTAGAAGTCGTTATACTTGGAGCAGGGACCGTTGGTGAATTTGCTGCACGAAGTTCCATTGGTTTAGGTGCAAGTGTAAAGATTTTCGATAATTCAATTACCAAGTTAAGACGTATTCAAACACATTTAGGTCGTCCATTATATACTTCCACCATACAACCTAAAATATTAACGAAAGCTCTTAAGCGCTGTGATGTGGTTATTGGTGCGATTCGAGGAAATAACCGCTCCCCTATTATTGTTACCGAAAACATGGTTCAAGTCATGAAGAAAGGCAGTATCATTATTGACGTTAGTATTGATATGGGTGGTTGCTTTGAGACCAGTGAAGTCACTTCTCACAAACAACCTACATTTTTAAAGCATGATGTTGTACACTATTGCGTGCCTAACATTCCAGCAAGATATTCCAGAACATCATCATTATCAATCAGTAACATTTTTACACCATATCTCTTAAAGATTGCTGAAGATGGTGGCGTTGAAAATTCTATAAGATTTGACAAAGGTTTAAAAAATGGGTTGTACTTTTACCACGGAATTTTAACAAACAAATCGGTTGGTGAATGGTTTAACCTTAATTACAGCGACATTAATTTAATTATATTTTAATCTCATCCTGTTTTAATTTAAGCCAACCATAATTTTTATACATGAAATTAATTCAACGTATTGGGTATTATCTTGGCGGATTTTCATTCGGTTTAATCATTTTGGCATTCTTTTTAAACGGAAAAAAAGTATCATGCAGTTACGGGCCAGATGCCAGAGTGCTTAAAAATATAAGAGAAAAGCAAATTGTTTATCCTTCAGAATTATCGGACACTATTATGGTGAATTATATCTTAAAAAAAGGTGATGTTAATTTCTCTGAAAGTGATGTACACAAAAAACCCTGCGGAGTTTATGTTGTTGAAGGGGAATATGAAGAAAAAAATATTTTATTAACGATTGAAAACTGCGATAGTATTGCAACCATAAGCAATATTGCATACAAATAAAATGAGGCATGGTAATAAAACGAGTGTTTGATATTGTTTTTTCTTTTTTATCGCTCGTTTTATTTACTCCTTTGCTCCTATTATTAGCTCTTCTCATAAGACTAGATTCAAAAGGCCCCGTTATTTTTAAACAATCGCGTGTCGGTAAAATGAATAAAGATTTCAATATCTTTAAGTTTCGTACTATGATTGTTAATTCTGAAGATAAAAACCTTCTTACCTTAGGGAACAATGATAAAAGAATAACGAAACTAGGCTATTTTTTACGCAAATATAAATTAGACGAACTCCCTCAGCTAATCAACGTTTTAATTGGAGACATGAGTTTTGTAGGCCCAAGACCTGAATTGCGACATTATGTTAACTTGTATTCTCAATCGGATTTAGAAGTATTAGCCGTTAAACCAGGCGTTACAGGTTTGGCATCTATAAAATACAGGCATGAAGCAGAATTATTAAAATCAGCTGAAAACCCAGAAAAATTCTATATTCATTCTATCATGCCGGATAAATTAAAACTCAACAAAGAATATATTAAAAAAAGAAGTTTATTGTTCGATATAAAATTATTATTACAAACTTTTACCAAGATTATCGTAGAATAAGAAATAACTTCTATTTGCACTAAATTTTTATTATTTCTACTTTGTAGCTACTTAAATTAAACCGAATGAACTACTCGATTGATTATTATATAGATCAACTTATTAACCATACCAATATATTTGATACTAATATTAATAATTTCAATGCGAATAAAACTTTCGATTTTTCTGAAGAAACCATCTTAATTACTGGTGCTGCAGGTACGATTGGCAAAGAACTATTTAATCAACTTATAAAATGTTCTTATAAAAAAATTATCCTGGTCGATATTGCAGAATCTGCTCTTCATAACCTTTCTATTGATTTTGAAACACAACTCACCAGTTCAGTAGTTTTTAAAATAACAAACATAAACGATAGAGCTTCGGTTGAATATTTATTTAAAACCTACAAACCAACCATTGTTTTTCATTGTGCTGCTTATAAGCATGTACCTCTAATGGAAACTCATCCTTACGAAGCCATAAAAACAAACATTTTAGCAACAAAGCAAATTTCAGATTTCGCTATTAACTATAATGTAAAGACCTTTGTTTTTATTTCTTCCGATAAAGCTGTTGAACCCACCAGTATTATGGGGATGACTAAAAATATTTCAGAACAGTATCTCAGACAAATTACTCCAAGTTCAAATATACAATTTATAATAACTCGGTTTGGAAATATATTAGGCTCGAACGGCTCTGTATTACCTGTCTTTTTAAGACAAATTGAGTTAAATTCAGCTCTAACAATTACTGATAATAGCATGACGCGCTACTTTATAGGAAAAGAAAAAGCATGTCAACTAATACTTGAATCTACTTGTCTTAAAAATAGTAAAAACAATACTTTAACATTTAAAACAAGTCAAGCCGTAAAGATTTTAGATTTAGCAAAAGCTATTATTTCAATTTCAAAAAGGAGTGATTTAAAAATTGAAGTTTCAGGTGTTCGTTCCGGAGAAAAAATGCTCGAAACTATGATAGCTGAAAGTGAATTACTAACTCCAACAAATCATCCCGAAATCTTTCAGATTGAACACAAAAAAAAGTCTACTAAACAAATAGTAGACTTTAAATCTTTGGAAAATATTTCTCCAGAATCATCAACTCAGGAAATTAAGTCGATTTTAAAAAAACTTCTTTAATATTAAAGCTTCTTTCTTCGCTTCTTTTCTTTGGTCAATAATGTTAACTCTCTTCCTGTTTGCCCCGCTACTGAAGTGTTTTCTTCTGCACGACGAATTAAATAAGGCATCACATCTCTAACCGGGCCAAAAGGAATATATTTAGCTACATTATAACCTAAGCTTGATAAATTGAAACTTATATGATCACTCATTCCATATAACTGACCAAACCAAACTCGAGAGTCATTATTCTCTAATCCTTTTTGTTTCATCAAGTTCATTAATAAATATGAACTCTCTTCGTTATGTGTTCCAGCAAACAGCGATATATCTTCAATATGATCTAAAATATAATTTAAACTATCATTAAAGTTATCATCTGTAGCGGCTTTACTTGCACAAATAGGTGTTGGATATCCATTCTCTTCTGCTCTTTCATTTTCCTTTTCCATGTAAGCACCACGAACAATCTTATACCCTAAAAAATAACCTTCAGCTTTAGCTTTCGCATATTCCTTCTTTAGAAATTCCATTCTATCGTGACGATACATTTGAAGTGTATTATATACAACTGGTTTCTCAGTGTTATATTTTTTCATCATCTCAGTTACCAAAGTATCAGCAGCATCTTGCATCCAGCTTTCTTCAGCATCGATTAGAACCGCTATATTATAATCTTTCGCTTTTTTACAAACAGCATCAAATCGAGCTACAACCTTATTCCATTCTTCCTGTTCTTTAACTGTAAAAGCTTCTCCTTTTCCTAATTTTTCATATAAATAAAAACGACCAAAGCCTGTTGGTTTAAATACAGCAATTGGAATAGCTTTTAGTTCCTTTGAAAATTCCATGATTTTAAGAACCACATTGCAAGCGTTATCAAACTCTTTTTCACTTTCTTTTCCTTCAACAGAAAAATCAAGCACAGAGCTCACGCCTTTTTCATACATTTTATTAATAACAGGTAAGCAATCCTCTTCATTTACACCGCCACAAAAATGATCGAATACCGTGGCGCGAATAAGACCTTTAACCGGCAAATGCGCTTTAATTGCAAAATTTGTCGCTGCTGTCCCTATTCGAACCAAAGGCTCTATAGATATCATTTTGAATAAAAAATAAGCGCGCTCTAATTCAGAGTCACTTTTAAGCGCAAAGGCTACTTCCGTGTTGTCGAATATGCGTTCTACACTCATAACGAAAAATCAAAATTTATATAAAGATAATGCAGGCGAAGTTATCATTTTATGTAAAATCTCCTTAAATTTCGCAACTTAAAAAAAAGTTAAAAAAATCAATGGATTCTATTCAAACAAACAACTGCACTATTCATTTTAATGACGTTATATATCCTGCTTTAAATAAGCACATTAATGAAAATAATTTTTCAAAAATATTTATTTTAGTTGATGAAAATACACATGAATTTTGCTTACCATTTTTCTTAAAACAATTAGAAACGGAGATTGTCATAGAAATTATAGAAATAGAATCTGGCGAAATAAACAAAACAATCGACACCTGCGTTGGTGTGTGGAATACCCTTTCTGAATTAGATGCCGATAGAAAAAGTTTATTAATTAATATTGGTGGCGGAGTTATTACCGATTTAGGAGGTTTTGTAGCCTGCACTTTTAAACGCGGTATTGCTTATGTAAATGTTCCAACAACTCTTCTTTCCATGGTTGATGCTTCTGTTGGAGGAAAAACCGGCGTTGATCTTGGTCATTTGAAAAATCAAATTGGAGTCATAAGTAATCCCGACCTAGTATTAATCGATACCCAATTCCTAGCTACATTACCTCAAAACCAAATGCGTTCAGGTTTAGCTGAAATGCTAAAACACGGACTTATAAGTAGCGAAGCTTATTGGAATAAATTTCAAAACCTTTCAGAATTAAACACTAACGATTTAGATCAACTGATTCATGAATCGGTTTTAATTAAAAAGAATGTCGTTGAAATTGATCCTTTCGAAAACGGATTAAGAAAGACATTGAATTTCGGCCACACCTTAGGTCATGCTATTGAAACTTATTTTTTAAGTACCCCGGAAAAAACAACGCTTTTACACGGAGAAGCCATTGTAATAGGTATGATTTTAGCCGCTTACATCTCAACAGAGTTAACCGGATTCCCAAAAGAAACAACATTAAAAATCAAAGAGTTCTTTACTGAATACTATGGAAAGATTAACATAAGTGAAGATGAACGTCAGCCGATTATGGATTTAATGAAATACGACAAAAAGAACAATCACGGAAATATCAATTTCGTTCTTTTAGAAGACATAGGTAAACCGAAAATAGACTGTTTGGTCGATGATAACATTATAATTGATGCTTTTAATTTTTATGCATCATAAAAACCAAAAGCCTGCAATTATATTGCAGGCTTTTTTTATTAGTCAACCAATTTCAATATCACGTTTACTACTTTCTTCAAATCTTCCTGACTTAGGTTGGATCCGCTTGGTAAACATAGCCCCCTTCTGAAAAGGTCTTCAGAAATTCCATTAGTAAAACTCAAACAATGCTTAAAAACGGGTTGCAAATGCATAGGTTTCCATAAAGGTCGTGATTCTATGTTTTCGGCTTCTAAAGCTAAACGAATACACTCCCTTTCCTCAAAAGACTCCAGGACAATACAGCTTAACCAACGGTTAGACAAACTATTGCTAGATTCCTCTAAGAATGTAATATTTTTAAGTTTAGATAATTCTGTTTTATAAAACACGAAATTATTCCGTCTCGCTTCTACTCTGTCTTTTAAAACTTTCATTTGTCCTCGCCCAATTCCTGCCAAAACATTACTCATCCGATAGTTAAACCCTATTTTAGAATGCTCATAATGTTCAGATTCTTCTTTTGCCTGACTAGACAAGAATATTGCATTACTCTTTTCATCTAAATTTTTCACCATTAAAGCTCCTCCTGCCGAAGTGGTAATAATTTTATTTCCATTAAACGAAAACACGCTAAAATCCCCAAAAATACCACAAGGCTCACCTTTATAGAAACTACCTAGGGCTTCGGCAGCATCTTCAATAACCGGAATATCATATTTTTTAGCAACAGTATTTATTTCATCAACTTTATAAGGCATTCCATAAAGATGTACCGCAATAATTGCTTTGGGTTTTTTGTGATTTTCTATTCTGTTTTGAATCGCTTCTTCCAAAAGTTCTGGGGACATATTCCAGGTTTCAGCTTCACTATCCACAAAAACAGGTGCTGCACCAGCATAAATCACAGGATTCACTGAAGCTACAAACGTAAAACTCTGACATAAAACTTCATCGCCTTTTGTTATTCCCAATAACAGCAGAGCCAGGTGAATAGCTGATGTTCCCGAATTTAATGCAATCGCATAAGCTTTATTATTCAAAAAGTTTTCCAAATCGGATTCAAACCCTTCAATATTATCCCCTACAGGAGCTATCCAATTTGTTTCAAAAGCATGATTTACAAAATCCTGCTCTAACCCACTCATATGCGGAGACGATAAATAAATCCTCTTATTACTGCTCATCAAATTCTTTTAGTAGGTTTAAAACTAAATTAAATCATTTAAAATTGAATAAAAAAAGAAAACAATACATGAATTAGTTTAGCAATTAAAAATACATTTATATTTTTAATCCGTTTTCTAAAAAGAACTATAAAATGACCCCTGAGCAATTAGACATCCTAAAAAATAAACACGTTTTAGTAACGGGTGGTGCGGGTTTTATAGGCTCAAATCTTTGTGAATATCTTCTATCTTACCATATAAAGGTGACTTGTATGGATAATTTTTCCACCGGAAAAAGAGAAAATCTGGAGGGTTTTAAAAATCATCATAATTTTAAGCTCATTGAAGGAGATATTAGAAATCTGAATGATTGTAAAGCTGCATGCCACAATGTAGATTATGTTTTACATCAAGCCGCTCTAGGTTCTGTTCCCCGATCTATAAGTGACCCAATCACCACAAACGAGGTTAATGTTTCTGGCTTTTTAAATATGCTTGTTGCCTCAAAAGAAGCTAATGTAAAGCGCTTTATTTACGCCGCAAGCTCCTCAACTTATGGAGATAGTAAATCTTTACCTAAAGTAGAACATAAAATAGGAAAACCGCTTTCTCCATACGCTATTACAAAATACGTTAACGAATTATATGCTGATATTTTCCATTCTACATATGGTTTGGATTCTATCGGATTGCGATATTTTAATGTATTTGGAAGACGTCAAGACCCAAACGGAGCGTACGCGGCTGTTATCCCAAAATTTGTTCAGCAACTTATAAAACATGAATCTCCCGTAATCAATGGAGATGGAAGCTACTCAAGGGATTTTACTTATATAGATAATGTAGTCCAAATGAATATTAATGCATTAACAACTACAAATGAAAATGCGTTAAATACCGTCTACAATGTAGCCTATGGTGAGCGTACAACACTTTTAGAACTTACGTCTTTACTAAAAACCTACCTGTCATCTTATGATGAAAATATAAAACACATTGAAATTAAACACCAAGACAATAGAATTGGTGACATTCCCCATTCCTTAGCTTCAATAGACAAGGCAAAAGATTTATTAAATTACAACCCAAAATACGATATAAAATCAGGATTACAAGAAGCTGTTAAGTGGTATTGGAATCATTTGAGATAAAAGAACTTTAATACATATGAAGGATATTAAAATTGCTATTGTAGGCTTAGGCTATGTTGGCTTACCCCTCGCAAGATTATTTGCTACAAAATACCCCGTTATAGGTTTTGATATCAGTCAAAAACGTATAGAAGAATTAAACAAAGGCAATGACATAACACTAGAAGTTGAAGAAAATGAACTAAAAGCTGTTTTAAAATCTTCAACAGAAAGCATGTCTAATGGTCTTTTTTGTTCTTCTCAATTAGAAGACATTAGAGATTGTAATTACTACATTGTAACTGTCCCTACTCCTATTGACAAAAACAATAAACCTGATTTAACACCTCTTTATAAATCCACTGAATCGATTGCTAAAGTTTTAAAACAAGGCGATATTGTTATTTACGAGTCCACAGTTTACCCGGGAGTAACAGAAGATGAATGCATCCCGGTTTTAGAAAATATAAGCGGATTAAAATTCAACGAAGACTTTTTCGCAGGTTATTCTCCGGAGCGTATTAATCCAGGAGATAAATTGCATACGGTAGACAAAATTCTAAAGGTCACTTCTGGCTCCACCCCAGAAATTGGTAAAAAAGTAAACCAATTATACGCTAGTGTTATCTCTGCAGGCACTCATTTAGCCCCATCTATAAAAGTTGCTGAAGCTGCAAAAGTTATTGAAAACTCACAACGCGATATTAATATTGCTTTTGTGAATGAGTTAGCAAAGATTTTCAACCTAATGAATATTGACACACAAGCCGTTTTAGAAGCTGCCGGAACCAAATGGAACTTTCTTCCTTTTAAACCTGGGTTAGTTGGAGGACACTGCATAGGTGTTGATCCTTATTATTTAGCTCAAAAAGCTATCGAAATAGGTTATCACCCGGAAATCATCTTAGCGGGACGTCGCGTGAATGACAGCATGGGGCATTATGTGGCTTCTGAGGTTATTAAACTTATGGCGCAAAAAGATATTCGAATCAAGGATGCTAAAATTTTAATCCTCGGTATCACATTTAAGGAAAATTGCCCAGATGTTAGAAATACCAAAGTTGTAGATGTAATTAATCAATTACAAAGTTACGGTACAGAAGTAACAATTTACGACCCTTGGGCCAAACCAGACGAAGTATTTCACGAATACAACCTTAAAACAACTACAGAATTACCAGATAACACATTTGACGCTGTAGTATTAGCTGTTTCTCACAGCGAATTTCTAAACATAACTATAAAGAATCTTTTAAAACCAAATAGCGTTCTATACGACGTAAAAGGTTTTTTAAAAGAACCTGTTAACGGAAGGCTATAAAACAAAAAAAAACGCTGATTATATAAATCAGCGTTTTTTTATACATAGAGATTAAGCTTACATTTCATTGAAAATAGTATGCATTAATCGTTTTTTATCATTGATACTCTCTTCTAACGATATCATAGTTTCTGTTCTGTAAACTCCTTCAATATCATCCAGCATAAAGATTACTTCCTTAGCGTGTTCTGTACTTTTTGCACGAATCTTGCAGAAAACATTAAATTTACCTGTTGTAATATGCGCAACGGTAACGTAAGGAATTTGATTAATTCTTTCTAAAACAAATTTAGTTTCCGAAGTTTTATTTAAAAATACTCCTACGTATGCTATGAAAGAATATCCTAATTTTTTATAATCTAACATTAAAGAAGAACCTTTAATAATACCATGTTCTTCCATTTTCTTCACTCTTACGTGCACAGTACCTGCCGATATTAGTAATTTTTTTGCAATGTCTGTAAACGGAATCCTAGTGTTATCGATTAACATATCAAGGATTTGGTGATCAATCTCGTCTAATTTAATTTTCCCCATAATTAATTATTCTTAAGTATAAAGCAAAAATAGTACATTTTCTTTAAAAATAATACATTAATAATAGGCTTTATTTTGAAATTAATGAGATTTTTTCATTATTCATAATCACGAAAACGTTTTCGTCACCTATCTTAATAGGTTTTCCTGATTCATTTAACACTTCTAAACCATTGGCCTGAATCGTTTTATGTGCATAAAATTCTTTCAAATCCTCGATTTTATCAACTTTAGGAATAAAAACAACTTCATCATCAACCAATGTCTCCTGAAACATAATGCCAATATCACCAATAGATGCATTTCTAATAATAACATCTAAAAATAGTTTTTCGTTTTCAGGAATTTCTAAATAAGCTTCATAATTATCGCCTGAAACGTTGTTTTTAGCGATATAATCAAAGGAAGTGATGTAAGATATATAAATAAGCTCTCGTGTCTTTTCCCTTCCGTAATCATCATGAAAATGACCTGCTTCAAATAAAATGGTTGGCACATTTTTACTTTGAAACGTATCTCCTACGCAATTTAAGTTAAAGGCATCATCATACACCCCAACCTGCCCTGGTATCTCCTTTTGCAGAGCCTCATTCATTACACTTATAATTTCCATAGCCACCTTTCTGTTAGGCGTAATAGTACATTCCTGGTCCTGCGCTGGTGACAAGAATGATACTGTAGCCGATTTTTCGGCTCTTCCAGCACTAAAAATAGTACGCTGACCATGTAGATTATAACAATAATGTGGTTTAAAAGCTTCGAAAGCTGCTTTTAAAACCAAACTTTCAGGCTGAGTTAAATTTTGAGCATCCCTGTTTAAATCCACTTCATTGGCATTTATTCGCGTATAAGCCTTAGCGCCATCCGGATTTAAAATTGGAATAACATACAAAGTACAAGCTTCTAAAATGTGTTTTACAGAAGCATCGTTGCTTAATAAGGTGTTTGTAAGATCAAAAATAGCCTTAGTTGTTGTCGATTCGTTACCGTGCATTTGCGACCACATAAGAATCCGTTTATCACCTTTACCAATTTTAAATGCATATATATCGTCTTTTAAAACAGATTGCCCAATACACTCAATATTTAATTGGTTGTTTAAAGAATCTAGAACAGGTTTAATGTGATTGTTGGTTATATATCGATGACTTAAACGCGACTCTTTGTTGTTTAAGTAAAGTGATTTTATGGTCTCTAATTGCATGATAATAATTTGTTGACAAATGTAAGAATTTAAAAAGTTACAATTGTCAACAATCAAGTATTTACAATTGTAAACACCTATTTAAAATGAGTTGTATACATTTGTAAACACGAGTATTTCATCGGATAACCCTTTAACCACCTTAATAACTTTGTCGTTTATCGATAAACTGTTATTTAGGATTAAAAAATTGTTTATCAGTTGTTTAGTTGTTATAAATTAAAGTAAAACTTTATATAAATTTACATTTTTTACTTGTTTTTTGTATACATTTGTATACTGTAAACATATTTTTGTTACATTTGTGACATAGCAAACATTTGTAAACAGTTACAATGATAAACACAGAAGAATTCACAACACGCCTGGAGAGAGTCATCAATTTTTACGGTGAATCTGCCTCTTCTTTTGCAGAAAAAATAGGTGTTCAACGCTCAAGCATATCGCACATTTTATCCGGACGAAATAAACCAAGTTTAGAGTTTGTTCTAAAAATTCTTTCAGCTTATCCGGAAGTAGAATTGTATTGGTTGTTAAACGGCAAAGGAAGTTTTCCTGCGAAAAAAGAAATTACACCTTCACCTCCGGTTGAAGCTCCTCCAAAAATTAATCAGGTTGTAAATACACCACCAATTTCCAGAGCGCCCATAAATCTTCCAGAAGAAAAAATATTTTCTGAAAATGCAAATGGCAAAACTATAGAGCGTATTGTTGTTTTTTATTCAGATGGTACTTTTAAGAACTATCACAATTAAAATTAAGATTGTTTAGTACCTTTGCCTGAAATTTTAAAACCATATAATTCGTCCAGATGAAATTTTTATACGCTCTAATCTTTTTAAGCTTATTTAGCTGTTATGAAACGATACGTAATTGTAGTGATTACAAAACCGGAGATTTTTATAGCGAAGTAACTATTAACGGCGAATTATTTAAGTCAAAGTTTAAACGTACTGAAAATCTTCAGGTGGAAACCTATAACAATAAAGTAGATTCTTCTTCTTTACGATGGATTAATGATTGTGAAGTTATTTTTAAAACCATTAATCCGAAAAACATGGCTGAACGAAAAGATATTCATTTAAAAATCTTAACAACCACCGACAGCTCTTACACTTACGAATACTCGTATGTTGGCGAAACCAAAAAACAAAAGGGAATAGCTTATAGAACAAAATAAAACACCTCGATACAAGTACACGAGGCGTTATAAAGAAACTTAGTTTAATTTTGAAGCAAGCTTCAGAATATTTACATTTCAGTTATCGAGTAAAATTCAGAATTTAATCGAATGGATACAAAAACGACTCAACAATATTAAATTCAATTTGTTGATCTTGGTTAATGTAATAGGTTAAAAACATTTCTCCCCAGTATTTTCCATCCGTGAAATCTGCAATAATCCATTTGTGATTTAACAATTTAATTGTGTTAATCATCATGCGCTTACCTTCACTTGGGGCATATGGTACAATAGGATGTTCTCCTTTTACTTCATTCAACTTGTAAAGCTCGTCTTTTATAATAGGAATTAATTCACTTGTATTGTAACCTTGATTTTCAAAATAGCTAATCGCGTCTTCATTTCTATTTAAATTGAAATGTAATAAATCTGCAATTTCGTGTTGCATGGTTACCAGTGAATCTTTGTATTGCTGTAATTGTTCTTTATAGTCACCTATGTTTTTGTTCATGTCTTCAAAAACGCGTTTCGAGTTAACAAACTGAAACAATACCAATAACATGGCAAACACAAACAAATACATAAAAATTCTTTGCTTCATCTTCTATTTTTTAAATGATAATTTGTAATTCATCGTGGGCCAAAAATACATTTTCTGGCAAAGTTTTCTCTACTTCTTCGTGAAAACCTAACAAATGACTAATATGCGTTAAATATGCTTTTCCCGGATTTACCTTTTTTATAAAGTCTAAAGCCTCGTCTAAATTAAAGTGAGAATAATGTGGTTCGTATCGTAATGCATTAACAACTAATACTTTTACATTTTTTATTTTCTCAATCTCCTTTTCTTTTAAGGTCTTCATATCGGTGAGATATGCAAAATCTCCAAATCTATATCCAAAAACCTGTAAGTCTCCATGCTTTCCGTTTACCGGAATAACTTCTAAATTCTTTAACTGAAAGGGTTTATTTTTAACACGGTTTGTAAGGACTGTTGGTGCTCCCGGATATTTGTTTTTTGTAGCAAATATATAATCGTACTTCTTTACTAAAGATTTTAAAACACGCTTGTGTGCATAAATAGGAATGTCGCCTTGTCTGAAATAAAACGGACGAATATCATCTAAACCAGCAACATGGTCGGCATGTTCATGAGTGAACACAATACCATCTATTCTTTTACAACCTGAACGTAACATTTGGTATCTAAAATCAGGACCACAATCTATCACATAAGTGTAATCATCCCATTCTACTAAAACGGACACTCTTAGTCGCTTATCCTTAGGGTCTTTACTTAAACAAACTGGATGATCGCTCCCTATTATAGGAACTCCTTGAGATGTACCTGTACCAAGAAATGTTATTTTCAATCGATTCTTAAGTTTATCACAAAAATAAGAATGTTTTTTTGTTTAACTTACTTATTTAATATCTTTACTCCACAATAGAAACTAACTT
This sequence comes from Aestuariibaculum lutulentum, assembly GCF_032926325.1. Lineage (NCBI taxonomy): Bacteria > Pseudomonadati > Bacteroidota > Flavobacteriia > Flavobacteriales > Flavobacteriaceae > Aestuariibaculum > Aestuariibaculum lutulentum. The sequence goes on from NZ_CP136709.1 coordinate 3,359,710, forward strand.
TAAAAACCTATGGAAATAACCATTAAAGGTGATAGAGAATTTGATGATATTCCTTCGTTAAAAACTAAAGCCCTTCGAATTAACTTAAACGAAAATATTTACGGAACCTTCGCCGAAATTGGTGCCGGACAAGAAACCTGTAGACATTTTTTTAGAGCCGGGGGTGCTTCTGGAACCATTGCAAAGGCAATGTCTGCTTACGATAAAGATTTTAGTGATGCTATATATGGTGCCGAAGACGACGGTCGATATGTAACCGAAGCGCGTTTAAGAAAAATGTTAACCCATGAGATGAATCTTATGGAAAACCGCTTAACACGTGAAAAAAATCCGAATAAAATCTTCTTTACCTATGCCAATACTGTAGCGACTATAGATTTTGCTAAACAATTTAAAGGACACGGTTGGGTTGGTATTAAGTATCAGGTTGAAGCTGGTGGCGATTACAACGAAATTATTTTACACCTTCGTTTTAAAGAAACCGATGCCAGATTACAACAAGAAACCCTTGGTGTTTTAGGAACTAACTTAATTTATGGTGCCTTTTATAAATATAACGAACCTAAAAAATTACTTCGTTATTTATACGACCATTTAGATAAAGATCGATTAGAAATCGATACCATAAACTTCTCTGGTCCTGTCTTTAAAAATGTTGACAACCGTTTAATGAGTTTACAACTGGTTAAGAATGGTATGACCGATGCTGTAATGTTTGGGCCTGACGGAACAAATGTTTTGCCTGCTAAAATATTTTACAAAAAAAACATTTTAGCGCTTCGCGGAAGTTTTAGACCAGTAACCAAGGTAAACATGGAGATGTATGAGAAATCATACGAAATGTTTATCAAAGAAAATAAAGTTGATAAAGAAAAAACCGAAGTTGTTTTCGAGATTACCTTATCTAATTTAAGAGCTGAAGGTGAAATTGACGAGCAGGATTTCATTGATAGAGCCGATTTACTTTGTGCGCTTGGACATTCGGTAATGATTTCGAACTTCCAGGAATACTATAAAGTAGTTGAATACTTCTCTAACTATACAAAATCCAGAATGGGATTAGCCATGGGTGTTAGTAACCTGGTTGATATTTTCGACGAGAAATATTACAGACATTTAAGTGGAGGTATTTTAGAAGCATTTGGTAAGTTATTCTTTAAAGATTTAAAAGTTTACCTATACCCAATGCACGATCAGGAAACCGGTGAATTAATTACCAGTGAAAACCTAAAAGTGTATCCACGTATGAAAGAATTATATAAATTCTTTAAATACAATGGCAAAGTGATCGACATTGAAGAATACGATCCTACAATTATGAATATTTTCTCTCGCGAAATCTTAAATATGATTGCCAATGGGGAAAGCGGATGGGAAGATATGGTACCTGACGGAACAGCTGAATTAATTAAAGATTATAGATTATTCGGTTATTCAAGAAAACCATTAACTCTAATCAGGAAAAGAAAATAATCTTTCTATATAGAAACAAAAAAGCAGCTTTATTAAGCTGCTTTTTTGTTGTGTAATATTTTCAAACTTTAAGCTTCTAAAATTTGAGCTGCGTGATCTTTAGTTTTTACTTTTTCAATAACACGCTCTATAACCCCGTTTTCATCAATAATAAAAGTCATTCGGTGAATTCCATCGAATTCGCGTCCCATAAATTTCTTCGGTCCCCAAACACCAAATGAATTAATCACCGTTTTATCTTCATCAGCTAACAAAGGAAAAGGAAATTCATATTTATCTTTAAAATTGCTTTGACGCTTTGCGCTATCGGCACTCACGCCTAACAATTCAAATCCTTTTTCTTTTAAAACCTCAAAATTATCTCTAAGATTACAAGCTTCAGCAGTACAACCAGGCGTGCTCGCTTTAGGATAGAAAAATACAATTAACTTTTTACCTTTATAATCGCTTAGCGATACCGCATTACCTTGTTCGTCTATTGAAGAAAAATCAGGAACCGTATCTCCTACTTTTAACGTATTCATTTGTTTAATTTTTACAATTTAAATTCAATATCAAAGCCAAATACAATAGTTATATTAACTTTGCTTTTGTACAAAAATACGATTTATGACCAAGGAACAAAAAATTGAGTTCGTAATAAAAACACTTAAAGAGTTATATCCTACTATACCAGTACCATTAGATCATAAAGATCCGTATACCTTGTTAATTGCGGTATTAATGTCTGCACAAAGTACCGATGTTCGCGTTAATCAAATTACACCTTTGTTGTTTGAAAAAGCCGACAATCCGTATGATATGGTAAAACTAACGGTTGAAGAAATTAGAGAAATCATCAAACCTGTAGGTTTGTCACCTATGAAAAGTAAAGGCATTCATGGCTTATCGAAAATTCTTATTGAAAAACACAATGGCGAGGTACCTCAAAATTTTGAAGACTTAGAGGAATTACCTGCTGTTGGTCATAAAACTGCGGGAGTTGTTTTGTCTCAGGCTTTTGGTATTCCTGCTTTTCCGGTAGACACACATATTCTTCGTTTAATGTATCGCTGGAATTTAAGTAACGGAAAAAGTGTTGCTCAAACAGAAAAAGATGCTAAACGCCTATTCCCAATGGAATTATGGAATGATTTGCATCTTCAAATTATTTGGTATGGCCGCGAATATTCGCCTGCCCGAGGCTGGGATTTAGATAAAGATATCATTACTAAAACAATAGGAAGAAAATCAGTTATTGACGATTATTATAAAACAAAAAAGTCCTAATTTTCATTAGGACTTTTCCAACTTAATTCAGAAGCGCTTCAAACTTCTTTTTATTACAATTTATAACACTTAAAGCCTTTGAATAATCAAGAAGAAATTTTACCGTTTCTTCGCGCGGTTCCATTGCATTCGATTTTTTAATAGAATTTCCAGAGTAAAGTTTTGCCATTATATTAATTTAAGGATTCATTTAAATTACTAACGTGGCAAAAATCAGTTTATTGCATTAATTCGTTAAAATAATATTATGCTTATCAATTATTTTTCTAAGGTTAATTAAAGCATAACGCATGCGCCCTAAAGCCGTATTAATACTCACTCCTGTTTTGTCTGATATTTCTTTAAAACTTAAATCATCATAAATACGCATTAGCAACACCTGTTTTTGATCGTCAGGAAGTTCTTCAACCAAACGTCTTACATCATTTTCTACCTGATATTTAATAATACTACTTTCTGCATTTAAGCTATTATCACTCAAAACCGAAAAAATATTGAATTCCTCAGTATTATCGAATTTAGGCATGCGATTGTTTTTTCTGAAATAATCAATCACAAGGTTATGAGATATGCGCATCACCCAAGGTAAAAATTTACCTTCTTCGTTATACGCTCCTCGTTTTAAAGTGCGAATCACTTTAATGAAGGTATCCTGAAAAATATCTTCAGCAACATCTCTGTCGTAAACCTTCGAGAATATAAAACTGTAAATTTTTTGTTTGTGCCTGTTTATTAGTATTTCCAGAGCACTTTCATCTCCTTTAATGTAGTTGCTAACTAAGATAGAATCTTGTACGTTATCGTATTGCATAATCATTACTTTTTTAGGCATAGAAGCGAACTTCCAGGCTTTTGGGGTTATAAACTTTTTAAAGTAATGTTATACTATAGGCGGAGTTTGTGTTAGTTTGATAAATTGATTAATAGATTCAAATATAACAACAATCGTTCCCAAAACAAAAATAATGCGACTTTTTTTATTCTTAACCCGATGATTTATGCTGCTTTTATCTTAAAAAATTGTTTTTCTTTTAGAATTCAATTAAAAAGATTGCTGTAAATTCATTTAAAAACAGATTATATTTAACAGAATAAATACTTTAGTATCTTTGCGAAATCATTCCTTTTAAGACCTATGAATACGACTATTTCTGAAGTAAATCCGAAAGAAAATATTATTATAAAAGGTGCTAAACTGCACAATTTAAAAAATATAGATGTTGTAATACCTCGCAATAAACTTGTGGTTATTACCGGGTTATCGGGTTCTGGAAAGTCTAGCTTAGCTTTCGATACATTATATGCTGAAGGACAAAGACGTTATGTTGAAAGTTTATCGAGTTACGCGCGTCAGTTTTTAGGACGATTAAACAAACCTAAAGTCGATTACATAAAAGGAATTGCTCCTGCAATTGCTATTGAACAAAAGGTGAATTCAACAAACCCAAGGTCAACTGTTGGAACAAGTACAGAGATTTACGACTATTTAAAATTGTTATTCGCCAGGATTGGTAAGACCTACTCGCCTATTTCTGGCTTAGAAGTAAAAAAAGATACAGTTACCGATGTTCTTGAATATTTAAAAAGTTTTCCTGAACGCGAAAAATTACTGTTACTATCTCCTATTCATTTGGAGGAAGGCCGAGCGATGAATGATAAAATTAGCACTTTAGCTCAACAAGGATATGCCAGAATAAAAGTTAACGGAAGTGTTATTCGAATAGACGAAGCTGAACATCTTACTGAACAGGACAATGTTTTATTGGTTGTAGACCGAATCGTTATTAAACAGGACGAAGATTTTTTTAACAGACTGGCAGATTCTATTCAAACCGCATTTTTTGAAGGAAAAGGAGAATGTTTTATTGAAACGCTATCAGACAGCTATCTGCGCCCATTTTCTAATAAATTTGAATTGGATGGCATGAGTTTTTTAGAACCTAATGTGCATCTGTTCAGTTTTAATAATCCTTATGGAGCTTGTCCTAAATGCGAAGGCTATGGTGATATTATTGGGATTGATGAGGATTTAGTCATTCCAAATACGGCGCTTTCAATTTACGAAAATGCGATTTTTCCTTGGCGAGGCGAAAGCATGAGTTGGTATCGAGATCAATTGGTAAATAACTCTCATAAATTCGATTTCCCTATCCATAAACCCTATTTCCAGTTAAGTAACGAGCAGAAACAACTTATCTGGGACGGCAACAAACACTTTGAAGGTTTAAATTCCTTCTTTGCTGAGTTAGAAGCTAAGGCCTATAAAATACAAAACCGAGTGATGTTATCGCGTTACCGCGGAAAAACTAAATGTAAAGCCTGTAACGGCAAACGTTTACGTGCAGAAGCAAATTACATTAAAATAGCTGGAGCTACAATAACAGATTTGGTTGAAATGCCATTACATCGTTTGGCTGATTTTTTTAAAAACCTGACTTTAAACGAACACGATACAAAAATTGCAGATCGTCTTTTAAAAGAAATTAATAACCGTTTGTCATTTTTATCGAATGTAGGTTTAGATTATTTAACACTTAATAGAAAATCTAACACACTTTCGGGTGGAGAAAGTCAGCGTATTAACCTGGCAACCTCTTTAGGAAGTAGTCTTGTAGGATCGATGTACATTTTAGATGAGCCAAGTATTGGATTACATCCCAAAGACACCGAGCGACTCATTTTAGTTTTAAAACAATTACGTGATTTAGGAAATACCGTAATTGTCGTAGAACACGATGAAGACATCATGAAAGCGGCAGATACTATTATCGATATCGGGCCTGAAGCAGGGACTTTTGGAGGTGAAGTTGTAGCATATGGTAATTTTACAGAACTACTTGATTCGAAATCACTAACAGCTCAATATTTAAATGAAAAATTAAAGATTGAAATCCCTGAAAAACGTCGCACTTCAAAATACTATGTAGACGTGTTAGGGGCTCGTGAAAACAATTTAAAAAATATTGACGTGCGTTTTCCTTTAGGTATGCTTACGGTGGTAACAGGAGTTTCCGGAAGCGGAAAAAGTACCTTAGTTAAAAAGATTTTATTACCGGCTTTACAAAAAAAACTAACCGATTTTAGCGATAAAGTTGGTCAGTTTACTGATCTAGAAGGAAACTTCAGCAACATAAAACATATCGAATTTGTAGACCAAAACCCTATTGGGCGTTCATCGAGATCCAATCCGGTAACCTATATTAAAGCTTACGATGATATTAGAGCCTTGTTCTCTAAACAAAAATTAAGCAAACTTAGAAATTATCAGGCAAAACACTTTTCATTTAATGTAGATGGCGGGCGTTGTGAGACTTGTAAAGGCGAGGGTGAAGTAACCATTGAAATGCAATTCATGGCTGATGTTCACTTAGAATGCGAAACTTGTAAAGGAAAGCGTTTTAAAAAAGAAGTTTTGGAAGTCCAGTTTGCTAATAAAAACATAGACGATATTTTAAACTTAACCATTGACGATGCTATCACATTCTTTGAAGCAAACGATGAAACTAAAATAAAGAACAAACTGCAACCGCTTCAGGATGTTGGACTTGGTTATGTTACTTTAGGACAAAGTTCCTCTACACTTTCAGGTGGTGAAGCGCAACGTATAAAACTGGCATCGTTTTTAGGAAAAGGTAGTAGTAAAGAAAAAGCACTTTTTATTTTCGATGAGCCAACCACTGGTTTGCACTTTCATGATATTAAAAAGCTACTTAAATCATTTAATGCTCTAATTGAAATAGGACACTCCATTATAGTTGTAGAACACAATATTGAGCTTATAAAATGCGCTGATCATATTATCGATTTAGGTCCAAATGGCGGTGAATACGGAGGCAACTTAGTAGCATCAGGCACACCTGAAGATATTATGAACTCCCCTTCTTTAATTGGAAAATATTTAAAAGGTAAATTATAAAAGCGGATTCTTCATTAAAAACACATAAAATTTCAATTATGTATTCGGGTTTGTTTTCATAATTCTCCTTTTAATTTTCGCTAGCTTGATATCTACCGTAAGTAAATATTATCCTTATTAAACAAAAAAAACTAATCAAGCTTTGCATACAAACCTGAAGATAAATTTTAAGAAATGAATATTTCTGGAGAATCTAAAGATACTCTAATTGCTTCTCTACAATATAACAGTCAACATAATTTGATTCAATTAGAGAAATCAGGTAATAATAATTCACAAAATTATTAATTTGAAGAAATTATCGAAGGGTATGTATATTTTAAAATTGAAAGAGACTTTGCTTTCAAAACTGTAAAAATAATAATAAATATGACAATACGATACTACAGTAAATTGCCATACTCATTAAATTTTTAAACTTTAATTGTTAAATTTTAAAATATTAAGATTGTTTTTTGTTTAAAACCCTAAAAAAATATTAATTTTATAAAATCGACCACCGTTCAATAGTACTATAGTTTTATTGCTATAATCACCATATTAGCTATTGTAAAAAAAATATATCAAACTCATATTGATATATTTAAATTATATTTTCTAACTAAACTAAATTAATAATTATGAGAAAACAAATTACTTTTTTATTATTTGCTCTATTTTTTGCATTGGCATCGAGTGATCTAATTGCACAAAAAAATGTATTGTACATTTTATCAGATGGTGTGAAAATTTACAATGATGACCAAGTGGGGGGAACTGGTTACAGCACTAATGCTAGTGATACTAGCTATGGGATTATAACTAAATCGTCCCTTCTTTACAATGATCCTGTATCAAGAATGTTAAAAGCCGATTCCAATTTTAATGTGGTAACTATTATTGCTAAAAATGGTGCTGCCTCACCAGATTCATATGTATCTGCTCTTGACGGTACAGTTCCTGTCGGGAATACAATGACAGTTGATTCAGGTATTGATCAAACTGGTTTTGACTTAATTATTGTAACCGAAAATGTAGCCACTTATAATTTTATGAAAGTAGGTATTGGGGCTCTAACACCAGCAAACATTCAGGCTCCAATTATTTATAGTAAACCCCTTCATTTTAGAAACAATAACACTATTGCTTCTGCAACAGCCAAAGAAACTAAAACACTTGGATTATCTATGGAAGTTGTTGATGCTTCTAGCCCATTATTCACCGGATTAGGTCTTACAAATGGAGATGATATACCATTTTTTCTAACAACATCAGATGATTATGGAAAAGCAGGAGGAAATAGAAGTATTGATGTCATTAATAACCTTGAGATAACTAGTGATGGTTCTACTCCTGTAACAAACACCTTATTAGCCACGGTTCCAGAAATAACTAGTCCAGACCAAGCTATTGGTATTAACTATTTTCCTGCAGGAACCCATCTTGGTACCGACGCTACAGGTATTTTAGCTCAAGATGCTGTTGCATTACCTTTTTCTTGGGGAGCAACCGTAAAACAAGATGGAGGTAACATAACACCACAGCTTTTAACTGTTTGGAGAAATGCAGCATATCAACTAACTGGTTTATCTAACCCAGGCGGTCTAGTGTCTAATGATTTTGCGGGTGATTATGAAGTTGTAACAACTACCTATTATCATGATTTTAGAGGAGGAAATACTTCATCATTTCTTGGCAATGTTACCACTGAAGGCACGCTTTTGGAAAACATATCTCGTTTCTCAAATACAGATGGGACTACTGAATTAAATAATTTAGTTGCATATCCGACAGGAAGATTTATGAGTGATGGAGACAACCCTTTAAGTCCTAGTATTGGTTATGTTCAAATTCGAAATTTTGTTGGTAATGGCGATAATTATTATAACAGCACATTAGGGCTTAATTTAAAAGCAGGTAGTGAATTTCACATAAAAACCCTTAGTGGAGGAAAAGTTACAGTACCGTTAATGTCTGAATCAACTTTGGATTATATTGTTAATGCTCCAAACTTCAATAACAAAGGATGGGGTTCTGTTGATGGCTCGAGTCTTGTTGGTCCAAGTACAGTTGCTTATGATGCAACAATTGATGGGGCTCGTGGCACTGATTTTACTTTTGAATACTATGGAAACCCTGGCGGTATAGATTTTAAATTTGTTGTAGACGGTACTGGTGGTGGAACAGACATGTATTTACCCTACATACAAGTAGACTTTGATCTATTACGTACCAAACCAAAAAAAGTACTATATGTAAATCAATCTGGTGTTGGGCAAGGCGCTGGTGCTTCTGCTCCTGGTGACGATCCTGTTATTAGAATGTTAATGGCAGATTCAAATTTAGAGGTTACTTATATAGAAACTCCTCAAGATGGTAGTGCTATTCCTGCCCTGTCTGGTTTTGATGTGGTTATTGCTCAGGAAAATATCAGTTCGGGTGCAGCGATGCTTAAACCTGGAGGTGTATTAGGAGTAAAAGACGTAACAATTCCAATTATTTACAATAAAACATGGGCATTTAGAAACACAAGAGCTATAACGGATGCCGATGCAACTGTTTCTGCAACCCAAAATGTTTCTGTAACTGCAACAAATACTTCACATCCTCTTTTTACTGGAATTGATTTTTCAGGTGGTAATGATATTAGAATCTTTAGTGAAGCTACTGCTAATGATGATGGTAGTACTGGAGGAAATAAAGGTATTGATATCCTTAATAATCTAGAAATTTCTAGCACAGATGCCGCTACTATTGCAACTGTTCCTGAAGTTACAGATGCAGCAAAGGCCTTTGTTATAAACTACATCCCTTCTGGTACTCAGTTAGGTGAGGATTCTAACGATGTTTTAAGTGTTAACGCTGTTGCTTTATCATTTAGTTATGGAGCCACTATTATGGGAGATGGTGCTAACATTAGTCCTGAAGCGCTAACGATTTGGAGAAATGCTGTTTATTTACTTACTGGTCAAACACCTCCTGCCACTATGGTTCAAAATGCAGACTTTACCCTTAGCATTGATAAAGCTGGCGAAGTTTCTAAGGTTTCTACAAATGTTAGAGCCATGGGGAACTACATTTATATTACCGATGTAAAATCTCAAACAGATGTAAAGATTTATAGTCTTACTGGTGCTTTAGTTAAAGAATTTAAAACAAATGAAGATGTAAACTTCTCCTTTAGATCTGGAATTTACATTGCTACAGTTAAAACTTTTGAGGGCTCTAAAGCTGTTAAAATATTAGTTAAGTAGAAATATTTTTTAATTCAACATTTAAAGAGGAACATTACGTTCCTCTTTTTTTATGTCCTAATAAAAGAAAAAGGCAACCATAAACATCACTACAACTGCAGCTGGAATAACCATTAATATAAAAGAAAAAGCAGCAACTATACTCTTAAATAAACTTTTCAACTTACCTTGATTATAAAACTTTAAAACAGCAAGATAGAAATAAATAAAAATTAAAATTAACACCAGGGTATTTAGCCTTGATTGCGGTTTCCAAATCAAATCTACGAGTACTAAAAAACTAAAAGCCATAAAAATAAAAGCGAAAAAGTACAAGCTAAAAACAAGGTGATATGAAAATGAAGCTTTCCTGTAATAGAGCAATTTTAAAATAAATGCAAAAATGGGTAATAAAAAAAACATAGCAATAGGTATACTATCATAAAACACCTGTAAAATAGACCCGCCATTTCGTTGCTCGTAGAATTTTAAAATTTGTGTATACAATCTTCTTTTAAAAAATCCGGCATCACTATCCATTCCCATAGCTGTATATATGTCCTCTTCCGGAGCATCAATCGCTATCAAGGAATCTACAGTTCTTTGATTGAAAGAAAAATCATCTTTAAGAACATAATCTGCTGTAGTTACATTTTTCAAGGAATCGATAACCTGAGTTTTTAAACTATCGTGGATAACCACAGGTATTTCACCTTTTTTTAATGCATTATTTACGGTTTTAACCTGATCTCGACTAATAAATGAAAACAAAAAGAAAAACACTACAGAAATAAACAAATACATTTGTGCTGGATGCAAATACAACAAACGCTTACCTTCAACAAAGCGTTTAGCCAAATATCCCGGCTTAAACATTAAAGGAATAAAACTTTTAAAAAAACGAGCATCAACCGAAAAATAATTACTTATCGTATTATAAAACAATACAGATACCGTGAGTTCGTCATTTGATTTCTGCCCACAGTGCGGACAAAAATTATAACCTTGCTCAAAATCATTTTCACAATTTTTACAAGTTTCCTGAGATTTTTTCATCTAATAAAGGTTGGTTTATATAAAAATAATAAAAAAGCCGATACATCTACAAAACTAATATTACTGATAAACAATTACTTACATTTTTGGCACGCAAATTGTTTAAATTAAAATCGAAGCGGATACCGAAAAGCTTATGAGTAGGTACAATCTAAAAATTGAATGATTATGAAAACACTAGTACTTTTATTTGCAGGAATCTTTTTTAGCACAAATAGTGTTACGGCTTTAGATTTAAATGCTACCAGTACAGATACCCCTAAACATTATCGTTATGCACAACCTGTAACTTTTGTAGAGAACGGCATTGAATTTTCAATTTTTCCTGATGGAAATTTCGATTTTGATTTTCTTTATAATGACGCATATTACAATTCAAATTCAAGAAGAAGTTCTATAAATGCTTCTTATAATGGCCCCAGGGTAAGTATTAACTACACATCTACCTCTCCAAACAGAAATTATATCTCAAGAGACAGAAATGGCACGATTCGTGTTATTGGAAATGTACCAATTAATTACGATCGTGCTGGAAATGTAACTCAAATAGGTTCTGTTTTTATTGGTTACGGTCGCGGAAGAAACACAACGTTAAACCAAGTTGGTGGATTAACAGTTAATTACAATAATTGGGGACAAATTGTTTCGACCAGAGGATATATAAATACACATAACCGAAATGCAGATTTATGTGCTGTTCAAAATGACTCATGGAATAACAACACGCATTTCGATAACGACGATAATTATTACTATTACCAGAAAAATGGTAAAGTAAAGAAAGTGAAAAAGAGAAATTAGATTTTTATTAGTTAGTTAAAGATTCCCGGACTCGGTTTTCCATGAGTTCGGGATTTTTTTTTTGCAATAACGTATTTCTTTTCAAGTTGAAATTATTCTAACATATCTGGAGTGGCAACGGTTCTAAAACCAATATGATCTGAACTTGAATTAGGCTCCATACCCATTTTTGCTGAAATTCTAAAACTTGCACAATATGAAGCATTACATAAAAAAGATCCTCCTTTAATAACCTGTTCTTCAATATAAGGTTTTCCTATGCTATAGCCTTTATCAGCGCCTTTAGGGTTCTTTAAAACTTTATTAGAATCTATTTGATTGTAATAATTCTCATTAAATAAATCACCAGTCAATTCCCAGACATTGCCCAACATATCATAAATACCGATGCTGTTTGCCGGATATGCTTTTACAGGTGCAATTAGATCAAAACCATCTTTGGATTCGTTTTTCACAGGAAAAACACCTTGCCATGTGTTTGCCTTTTCATTTAAAATCTCTGGATTATTTCCCCAGGTATACACAGCATCCTTGTTACTTCCTTGGGCTGCCGACTCCCATTCCGCTTCTGTAGGCAATCTTCGATTAGCCCATTTACAAAACGCTAAGGCATCTTCTAAAGCAATATGCACTACCGGGTAATTATCCTTTCCTTTTATAGAACTTTCAGGGCCTTCCGGATGTTTCCAGTCCGCTCCTACCTGCCAACGCCACCACTGTTCGTAGTTTCGCATATTAGCTACCTGCTTTATTTCTTTATTAAATATTAAACTACCTGGCTTTAAAACCGAATCGTGTGGTTTTGGTGTGCCTTCTGGTAATTCTTTTTTTAAATCTTCCCAATCTATAGGACGTTCTGCAACCGTAATGTAGCCTGTCTCCTTAACAAAAGCTTTAAATTGCTTATTGGTGACTTCAGTAACATCAATGAAAAATCCATCAACAAATACATCATGCCCAGGCTTTTCTCTTGGCAAAGCCATTTTATCATCTTTTTTAGCACCTTGAGTAAACGTTTTTGCTTCTACCCAAACCATACCTATCGGTGCTTTTATTTTTTCAGAAACACTTGCAGTAAGCAATCGTGCGGTGTTCTTACTATCTGTTTTACAACTAAACATGATAGCCATTGAAAAAACAAAAAACAAGGTGTGATACTTAAAACTTACATTCATTGCAAAACCACTGATTGGGTAATTATTTTATAAAGTTGAAAAGCAAATATAAGAGTTAAAACATAAAACCTAATGACTTTTTTTAAGGTATTCTTTAAATCTTAATTACAAAAAAAGCCTTTCAACTTAATGAAAGGCTTTTTAGAAATTAGAAGTTAAAAACTATTTTATTTTTGCGTAAGTGACAAAGCAACTTCTTCAACAATCTCATCACTCACATAGACCATTCTTGGTTTATTACCTGTATCCCATACCGTACCATCGACTGTAATCGTTGCTCCTATGTAATAATTTCCTGAATCTAAACCAGTAAATGCAAAATTACCTTCACTATCGGTTTGAGTATCTCTAAGAAATGATGTATTCTCACCGTATAACTTAACTGTTATTCCCGCTGTAACTTCTCCTCCAGCAGCAGAAGCTGTACCTATAATTGATCCGTCGTTCTTTTTACTACAAGAAGCGAACAAAGCAATTGAAAGTATAACCATTAATATTTTTTTCATATTATCAAATTCTATAGTTTATAATTATTTTATTCAAGAACATTTTTCCATTTAGTAGTACGTCCAGTAAACCAAATTGGAAGATTATAATCATCGTGCTGGCTAACTTGTGACCAAGCTTCTGGATCGGTTCCTTGGATACTAGGGTTATATAGCATACGTTCTTTCCATGCAAAAGTCTCGTAAGGAGCTGCCGGGTTATCGTTCAAGTATTTTATTAATCTACGTGCAGCTGTATAAGGTGTCTCAAAATTAAACATATTATAATGTAACTGCAACTGATCAAAAATAGCTTTTACTTTTTGCTGATCTGTCATCGCACTAAATTGTTGTGCAGCAAACTCTGCATAAGCTCCAGGATTATATTCCATTGAAGGTCTATCTCTATCAATTCTTGAAGCATCCATATTTCCTGGAAATGCTGGTGTTGTAGTCTGTGAATATGAATTATTCACATTCTTATCATACCAGTATGCACATGACAGCTCGATAGCATTCTTATAATGCGTAGCTGCATCTCCACTTCCGAATCCTCTAACAGCAGCTTCAGCCAATGACAATTCGGTTTCTACAGAATGTAAAGTAGGGTAACGAATATCAAAATTATATTGAGGACGAACGTTGTACTCAGAAATCATATTTCTATCTGTTCCAATAGTCCAGCTAATATCGCTATACTGAGAACAATATTCTCTAAATGCTTTTAATAAAAATGCCTCTCTTTTTGTTAAGTCGGTCGCAGCTTCATCGTTTAGTTTAATAGTCATTTCATTTCCAGAAGCTCCAAATGATATTTCTGTAACATTAATATCAGTCATGATAGGATCATTAATATAATACCCTCTCATTGCTTTGCTAAAATAACTATTTGGATCCGATCCATCATCCCAGGTTGTTTCTGCTCCAACATATCTTCCTAAAACATCTTTTGAAAATAAATAAGTAACCCTAGGATCTACTGTTCCATTTACTAAACCTTCTTCTGAATTGTCTCCATCAAAATAATATAGCATTTCACCATTTACCAAAATACTTTTTTCGGTTGGAATACAATTCATTACATCATGTAAAAAACGTTTTGGCGCACGACACTCATCAGCACGTTCTCTAAATGCCCTTGTAATACCAAGTTCTCTTTGAAGTCTGTAAGGTTCGACAATCGCAATATCTGCTAAACCAGCCACATCTTCAGCCTCGTTAAATAATGGTTTACCATTTAACTCTGTAAGTACAGTTGATGTTAAGCTTGGTAGTTGCTCACTCACATTCATTGCCCATCTAAGACGAAGTGAGTTAGCATATTTTCTCCACTGCATAATATCTCCACCGAAGATAACATCTTGTTGAGAAAACAATGTAGCCTCTGCGGATCCAAGTGTTAAACCTTCTAAAAACGATTCAATTTCTTTAACTTCATCAATAATAATTGGGTAAATTTCTTCCTGTCCTACCCATGAGGCTTTTTCTCCATCTAAAGCACCTGCTGTTCCTGTTTCGAAATAAGGAACTTCGTCGTAAAGATCTATAGCTCGTTGATATGCAACAGCCTTCAATAAGTGAAGAAGTCTCATATACAATTCATCACTTGTAGATATACTTTCTTCAGGAATCTTGTTGTACTCCTTTTGAGCCCAAAGGTATTGCTTTATCCAGTCACTATTAATTTTATTGAAAACAGTTCTGTTAAATCCATTTGAACCCCAATCGCCTTCAACATCTCTAAGACTTAAAGACAAACCATAATCTGAAGTTGTATAATATAACTGAACACCTGTTCCCATAACACGAGAACCACTTCTAAGTTGATGATATGCTGCACCATATTCTCCTCTTAAGAAAAAACCTCGTGTAAGTTGTGATGTGAAATATCCGGCAATAATACTTACACCAGCGGCATCAGCTTGCTCCTTTGAGAATCCATCAGGATCCTGATATAAATCATCCAGTTCACTACAATTGGTAGCACTGAATACTATTAATATTGACAATGTCAATCTTAAATATAAATTCTTCATAGTAATATTTTTTAATTAAATTTTACCCTTAATAGACAATCCGAATGTACGTTGCATAGGCAAAGCTGTAGTTCCTGTAGAACCATCGGCCCACCCGGTTCCATTAGAAGATTCCGGTATTGTATTAGGAGCAGCTTTATAAATATACCCAACATTATTTGCAAAAACAGAAAAAACAACGTCTTTTAACCCTATTTTTTTCGATAAATCTGGTAACCTGTAATCTAAAGCAATATTACGAATAGCTATGTAATCACTTTTAAATATTCTGTCTGCTGGGAAAAAACCATTAGAAAAATAAGATTGGTAATAATAATCTTGAGCTGGAACAATCAAATCATTAGGAGAACCATCTGCTTTTACCCCAGGCAACACAACCCCATCATAATAAGTTGGCCCACTTTGATTAACACCAGGAACTCTTGTAGTACCATTTAAGTAATATGGTTGACCTCCTGACGCTTCATCTCTATATTTTAACGTTTCATTTAAAACTCCTGAAGCCATCATGTAAGATTCTGCTTCATGAATAAAAGTTGCACCAAAAGTATAGTCCATATTTATTACTAAGCCAAAATTCTTATAATTCATTCTACTAAAGAAACCCCCAAATACATCTGGCAACAACTTACCAACCACTCTGTTACTTGAACTACCGTAAGCGTATCTAGCACCACTATTGTTTGTATCTACAATAAGTTGCCCATTCGCTGGATCGTTTTCATCAGAAGGATTTATATAGTGCTGTAACCCTTGTTGCTGATAAATTAATCCATACTCACCACCTACTTTAGCTACAGCATTTAAACCATTGGTTGTCCACATTGTTAAACTTTGTAGTTCACCATCTAAACGATTTACTTTTGTTTTACTTCCCGCAAAAGTCATATCTACACTCCATTGAAAATCTTTGTTAAAAACTGGTTTTGTTTTTAATGCCAATTCCCATCCTGTATTAGCCACGTCACCGGCGTTTAATCGTATGTTATTAACCCCTAATCCTGGAGGTGCTGAAACTTTCATTATTTGATCATAAGTATTTGAGTGGTACAAAGAAAAATCTACTCCCAAACGTCTATTTTCAAACAAATAACTCTCAAATCCAACTTCGAATTCTCTTTTTCTTTCAGGTTTTAAATTAGGTTTAAAATTATCATCAATAGGAGGTAAATCACTTGGTGGAGACAAAATAAACCCTGAACCAGAAGCAGATACATCGAAATTAACATTACTAAAGTAACGAGGTCCTGGACGACCAACATCTGCCCAAGAAGTTCTTAACTTTAAAAACTTAACAACTTCAGGTAAATCAAAAGTATTTGATGCCACCCAAGTAGCACTTAAACCAGGGTAAAAATAACTATTATTTTCTGGAGGTAAAATTGAAGACCAATCTTGTCTGGCTTGTGCTTCTAAATAAATCTGACCTTTATAAGCAAATTGTACAGATCCTAACAAACTATAAAGAATATCTTCTCCATTTTGAAATTGATATACAGGTTGTACACCGGATGCCAAATTTGAAAAAGAAAAATAATTTGGAATAACAAATCCACCTATTTGTTCTGCTCCTTTAGATTCGGTATAATTTTTTCTAATTACACCACCTACAAAACCAGATATGTTAAAATCATTAAAGTCTTTATCGAAATTAAAAGTAGCTTGCCCGTAATTCTTACGGATAATTCTATTAGTATCTCTGTATACAGCACCACTATTTGGCCCTATTAAAGAAGGGTGTCTTAACTTTCCTTTATATTCATTTCGCTCTACAGTATTATCTAAACCGCCTAATACTGTAAGACTTAAATTATCGTTGAATTTAAAATCAAGAGTTAGTGATTGAATACTGTGGGTACGCTTAAAAATAGATTCGTTTTGCGTCCAATCCCAAATTGTATTTGCCACTGCCATTCTACCTGGAGAGACAAAATTGCTGTTAAAACTTGGATCTGAAAAATAATTATACCCATTTTCCGTCAATAAAGAACCTCTTATCAAGTTTACATCAATATCTGCTGCATAGGCTCCTAAACTTGATTCCGCTCCTTGAGAATCTAATGAGCCTTCATAAGAAGAGTTTAGATTGTCTGTCGTAAAATAATTTCCTGAATATTTTACAGAAATAAAATCATTTAAGTCATAAGCCGAAGAAAAACTAAATGCATTTTTTGTATACTTTGCCCCTAATGTTATAGGAGAATACTGGGTATTTGTATAAGAAAAACGAGCTGAACCTTTATCGCTTCCTCCACTTAAAGAAACGTTGGCTACATTTTGTGATCCCGTTCTAAATAATTGATCGTAAACAGATTTGTTATTAGCAACCCATGGCCTTACAGAACCATCCCACCAATTTAAATTTACGTCAGGATCAAATTTTGGTCCAAAAGCTGCTCCCGCTGGATCTAAAGCTCTTTCGCCATTTTCATCAAGATAATACCCTTGATCATCTGTAGCACTTAAACTTGCACTTCTACCTGTACCATACTGATCCTGTAACTCAGGATAAAAAGCAGCATTTTCTATAGTACTTGTAAACGAAAAAGACGCTCCCAGACCACGACTTTTAGAACCGCTTTTTGTGGTAATTAACATAACACCATTAGCTCCTTCACTTCCATAAAGAACAGAAGCTTTAGCTCCTTTTAATATTTCTATAGATGCAATATCATCCGGATTTATATCATTAATACCAGTACCATTATCTCTACCTGTTCTAGCATTGGTAGTCATGGAACTATTTTCATCATGAATAGGGATTCCATCTACTACAATTAAAGGTCTAGTGGTTGATGCTTGGTCAAATGACACTGCATTACGAATGTTAATTTTCATACCGCCTGATGGCCCGGTTGCTGTAGAAGCAACTGTAACACCTGAAGCTGCACCATAAAGAGATTGTAAAGCATTAACAGGCGTTCCACTGGCAAGAATACGTTCGCTATCTACTTTTGATACAGAATACCCAAGAGCTTTAGCTTCCCTTTTAATTCCTAAAGCTGTAACAACAACTTCATCCAACTGACTTGTATCCTCTATCAAAGATA
Source organism: Aestuariibaculum lutulentum (assembly GCF_032926325.1). Taxonomy (NCBI): domain Bacteria; kingdom Pseudomonadati; phylum Bacteroidota; class Flavobacteriia; order Flavobacteriales; family Flavobacteriaceae; genus Aestuariibaculum; species Aestuariibaculum lutulentum. The sequence continues at coordinate 3,378,183 of NZ_CP136709.1, forward strand.
CATTAAGAGTTTTTTGGCTTCCAACAGTAACTTCTGTAGAAATATATCCTACATAAGATACTACTAAAATAGTAGATTCATCGGGTACCTCTATAAAGTAATTACCGTCAAAATCTGTTGAAACCCCACTTGATGTTCCCTTAATAATAACATTGGCTCCTGCAAGAGGAATACCACTGTTGGCATCGGAAACAACCCCTGAAACTGTAGTTTGCGCTCCGGCATACAAAACACCGAAGAAACAAAATACAAACAGTAGTTTAAATAATTTTTGGTTCATAAATTTTTTAGTTTTGAGTTAATAAGGATTGAATTAACAATTATTTAACTTGACTCACATTCTTTTTTCGACCAACAACCATGTTGAAGCAGTGAATGAAAAACAAATTGAATAATTGTTTTTTTATAATAGTAAAAAGCTTACAAAGAATGGAAAAACCCAATATTTATAAGCTTTTTGAAGTGGTATAAATACACTTTATTTTTCAGAAATCTATTATTCCTGAATAATTTTTATTATTTCTGAATGAATTAAGTCATCATGACTAATAAAATAACTGTTGTTCTTCTTGTTGTTTGTTAGGATTTCCTTAACATTACCATCATTGTTTTTTACACGCTCAATAACCAACTCTTTTTTATTATAATATTTAGAATTTAATTGAATGGTAACTTTATCGAACATTGGTGTTGTAATGGTATATAATGGTTCTCCCGGAATAATTGGGTAAAAACCCATCATGGAATACACCAACCATGCAGACATGGTTCCTGTATCGTCATTACCTGGTAAACCAGCAGGAGTGTTTTTAAAATGCTTTCTAACTAATGCTTTAACCAACTTCTGTGTGCGATACTCCTCGCCTTTTACATAATTAAATAAATATGGATAAGCGATATCAGGTTCGTTAGCCATATCGAATTTATCAGCATCAAAAATCTTTTGTAGTTGAGCCGTAAATGGCTTATCGCCACCCATAAGCTTTTTCAAACCTTTAATATCATGTGGCTCCATAAAAGCATATTGCCATGCATTACCTTCTATAAAACCAACATTTTCTGTGAAGTTTGCGCCTGCATCCGGATCGAAAGGCTCATACCAACTGCCATCGGCATTGCGTGGTCTTAGTAAATCCCAATCTTTATCAAATAATGTTCTATATGATAATGAACGGTTATAAAAACGTTTGTAATCATCATTCTTTCCCAAGGCTTTCGCCATAAGTGCGATTGCATAGTCGGCAATATTATATTCCTGAGTGGTGGAAACCGGCCCTTTGCTGTCTGTTGTTAAATAGCCTTTTTCTATATAATCTTTCAATGCAGGACGTAACGGATTGTTTTCAATTTGATCGGCACTTTTAAGCATCGCTTCATAAGCCTTTTCAACATTAAAATCCTTTATGCCTTTTAAATATGTATCAGTAATAACAATACTTGCAGGATCTCCCACCATAGTAAAGGTTTCGGTAGAATTTAATTCCCATTTTGGCAACCAGCCATTTTCATCATACATGTCAATCATACTATTAACCATATCGACCTGCTGTTCAGGATAAACCAACGACATCAGCTGATGCAGATTTCTATAGGTATCCCATAATGAAAACACCGTGTATCGCGTTCCGATTGTTTTGCCAATCTTTCCGGTTTTAATTTCCGGATATTCACCATTAACATCGTTAAGCATATTCGGGTGAATTAAGGTATGATATAACGCCGTATAAAAAATGGTTTTATCATCCTTTGAACCGCTTTCCACTTGTATTCTGGATAATAAAGTATTCCATTTAGTGTAGGTTTCTTGATAAATATCTTCAAACGATTTTGCTTGAGTTTCTTTTTCTAAGTTCTCTCTTGCATTTTCAATACTAACGTACGATACACCAATCTTAACTTCAATGGTTTCCGGTTTTTCGAATTGATATGAAAAATAGGTGCCGATACTATCGCCTGCTACCGTTTTTGTGGCATTTTCCATAATACGGGTTTTACCATTATAACCCATCCATTGCGCTTCAACACCATCATATTTTGCAGGCGTATTCCAAACACCGAAAGTTTCAGCGGGTTTAGAAAACTGAGCGACAAAATACACCGGATAAGCATCTTCAGGACTATTATAACAAAACGACCCTACGGTGCGCATCCCTTCTATTTCGGTTGGCGATATAATTTTAACCATGGCGCCTTGCTCGTTTGTAAGTCCTAAACCAAGATTTAATAAAAGATTAGATTTACCTTCCGGAAAAGAAATTCTACTAACGCCAACATGTTCGGAAGCGGTTAATTCTACTTTGGTATTGTATTGATCTAAATCAACACTGTAATAGCCTGCTTTGGCAACTTCGTTTTTATAGGAGGTACCATATTCCAAATGATTGGTTTTTAAATCACCTGTAGTTGGCATCAATAATAACACCCCTAAATCCGGACAGCCTACACCACTTAAATTAACATGTGAAAAACCAGTTAAAAAGGTGTTTTCGTTAACATAAGGGTTAGACAACCACTGACTATCTTTTTCTAAAGGATTTTGAGGTCCCGCCACATTAAACGGGCTCACACTTGCCATTCCTCTTGGAGCGATAGGCCCAGGATAGGTCGCGCCATAATTTGAAGTTCCAATAAACGGATTTACATAATCGGCAGGTTGTTCTTGGGCTTGCAGGCTTTGAAAAACGATGCCACACAAACCAAAAACAAAAGCTTTTTTTAATTGATTTATAGCAGAATGAGTCATGTTACTTTTTCTCATAATTATCACTTTTATTTTATGATTATTTGCCCGGTTAAACGATCATCTTCTGAAGAGGATCCAACAAAAACATTAAACTTACCAGGATCAACAACACGTTCCATTTCTGGATTTAATAAAGATAAATCTTTTGGATTAAGCATTATTGTTATTTCCTTTTCTTCTCCGGATTTTAAAGTCACGCGCTCAAAACCTTTCAGAAGCTTGGTGTACGTTACCACCGAAGCAAACTCATCCTGAATATAAAGCTGAGCTACTTCATCTCCTTCATATTCCCCTGTATTTTTAAGCTTAAATGACACTGAAATAGAATTGAAATCTTCTGAAGTGTTATCCGGTGTAATTTTTAAATCACTGTATTCAAACGTAGTATAGCTTAATCCATATCCAAACGGGTATAGGGCAGTATTGATTCTGGTTTGTCCAATATCTCCTTTCCCTTGACCTTTTTGAGAACTTCTTTTATAAGGGAAATTAAACGGAATCTGCCCAGCCGTTCTTGGGAACGTTATTGATAATTTTCCGCCCGGATTATAAACTCCAAAAATGGCTTCAGCAATGGCTTGTCCCCCATATTCTCCAGGAAACCAAGCTTCAATAATGGATGAAATATGATCGTCTACCCAGTTAATACTCATTGGGCGGCCATTAATTAAAACCACCACAACCGGCTTCCCGGTTTCATAAAGTGCTTTTATTAAATCCAGTTGATTACCTGGCAAATCTAAAGATGTTCTCGACTTCGATTCACCTACAGTGTCTTCATTATCACCAACTGCAACCACAATTAAATCTGATTTTTCAGCTTCTTTAACTGCTTCATTTATATAGTTTTGTTGTACTTCATCTGGAGCAATACTATACAACTCACTTTTAGGCCAGTTTGCATCGTAAAAGTCACAACCCTGAGCAAAATTCACATTCGCTTTATCGCCAACAAATGTTTTAATGCCCTCATAAACCGATTGAATTTTCACGTTGGAAGGACCGTATCTGCTAATGGAATGATTTATAGCCTTTGCATTTGGCCCAGTTACCAAAATATTTTTGAAGGCACCAACTTTAATTGGCAACAGATTATCTGAATTTTTCAATAATACCAAAGACTCTCTTGATGCTTTTAATGCAGTACTTTCACTTTCGGCTCCATGAACAATAGCGTCAGCTTCTTTTGCTTTATTTACATAAGGACTATCGAATAAACCTAATTCAAATTTAACTCTTAAAACATCTTTAACGCGGTCGTCTATAACTCTCATTGGAATTCTGCCTTCTTCAACCAATTCTCTTAAAGGTAAAATGAAATCTTCGGCAGGTGAAAAATTAGTACGCACATTTAAGCCCGCCATCACTGATAAATATACGGTTTCTTTAAAATCTTCTGCAACGTGATGACGTCCGTTTAAACCGCCAACGGCCCAACTATCTGAAACCACATACCCTTTAAAACCCCACTGATCTCTTAATAATTCGGTTAAAAAATAGTGACTTCCAGTAACCGGAATACCGTTATAATCGTTGTAAGATGACATGATGCCTTTTAATCCGCCTTCCTGAACTACAGTTCGAAAAGGCTCAAGGTAAATTTCATGCATTTCGCGCTCAGTAATATGCGGATCGGTTCTGGCATCGCCATCACGTCCGCCTTTTGGAGCACTGTACACCGCAAAATGCTTTGCTGTAGACACAATATTCTGAGCCTGTAATGACTTTACCATATTTAGGCCTAACTGAGATACTAAATACGGGTCTTCACCGTAACACTCCACCGTTCTACCCCATCTCGGGTCTCTGGCTAGATCTAAAATTGGAGAATACACATTGGTATAGCCTAAAACTCGGGCTTCCTTTCCTGTGATGGCGCCAATTTCTGAAACCAAATCTTTATCCCAGGTACTTCCAATGCCTATTTGAGCTGGAAAACTCGTTGCGCCGTCGTGACATAACCCACGAATACCCTCGTTGGTAAAATCTACCGGAATACCTAAACGCGTATCTTCAACAAAAAAGCGTTGCACCTCATTAATAGCTTTAGCATGGTTTGATGGCGGCCAAGAGTATTCCGTTTCGGCACTTTTATGATAAGCTAATCCATTTAAATGTTCATCGATGTTACCAATTCCATCTTTATAAACTCGATTTTTCCAGTCGGCATTAGGTAATTCATCTTGAAGCACACGACCAAACCCATAAAGCGTTGCCATCTGACAGGTTTTTTCATCTAAAGACATTTGCTCAACAAGGTTATTTATTCGGCTATCTATAGATTTTGCAGGATCTTCGTAAATGTCTTTTTTATTATTCTTATTGAAATCAATCCAACTATCGTGATATATTTTAACTTTCCTTTTCTTTGAAATAAATTCCTGAGCAGACACTGTATTGTAAGATACAGCACCTATTATTAATAATGGAATTAATTGTTTTATTTTCATAAACTATATTGTTCTATTTGAGGCATTAATCACGTTTCTAAGCAATTAAAGTTTTAAACGAATTATTGACTAGTAATCAAATCAAAAATAGGTGTTTACATAATTAAAAATTAAGCAAACACCTATCTATAATATAAAGCAAATGTTTATTAATTTACTGCATCAATTTTTAATGTCCAAGCATATTTTGAAGGCAGGTTGTTTTTTAAGTTTTCAGGAATAATCACTTTAAATCCTTCAGCTTGTTTCTCCCATTTTAAACGTGTTTTTGAACCAAGCATAGTAATTTTTGTTCCTTTTTTTGGTGTGATTGATTTCACAATAACTTCAGCAGGAATTTTATTTTCATCCTCTCCTGCCATATAAAATAAAAACACATTACCTTTTTCATTCTGAGTCATACAAATGTTATTCTCTTTGAAGGGTGCAATAGGTTTTGTTGCATAAATAGCCGTACTGTTTACATCCATCCAATCGCCATAAGCCTGTAATAAATCGTATGCACCTTGCTGCCACTCACCTTCCGGACTTGGGGCAATATTTAATAGTAAATTACCACCTTTAGCAACCACATCAATAAGCGTGTGAATACCTTCGCGAGGACTCATGTATTTTGCATTTGGCGTGTAAGACCATCCACCACCTGAAATAATGCAAGACTCCCAAGGATATGGTAAGGTTTTCTCTGGCACACGGTTTTCTGGGGTTAAATAATTTTGATTTTTTCCGTGAACAGCACGATCAACCACAATTAAACCAGGTTGTTGTTTACGAGCTTTAACCACTAACTCATCCATTTTAATATCCTGATTGATGATGCGGTGTTTCAAGTAGCCATCTTCAACATTGTCAATCGTATGTTTGTACCACTCCGTAATTTCAGCTTTTGGCGTTTTAGCAACCCAACCACCATCTAACCAAAGAATATCTATTTTACCATAATCGGTTAAAAGTTCCATAATCTGGTTATGCGTGAAATCGACATACTCCTGCCATTTTTCAGGGTTTTCAGAAGGCGAATAGTTCACGTTTCTATCTTTTGGTGGGTATTTTGGCCACCAGTAACTATCTACATTCCAATCTGGCTTAGAGAAATATGCTCCTGCCCAAAGTCCTTCATTTCTAAATGAATTGAATACTTCTTTAGCAATATTCGCCTTAGGATTTGAGGAGAAAGGTGTTTTAGGCGATGTAATTTTATAATCGGTATATTTTGAATCGAACATGCTAAATCCATCATGGTGCTTTGTCGTAAATACCACATATTTCATCCCGGCATGTTTGGCTGCTTTTGCCCATTTATCTGGGTCGAATTTTGTTGGATTAAAAGTGGTTTGAAGCGCTTCATATTCCTTTTTATATGCAAAATAATCGTCTGGATTGCTTCCTTTTTTACGTTCACACCATCCGTACTCTTCTGGTGATAAGGACCATGATTCCACAATTCCCCATTGACTATATGTTCCCCAGTGCATTAATAAACCGAATTTAAGGTCTTGCCATTGGTCTAACTTCTCTAATACTAACGGATCTGTTTCCGGCACATAGCGTTCATCTTCATAAATGGCCTGCGAAAACGATTGCAATGAAAGCAATGCCGTAATAGCTATAAGCGTCTTTTTCATACTTTAATTATTTTTTAATTGAGTTATTAAGTGAGTAAGGTGTATTTTCTAATTTGCTGCCCCACTCCGTATTTGCCGTGTTTGTTAAATTGAATTTTAAAACACCTCCATTCTGGATGGTTTCATAATTCAAATAGGTATTGTTGTAAACTCCTTCATTCAGATTTACTGATTGAATATAAAAGTTGTCTTTTGAATTATTTTCTGAATGTATTTCGAAAGTATTTCCGTTTTCTAAATGAAGCGTTGCCTTTTTGAATAGCGGACTACCGATGACATACTGATTTATTCCAGGCGTTACCGGATAAAATCCTAAAGAGCTGAACACATACCAAGCCGAAGTTTGGCCGTTATCCTCATCACCACAATAACCATCTGGGGCTGATGAATATAGTTTAGTTAAAACTTCTCTAATGCGTTCCTGAGTTTTGTAAGGTGCTCCTGCATAATTATAAAGGTAAATCATGTGTTGAATAGGCTGATTACCGTGCGCATAATTCCCCATATTTACCACCTGCATTTCTCGAATTTCGTGAATAGTATGCCCATAATACGAATCGTCAAATTTTGGAGGCATCGTAAAAACGCCATCTAATTTTGAAATAAATGCGTCATTACCACCCATTAAATTAATTAAGCCTTGTATATCATGAAATACCGACCATGTATAATGCAAACTATTGCCTTCGGTAAAAGCATCACCCCATTTTAAAGGGTTAAACGGATATTGAAACGAACCGTCTTCATTTTTACCACGCATTAACTCGGTTAAAGGATCGAATAAATGATTATAATTCAACGATTGCTTTTCAAACTTTTCTACTAATTCTTGTTGACCAAGTTTTTTAGCCATTTCAGAAATTGTAAAATCGGCATACGCATACTCTAAAGTTCTTGCTGCATTTTCTTTTATATCTACATTATAAGGCACGTATCCTAAGGTATTATAATAGTCTAACCCTTCACGACCTACAGAATTTACAGGGCGTCCTTCTTCAACGGTAGCATTTTTTAGAATCGCTTCAAAAAGCACATCAACATCCTTCTCTTTTACATTTCCTTTAAGAAATGCATCAACAATTATTGGCGCCGAATTAGAACCAATCATACAATCGCGATGCCCGGGACTTGCCCATTCCGGCAACCATCCTGATTCTTTATATGTATTTGCAAGCCCTTCCATGATGTGACTATTTAATTCCGGATACATCATATTAAAAAATGGAAAAACAGCTCTAAACGTATCCCAAAATCCGTTATCAGTAAACATATAGCCAGGTAAAACTTTTCCGTTGTACGGACTATAATGTACTATGTCATCATTTTTATCGAATTCATAAAACTTTCTTGGGAATAATAACACGCGATATAAACAAGAATAAAAAGTTCGAATATGATCGATATTATCATCTTCTATTTCAATTCTGTTTAACTCTTTATTCCATGCCTGCTTTGCTTTATCTTTAGTATCTTCAAAAGAGTCGCCTCCAATTTCTCTATCAAGATTTAACTGCGCTTGCTCTGGACTTATAAAAGACGACGCTACTTTTACATGCACCACATCGCCTCGTTTGGTTTTAAATCCGATAATGGCGCCGACATGATTTCCTTCACTGTTTTTAACGTTTTTCTGTAATTTCCAATCGTCATGCCAGGTGTTTGTTATTTCAAAATCATGATCGAATTCCGCAACAAAATAGTTATGAAAATTCTCTGGAACGCCGCCACTGTTATTTCTGCAATAGCCAATGATTTTTCGTTCTTCAGGAATGATTTTCACCATGGATCCTTTAAAAAAGGCATCTAATAAAATATACGACTGTTCGGCTTCAGGAAACGTAAATTTAAAATGTGCTGCACTTTCGGTTGGAGCAACTTCTGCTTTAACATCGTAATCAGCTAAATACACCGAATAATGATACGGTTTTACAGTTTCCGCTTTATGCGAGAACCATGAGGCACGTTCATCCTCCTGAAATTTTAAATCGCCAGTAACTGCCATTAAAGAAAAGGCGGCATAATCATTAATCCACGGACTTGGTTGATGTGTTTGCTTAATCCCTCTTATTTTCTTGGCATCATAAGTATAGGTCCAGCCATCTCCCATTTTTGCCGTTTGCGGAGTCCAGAAATTCATCGCCCACGGTGTGGCGATTGCTGGATACGTATTCCCGTTAGATAAACTGTAATCGGAGTCGGTTCCCATTAACGGGTTTACCAAGTCGACTAAATTATCATTTTTAACCGCTTTTGTATTTTCAACTTGTTTGGTCGTCTTATTGCACGAAACAAAGCTTAATAGTAATACCCCTAAAAATATTGTTAACCGACTCATATCCATAATTCTTCTAATTACTTTCTATTACCTGACCAGCGTCTCCATATAAATCAACCTCGCCATCTAACTGAAGTGCGATTACAGTAACGTTTTCATCCTGCACGTGTTCTGGTAAATCGATATATAATAAACCAGGAACTTTGCTCCAGTATAATTTCCCAACCACATCGGTTTTTAATTTGGTGCCATTACCAACTACCCAAGCACGGTTTACTTTATTCTTAAGTCCTTTAATTAATAACGGCCCGTTTGGTTTGTTGTCTACGTACAGATATAAAATGGTTTTATCTTTCGATAATGCCGTATAACCATTAAAATGACCGAATGGAATTCCTGCACGTGTTCCATAAATGGCTGCAGCATGCTTATTCGTCCATTTTCCTAATCCTTTTAAGATTTCAACTTGCTCCTCTGGAATAGTTCCATCCGCTTTAGGTCCGATATCTAAAAGTAGATTACCTCCCATATTAATACAGTCCACAAAAATGCGAATGATTTGATTCAAGCTCTTGTATTTGGTGTCGTTTGGTTGATAGCCCCAGGAATTGTTCATGGTCATGCATAATTCCCAGTACTTATCTTTTGGTTTGTTTACAGGAACCCCTTGCTCTGGCGTCGCGTAATCTCCGTAACCTTGTAGTCTTGAATTGATGATGGTTGAAGGGGTTTCTTTGAATAAAAGCTCACGAATTTCTTTAGCTTTCCACTTTTCTGCTTTCTGTTCCCAATCGCCATCAAACCAGTATAAATCCGGATTGTAAGCAGCTAATTCTTTTAATTGACCGAAATTAAATTTGGTGAATTTATCCCAACGTTTATCATCTTCTTTATAACGTTTTTCATTTCTTAAAAAGTTTGGATAATCAGGATAAGACCAGTCTAACAATGAATAATACAACCCTAATTTTAAGCCTTCTTTACGAACCGCTTTTGCAAAAGGCGTGATTAAATCTTTTTTCGCTGGGGTTTTATCAATAACATTTAAATCACCCTGTTTGGTATTCCATAAAGCTACACCATCATGATGTTTTGTAGTAATAACTGTATATTTTGCGCCACTTTCTTTAATTAATTTTGCCCAATATTCAGGATCATAGTTCTTAGCTGTAAAGCCATTTAATTGCTTCATATAATCATCATAAGTGATGTATCCGTTGTGAAACGACCAGGATTCGTCGATTCCGTTTACGGCATAAATTCCCCAATGAATAAAAATACCAAGCTTAGCATCTTTAAACCACGCCATGCGCTCTTCTTTACTTTGCTCTGTTTCCTGCGCTTTAGTTTGAAAACTGAATAATGTCATCAGTAAAGCTGCAGCTATATAACGTTTCTTCATTTTAAGTTTATCTTTTAAAGTCTAATTAGTTTACCAATATTTCATCAACAAATAGCCAAACCCCGCCACCTCTTGGATTTTTTTCTAAAGCTTTTACTTTCACTTTTACAAACCTTGCAGAATGTTCAGGGAAATTCACCGTAAAATCTTTTTTTGTGACTTTTGAAGCTTGCGCATATGGTCTTGTTGCTTCTCCAATTTTTTCGAAACCTTTACCATCATTAGATATCGATACTTCAACAGCAACAGGGAAATAAATACCTGCCTTCTGACTTTCTAAAGTTCCAACGGCTACATTACTAATTTCAGTTTCATTTTCTAAATCGATAATCACTTCCATATCGGTTAACCAACCTTGCCATTGTCCGTCATGGAAATTTTGCGAGCCACGTAATGCATTATCCAGCGTGGTTGCTCCAGTACCTTTATAAGCATTGCTATACTGCGTATTATAGGTCACTTTTTTTCCTATGGCTTTATGAAATTTAATCGTGTCTACATAAGTGATTCCTATAGGTTTTTCATCCTTGAATAAAGACGCCTTTAAAATTGTAGTTTCTTTAATCTGAAACGTATCAGTGTACTTCTGTGCACTTTCATTTAAGTCCGTTGTACCTAACACATAACGAATATCTGGATTTGGAAATTCATTTTTAAGCGATAAATTGACTGCTTGATTAATAGAATCGAAAGAATATGCAGGCCTTAGAGTATAAGCACTTTTCGCATAATTGATATCTAAATCCTTATAACGCTCAAACATCATTTCCATTCGGTGTGAAAAATCTTCCCAGTTACGAGATTCTTTGCTGCTCCATAAAGCTTCAGACATAGCTGCTAGTCTTGGGAATATCATGTATTCAGACTGATCTGTGGTTGGTAAATATTCCGCCCATAAATTTGCCTGACCACCTAAAACATGCTTCGCTTCTTCCGGAGTCATTTCATTTGCTACCGGATCGAATTGGTATACTTTACTTAAAGGTGTATAAGCCGTAAATGCCGTTGGTTCGTATTCCTGAGGCCCTTGATAGTAATCGAAATAACAATGAGATGTTGGTGTCATAATCACGTCATGTCCTTGCTTTGCTGCTTCGATACCTGGTTTGTTACCTCTCCAGCTCATTACTGTCGCTTCAGGAGCAAGACCACCTTCAATAATTTCATCCCAACCTATTAGTTGTTTGCCTTTCGAGTTGATGTATTTTTCCATACGTTTTACAAAATAACTTTGTAATTCATCAACATCTTTTAAACCTTCCTCTTTAACACGTTTTTGACAATTCGGACAGATTTTCCAATTGGTTTTAGTGGCTTCGTCGCCTCCAATATGAATATATTTTGATGGAAAAATGGTCATGACTTCATCCAATACATTCTCTAAAAACTTGAACGTACTGTCCTTTCCTGCACAATAAATATCTGTGATTGGCCAAAGTCCACCAGAAGGTACTCCAATCTCTTGATTAAAACACGCTAATTCTGGGTAAGACGCTATTGCACTCGACACGTGAGCCGGCATTTCAATTTCAGGAATCACCTCTATGTTTTTAGACGCTGCGTAAGCAACGATATCTTTTAATTCTTCCTGGGTTAAAAAACCGCCGTATGTTCCTTTAACACCATACGGGTTTTTATCGCGGTTGTGCCAGAATTTATCTTCCTGATCGACGCGCCATGCACCAACTTCGGTTAATTTTGGATATTTCTTGATTTCTATTCGCCACCCTTGATCATCAACCAAATGCAAATGCAAAACATTCATTTTATGCATCGCTAAACGATCGATGGTTTGCTTAATATAATCACTGTCGAAAAAATGGCGCGATAAATCAAGCATTAATCCACGATATTGAAAACGTGGTTCATCTTTAATAGAAACATTAGGAACAATCCAATCTTGATTTGCTACTAAAGAAGTATTCTCAATTGTTGTTGGCAGTAATTGTCTAAGCGTTTCAATACCATACACAAAACCAGCAGCCCCGTTGGATTTGATGATTACCCCTTTTGAATCTGCATCTAACTCATAAGCTTCAGGTTTGAGATTAGCATCTGTTACAAATTGAACATAATTTTCTGAAGGCGCTTCATTAACAATTTCAGGAGTAAATCCTGCAGCCGTTTTTAATTTATTAATTAAAACCTCTAAAGCAGCTTTCTGACTTTCATCTTCAATAACAAATTGCGTGTTCTCGTTTATCTCAAATCCACCTTGATTCAAGGTTAATTCAACAGGTTTTGGAATGATTTGAATATCCGCTTCTGTGAAATTTACCTGTTTCGACTGGCACGATGCCAACATCAATCCAAGTCCTAAAAGCAATATTTTTGAGTGACTAAATTTTATCATTTTAAGTTAGTTTGTGTCTTGTTTTATTTATCCCAGGTCATTTTAAATTTAGAATCTTCCATTCTATTACCATGAGCTTCATCGTAAACTGCATAATTAAACCCAGATCTTAAACTATAACCACCATATTCACCGGCCTTATTTACGGCTATAAATCCTACCTGTAAATATTCCATATCTTTATGGTTTTTGTGTTTATCATAAATACGTTCTACAATTTCTTTACAAGCTTCGTCCGGCGATTTCCCCTGACGCATTAACTCAACAACCATAGCACTTCCTGCCGTTCTTATAACTGCTTCACCAAGTCCTGTAGCAGCGGCAGCTCCAACTTCATTATCTAAAAATAATCCTGCACCAATTATAGGAGAATCTCCTACGCGTCCGTGCATTTTCCAAGCCGCACCACTGGTTGTACACCCCCCCGTAATATCGCCATTTTCATCAATCACCAACATGCTTATAGTATCGTGATTTTCAATATTAATGACTGGTTGATATTTAGATTTTTCTAACCAGTTTTTCCAGTCCTTCTCAGAGGCTTCTGTTAACAAATTTTCTTCTTTAAAACCTTGCTCTTTAGCAAACTGTAAGGCGCCAGCGCCAGTTAACATAACATGAGGCGTATTTTCTAATACTTTTTGTGCAACTGCAATAGGGTGTTTTATATTTTGAAGAAAAGATACCGAACCACAATCGCTATTAGAATCCATTATACAAGCATCTAAAGTTACCTTTCCTTCTCTGTCTGGATAACCTCCATAACCAACGCTTCTTACTTTTGGGTCCGCCTCAGGAATTCCAACCCCAGCAACAATAGCATCTAATCCAGATTTACCTGATTTTAGTAATTTCCATGCTTCTTCGTTAGCTGGTAAGCCATGATTCCAGGTGGATATAATTAAAGGTTTAGTTCCTTTTTTATCGTCAGAAACAGCAGCCAAAACCGCTGATTTTGTTTCTTCTTTACAACTTAAAAGTGCACTGACACCTAATGTTCCTAATGCTGCGTTTTTAATAAAATGTCTTCTGTCTCCCATGTTCTCAATATTATTTATATACCTGTGACGATATTGCCATAGTGTACGTTTGGTTTTTATTTGGTTGAGGCCCCATAACAAATTGTAAGGTTCCTCCTTGTATAATGTCTTTGTGTTCTATATAACTTTTTGAAATTTCCTTTCCGTTTAAAGTTATAGATTGAATGTATTTGTTTTCCGAGGAATTATTTTCAGCTTCAATTGTAAAATCTTTTCCCGATTCTAAATGAATAATTGCTTTATCGAAAATAGGCGAACCAAAAGTATAAACACCCTGGGCAGGATTTACCGGATAAAACCCTAAAGCACTAAATACATACCAAGACGACATTTGTCCGCAGTCTTCATTTCCGCAATGGCCATCTGGTGTATTGTTATATTGTGTCTCTAAAATGGTTCTGATAATTTCTTGTGTTTTTTCAGGCTTACGAATGTAATTATACAAGTAGCCTACATGATGACTTGGCTCATTACCGTGAGCATATTGACCTATCATACCCGTGCTAAAAATAGGTAATTTGTCGGTAGCTAAAGGGTAAAAACTAAACATAGAATCAAGTTTTTTTTCAAATTGCTCAGTACCAACTTCTTTTATCAAACCCTCAATGTTTTGGGGTACTGACCACATATATTGCCAGGCATTACTCTCGCAATAATAGGGTGTATATTCCTTAGGAATGAAGTTTTCTATAAAAGTCCCATCTTCACTTTTTGGGCGTAAAAAAGTACTTTTTGAATCGTATAAATTCCTCCAGTTTTCAGAACGATTTAAGAAATACTCGTAATCTTCTGTTTTATTTAAAGCTTTGGCAAATTGAGCGACACACCAATCGTTATATGCATATTCCAAAGTTTTTGAAACCGACCAATTTTCGTGATGCTCATCAACCGGAATAAAGCCTAATGTTTTATATTCATCCAACTGACGAGCATCGACCATAGAACTTAATTTACAGGCTTCATAGGCTAAATTTTCATTAAACCCGTTAACTCCTTTAAAATAAGCATCAACAATAACAGGAATCGCATGATTACCAATCATCATATTTGTTTCATTCCCCTGCATGGACCAAACCGGCAACAATCCGGTTTCTTTATAGTGCGCCAACAAGGAATTAATCATATCCGAAACCCTATTAGGATGTATTATGGTGTATAAAGGATGTGCTGCACGATACGTATCCCATAACGAAAAGGTATCGTAACGTTTAAAACCAGAAGTTGTCATAACACTATCATTAGCACCTTTGTATTCGTTATTGTAATCACTCAATAAAGTTGGTGCCAACATAGATTGATACAGCATCGTGTAAAAAATATGCTTCTTTGTTTCATCGGTAGTAAATACTTCAATTTTTTCGAGTTGTTGTTCCCAAACCTGGTTCGCTTGCTCTTTATAGTCCTCAAAATTGAAATGAGGCGCTTCGTTCTCCAAAGATTTATGAGCACCATCCAGACTTGCTGTCGATAATCCTGTTTTTAAAATGATAACATCATTCTCCTCCGTATTATAATTCAGAATGATTTTTGTATTCTTTCCTACAGCCTCACTTTCAACTAAAGAATCATTTGAAAATAAATGATAGGACTGGAATGGTTTAGACACCTGAATCTCAAAATACACGCGCTGGTGTTTAGCCCAACCTGTTGATTTTCGATAACCATGAAGCGTGCTATCATTCAACACTTTTATATGCGTGTCTGTGGGCGCATCCCAATTAAGCGCATAGCCTAAATCGATATGGATTTGTGATAAGGAATCCTTCGGAAAGGTGTATTTATGAATCCCTGTTCTTTGAGTAGCTGTTAACTCTGCCTTGATGCCATAATCTAATAAATCGACTTGATAATATCCTGGTTCTGCCGATTCTTGCTTATGATCATACTTTGAAAACGGCTTGTAATTATTCGCTTCCATGCGTTTGTTAAAACGGCTATTGGTCGGCATCACCAGAATATCATATAAATCGCCCGCTCCAGTTCCAGACAGGTGGGTATGTGAAAAGCCAGAAATAATAGAATCCTGATAAAAATACCCAGCAATTCTGTCCCAACCAGGAATACCTATATCTGGACTCAACTGTACCATTCCGAAAGGCACCGTGGCTCCCGGATACGTGTTTCCCGGTCCATCTGTTCCTATAAACGGGTTCACATACTGCGTGAGTTTTTTATGAATTACATCATCAGTCTGTTTGCAATTCATCAAAAGCATTGCACCGACTGAAACTATGTAAACTCCAAACTTCATTCCGTTCGATTATAAATTAGCTTTTGTCGTTTTTATAGTTTCAAAAAACTCATCTGAAATCGCATTTCCATCGAAGAAAGACACGCCTTTTGCTCCATTTTCTTTAGCGTATAAAATAGCCTGTTTTAAATCTTCAGTGGTTTTAAAATCGGGGATGTAAATTCCTGTGTTTAATTTAATGCCTTCGTTTTCAACATCGGATACGCCTTGCTTTGTTGCATACCCAATCCAGTCAACCTCTTCGTTGTAAAATCCATGGTAAATCATGGGGTAAACTTCATCAATATCCCATTTATCCCAACGTTGGCGTACCATATGGTCTGCCATTTCAGGATATGGAAATACCGCAGCTGTTAAAATTTTATTGTTATCGTGAACGATTTTATAAGCATCATCTACCACCGATTTAATAGCGTTTAATCTGAAGTTTTTCCACTCCATATCTATCGCAGTATTTTTACTTTCTAAAGGATTTTTATGGTGTAATTTTTCAAACTCGCTAATGCACACATCGCAATAACAAAAATCGTATTCAGGTAATTCTTCATCCTGAACTAAATTGTATTTTGGTAATAATCCGATTGGTAAAAAGATGTCAGGAAAACGAATATAATCTAAATGCACGCTTTCAACGCCTTCAACTTTTGCTAGTCCTTCAACTAAACCTAAAATATGATTTCGGGATTCTTTTCTTGTCGGGCATAACCACTGATAATACCCTACATACGGACGCGTATCGAAACATGATTTACCTTCTTTACTAACCTGATACCATTCTGGATGTTGCAGAGCAATAGTATCTCCCGGACGGTTTACAGCCATAATCCAGGCATGCACTCGTAAACCTTTTTCCTTGGCTAACGGCACTAATCGTTCTAATAACTTAGGGTCAGTTCCGGTATTAATTAGAACTTCATCAATGCCACCATTACTGTATTTCTCAAATTCTTTAAGGTATTCTTCATCCGATTTTTTTCCATTTGCGGTAGTCCAAACCCCAAATTCGAAAGCTTCTTTTTTAGGTTCAGGAGAATCAACTTCAGCTATAGTATTCTCTTTTTTTTGATATCCACAAGATATGCAGAGTAACACCAAAGCAGTTATTAGTAAGTATTTTGTTTTCATAAGTTGTTGTTAGTCGTTTGTTATTTTGTCACCTTTTGTCTATCCCTAGACGTCTTTTGTTATTCCATACCCTTAAACAATGCGTTTAATAATTTCTGATTGTTATCTAAACTGTATTCCCAAAACATCGCGCCTCCAAGTCCATTTTCTTTTATAAACTGAGCTTTAGCTTCGATATCTTTAGGTGTTTCCCATGAGATGAACACGCTATCTTTTGCATTCCATAAATAAGATGCTTTAGCCGATTCATCATATAATTCTTTAAAATGCCCAGACTTGATTTTCTCAACAATATCCCAATACGGTACAATCATACCGGTAGACATAGCCGATTGATACAATCCGTTATTCTGCGGATTCACTTTTTCCCACATTCTTCCGTAAAACGGAATGCCCATCACTAATTTATTTGCCGGAACACCCGCTTTCAAATGGCGTTCTATGGCTTGTTTACCACTATTTCCTTCAAATTTTTCTGAATATGAAGGATTTAAATTCGCATGATGCCCCGTTTGATAATGCCAGCCATGATAGTAGTCGTAACACATTACATTAATAAAATCAAGATACTCCTGAGCCTTGCCTAATTGAGTATGATCTATATAAGCTTGATCTGCACCACTCGCAATAGTTAGTAAATAATGCTTGTTATCTGTTTTTCCTTGTATTTCTAAAGCTTCGCGGATGGTTTTTAATAATAACGTAAAATTCTCTTTATCCGACGGACGAAATGCGTTGTCCTCACCACGTTGCCCCGGGTATTCCCAATCTAAATCAACACCATCAAAACCGTGTTTTTTCAAAAGTGAAACACAACCGTTAGCAAAAATTTGTCGTGCTGATTCTGATGCCGCTACATGAGAAAATTGATCAGACCAAACCCAACCACCAACAGAGTACAACACTTTTAAATCTGATTTTTTAGATTTTAACGCCATTAAACTCTCAATTTTACTAGAATCTACAGCTAACTCAAATTTTGGTATGCCTTGTACAATATTGGCAAAAGCATAATTAATATGTGTTAACTTCTTGGCATCGACCTGAGCAGGATCAAAATCTTCGTAACCCGCCACGTAACCAATCAATTTTAAGTTTTCAACTGGAGCTTCAACTTTTCCTTCTTTTTCTACCTTGTTTTCACAGTTTAAAAGTGCAGAAAACATCAAAAGACAAACTCCTGATTTTATGAATTTAGATGTTGTATTGATTAAGTTTAACTGTAACATGTATCGACTTTTTCTTAATAATAATACGTTCAATTTTTTTTGAACCCTGCTTCTTTTTATTCTGGATTTTTATTTTATTTCAGAAAGTTCTCCATTCTCCTTAATTATCAATGTTTTATTTGAAAAAGGGCTTTTCACAGAAATATTATACCCCGTTGAATGGTTTTCTAAAACTGGTTTTAAAACTTTACCATCAACCTTAATATCGTTATCGACAAGTTCGGATAATGATGATGCCCAAACTTTATTTTTGTTTTTATAGCTTTTTTGAGCGCGGTATAAACTGAACATTTGCCATTTTATTTTTTCATCTTGAGGAATTTCAAAGGCATCTTTCCCACCAATTTCCTTCGATGAAAAATACACATAACCCCATTTTTCTGGCTCGTGCATATTAATCACGCCCATTGGGGACCACACCCAGTTGTATTCTGGTATAAATTTACCATCCTCTCCTTTTTTACGACTATACTTTCCGTTTGATAAATCATGTTGCCAGTTAACACGTGAAAAATTAACACGCCAAAAACTATCAACCGGAACATTTTTATGAAAATACGAGGTTTTATACGCTGCAAAAGGAATGGCAATTTCTAATGTCCAGCCTTCATCTATATCTTTTGAATTATTTAGAGTACCTTGAATAGTAACGGCTGACTTTAACCCATTGATATCCCAGTCGTTTAAAATCTTTGGATTTTCGCGGTAAGGCTTCGTTAAAAACAAATCCCAAACCGTATTTAAGGCGTTAATTTCCAATTCATAATAATTATAGGAGTCACTATCCGGGTCTATAAAAACTTCAAAATCGTTATTGTAAAAAATAATAGTATCTCGCTGTTTTAAATCTGCCCATACGTGAGGCTCATCCATTTTAGCCAGAATATAATAGTACTGCTCGTCCCAAAGCATTTTTACTTTGGTGTCGTATTTAGGTTTTTTATCACCTTCAATATCGATAAACAAATTGGTCCATTCGGCCTTATCCCACGAAGCCTCAGAACCTCTTCCATCAATAGAAATGGATTCTGAAGTTTTATAGGCTATGTATTGTCTGGGTTCAATGTCTTGCTTAGGTTGTGCGCAACAAACGGCACAAAAACAACTCATTGCTCCAAACAACACCTTTATTTTTCTCTGTATTTTCAAATTACAAACTGTTATTTTTTGTGAATTCTACTACTTCACTCAATTTACCAAATGCCATAGCTACAACGGTATCGGCAGCGCCATAATACACTGCTAATTTATCTTCTTCGTAATCATGTAAGGCTGCACATGGGAATACAACATTTGGTACATCGCCTGTTAACTCATACATTTCTGCAGGGCCTAATAAATAAGGCTTGGTTCTGTATTTTACCTTGTCTGGTTCATTTTCATCTAAAATGGCAGCTCCCATAGCATAACGGAATCCATTACAGGTATTAATAACCCCATGATACAACATTAACCAACCGTCATCAGTTAAAATTGGTATTGGTCCTGCGCCTATTTTAGTACATTGCCAGGCACTATCTTGAAAAGGAGCTACTTTCATAACACAACGGTGCTCTCCCCAGTATTTCATATCCGGACTGTAACTAATATAGATATCACCAAAAGGCGTATGACCGTTATCACTCGGGCGACTTAACATCGCATATTTTCCATTAATTTTTTTTGGGAATAACACCCCATTTCTATTGAATGGTAAAAAGGCATTTTCACATTGAAAAAACTCCACAAAATCAAATGTATATGCGATACCAATTGTTGGGCCATGATACCCGTTACACCAGGTAATCCAATATCTATCTTCAATAAATACCACACGCGGATCGTATTTATAATCCGAATCTATCATTTCGGTATTTCCTGCCTGCATCACAATAGGTTCGTGATTGATATCCCAGTTAATACCATCTTTACTAAAGCCTGCAAAAATATTCATCTGCACCGCCTTATTATCACATCTAAAAACACCTGCGAAACCATCTTTAAAAGGTACTACAGCACTATTAAAAATACTGTTTGATGATGGAATTGCGTAACGATCTATAATCGGGTTTTCAGAATATCTCCACATGACCTCATTATTATTCTCCGGTCTGTCTTGCCAAGGTATATTTGCCACTTTTTATATAATTTAATCTGTTATTTTATTCACTTTATTTAACCAGGTGTATTTTAAAATTATTGAGGTAATTACAAATACAACTAACGATATGATTGTTTTAGGATAATCGCGTATTAAAAGAAATATTGGCAAAACAATCATACTCGATTGCCATACAATCCCAATAATACAATTTAACATATCGCTAAAAAACTCATTATTTTTCTCAAAAGACGCATCTTCTGCTTTTAATTTTTTATATACAGGTTTCCACCAACCCCAAGGTCTAACATTGGTGTAGAACGATTTTAGAACCGCTTCATCAGTAGGTTTTGAAAAACAGGTTCCTAATAAACTACCTAATAATGAAAAACCAAAGATGATTGGGAATAAGTAGATTGATGGCATGGTTGCTAATTGATACCATACACCCTCTACATCAAAATTCATTTTATTCTGATCTAATACAAATTGAAATGACGCTATTATAAGACCTGCTAACATACCCCAGAAATAGCCCCAGCCATTAAAGCGCCACCAAACCCATTTCAGAAAATTAGCTGCTACATAACCACCAAATAACGAACTTGTTATCCACAAGGTCAAAGAGTTAATAGAGTCCGCAAAAAAGCCCATTAAAACCCCCAGCAAAACAATAACCAAAGAAGCCAAATGACTCACTTTTATATAGTGCGAACTATCAGCAACTGGTTTAAAATATTTTTTATAAATATCGTTAACTATGTACGCTGGACCAGCATTTACAAAGGCTGAAAACGTAGACATAAAAGCTGCTAATAAACCAGCCAACAGCAAGCCTTTTATCCCAACAGGAACATGAAAATTAATCACTTTTGGTAGAATAATTTCTAAATCGCCACCTGTCAAGGCGCCATTATTCATTTCCGGAGATAAAACAACCAATGCTATAACTACAATTCCACCAATTAATAAATACCTTGGAATAAATAAAATCAAATTCGTAAAGCCAGACATATACGCTGCTTCTTTAACCGTTTTTGTAGAAAGAATACGTTGTAAATCGTAACTCGGCGTTGGTCCTGCAATACTTGCAAAGAAGCCTTTAAACAAAGACATACCAATAAAAGCACCGAACATTTTATAGCCTTCAGAGTCTATTAAATCGTTAAACGCCTGATATTTATCACTCCACTGCGGACCTAATTCCCATCCAAAGAAAATGTTTTTCCATTCTTCTGAAATGATAGACGTTATTTCGAAATCTGTAAAGGTAATTAACGTATAACTCGCCACAAGAAGACCTGCCACAACCATTATTAAATACTGAAGAACCTCTGTTGCCACAACAGAAAACATCCCCCCTTTTATGGTATAAATTGTCGTTAGTAAAATAATGATTAATGCGTAAGATTGGGTGGATGTAAACAATACTGTTTCACCTATTTGCGCAGTTAAATCCCAAGGTAAAATAATGGTTAAAAACTTTCCTACACCTTCAAAGAAATAAGCTATAAAACCAATGGCTGAAATAATAGCAAAAATAGCCACAATAATATGAGATGCTTTTCCGGCTTTATCATTTCCGAAGCGTGTTAAAATCCATTCAGAACCTGTCATTACTTTTGAACGGCGAATCCAAACTGCCAGGAACATCATAACGAAAATCTGATTCCAGATAGGCCAAAGCCACATAAACATGAAGCTTTTAACACCATACAGGAATAAAATTCCAACCATCCAGGCCGTTCCAGAGACATCAAACATTCCGGAGCCATTACTTAAACCTAAGTAATACCATTTAATGGATTTTCCACCTAAAAAATAATGATCTAACCCCTGTGAAGCCTTTTTTGAAATCCAGACTCCTACTCCTACGGTTATTAAAACGTAGGAGACAATAATACTTATATCTATTATATCCATCCTACTATTTTTTAATTCCCCAGTTTTTATTTGGATTTGGTCCCATTACGAAATGTAAAGTACCTCCTTCTAAAATTGTTTTATGGGCTATTGATGTGTCGTTGAAATCTTCACCATTTAAGGTTGCCGATTGAATGTAAATATTCTTATCGGAAACGTTTTCTGCTTCAATGGTGAATGTTTTTCCGTTTGCTAAATTCAAGGTGGTCTTGTCGAAAATCGGACTTCCAATTTCGTATTCAGCTGAAGCCGGATTCATTGGGTAAAGACCAATGGAACTAAATACATACCAAGCCGACATTTGCCCGCAATCTTCATTACCACTTAATCCATTAGGCGTTGTATTGTATTGCGTATCTAAAATATGACGTACCCAATATTGTGTTCTCCATGGTTTATTGGCATCGTTAAACATATAAGCAATGTGATGACTTGGCTCGTTACCATGTGCGTACTGACCAATTAAACCTGAAATATCTGCCGAGGTGTGAGTCCCTGTAATCTCAGAACTTTCAGTGAAAAGTTGCTCTAAACGCGAAGTAAATACATCTTCACCACCATGCAACTCTGCTAATTCCTTAACAGCATGAGGTACAAACCAGCTATGTTGCCAGGCATTACCTTCGGTATAATCGGTTTGAACTCTATGGTTTGAGTATTTCGGATCGAATGGCTCGTTCCAAGATTTACCATCTTCAGATTTTCCACGCATAAATCCGGTTTCGGTATCTAATAAGTGTTTATAAGCTTCAGAACGTTTTAAAAAGAAATTATAATCTTCTGTTTTACCAAGGGCTTTTGCCATTTGCGCCACACACCAGTCGTCGTAAGCATATTCTAAAGTAATAGTAACCGATTCGTCTATTGACGTGTACGGAATATATCCGAATTCTTTATAATATTTTAAACCACGTTCATCCTGCATCATGGTATTTTTCATCGCTTCAAACGCCTTTTCAGCATCAAAACCTTTAATACCTTTTAAGTAAGCTTCAACAATTACAGGAATGGAATGATACCCTGTCATAGTATTCGTTTCATTGGCATAAAGTGTCCATACCGGTAAAATCTTCTTTGTTTCATAATATGCCAGCATCGAATTAATGATATCCGAGACATTTTTAGGCGCTATTAAAGTTAACAATGGTTGCTCTGCTCTAAAGGTATCCCAAAGCGACAATGTAGAATATGCTGTATAATCTTTCGCTGTTACAATGCTGTCTGTTTCTAATCTAAACTCCCCATTAGCATCACTAAAAGTTACCGGAGCTACTTGAGCATGATACATGGCGGTATAAAAAATGGTTTCCAATGAATCTACTGAGCTTTCAACTTCAATAGATTTTAAAGCGCTATTCCAGCTTTTATCTGCAGTAGATTTAACTGCTTCAAATTCAAAACCACCATCTTCTATGTTTCCTTTAGCATTTTCAATACTAACAGAGGACAAGGCTACTTTTGCAAAAAGCTCATTAGAGTCAGCATTATCGAAAAATAGCTGAATGGCTGTTTTTTCTCCTTCAACTTTATTCCCTTCAATTTTAGAGCCATCAGCAAATACATTTTTACCAGTAATAGGTTTTGAAAACTTCGCTACAAAAAACACTTTTTGATTAGGCGCCCATCCCTTACTGTATCGGTAACCAGAAATGGTATGTTCATCTTCAACAGTAATAATAGTCTCAACCGTTCTATCCCAGTTTAAAGTAAACCCTAAATCGACAATAACCGATTGTGAATCACCAGGATTGAATGTATACTTATGATACCCTGTGCGTTTAGCCGTTGTTAATTCTACATTTATATTGTGATCATCCAAATA